>CAYOGE010000057.1:0-1960 GCA_964403525.1 uncultured Phycisphaeraceae bacterium | reverse complement strand
ACGATCGACGGGGACGCCGTCGCTGCGCTCAGCGCGGCGGCGCGGGGTCTTCAGGGACGTCCCACTCCGATCGAGTCTGGCCGTGTGTGGCGGCTCGGCACAACCCGATGGCAGCAGACTTCCCGTGAGGTGTTGCTGGCCCGGGGGCTCAGTGCCGATGATGCCGCCCGCATCGCAGCCCACGCGGGTCAGGCAGGTCGGCCCATTGTGCTGGTCAGCGGGCAGGAACCCCCATCCCACATCTGGCCGGGCCGGCCACCGGGGTGTGTCGCACTGTCGCGTGTGATGTCGCAGGATGCGACAGGGCTGCAGGCGGATGGCGTACTGCTTCACGACCTGGTTCAGAAGGCCGACGAGCTTCAGGCGCAGGTGGAACTCTTGCCGCTGGACCCCGCCGGCAAGAGGCGTGTACTGCGCCGGCATGCCCAGGCTGCTGCATCATCAAACCAAGAGGACGAGGTGTTGGTCGGTGCGTACCAGGCATGCCACTCGTACCGCGAGGCGGCCAAGGTGCTCTCGGCACGCCTGAAGACCAAGATCACCAAGGACAAGGTCAAGCGTGCCGTGGACCGCGCCGGCGGTGCCTCTGCCGTCATCAACGGAGCCAACAGCAACTCGGTGGTGCGGACTGTCGCGTCGCACCGACGCGACAAAGGCGGGAGATTCTGAAAATCGTGCAGGTGCCGTGAACACAGGCCTCTGCGCGTTGTTCGACATCGATGGCGTGCGTCGCGGGGCGTTCAGAACCGCGACACCGGCCGGTGGGTCCGAGGGCCACGAGGGCCATAACCCGCCGGTCGCTACAAGCTCGTGAATGTCTGCGGCGTGCGCCGCGACGCGAGATTGGCACGGACGGGTGATGGCTCCGGCCCCGGAGGTCACCCGTGACCAACGGCGCATCACTGAACGACCAATACATCCGCACACTCATCCTGATCAAGGCCCGCAGCCTGATGAAGTCCCCGGCCTTCCGGGGCGTCGAACGCGACGACGTTCTGCGTGACCTGACGCTCATCCTCGCCAAGCGACTCGACCAGTTCGATCCCGAGCGGGCCCAGCTTCGCACGTTCGTGTCCCGCGTTCTGGACTCAGCCGCGATCACCCTGCTTCGGGCTCGCCAGCGCGAGAAGCGCTCCGGCGACCACGGCATGGCCTCCATCGAGAGGCTCCGGGAGAGCCAGACCACGGATCCGGTCACCGGCTCGGCAGCGGTCGGGGAGGCAGCTGCGGCTAGACGCCTTGGGCGCGAGGTTCGCTCCCCTATCGAGGACTTCGACCTCAGCGACTCAATCCGCGAGATCGTGGCAGCGCTGCCCCCAGATCTCGCCGACTTGTGCCGTGCGCTCCAGGAAGACTCCGCGGTCTCGATCGCTCGCGGCCTGGGCATCTCCCGCCGCCAGCTGCGCAATCGCATCGCCGAGCTTCGTGTGCGGTTTGCCGCCGCAGGCTTCGAGACGTTTTGACCAAAGCGGACAGCGGCTCTGCGGACGGCGTATGTAGCCGGGGAGCAGCACTCCAGTGTGCCGCGAGGAGCTCACCATGACCACCGGCGTGTACCGCTTCACCCTCGACAAGGACATCGCCCTCACCGACGCGGAAGCCACGCTGCACCTAGCGATGATCGCCGCCGAGGGGCTCTTCGGCAATGCCATCGTCCGAATGGAGGTCAGCTTCGCGGCGGACCAGGCGGGTCGAAGCCTGAGCGTCGACGGCACCACGCCGGTGGGTGCAGCGGTTGTCCGCATGTTCACCTCGCTGATGCTCCGCGAGTTCGGCGAGGACGCCTTCACCGTCCGACGCGTGAAGGCGTCCTCCGCCGAGCCCACGGCGGCCGCCGCGTGATCACACCACTTCCGCTCGTCCGCCTCGGCCAAGGCGCGTTCACCCGCGACATCTGGCCTGAGGACATCGATCCCACTTTCTGCCATCACGGAGATTCCATGCCCACAACCGCAACCGC
>CAYOGE010000056.1:0-2117 GCA_964403525.1 uncultured Phycisphaeraceae bacterium | reverse complement strand
CGATCGCGCAACCTGACACGCGCCGAACAAGCGATCCGTCAAACAGAACCTAATCGGTGTCATCATACTGTTCCCACCGGCTGCTCCCGCGGCACCACTGCTGCTCCTTTCTGCCGTGCCCGCATCCTGAGGACGCTCATGCAAGTCACGACATTGTCGAGCGCCACGCGGTACCTGCTCGACCGCGGGATCACCTGCGCGGGCGGGTCGTGGAGATTGACGCGGGGAGAGCCTGTGGCCGTAAGTGGCCTTGAGCGGCTCCGCGTCCCGCGACTGGTGCCGGTTGCAAACTTCCTCCGGCGGCTGCTGATGGGGAAGGAGGATGGCGCGGTGATGCTCCTCATCGACGAGCGCGGTGTATGGCCGTCGTCTGAAGACTGGCTCCCGCTCACGCTGCTGCGTCAGCGCGGGGGGTGCGGAGGAGATTCGGCCGACTTCGACGCTCACCCCGCGACGCTGCTGGCGCCTTACGAGACGGCGGAACTCTCGTCGATGATTGCCTGCTGCCTCGCTGGTGGCCTGGGGTTCGTCGCCGCCCACGCCGATGGCGGCCGCGCAGCGCGGGTCAATCACGATGGCGCTGGTTGGATCGCGTGCAACGATGCGGCCGAACGTGCGGCCGGCGCTGCGTTGTTCGCTGCGGCCATAAAGTGAAACGAGGGCTGTGGCAGGCAGCCGTTGACAACGCTGATTGTTGCCCGGGGGCCTCGGTTTTCTTGGCGGCTGCCCGCTGCCCTGCGCCGCGGCGCATCACGGGGCGATCGTCACCCGCACCATCGGCGCGGGGCCGACGAAGCGGAGGCCCAGGCCGCTCGGTGAGAGCTCGGCGTTCTTGCTCACCGTGCCCGGACGCAGGTCGTCGGCGTTGAGCGTCAGCAGCGCGGCGATCGAGAGACCATCCTCGCGCTCTCTCAGGCGGTCGATCACCGACTGCGGCCCGACGATGGTGATGCGTTTGAGTTCAACCAGCGCCGGCGTCACGCGCGGCCAGTCCGCCGCGTTCCCCGCGGGCAGGGCGACCAGCACCGGCAGCGTGTCGAGGGTCAGCTCCACATCTTCACCAACCACCAGGCGGCCATCGACTGGGCGCAGCAGGTCATCGCGCTGCGTCTCGGCGTCGGCCCAGACCCAGATCAGCACGGTGACGAGCGTCACCAGCCCGAAGGTGCGGAGCTTAGACCACACGGTGGCCTCCGATCTGTCCGCGGCGGTGCATCGTCACGTACGCGCCTCCTCGTGCTCGGCCTCGCCCTGCGGGGGCGGCTCCATCTCGACGCGCTCGGGCTCCTCCTGCATCGCCGTCACCAGCCCCTTGTTGAGCTTCAGCAGCAGCAGGCCCTGGAGTTCGGCCTCGTTGAGGTTGCGCGTCAGCTGGCCGCGCTCGGCCAGCGAGATCACGCCCGTCTCTTCGCTGACGACCACGACGATGGCGTCGGTCTCCAGGCTCACGCCGATGGCGGCGCGGTGGCGGGCGCCAAGCAGCGGGTCGGGCGTGTCGGCGGCGTCGGCCATCGGCAACTGCACACCCGCGGCCACGATGCGGTCCTTGCGGATCACCACCGCCAGGTCGTGCAGGGCGGTGCCGGGGAAGAAGATCGTCTGCAGCAGCATCGCCGAGACCTCGGCATCGAGCGTGGTGCCACCCTCGACCAGCTCTTTCAGCGGCGTGTTGCGCTCGATGACCATGATGGCGCCGAAGCGCGCCTTGCTGAGCATCGCGGCAGCGCGGCTCACGGCGTCGACCGTCTCGGTGGCGGGGGCGATCCGCCGGCCGAAGAAGCCGGTCTCGCCCAGGCGCGTGAGGCCGCGGCGCAGCTCGGGCTGGAAGATCACGATCAGGGCGATCGCGGCGACGGCGACGATCGACGAGTAGAGGAAGTTGAGCCGGGCGAGGGCATCCTGCACACCCAGGATGCGGATGACCAGCGAGAGGACGACGACAAGGAAGAAGACGCTCTTGAGCGCCGCGGCGGCGCGCGTCCCCTCGACGAGCTTCACCACCACGAAGACGATGATCCAGATCACCACCAGCTCAACGGCGACCTGCCACCAGTCGTAGTCGCGCAGCCGCTGGAACAGGTTGGTGAGTCGGTCGAACATGAGGGGAAGGGGCAGGA
>CAYOGE010000055.1:0-3262 GCA_964403525.1 uncultured Phycisphaeraceae bacterium | reverse complement strand
CGAAAACCCGTCCCCCTTTGCGCCCCGCGCGGCCCAGGCCGCGTGGGGCGTTTTTGATATGGTGGGATCACCCTTACCGTGCACCTGCGGCGGCAGTAGGGGCGTGTAAGGATGATTAAGTATTTATTACCCTACAAATTGCCGCACGGTGATGGCAAGCATCCCGTTCTGGGGTTCTACTTGCCTCAATGGTGCGGCGTGTGTCGCGCAGCGGGATTCTCCGCTGCCGCCCCTTTCTGGGGCCGTCGCCCGGTGTCACAAGAAAAAGGGAGATGCTGATGAAGACGAGACTGATGGCTCTAGCCCTCGCCGCCTGTGCAGGAACCGTGCTTGCCAACCCGCGCGAGTCGCAGGTTGCGCCGACCCCGCTCAACAGCGACGATCCGGGTGGAACGTTCAGCATGACCTTCGCCAACAGCGACGGCGGCGGCGCGTACTCGGCCATCCGCGTTCGCTTTGCGGGCACGCTTACGTCGAACGTTGCCGGGACATACGCCCAGGAGGTCGCCATCGATGTAACGCCACCGGGGGGTGCGATGCAGACGTTCCTCCTTGGGGCCGGCGGGGTCTACGCGACGCAGACGTTCGACATCGCACGCACCCTCGCCGCGCCGGTCGCCGGCGGCGGCACGTGGACGTTCGCCCTTCGCGAAACGTACGACGACTCGATCGGCGTGCCCGACTCGATCGTCTCGGACCTGGTGGTCACGCTCGACGACACTGCCGCTGAACCGCCGGCGAACACCAACCTCGGCACGCTGGTCGATGGCGTGCCCGTCTCGCAGGAGGTCGTGCTCGGTGCCGGCGAGGTGAAGTGGTTCAAGATCACAACAGCCGAGGCGTCTGAGGCGGCACACCGAAAGCTCGACATCAATACGCTCGCCTCCACATCCCTCGACGACAGCGAGATCGGCATTTACACCAGCACGGGGACGGGGCTCTTTGCAAACGACGACGCGGGTGGCGGGCTCTTCAGCCAGTTGACCTTCGGGGAAGAGGGGGCGCAGGGCCCGCTCAACGCCGGGACGTACTTCGTGGCCGTCAGCTCGTACAACGCGACGTTCCTTGTGGCCGACTGGACTGTCACATCCAACGGACCCGGGGGCGTGTTCCAACTCACGGTTTCGCAAACCACGTTCACGCCACCCGTAGGAATCTGGGACGAGACGGCCGACGGCGGTGGCGATGCCGGACAGGACCTGACATCCGCCCAAGTTGTTGGTGGAACGGGCAACCTGCCCCGTATCACCGGCCACTTCGGCGTAGACGACGTCGACATGTACCGGATCAACATCTGCGATATCGCGAACTTCAGCGCGACGACGGCCGGCACCGCGCCGCTTCTCGACACGCAGTTGTTCCTGTTCAACCTTGACGGCACCGGTGTGGTGATGGATGACGATGCACCCGCGGGGCTCCCCGGCGCGGGAACGCTTGCTTCATCGCTCGACAACTCAACCGGCTTCATCACGGCCGCGGGCGACTATTACCTGGCCATCAGCCGCTACAACATCGATCCTACCAGCTTCGGCCTTGAGATCTGGGCCAATACTCCTTTCAACGTTCAGCGTCAGCCCGACGGGGCCAACGCCCTCGGCATCCTGGACGGTTGGATGGGGAGCAACATCAACGAGGGTGCCTACCGCATCGACTTCACGGGCACATGCCGCGCGTCGAGCGGCCCCGTCTGCGGGCTGGCGGATGTCGGCGGCGTCGGCGGCGCGCCGGGTGCTGACAACCACCTGGACAACAACGACTTCGTTGTGTTCATCGACTACTTCTTCACGCAGAACCCACTTGCCGACCAGGGCGCAACCGGCGGCGCGCCCGGCCCTGACGGCGCCTACGACAACAACGACTTCATCGTCTTCATCGACAACTTCTTCAACGCCCCCGCCTCCTGCCGCTGATCCGCGGCTGGTTTGAAGTCGTCTTCCTTTACGCCCCGCGTGGCTACGGCTGCGCGGGGCGTTTTCGCCTTCGATTCGCGTTTCATTTGGCATTCGTGAGGACTGTTGGAAAAATGCCCGGGCTTATTGCCCTAGGGGTATTGCAAATCACCCCAGTCTGTGGTCTAGTTGGGGTGTTCGGGTCGGCACAATTGCGGAACGGTGGTCACCGTCGCGGCCAGCTCGGCAGATTCTCAAGGGAGGCTTCAGCATGAATTCAAAGATGTTTGTGCTCGCGTTGGCTGTGGCAGCGGGAACGGCGATGGCCCAGAACGGCATCGTCAGCAACATTGCGGGAACGTTCGTCGACATCTCGACGATGGCGGGCGTCAACGCCTTGGTCGGAGCGGATTCAGACGATGCCTCGTACACCTTTAACAGCACCGTGACTAACGGGGTCTTCGCCTCCACAACCGTTCGTGCCTGCACGAACGGTTTCGCCCAGTGGGGCGGAGCAACAGGCGGCGCAGCCTACTTCAACGCAGCGATCGCCAGCGGCACCGTCAGCCCGATCGCGCCGACGGACAGCCAGTGCCTCATGCCGCTGTGGGATGACCAGTACGTACGTCCGAGCGGCGGCTCGAACATTCACTGGATCGAGGGCCCGGCATCGAGCTTCGGCTTGCCCGCGGCCGTAGGCAACGTCCTCATCATCCAGTGGACCGGAGTGGAGCACTACTTCACATCGAGCGGCCGGGCCCAATACCAGATCCAAGTGTTCCAGAACCCACTGGGCGGGACGGTCGCGGCCCAGATGCTCTACCAGAACGTTGTGTTCAACGATCCGCTGTACGACAACGGTGCCAGCGCGACGATCGGCTTTGCGTCGGGCACAACCGGCGGCGCTGCCTCGGTCAACAACGTACAGTGGTCGTTCAACACGGCGGGCGCGGTGAGCAACGGCACGGTGCTGAGCCTGCAGATTCCCACCGCTTCGCTGCCGCCGTCGGGCACGGGCTCGGCGGTGGCGACGGGCTCGGGCATGCTGCTGCGTGTCAGCGCTGTCTCTGGTCTGAACCCCGCCAGTTCCAGCATCTCGGTGACCGGTAACCTGAGTGTCAGCATGGGAGGTCCGGCATCCGTGGCGTTCCACGACGATGGTCTCAACGGGGACGCCGTCGCCGGCGACGGTGTTTATTCCTACCTGGCAGCGCTCCCGCCGGGGGTCAACGACGGTGATGCGCTCACCGTTCCGTTTACCGTCTCCGACAATCTCGCACGCAGCAGCGGCGGTGTGATCAGCTTCACGGCTGACCTTGCCGGCGACCTCCCCGCGACGGCGGCGGTGCTCTCTGGCAGCGGTGACCTGTCGT
>CAYOGE010000054.1:0-6044 GCA_964403525.1 uncultured Phycisphaeraceae bacterium | reverse complement strand
GCTTGATCGCCTGCTTGATCCACCAGCTCGCGTAGGTGCTGAAGCGGGCGCCCTGAGCCGGGTCGAACCCCTCTACAGCGCGCAGCAGGCCAACGTTGCCCTCTTCGATCAGGTCCTGGATGTTCAGCCCGCGGTTGATGTAGTTCTTGGCGATCGACACGACCAGGCGCAGGTTTGCGCGGATCATGCGTTCACGCGCGATCGGACAGTTGTCGTTGATCACCGACCAGCCGAGCAGCTTCTCTTCCTCCGCGGTGAGAAGGGCCGTCTCGTTGATCTGGCGCAGGTACAGCTGCAGTGCGCTCTGCAACTCTGCCCCGGACTGCATTCGTGTGGACCTGGCTGTCGGCACTCAGAACCCCTTCCGCGGTCAGAACGGCCGCGAGCGGAACCGGGCCAGAATTGGCCCTTGGGCTGCCGCTCACCGATACGGAACGTCTCGACTGGCGGATGCAATCGGAATCCACAAACATTGCCTTGAGACCGACCGGTGGCCCACAGACCTGGGGGCCGGCACACCCGGCACAAAGCACTGACTCGACCATTATCCGGTCTTGGGCACCGGATCGCAAGACCCTACTCCATACTTTCACCGCACCCTGACAGGCGATGTAAAGCAGAAGCGAACCCCGCTTTGGCTGTGCGAGGTATAGTGGATCATTGACCGATGCGTCCCCCGTGGGGACCCGGAATTCTCCCTTGTTTGTCTCCCATCTTGCCTATGTCCACACCGCCCCCCATTCCGCCCGAGCCAAACAGCGAACAGGTACCTGATCCTGAGCCGGATCCGTCCTATGACCTTTCGCGGCTTCTTGCCGGCTGGCCCTACGAATCGGGAAAACTGTCCGCCCGAATCGTTCCCGGTGATGACGGAGAGCCGCGCCTGCAGATTCGGCTGGACCTTGGCCTGCTGCAGATGCAACTCGACGGGCGGCCCGACGGGCAACGCCCCAGAGGGTTTGATTCGCTGCTTGAGTACCACGAAGCGCGCCTGGACGAGTACACCGCGCGGCACGGACCGATCGCACCGGGCGAAGAGCCGGTCGACGGGTTTACGCTCACGGCCGATGACTGCCGCGAACTGCGTGAGGAAGCGGTGCAGTATTACCAGCGGTACACCGGCCTGCTTGTGATGGAGGACTACGACGGCGTGGTGCGCGACACGACGCGGAACCTGCGCCTGCTGGATTTCTGCAAGCGGTTCGCCGCGGCCGAGCCCGATCGGAACGCGCTCGAGCAGTTCCGCGCGTACATCACCATGACGCGGGCTCGGGCGCTGGCGAGCCAGGCGCTCAAGGACGACGAGCCGAAGGCGGCGCTGCACGCGGTTGAGGAAGGGCTCGACGCGCTGAGGCAGTACTTCAACGAGAACGGTCAGGACGGCGCGTACGAGCAGAGCGGCGAGGTGCAGATGCTGAGCCAGATGCGCGATGCGCTGATCCCCCGGCAGCCGCTCTCGCCGCGTCAGGACCTGAAGAAACGGCTGGCCGATGCCGTGATGAAAGAGAACTACGAGCTCGCCGCGATCCTTCGCGACGAGCTGAAGAAGATGGCGGAGTGACCGGCGGGTCTAGCCCTTCTTTTTAGCGGCGGCGCGGCTCTCAAGGCGGTCCATCACCTGCCGTGCCATGGTGTCGGCGGTGGCGACCTCTTCGACGGTGACGTGGTCGGCGCCAAGTTGGGTTGCCGCGATCGCCTTGCTCAGGAAGCTCGTGCGGGCGGCGATGAACACGTGCGGGCTGAGCGTTCGGACGACGCGGCAGGCGCGGAGTGTTGCCTCGTCGTCGGGGATCGTCAGGACCACGCCGGCGGCGTGGTCAACGCCCGCCGACTCAAGCACGTCGGGGTTGCTGACATCGCCGTACAGGGCGTGGCGCCCCAGCTTCCGCTGGGTCTTGATCGTCTGCTGATTCAAGTCGACGATGCAGAAGGGGAGGCCGGCGATCTCGAGACGGTCTGCGATCGCCCGGCCCACGACGCCGAAGCCCGCGATCACCACGTGTTCGTTCAGCGGCTTGATGTCACCCTGACTTGCGATCTCGTCGGCGGCCTTTTCTTCCTGGCTCGTGGGCTCGCGGAGCGCGCCGGCCTTGCTCCATCCGGCGACGGGGATCTTGACGGCGAACGGCCTGAGCCAGTGGCCCAATTGAAAGAGCGGCGGCGTGAGGATGAGCCCCGACACGACGACGACGGTGAGCCGGGCCATCGTCTGGTCGTCGATCAGTTGCTGGTTATGGGCGGCTGAGAGAATGACGATGCTGAACTCGCCGGCCTGGAACAGCGCGAGCGCGTAGATGATCGCGACCGCCGGTGTCGCACCGAAGAACCAAGCGCAGGCGCCCATCACCGACGTCTTCAAGACGACCAGGCCGAGCAGCGCAAGGAGGATCAGCGGCCAGCCGTCGGCGACCACGCGAACGTCGACCTGGAGGCCGACGGCGGTAAAGAACACGGCCATGAAAAGGTCGCGCAGCGGGATGAGTTGCCCGGAGAGCTGGTACTTGAAGGGCGTGCCCGCGAGCAGGAAGCCCGCGAGGAAGGCGCCGAGCTCCGGCGAGAAGCCGAGCCCGGCGGCAAGGATCGCGGCCGCGAGCGCCACGGCGGCCGACAGCACCAGCGGCACCTCCTGGCTGGTGTGGCGGGCGGCCTCGCGCATCAGCCACGGGAGCAGTTTCCGGCAGACGGCGATGAGCAGCGCAATGCCAGCGATCGCGACGAAGAACTGTGCCCACCCGGGCCAGGACTGGGGCAGCAGCGAAGCCCCGTGTGCGCCGTGGGCGGAGCCTTCGCCGGCGGCGGCTTTCGCCTTGCCCGCCCACGCGGCCAGCAGCGGCAGAACCGCCAGCCCCACCAGCGCGAGCAGGTCCTGGACGACCAGCGTGCCGAAGATGAGCCGCCCGTGCACCCTGTGCGTCTCTCGCTGCAGCGCGAGGATGCGCAGCACCACGGCGGTCGAGCTCATCGCGAGCGCGATGGCTACTGCGAGCGCGGCCGGCGCGCCGAGTGTGGTTGCGGCGATCAGCGGCCACAGACAGGCGACGCTGAGAACGGTCGAGGCTGTTCCCAACCCGAAGATCCCCATCATGCGCCCGCTGAGACCGGAGGGGTCCAGGTGCAGGCCGACGATGAACATGAGCAGGATGGTCGCCAACCCGCTGATCGCCTGTACGTTGTCGCCGCTGCTGACGAGCCGCAGCGCGTATGGACCGATCAGCGCGCCCGTGAGCAGGTAAGCCGGGATCGCGCCGATCTTCACGTAGCGCAGCAGCATGACAACCCCCGCCGCGGCGGCGAGGATAATCACCAGGTCGAGCACGATGGAACGCTCGGGCGTAGCGGCCTGGGCGAGCGGGAGGAGCGTGAGCATGTGCGGCGAGGGTAGGGGGTGGTCACCCGCACGGGGTCGTCAGGCGGTGGTCTCGCTCTGGCGGTCTCGGTGCTTCTTGATGAGCATGGAGAGGAGCACAATGTCGGCGGGTGTCAGGCCCTCGAGGCGCGAAGCCTGCCCGAGGGTCTCGGGCCTGAAACGGATGAGTGCCGCGCGAGACTCAGCACGGAGGTTGACCATCGCGGCGTAGTCGACGTCGGCTGGGATCCGTTTGCGTTCGAGGTCTCCAGCGCGGGCGATGGCGGCGCGGGCCTTGCGCTCGTAGGGGGCGTAGAAGCGGTCGGTGTGCACCGTGAAGATGACGGTTTCGTCGAAAGAAAGCGGGTTCTTCTCCGGGTGCCACCGACCTCGGCATTGCGAGGTCGGTGCACTGAGCGCTGGTCGGGCGGCCGGTTCAGTATTGCGGGATTGGCTGGACGAAAGGCCCGCCGCGATCGGGGCGCAGCGCACAGACTCCCCAGAGCGGGAGTCTGTGGCACCCGGAGGTGAGATGGCCGCTCGGAGGTTGTCGAGGGTGAACTCGGGATGGCGGAGGACATCCGCGAGGGGGCGGTGCTCAATCCGTGTGCGGTCGATTGCTTCGTGGAGCGCGGCCATCTGGGCCGTGCGGTCGGCAAAGCGAGCGGAGCGGAGGCGGCCGAGCTGGTGACCGCGCAGGAGGTTGAGGTCTTCGGCCAGGGGTGTGAGTCGATCCGGTGCGTTGTCCGCCCGCAGGAGCAGCCGGTGCTCTGCCCGGCTGGTGAACATGCGGTACGGCTCGACGGGCGTCTTTGTCGCCAGGTCGTCCAGCAGCACGCCGATGTACGCCTGGTGCCGACCGATGGTGACGAGGTCTTCACCCATCGCGTAGCGCGCGGCGTTGAGCCCCGCGACGAGGCCCTGGCACGCGGCCTCTTCGTAGCCGCTGGTGCCGTTGATCTGCCCGGCGAGGAAGAGGCCCCGGACGAGCTTGGTCTGTGCCGTCGCAGCAATCTGGTGCGGGCGGACCATGTCGTACTCGACGGCGTAGCCGTAGCGGAGGATCTCGGCGCGCTCGCAACCGGGCATGGACCGGACGATCACATCCTGCACGTCGGCGGGCAGGCTGGTGCTTATGCCGTTGCAGTAGACCCAGTCGTCTTCCAGCGACTCCGGCTCGAGGTAGACCCCGTGCGAGGGACGATCGGCGAAGCGCACGACTTTGTCCTCGATGCTCGGGCAGTAGCGCGGGCCGGCGCTCTCGATTTGGCCGCTGTACATCGGCGCGCGGTGCAGGTTCGCGCGGATGGCGTCATGCACCGCCTGGGTTGTCACGGTCATGCGGCAATCGACCTGGGCCAGGACGGGGAAGGTCGAGAGTGAAGGAAAGGGTGCGCGGAGATCGGTGAGACCGTGCGACAGTCCGCCCGTTTCCGCGTGCTCGTTGCCGAGGGCTGAGAGTTCACTGAACGGCTGCGGCGGCTCGTCGCCGAGTTGCTTTTCGAGGTTGTCCCAGTCGATGGTGCTGCGCTTGAGGCGTGGGGGGGTTCCCGTTTTGAGCCTTCCGAGCTCGAAGCCGAGTTGCCGGAGGGCGTGACTGATCCCGACCGCCGCACCCTCGCCGACGCGCCCGCCCTCGGTCTTCCGCTCGCCGGTGTGCATGAGCGCGCGCATAAAGGTGCCGGTTGTCAAGACGATGGCGGAGGACGAAACGGCAAGCTCAGAGGAGGTTTCGCGGTCTCCTTCATTCGCTGAAAGGTGCCGTCTGCAACTGGCTGTAGCCCCGGGGGCCATCACCACCCCTCTCACTTCGCCCCCCTCAACCACCAGCTTTTCGACCGTTCCTCCGATGACGGTGATTTCCGGGCGGCTGGCGATCATCGCCTGAACGGCCCGCGCGTACGCGTGCTTGTCGCACTGGGCGCGCGGCCCGCGCACGGCCGCCCCCTTGCTGGTGTTCAGCACGCGGAACTGGATGCCGGCCGCATCGGTCGCCAGCCCCATCAGGCCACCGAGCGCGTCAATCTCACGGATGATCTGCCCCTTGGCGAGCCCGCCGTTGGCAGGGTTGCACGACATGACGCCGATCTTCGATGGGTCCTGCGTGACGAGCGCCACGCGAACGGGCGCCGCCCGTCCGCTGCCGGTGAGCGCGTTGGTGGCCGTCCACGCGGCCTCAACGCCGGCGTGCCCGCCGCCGATCACGATGACGTCATAATCCGTTTGCAACAAGGGCATTGTTGGGCCGGTCTGTTCCGGGCGTTCAGCCGTTGTTCTCGGCGTCGGCGCGGGAGCGTGCCCTCGGCACGAAGAACGTGCGCCAGACGTCTTCAACCTCTTCCTCGAACTCCTCGCGGGCGAGATCCGCCCACGTGTCGTGCGGCCTCAGGTCTGCGGCGCTCGGCTGCCAGACTTCGCCGCGGAGCAGGCCTCGGTCGTAGGCCGCGCGGCGCTCTGGGTCGCTGAGGGTCTCGTAGGCGGACTGCACCAGCGCAAAGCTCTTGGCCGCGCCCGCGTCCTTGTTGACGTCGGGGTGGAGCGTGCGAGCGAGTGCACGGTGGGCGCGCCTGATCTCTGCGCCGTCTGCATCCTGGGCGATTCCGAGAACGGCGTAGAGGCTCGGAGACGACACGGGGCTACTTGGCGGTCTTTTCCGCCGGGCTCGCCGCGGCCGGAGCGGCCGGGGGTGTGGGGGCAG
>CAYOGE010000053.1:0-8829 GCA_964403525.1 uncultured Phycisphaeraceae bacterium | reverse complement strand
CTCGGTCTGCGCCTGCGATTACATCACGCACGAGGTTGAGCCGTGATCCGTATAACCAGCCTCCGGGCGAGCGACGCGATCTTCTGCAACAGATGCTGGACGCGCTAAATGCCGCCCAACCTTGAGAGTGTCTGAGCACGATTCGTTTACTCCTCTGGCCCAGTAATTGTCGGGGCACATTGGTGGACACAACGCCCGTCCCCCATTACGGCACGAAGCACGGCCAGCCCGGATTCCGGTGGAACCACTGCGCTGTTCAGGACGAACAGTCACTTGCTCCTCACCGCGTTGCTGCGTGACCGGTCTCCCCTCTCGGACAGGGCTTTGTCCGGGATGACCCCGGTTCGGGCTGCCAGTCGAGCCCGCCCATCCGCACGCAGATCGGCTAGCATCCCTTACCCGCGGAGAATCGGCTCTGCCGCCTCCGCGGGTTTCTTCGTCCAGTCGGCTTTGAACACGCACCCACATCCCTAACCCCCGCGACGCACGCCGAGGCCAGCATGAGCAACGAACCCGAGAAGACCCTGCATCGCACCCCGGCCGCGCACGAGTCTCACGCCGGCGGCGGGGGGCACGTGGTGATGGACCCCGACGGCGAGCACGACCCGCACGCGACGCGGTTTGGCGACTTCCTCAAGGCCTGCATCAAGCTGGGCGGGTCGGACCTGATCATGAAGTCGGGGCAGCCGCCGCGCATCCGCCTGCGCGGTGCGCTCAAGGCGCTCGACACCGCGCCGGTGACGGGCGAGGAGTTCCTGCAGATCGCCAAGCACATCCTGTCGAAGGAACTGATGGAAGACCTGCACAAGTTCGGGTCGGCCGACTTTGCGTACGACTATGACGAGGGCACGCGGTTCCGCGTGAACATCTTTCAGGCGCGCGGCAAGCTGTCGTGCGCGTGCCGCCTGATCACCAGCACGATCCGCCGGTTTGACCAGCTCTTCCTGCCGCCGATCATGGAGCAGATCGCGCTGCAGCCGCAGGGCATGGTGCTGCTGTCGGGCGTGACCGGCTCGGGCAAGACGACCACGATCGCGGCGATGCTCGACTACGTCAACGAGCGCAAGCCTGTGCACATCGTGACCATCGAAGACCCGATCGAGTACCTGCTGACGGACAAGAAGGCGACGATCAACCAGCGCGAGATCGGCATCGACGTGAGCGACTTCAAGACGGCGCTCCGCGCGTTGGTCCGCGAGAACCCCGACGTGGTGCTCGTCGGTGAGATGCGCGACAAGGAGACGTTCGAGGCCGCGCTGCACGCCGCCGAGACGGGCCACCTTGTCTACGGAACGATCCACGCGTCGAGCTCGACGCAGACGTTCAGCCGCATCTACGGCCTGTTCGAGGCGGAGGAAGTGGAGCAGGTGCGCAAGATGCTCGCCTACCAGATGCGGGCGTTCGTCTACCAGAAGCTGCTGCCGACGATGCACGCCGACATCGCGCGCATCCCGGCGCTTGAGATCCTGGTGAACAATCCGATCGTGCAGAAGTTCATCCTGGAAGGGCGCGAGGGCGAGCTCCGCGAGTACCTCAAGAGCGTCGAGGCCCGACAGCAGGGCATGGTGGACTTCAACGGCTCGCTCCTGGAGCGTGTGGAGCAGGAGTACGTGCACGTGCGCGTCGCCCTCGAAGCCAGCCCCAACGCCGACGACCTGCAGATGCGCCTCAAGCGCATCGGCGGCGTGAACATGCGGTAAGGCGGGAACATCGGCGGTCTACGGCCAGAAATTGGCGGCGCCTTGCCCCATGCTGGAGCAAGGGCGAGTGCTGTCGCTGTGCTCCCGCGCAGGGCTCGTGGTCCTAAACTCCCGCATGGGAGCACCGATGTCCAAGTTCATGCTGACACTCTTCCTGCTCACGCCCTTTGCGATGGCCGGGAGCATCTACTTCGCCATTCCGACCAAGGGACGCAGCCGCGACGCGACCGCACCGGCGGTGGCCGCGCCGGCGCCCGCCAATGCCGCGGCCCAACCGCCGGCGAAAGCCAGGGGCGTGCGGCCCGAGACGCTCAAGCAGGGCTACATCATCCGCGTGAAGGATGCCACCGGCCGCGCATCGCCCGACTCGCCGATCTATCTGGCCCACAGCCACAACGGATGGGACCCCGGCAGCGAGAAGTTCAAACTGCAGGCACGCTCGGACATGTCGTGGGAGATCATCATGACCCCCGCCGCGGCCGACAGCGCGATGGAGTTCAAGTTCACCCGCGGCTCGTGGGAGACCGAAGAGCTGAAGGACGACATGACCGTCCCCGGCAACCGCATGCTCCCCGAGGTTGACGCCAAGTACCTGACCAACGGCGAGAAGCCCGAGTTCACCTTCACGATCCCTAAGTGGGGCGATCAGCGCCCCAACGTGCAGGCGCGTGCCGATGTCAACCCGTACTACTTCCTGAACGTTACTGGAACGGTCAAGCGCCTTGAGGTGATCGGCGGCGATGCCGCGCCGTTCAAGCGCGATCTGCTCGTCTGGCTGCCGCCCGGCTACGACGCGCCGGAGAACAAAGACCGCCGCTACCCCGTGCTCTACATGAACGACGGTCAGAACATCTTCCAGAAGCACCCGGCCATCCCGGCGGAGTGGGGGGTTGACGAGGCCGCGACAAAGCTCATCACCGATGGAGCGGTCGAGCCGCTCATCATCGTCGGCATCCCGCACGCGGGCAAGTTCAGGATGGTCGAGTACGTTCCGCCGTCGGCTGGCTCGCCGCCTGCAAGCGAAGCGGGCGGCGAGCGGTACATCGACTGGGTGATCTCCACCGTCATGCCGCGCGTTGAGCGGGCGTTCCGCGTGCGCACCGGGCCCGAGAGCACCGGCATCGGTGGGTCGTCGCTCGGCGGCCTGATCAGCCTCTACGCCGGCGTCAAGCACCCTGAAGTCTTCGGCAAGGTCCTCGCCGAGAGCCCGAGCCTGAACTTCGGAAAGGCCGACTACGGGTCGCAGTTTGTCTCTGGTGCAGCGAAGTGGCCCGGCAAGGTTTACCTCGCTGTGGGCGGGTCTGAACTCGGCGCCGGCAAGCAGGACGGCAGCGACCGCTACGCCGCGGCCGTCAAGTCGTTTGATCAGTCGCTGCGTTCGGCAGGCCTTGGTGATGACCGGCGGCTCTTCGCCTTTGACCAGGCGGCCGAGCACAACGAGTCGGCGTGGGCGAAGCGGTTCCCGGCCGCGTTGCGGTTCCTCTTCCCGGCCAGGCCGTAGGCCGCGCGGCTCGGGTGAGATGGGTCCGGACAGGTGAACGGTCGGCCCGGTTTCGGCCTGAAACTGCGCGGTCTTTGCGTGCGCAGCCTGTGGGGAAGCGGAGAGCGGTGCAAGGAACGAGCCCCCTGCCGACATGTGGCCCGTGAGTAAGAGGTCCGTGGCGGGTGATTACAGGGAAAGCGTCGCACATGCACAAGCACTTCGTTCTTGCATCAGTCGTTCTCGTCGCAGCCTCGGGCGCTCATGGCGCTCTGACGGCGAGCGCTTCTGTTTCGGGGACTCCGATCGGCGGGGGAAACTATCACTACACGGTCACGCTGCTCAACACCGGATCGACCACCGTGGGCACGCTCTGGTTCGCGTGGATCCCCGGTGGCAACTTCATGGCGACTGTTCCCACCAACATCACATCTCCGGCCGGCTGGTCGGCGCAGGTGGTCGGTGGGGCGGGTGCCGCCTCGATCCTCTGGCAGGCGAGCACCGTCGGCGCGCGGCTCAGCGCCGGGGGGACGCTCGCGACGTTTGGATTCGACAGCGCCAGTTCACCCGCAGCCCTTTCGGGCTTCGCCGTTTCAAGCCCGACCAACCACGTGACCACTTCGTACGTCTATTCCGGCGCTGCGTTCTCGGATGCCGGGTTCCAGTTCACCGCCTCGGTCGTGCCCGCTCCCGCGGGAGCGTTTGCCCTGATGCTTGCCCCGATCGCTGCATGCCGACGCCGGCGGGTCGGCTGAAAACCGCACATCTCCCTCGCGCTTTGCGGGGGGCTGGTCTGGTCACACAGCTCATCTTTCCAGCGGGCGTCCCCACACGCCCGCTGGATTGATGGGTGTTGGAAAAACTCGGCTACGCTCGTTCGCACATGGTCGGCACTTGCCCGCACTTCTGGTCTGCACACACCGCGCTCGCGCGCGTGGGCTGTGCCGTGCCAGGAGCGGGGCAGTCGAGCACCGATGCCCCTTCAATGGTGGGGGGTGCTCGATGACCGCGACACGCTCTCAGGCCGGTACCTCCACGGCGCACAGCAGCGCCGACTCGTTCGCTGCGATGTTCAATCTCGCCCGCCCGAGGATGTACCTGGTTGCTCTGGCGATCGTTGCTGACCGAACCGAGGCCGAAGATGTGCTGCAGGATGCGACCATTACCGGGCTCAACAAGTTCCGCGCGGGCGAGTTCCGCGAGGGGAGCAACTTCGACGCGTGGATGGCGCAGATCACGCGGTACACAGCGCTCAACGCCCGGCGGGCGCGGCACGCGGCACCCGTTTCGCTTGGAGATTCGGCCGAGCGCCTCGGCGGGGCGGGGGGGCCGGGCGGCGCCTCCGGCGCTCGCGTGCAGGCACCCGATGTTGACGGCGACGAGGCGATCGCCCTTCGGCGTGCGCTCGACCGCCTCTCAGAAACCGCGCGTTTGTGCCTGCTGCTGCGGATCGTCGGTGGCCTTGCCTACAGCGCCATCGCCGCGATCGCCCAGGTGCCCGAAGGAACCGCCATGAGCCACGTCCACCGCGCCCAGCGTGCGGTCCGTCAGGAGCTGACGGCGCTCGCCGAAGACAAAGCCGACCCGTCGTCGCGTCCAGGGAGCCGAACATGAGCACCCAGCCTCCAGAGCAACCCTTCGTTGACGACCGGCTCGAGCGGTACCTTGACGGGCTGATGCCCGCGGAGGAAGCCGCCCGCTTCGAGGGCGAGCTTGCCGCCGACAGCGCCTTGCGGGATCAGGTCGTGGCGCACCGGCGCATGTGCGGGGCGCTCAAGGCGTACGCGGCCGCGCCGGGTGCCGCGGCGCTGGACGGGTCGTCGCTTCCGATCGCCCACGCGCCGGCGCGGCGGCGCACGCCGATGCAATGGGTGAAGTTCGTGGCTGTGGCCGCATCGATCGCCTTGCCGTTGGGCGCGGCGGTGTGGTACGTTGCGCCGCGTCCGAGGCCGACGGAGTTCAAGCCGCTGACGTCCGAGCAGTACCAGCAGAAGAATCGGGAGCTGATCCTGCGCGAGTACCGGGCGCAGGTGGCGTCGGGCTTCAAGCCGAAGGAAGTCTGCACCACCGACGAGGCCTTTGTCGCGTGGACGACCAAGGCGCTCGGGCACGGGCTGCGCCCAGCGCACCGCGCGGCCACGCCCGGACGGGCCGAGCCGGTGCTGGCGGGCTGGTCTCGCGGCGACATCTTCTCTGCCTACACGGGGCTGTTGCTTGCGAGTGTTGACGGCCAGCCCGTGATGGTCGTGATGGACCAGGCACCACCCGAGCGGATGGTCCCGCCCGACGACGCGAGCGGCACGCCGCGGCTGTTTCGGCGGAACGTCAACGGTGTTTGGCTGATCGAGGTCACGCCGCTGGCCGAGCCGCGGGTGATCACGGGGATCGAGGCCGCGGAGTCTTGACCGCCGAAAGCGGTACGATTGGCCGAACCGGTCGCCGCGCGACCGAGGAAATCGGACAATTCGCTGCAAGGTCTGGCTTGCCCGCGGCAAGTCACGGTGTCCCACTTAACCCCCTTTGAGGAGAGAGACCCGTGAAAACTTC
The DNA here is from genome assembly GCA_964403525.1 of uncultured Phycisphaeraceae bacterium. GTDB lineage: Bacteria > Planctomycetota > Phycisphaerae > Phycisphaerales > UBA1924 > JAJTGZ01. The sequence continues at coordinate 3,102 of CAYOGE010000053.1, read as the reverse complement.
CCGTACTTGCCGCTTTGCCGCCAGTGTGTTGCTCGTCGCTGCCGCGGCCGCAGCGCCGGCCGCCGCCGAGACCATCGTGCTCCGCAGCGGTCAGGTGTCCGGGTTCCCCGGAACCCCGGGGCAGTTTGACAGCATCATCACCTTCGGCAACACCGTTACCAGCGGCCCGCTCAGCGGCAGCCCGTTCGTGGCCGCCGACTTCAACGCTGCGGCGACCAACCCCGCCATCTGCATCACGCCTCATTCCGCGTGGATCCCCTCGCTGACGTTCGATCCGCTGGCCCGCTGGATCGGGACGGGGATGTACCCCGGCACAACCCTCGGTGCCTCGTCGAGCACGCTCTACCGCGTGCCATTCACCGTCACCACCGTCGGCATCACCGGCGCCACGATTTCACTGGCGTGGTCGGCCGACGATGGCCTGGGCGACATTGTCTGGGGCGGCGCCAACCCGATCGGCGCCTACCTGCGTGACTCGTTCGGCAACGTGACCGCCCTGACACCCGCCGCGGGCGGCAACTTCACCATCGAGTCATCGATCATCAACTTCAACATCCTGGGCGCGATCACCACGGGCAACAACGAGCTGTTCCTCTACCAGCGCGACCAGGGCGGCGCCCCCTCGGGTCTGATCTTCGGCGCTGAGCTGCAAATCGTGCCCACGCCGAGTGCGGCCGCGATGCTCGGCCTTGGCGGGCTCATGGCACTCCGTCGCCGCCGCTGAACAACTGATTGCTGTGTAGACGTCAATGGGTCGCACCGGGCCAACGGGTTCGGTGCGACCTGTTTCGTTGGTGAGGTGGCCCTACTGCGAGGGCACGTCGCAGAACCGGTCGATGATGACTACGAAACCGTCTGTTTAGGGGTTGGAGCAGGTTGCGTGAGGGGTAAGGGGGGAGGATGCCGCGTCGGGGGTGCCGCGACTGCTCCCGCAGTGGGATCGGGTCGTGGCGGTGAATCCAATTCGTGCAATTGGTGCGCGGTTTCGCTGTCCGCCGATGGTAGATAGATGAAGACTATTTGCGGCTGTGCGTGGTTAGTGATGTTGACGGCGTTGGCGCTCGGACAGCCCACGTACCGAGCGATAGAGGTGGGACTTCGCGGAGAGCCTTTCCAACGGCTTGGTGTGCGGGCGATGATGGATCCCCCGGTCGCTACGCTGTACTCGTGGAACCAGCCGGTCGCGATCAACTCGCGCGGCGAGGTTCTTGGTACAGCAAGGGCGCTCGCTAACGCGCCCGGAATGCCGGCGGGTGTCTGGACCGGTTGGCTCTGGGATGGGCACACAACGCGGATCATCGAGGTGCCCTTGTCGGTGTTCGAGCGACAGATCCCAGCGGATGCGCGGAGGATGGACTTGCCGGGCTTTCTGCTGGATGACGGCACGGTCATTGGCGGGACGAGTTGGATTGCCGAAGGGACGGGGAGCCAACTCGGCGGCGACGTCTGGCGTTGGCGCGACGGCGTGGCGACGCTGATTTCGCCGCACGGCGGGGACTACGACAGCGTTGTCGACGGCGCAACGGTGCGGAGTGCAGTGGTCGTGGGTGTCACCGGCGGTGGAGTAGTCACCGGAACGGTGCTCAGGCGTCCTATTCCGACCGCAAGCTGGGGGGGGCCGCAGGCGCAACTGAGGACTGACGGGTGGGTCTACTCGGGTGGGGTAACGACGATCCTCGCGGGGTTGCCGGGCGCGCCGTACCAGCAACAGACCCCGACTGGTGTGTCGAGACAAAGCGGGATTTCCGCGGTCGGGATGGGCGGCGCGGTTTACGGGATCAGCCGTCCATATTCGACGGCGCACATGCCAAATGCGGTTACTGCCTGGCGGTACCAGGGAGGCGTCTATTCTGTTGTTCCGCTGCCACCGGGTTCTGACTACCTGGCGGTGTGCGGCGGCTTGCCTCACTCGGCGCTGATTCCCATCGCTGCGTTCGATGATGGAGGCGGGGTCTTTGATGTTCGGGCGACAGTCTGTGGCAGCATCGCAGGAGGACGCGACGCATGGGCGTTGGACGCCGCGGGTTCGTGGGTCCCACTGAGCCTTGAAGGGCCCGACTACACGCTGCCGACCACCGACGGGCTGCTACGGGAAACGATCGTCACGGCGTCAACAACAAACGGCCGCGTCGCGGGGCGCACCTCTGTTTTTGCTGGCACAGGGTGGAGGAACGACTCGTGTGACGCGTGGTACTTCGACGGGGCCATGGTGCGGCGCGTTGGGTTCTCGGGCGGCGACTTTGAAACTGTCGGCCCCTATGGCCTCATGCGGCGGAGCCTCGTGCGGCAGGTGAACGCCGCGGGGGTTGTGCTGGGCTCTTCGGTGCGTTATTCGCCGCAGGAGCAGGCGGGCACAAAGTTCTGGATCTTTGACCCTGCGAGTGGGACCTATCGCGTTCCGACCCTTGAGTTGAGTTTGGGGGCATACGACTCGCTGACGGAAGGGGGCGTGGTCCTCACGCGGATGAATGATCAGCGGCCAGCGCCACAGGATGTTCCAATGCCGCTGTATCACGCGGCGTTGTGGAACGTCGCTGGTGTCGTTGTGAACCTCAACGATGCGCTGGTGGCGGGGCTGCCGGGTCCTGATCCGTACCTGCTGACGAGCGTCGCGTTTGCATCGCCGTTGGTGGACGCTGACGGCTGGCCGCGTGCGCTGCTGGCGGTAGCGGAAACGGGATTCAGCGACACGATTCGGACGTTCTACCTTGAGCGGGCGAGTGAGTGCGGCGCGGCGGATGTAGGAGGGGCCGGGGGTGTTGCGGAGCCGGACGGCGGGCTGAGCAACGACGACTTCGTCGTGTTCATCGACTGGTTCTTCGCGGGTGACGGGAGGGCTGATCTGGGAGGGCCGGGCGGTCGAGCACGCGGTGATCTACTGCTGGACAATAACGACTTCATTGTGTTCATTGATCAGTTCTTTAGTGGTTGTTCGTGAGCGTTGGCGGTGGGGGTGTGGTGTCGGGGGTGCCACGATGTCCCCTCAGGAAGATCTGACTACCGGAGCCGCGACCCATTAGGGAGCAGAGCGATGCTCTGCCCTTTTGATACGGATCACGGCTCAACCTCGTGCGTGATGTAGTCGCAGGCGCAGACCGAGCT
>CAYOGE010000052.1:0-14743 GCA_964403525.1 uncultured Phycisphaeraceae bacterium | reverse complement strand
CGGTTCCCGCGGCGCAGCCCGCCCCGGCCCAGCCCGCAACGGCGCCCCAGGCAGATCCGCCCGTGATCTCGCCGGCCACCACGCCCCCCGCCGTCGCCGCCACCGCCGCCACCGACCCGCTGGGACGGCGCATCTCCACCAACTCGTCAGACACCGTGCTCGCCTTCCCGAAGGCGACGGTCGAGCAGATCATCCCGTTCATCGTTGAGAGCACCGGCAAGGTCGTCATGCCGAGCCAGACGGTCCTCCCCATCCGCATCACGGTAATCAACGACAAGCCCATCCCCCGCTCGCAGGCGCTCGACCTGGTCTTCTTCGCGCTGCAGCAGGCGGGCGTCGCCGTGATCGAGAATAAAGACTACATCATCCTGGTCGACCAGACCAAGCTCAGCCTCAACTCCGGCATCCAGGTGATCGGGGCAGACGCGAGCGTCCTGCCGCGCAAGGACCTCGGCTCGGTCGTGCAGAAGGTCTTCCTGCTCAAGCACGCCTCCGCCGCAAACCTCGCAGACATCATCAAGGGAAGCGTCCCAGAGAACGCCGCCATCAGCGCCGACAACGACTCCAGCCAGCTGCTGGTCACCTCGTCGATCGCCACGCTCCAGCGCGTCGAGCGCATGATCATCGAGCTCGACCGCCCGCCGGCCGACATGCCCAAGAGCGAGACGTTCCACCTGCAGTACGCCAACCCCGAGGACGTCGCCACGTGGATCACCGCGCTCTTCGGTGACACAACCAACAACCCCAACCGCTCGCGCAACAACCAGCCCGGCCAGAACAACGCCGGAGGGCGGTTCCAGGGAGGCTTCGGCAACCAGCGGGGCGGCCAGGCCGCTCCCGGCGCCGCCCCCGCCGCCGACGCAGGCTCCGGCGCACGGCTCCAGGCCACGCCCACGTCGAGCATCCTCCGCGTCACCAGCAACAAGCTGCAGAACTCGGTCACCGTCGTCGCCGAGGCGAACATCCTCGAACTGATCCGCAAGCAGATCACCCAGGAGTGGGACAAGAGCATCGCCGCCCCCATCTTCACCTCGCGCATCTACCAGCTCAAGTACCAGGACCCCATCAAGATCAAGGCCAACCTCGAGGGCATCTTCGGCACCGGCACAACCGGCGGCGGCGGGCAGAACCGCCAGACCCAGAGCGCACTGGCCAACCAGTTCACCTTCCAGGCGCTCCCCGAGTCCGGGCGCGTGATCGCCGTCGGCAAAACCGCCGACAACCTCGAGCTCATCGACGGTTTGATCAGAGACCTCGACACCCCGATGCTCACCGGCCTGCCCGACATCATCGAGCTCAAGCACATCCAGGCCGAGGACCTCGCCGAGCAGCTCAACGCGCTGCTGGCACAGGAAGGAACCCTGGCGCAGGTCCGCCGCGTCAACACCGACCTGAGGACCGGCGCCAACGCCAGCGCGTCCCCGTTCTCTTCTGACTCGACAACCTCCTCCGACGGCAGCAGCTCGCAAACGACGACCAACCAGGACCTCATGCAGTTCTGGTGGCAGCGAGCCCGGCCCGCCACCGACAACTTCGGCGCCAGCAACCTCGTCGCCAAGGCACGCATCGTCCCCATCGCCAAGCAGAACTCGGTCATGGTCATGGCCCCGCTGGAGTACAAGGCCGCCCTCCGCTCGCTCATCGACTCGCTCGACAAGCCCGGACGCCAGGTGCTCATCGCCGCCGTCATCGCCGAGATCAGCGGCGAGAACGCGCTCTCGGTCGGCCTGCGATGGAGCAACACCGCCATCACGCCCACCAAGCAGGACAACGCCATCAGCGTCGGCCCGCGCGCCAACAACGCCAACACCATCACCGGCACCCAGAACAACTTCCTCCCCGACCTCTTCAGCACCAGCGTGCTCGACGTCGGCGCCAACATCAACGTCCTGCTCCAGCTCCTCTCGCAGGACACCAAGGTCAACATCCTCTCCGAGCCCAAGATCTTCACCGGCGACAACCAGGAGGCCGCGTTCTTCGACGGACAGGACATCCCCTTCATCACCGACAGCCAGCCAAACACCAACGGCAACCTCGTCCAGTCGTTCGACTACCGCGCAGTCGGCATCAACCTCCGCGTCCGCCCGCGCATCACCCCCGAGCGCGACGTCGACCTCAAGGTGAACCTCGAGCTCTCCAACATCCAGCCCCAGCAGACCCTCTTCGGCGGCTACATCGTCGACCGCCGCGAGACCACAACCCAGCTGATCGTCAAGGACGGCCAGACCGTCGTCATGAGCGGCATCCTCCGGTCGGAGGACTCTGACATCATACGAAAGGTCCCCGGCATCGGCGACGTCCCGCTCATCGGCGAGCTCTTCAAGAGCCGCGAGCGCACCAAGTCCACCACCGAGCTCATCGCCTTCATCACGCCGCTGGTGGTCAACAGCCAGGCCGATTCCGACAAGGTCAATGAAGGCCCGCTCAAGCGGCTCGACCAGCTCAAGCGCGAGCTCAGCGTTCCGTCCGGTGCCGGCATCGACCTCGGGCCCGCCCCGGCAGATGCCGGCAAGCCCGATCCCGCATCCGCACCGAAATAAACAGGCGGTGAACGCCGCCCCAGAATCAGCCCTCCCCGTCCGTACGATCTCCAGATGCGAGCAACGCTTGTCAATCTGCTCTCCGCAGCCGCACTCACCGCCGCGGCGGGTTTGGGCGGATGCGTGACTGAAGTGGTCCCCGTCCGGCCCGCGAGCTCCGGGCCCGCCAACGGCCCGATGAACTCCTCACCGATGACGGCCTCAACGCCCATCGCGGGCGGGTCCACCAGCACAAGCCGCGTTGCGGCGGCAATCAAGCCCCTCGGCGCCATCCCCTACGACGGCCTCACCCTCCCGCTCGTCTCCCCCGACGGACGCTGGATCGTCACCCAGATCGGCTCCTTGCCACCCTGGGAGTCCGTGCTCGCCGAATCCGGCGCGAAGCCCGTTCCTTCAAACGCCATCGCGGCCTTTGAAGTTGTCGACGGCACGCTCCGGGCTGCCGCCTGGGCCGTCCCCGCTGCCGAAACGCCCTCCCCAACCGTCGGCCTGCTGCTGGGCCGCTCAGCGGAGAACGGCTGGACGCTCGTCGAACGCCCAAACGAGAACGGATCACGCTGGATCGGCAGGCTCGACCTTGCCACTGGCGCCGTCGAGTGGCTCGTGCAGGACGAAGCCGTCAACGCCCAGGCGCTGCTGCTCCGCGATGGAACGCTGATCTACACGCGCCGCGCGGTGAGCGAACCCGCCTCAGAACTGGTCATTCAGCCCTCGCAGGCGGCAGACGTACCGGCCGATGCGCAGCACGCGCCCGCTGCGCAAACCCGCACCGTCCGGCGTGAAGGCTGGCGGTTCTGCCAGCCCGTAGCGACGCCCGACCAGTCGATCGTCGCGGTGCTGGCAATCAGTGCACAGGAGGCTGAGTTGCTCGCCTACAGCACGACGCAAGCCGACGCCGCCGGGCTTCCGCTGCTGGTCGGCAGAGAGTCGCTCGGTCCGCTGAGCGCCGCCGCCGCGTATCAGTCTGTGGCGCCGGTTGAAACCTGCCCGCCGGCGATCGATTCTCCACTGAAGTCAACGATCCTGCTGGTCAACGCCGACCGCCGCCGGCTGGCGATGTGGGACCCGATCCGCGCATCGATGAACCTGCTCCCAGTCAACGTCATGGCCGCGACGCGCGTGCATTCGCCGATCGCTTCGGGCCTTGTCATGGCGTCTTCAAAGGGGCTGGACTTCTGGTCTGGCCTGGGCGTTCCGGCGAGGCTTCTGGCGGGCTCATACCTGCCCCGGTCGTACAACGACCCAGACGGTTCTGGCTCTCGCCTGCTCATTCTGAGCCCCCAGACCGACTCTGCCGCCCCGGCGCTCCGGGTTTTGGCGGTCGAAATGGTCGCACCGACGCCCTGAAAGCACTGTCCGGAACGTCCAGGGCGATGGGTGTGATGGTTACCCCATGTCGAACGGCGGATTTGGGCCTGCGGGGCACGGGTTTTTGCCTATGCGCAGGGCTCCGGGCGTGTGAAACTGGGTGATCTAGCCCGTCTCGCGACCACTTTGGCGTGTTTTTGTGGCCTTTTCAGCCAATTGCCTTGACAGACCCCCGACCGTCAAGTATGTTGTTCTGTCGTCGTATTTGCTTCCGCGTCGTTCTATTTAACAAAGTGGTAGGAAGAAGGAGAAGCACGTGAATAAGATCGTTCTTTCAGGTATCGTCATGGCCGCTGGTCTCGCTGCGTCGGCTCAGGCCCAGCAGTGGTCCTTCGAGATGCGTCTGATCGCTGATGGCGATGCCGGAGCCCCCTCGGGTCTCGGCACCGCGTACAACATCGGCAACCCCGCTGGCGTCACCGCCAGCCGCATCGGCTTCTGGCTGCAGGCCCGCGTCATGCAGACCGGTGGTGGTCAGAACTGGGGCATCACCCGCGCCTCGCTCCCCGCTGGTGGCGGCACCTCGTTCATCACGCTGAACGACCCCGCGGCCGGCTCGAGCCTCAGCCGTGGCACGGTGAACTCGGCCAACTCGAACTACGGTCGTGGTACCGGGTTCCGTAGCGGTGGCACTGCAACGGGCCAGACGGGCAACGCTGCCGGCAGCGCGGCCTTCCCCAGCGGCACCAACAACAACAACGGTGGTCTTGACAACGGCGGCTCGGGCGCCCTCATGACCCGCATCTACGGCTTCGACGCCTACGTCGGCGCCACCCGCAACGCTTCGGACCCCGACAACATCTACAACCCCTGGGGCGTCAACGGCGCGACCAACAACTCTGGCGCGGCGGTCTCCCCCGTTGATCAGGGCACCTTCTCGCCGTGGGCCAACCTCTACCGCGTCTGGGTTGACGTTGCCTCGTTCAGCGGCCGCACCGTCGTGATGAACGCTTCGGCGCTCCTGAACGGCTCCGTTCAGACCAGCGACGTCGGTGGTGGTCTCTTCCCGATGCAGCTGAGCCCCGGCCAGACCCTCAGCACGTCCTACACGTTCACGGTCGTCCCGACCCCGGGCGCTGCCGCGATGCTCGGCCTCGGTGGCCTGGCCGCCATGCGTCGTCGTCGCTAATCCCTCACCGGGATTCGATGACTCGAAAAACTCAATGAACCAAGGGCTCCGCTCACGCGGAGCCCTTGTTCTTTTTGCCTCGCGTGACAACACTCGCCAAGCCGCACAACCGAAGCATCGACGAAACGATATCGGCGGTGGGTATTTCACCCTACACATCGTGACACAGTGGGCAATTTGATCCCCCGTTTGCGACGGTATTGCAGTTTTTTTCGCCAAGAAACGCAAAAACGCCCCAGACTCACTTGCACGGTGCATGAATCCGAGGTAATCTGAGAGCGTGTCGGATCCCGCCGCTGTTGGCGAGATCCCAGAGGTTTGAGAGACATCCAATCTGGATGAGGGAGATTCCCGTGAACAAGTCTATCGTTTTGGCCGTTTTGTCGGCTGCCGGTCTCGCGTCGATCGCTAGCGCTCAGACTGGCTACACGTTCGAGTACCGCATCATCGCCGACGGCGATGCCGGCGCCCCGAGCGGCGTCTGGGGTTCGCTCCCTCTGAGCAACTCGGCGACCTCGATCGGCTTCTGGATCCAGGCCCGCGTTTCGCAGACCGTCAACACCAACTGGGGCATCGTCCGTGCGACGGCCCCCGCCGCCCCCAACTGTGACTTCATCACCGTCACCGACGGCGCTGCGATCGCTTCCACGGTTCTCAACCGTGGCCGCACCTCGTCGGCCACGTCCGGCACCAACCTCCACACCGGCCGCGGCACGGGCTACACCACCGGTGGCCTCCGCAGCTCAGCGGGCAACGGCATCATCTCGCAGGACACGGCCGCGGGCAACAACGGCAACAACAGCGGCGCGAACACCAACGCCGCCTCGATGCCCGCCGCGTTCCCCGGCGTCACCAACGCTGAGAACGGAGCCTTCGACAACGCCGGTCGTCGCATCTACGGCTTCGATGCCTACGTCGGCGCAACCCGCAGCGGCATCGATGACGGCGATGGCAACCTCGTCAACCCCTGGAACGTCAACGGCGCTGCTGGCAGCCTGACCGCGGCCCCTGTTCCGAACGGCCAGTTCTCCCCCTGGGCCAATCTCTACCGCTTCGTTGTGATCCTCGATGGCGCGACCAACAACGTCCAGCGCACCATCACGCTTAACTCGGCTGCTCAGCTCAACGGCTCCGTGCAGGCCGCTGAGACCAGCCCCGGCAGCGGCAGCTACGCCATGCAGGTCGGTCCGGCCAGCCAGGCCTCCGCTCAGTACTCCTTCGTTTGGGGCGTCCCCACCCCCGGCGCTGCGGCGCTGATGGGCATGGGCATGCTCGCCGCCGGCCGTCGCCGTCGTTGAGCCCCATCCGACACTGAATCGCTCAAATCGAAGGCCCCCGCAGCAATGCGGGGGCTTTTTTCATTTGTCGCCATGGATGTGCGCTCCCCCCACGCCCCCCGCGCAGGAGAGATCGGACTGGGTTGGGTGGTATGGGATTAATACCGCGGAACGGAGGGATCAACCCCTATCGACCATGCGTCGATCCCGCCCGCGACCGAGCGAGCGCCGGTGAACCCGAGCCCTCTGAGCGTGGCCGTCACGTGCATCGAGCGCCGGCCGTGGTGGCAGTAGACGTACACCGGATGGGCGCGTCCGCCCTCGGGCGACTCAAGTTCGTCGGCCCGGCGTTCGATCTGGCCCATCTCGATCTGGATCGCCCCTTCGATCCGGTTGAACGCAAACTCTTCGTCACGCCGGCAATCGAGCAGGATTGCGCCCTCGGGTAGTCCCTTTGCGATCAACGCCGCGAGCGCCTTGGGCGTGATCTCCCAGTCGGGCCGGAAGGGGTACCCGACGGGCAGACCCGAAGCAGGGTCGATCGGAGGCTGCGGGAGTGAAGGATTGCCAGCGCTCATGGCTTACCCACGGGCGCCGTCGGCTCAGCTTGCTCCGGCGCAGCCGGAAGTTGAACGTTTGCGGGCACAGGCGTCACTACGGCGGCCTGGACGACCCGTTGCGACGGCACCGTCGGTCCGCGTGCGGGCGAGGTTGGCGGCAGCAGCACCACGCGGGGCACCATCAGCACCACATCCGCCATCGCCTGGAGCGGTGCGAGCACGGCCTCGAGCGCCTGGGTGGCTCGCGTTCCATCGCTGATCGACTCCGAGGCATTCTCAGGCGTGGGGTACTCGCCGCGCTGGATGGCCGATCGGCTGGCGAGGAGAATGGGTCGCGAGCGGTAGACCGGCTGGTGCACGACATCGCGCGGCGGCACCGAGTAGCTGGTCTGCGGCCAGTGCGAGCGGTCAAGACCGCTCAGCGATGGCTCATCCGGCTGGCTGATCGCCGCCGAACCTGATAGCACCGGATCGTGGACAAGCGGGGTGCCGTCGGAGAGGGTCTGATCGTCGTTGCGGGGCGTTACGCACCCGGTTCCAGCCAGGGGGAGGAGCAGCGCAGCAATCACGGCGGGACGGGGCATCTGCATCGGTAACGATAGCTGCAGCGGGACCCCGGACCCGGCCGTGGAGATGCGCGCAGGGAGGTGGGGGGATGAGCAGGGGGCTGTCAGTCCGGATCGCCCGGCTTCATCAGCCTGTCGATCACTGCGCGGCAGATTTCCGTGTCGTACCCGCGCCGGGCCAGTGCACCGTAGAGCCGGCGGCGCTTGGCTTCGGCGGTGAGCTTGTCGCTCAGGCGTTTGCAGCGAGCCCGGCCCAGCGCCAGTGCATCGGCCAGCGCGTCGCGCTCACGCGCGGCGGCAGCCGAGGCCTTGGCGGCGGTCTCGCGGTCGATCCCGCGGGAGCGGAGCTTGGACTCAACAAGCCGCTTGCCCGCGCGGCGTGATGCGGAGGTCGCCAGCGAGGCGGCAAACGCGGCATCGTCGATGAGCCCCTTGGCGGCAAGTTCATCGGCAACCGTGCCGGCGACGGCCGCGTCGTGCCCCTTCCGGCGCAGGCGGTCGACAAGGCGCTTGCGGCTGACGGCCCGCCGGCCGATCGCGCGGATCGCGTCGCGCCGCGCAAGGAAGAGCCCCGAAGCGCGGAGCGCCGCGGCGGCCAGCGAGCCCGTCCACTGAACACCCGGCTCGATGCCCAGGTCGGCGATCGCCTGGTCGTTGAGCGTCGCGACTTTCTGGGTGCGTTCACCCTCGGCCTTGGCGTAGATGGCGCGGGCCCCTGTCAGCGACGGGTTGCTGATGCGCGTGACGATCACGCCCTCGCTCCGGCCCCTGCGCTGTCGCCGCCGAGCTCGTCGAGAAGGCTGGAGAGCTCACCGAGTGCTTTGCCGTCGCCTGATTTCTGTGCGGCCAGCAGTCCCTCCCGCACGGTCCGGACGGCGCTTGCGATGTCGCCCTGCTCCTGCTGGCTGCGGGCCTTGTGGAAGTAGGCGTAGCAGTACGCCGGGTCGGTGGCGAGCGTCCGGTCGTAGTAGATGACGGCCTGTGCGTGATCGCCCGCTTTGGCGTGCTCCTGCGCGAGGGCGTAGAGCACGAACGTGTCGGTCGGATCGGCCGCGAGGAGCGCGGACAGCTTGGCGAGGCGCTCGGACATGGCGGGAGGGTAGGGGAAAGGGGGAGGGGATTCGGCAAACGGCATACGGCAGTGTGCCGTCTGGCGGGGCTTGGAATAAGGACGGGAGGCAGGTGGCTCGCGTATCCTCGGCTTCAGTCTGCTCATTTTTGGCACTTTGGCCCTTTGCTATTTGGCCATTTCCTCCGGAGTCTCCCATGTCACACGGCGTGCAGAAGCTGGGCGTTCTTGGTGCGGGTCAGATGGGCGGCGGGATTGCGCAGATCGCGGCTGTGGCGGGGATCAACGTTGTGGTCTTCGATTCCTTCCCGGGCGCGGCCGACAAGTGCAAGGGGGTGCACAAGAAGAGCATCGGCAAGTTCGTCGAGAAGGGGAAGATGAGCCAGGCCGACGCCGATGCGGCGCTGGGGCGCATCTCGTTTGTCGACAAGGTCGAGAACCTGACCGGCTGCGACTGGGTCGTCGAGGCCGTCGTCGAAGACGCCAAAGTAAAGAAGGACCTCTTCACGAAGCTGACGGCGATGTACCCCGACCCCAAGGTCGTCCTCGCCACCAACACCAGCAGCATCAGCATCACCGAGATCGCCACCGCCGCGGGCGCAACCGCCGGGCGCGTGGTGGGCATGCACTTCTTCAACCCGGTGCCGCTGATGCAGCTGGTTGAGGTGATCCCCGCGGTGCAGACCGACCCCGCGGTGACCGAGCGGACGATCGCGCTGGCGACGGCGATGGGCAAGACCCCGCTGAAGGCCAACGACCGCGCCGGCTTCGTCTCTAACCGCGTGCTGATGCCGATGATCAACGAGGCCTTCTACGCGTGGATGGAAGGGGTCGCCGAGCCGGAAGCGATCGACGGGATCATGAAGCTCGGCTGCAACTTCCCCATGGGCCCCCTGCGCCTGGCCGACTACATCGGGCTCGACACCTGCGTGAACATCATGAACGTGCTGGCCGAGGGGCTTAACAACGACCGCTACCGCGCGTGCCCGCTGCTGAAGCAGCTCGTGACTGCGGGGCGTCTGGGGGACAAGGTCGGGCGCGGGGTGTACACCCTGCCCGCGAAGTAGCGCGCCAGACGGAGAACCCGCTCGGTTTTTTGGTATCTTGGGCCGTGCGTCTGTACGTCCAACACATCTGGCGAGCGTTCCCCGAGCTTGATCGGTTCAGCGACGAGCAGTGTGTTCGGTTTGTGCGTGCGGCGCGGTGGGGACGCCCGCTGGTGTTGATGGCGGCTCACTGGCTGGTGCAGGCGGTCGCGCTGTTTGCGTGCATCGCGGTTGGGGTTGTGCTCTCGGCCCTCATCGGGAATTGGACGTATGACGTGTACGCGCCGATCCGTGTGATGTACGCGTGGATGGCGGTCTCCGCGGCGGCCGTGTTGCTCGGGGTCGTGGCGGGGTTGCTGGCCTGGCTGTGGGTTTCGCACCTATTCCTGCGCCGGCGGATCGCGTGGATCTTCCGGGCACGCTCGAAGTGCGGAGGGTGCGGCTACATGCTGGCGGGATTGCCCGTGACTGAGCACATCCAGGTGATGTGCCCAGAGTGCGGGCTGGCGGCGGATGTCGACCCTGCGCTGGGGGAACTGAGCGGACGGGTTGACGCGAGTGGGCGGAGCCTGTTTCAGCCGGCGGCCCCACCGACGCGGAGCGAGCGGGCGCGGGTGGTAGGCCGTTACGGGAAGCGCATCGTGAAGTGGTGCGTGGTGGCGGGGCTGTTGGCAGTGGTGATCTGCGGCGGGTTGTACCTGCGGCGGATTGCCTTCGCACGCAGGCAGGTTGCCGCGGCGCGTGCGATGCCCGGGTATGCGGAAGAACTGCGCCGAATGCTCGAACGTGTGAAGCCCGATACATCGCCGCGTACGTTCGGCGCTGCTGGCATCAGCTCAGAGGAGCGGGTCGATGCGCTGATGCAATCGATCAGCGAGGCCCTCAAGTCGGCGATCCCACAGGCGTCCCAGGGTGCTATGTACGGCGGGGAGTGGGTCCGGCCGCGCGGGCTTTCGATGAGCGTCACTACTTACGTAGACCCGGTTGCATGCGAGAAGTTATCGATGCAAGTGCTCGAGGCCATGGAGAAGGCGGGCGTGTTCGACCGAGCGAAGGAGCTGACCGATTCCGATGTGGACTGGCGGCTTGATCAGGATGAGAACTGGAAGCAACCGCGCGGGGGTGGTGTAGACCTCGCCTGGCTGTTTTCGCTCGGCGAGTGGAACGGGGCGCGCATGAGACTGGCGGCCGAGCGAGGAGATACCGCAGCGTGGGAGCGGGCGGCGAGGAACGCGCTGCACGTTGCGGAGTTGATCGAGCGTCGGGCAAACGTTGAGGATCGGCTCAACGCTCAGGGCGTTGAAGGGATTCTGAACTCGGAGGTCAAGGGCGTGCTGACCGGTCCCCCCTTCCCTTCGCGGACGATGGTTGACGCGGCTGAAAGGGTGCTTGCGGCCTCTCGTCTGGGGAAGCTACCGACGCTGCCGTTTGAGGGAGAGCGGGTCAGGCTGCGGGCGGCTGTCCGGTGGCTGTTCTCCGACGAGGCGCGTGTTCGATCGGGGAGTGTTGATCCGGCAACGTATCAGAACCTTCAGCAGTGGCGCATTGCCGTTGGCCGCTTGGGCTCGCTTGAGGAGAACCTTGCCGCGATCGACGATCTGGTCGACCGGACGGTTGCGCGGGCGTCGGCGCCTTTCGCGCCTGGAACTGCGAACCTTCAGGAGTGGAAGGACAAGCGGGCGGGCGATCTCGCGGCGGCCTACAGCGCGTACAACTTTGAGCAGGTGCTCGTGCTGCAACGGCAACTGGCGATTGACCGCGCGGGCCTGCCGGTCATGGTCGCGCTCGAGCGGTTCCGGCTCGATCAAGGGGGCTACCCGGACAAGCTGGAGGAGCTGGTTCCCGTGTATCTACCGGCGGTCACCACCGACCCGGCGACGGGCAAGGCGTTTCTGTACAAGGTGGCGAAACCCGTGCAGCCGGGTGGGCGGTCCTATGTGCTCTACTCGCCGGGCCCCGACGGCGTTGACAACGGAGGCGCGGCCCCGTCCTTGCCGTCGTCACTCTTTACAACCTACGGGATTCGCAACATGGACTACATCGTGAACGATCCGACGAGGTGACGGCGGGCACTCGCGGCTAATGTTCTGATAGGCTTTCACCGTGCGTCTGATCACCCACAAACTCTGGCGAGCCTTCCCAGAGCTTGACCGCTTTGACGACCGGCAGTGCGCACAGTTTGTGCGGGTGGCCGCGAGCGGGGCGGTCGCTCGAGCGTTGCGGTGGGTGTGCGTGGCAGCGGCGTGCGTCTTCGGGTGCGTGCTGATTCCGTTGCTCGGGCTGGTCGAGGCGATCTGCATTCGGCAGGGGTGGCTTCAGAACCGATCGCTGACGGCGTGGCTTGACCGGCCCAGGTGGATGAGCGACGTCGTGTACGTCCTGATCGCGCTGGTGGTGATGTTCTCACTCGGCGCGTTGTTCGGCGGGCTCGCTCGTGACTTCCTGCTTCGCAGGCGGGTACGGAAGATCCTGCGGACGCGTGGGCGCTGCGCGGGGTGCACGTATTTCCTTGGCGGGTTGCCCGTGAGCCCGGACATGAGGGTCGTCTGCCCCGAGTGCGGGTTCAGCACCGAGGTTGACCGTTCGCTCGGCGAGCTCAGCGGCGGGGAGGCCGGGGCGGCGCGCTTTGCGCCATCCGACGCGGTGACCCGCGCGAGCAACCCGTGGCTCACCGCGCAGCGGCTGTGGAAGTGGACGAAGCGCGGGGCACTGGGGCTGGCCGCGGTGCTGCTGCTGGCCGGCATCGGATGGGGCTGGTACGAGTGGCGGCTTCACAAGCAGGCCGTCCGTGCTGCCGCGGCCAAGCCCGGCGCGGATGCGCTGGTGGACATGATGGAGCACGCGCAGCTGCCCGGAACGGCGCCCGATGCGGTGAACGGCTTCGATCTGCTCGGGCCGCTGGCGACGAAGATGGCGCTCCTGCAGGCGGAGCTCTTCCCTGAGGGGTTGCCAGAAAACAAAGGCGGCACGTTCTCGTACTTGGGTGGTGAGTGGGTGGCCGCGCGGCCCTACCCCGGGGAAGACGAGCGGGCGGTGAGGGAACGGGCGTTAAGCGAACCGTACTCGATGAAGGTGATGGCAGAGTTCGAGAAGCACGGCGTCTTCAACGACATGCGTGCGATGGTGGAGGCGCCGCTGGCGATCGGCGTGATGCGACTGCCGAAGGAGCAGCCGCTGTTCGGCCTGCTGCTGGGCGACTACGCCAAGGTGCGGCAGTTTGCGCGGTGGAACGGCGGCCGGATGCGCCTGGCGGTGCGTGAGAATGACCCGGCCAAGTTCGCCGACGCCTACGGAACGACGATGGGGATCGGCCGGATGCTGGAGAAGCAGCCGGTGCTGATCGCACGGTTGGTCGCGCTGGCGATCGAGGCGCTGGCGGATAATGAGATGCGAGCGGCCCTGCGCGAGCGTCACGATGCGCGCTGGCTCGACGCGTACGAAGCGGTGTGGAAGAAGTACGAGCGGCACGAGCCGCGGTCGCTGCCGTACGAGGGGGAGCGGGTCTTCTCGAAGGACACCGTCTGCTGGGTGTTCGCCGATCCGTCACGCGTGCGGCTGGGGAAGTACAGCCCGGCCCTGCGGACGATGTTCGCGAGCACGATGGGAGGCGGCGGACCCGTGCCCGATGGGCGGCTGGGTGACATGGACGAGAACCTCGCGGCGTTCGACGCGTTCTGCGACGCGTTCATCGCTCAGGCGTCGCTCCCGCGCTGGCAGCGGAAGCCCGTCGCGGTTGTCGGATCGGACCTGCTGCTGGTGAAGATCCTGCAGCCGTCGCTGGAGCGATCGCTTCGTTCGAGCGACCAGGTGGAGATCGACCGGACGGCGATGCCGCTGCTGTTTGCGCTGGAGCGTCACAGGCTGGAGAAGGGCGTGTACCCGGCGACGCTTGCCGAACTCGTGCCAAAGTGGTTGCCGCAGGTGCCGCTGGATCCATGGAGCGGCAAGCCGTTCGGCTACAGGCTGCTCGACGCGTCGAAGGACGAACAGAAGCGCGGGTTCATGCTCTACTCGGTGGGGTTCGACGGTGTGGACAACGGCGGTGTGAGCGGGATGAATCCGTGGGAGGCGATCATGCAGCCCGCGTCGACGGGGATTGATTACATCATCAATGATGAGAAGCGGTGACGCTGGCGCCGGTGGGTGTCACTCAAACTCCATCCGGTTGCTCACCCGCCCAACCCCTTCGATCGCCACCTCAACCACATCCCCGTTCTTCAGGTACACCTGCGGTGTCCGGGCCATGCCGACGCCGCTGGGCGTCCCCGTGAATATCGCGGTGCCGGGCACGAGCGTCCATCCGCGCGACAGATCGGCGATGAGGGTGGGGATATCAAAGATCAAGTCGCTGGTGGGTGAGTCCTGCATCGTTGCGCCGTTGACGGTCGTGGTCAGGCGGAGCGCGCCGGGGTTGTGGATGGCGGCGGCTGGGCAGATGTCGCTCATGGGCGCGAACGTGTCGAACGATTTTCCGCGGTTGAACTGGCCGCCGGAGCCCTGCTTCTGCCACCAGCGTGCCGAGACGTCGTTCCCTGCGGCGTACCCGAGGACGAACTCCAGAGCCCGCTCCTTCGGCACATCGCGGCAGAGCGCGCCGCCCGGACCCGTGCCGATCACCACGACGAGCTCGCCTTCAAAGTCCACCTGGGCCTGATCCTGGCAGAGCTTCGGCACGCGGATCGGCGATCCCGTCGGCACCACGGCGTACGGTGCCTTGGTGAAGACCACCGGACGCTCGGGCGTTTTGGCACCCTGCTCCGCCGCGTGCGCGGCGTAATTCAGGCCGATTCCCAGTACTTGCCGGATGGGCAACGGGCCAGACGGCGTGGCGATGGTGCAGCCGAACGCTTCGCGGGTGAGCTTCATGGGGCGAAGGTAGGAGTGGGGGAGGGCCCGGGTGCCGCAGACTCCGCCTGCTTTGAGGCGAAGTCTGCGTGACTTTCAGCACGCCACTGCAACCCGCACCCGACCTCCGGACGCAGAGTCCGCTCAAGGCAGCGGACTCTGCGACACCAAAAAAAGAGCCCCGGCCAACGGCCGGGGCTGCGAGGAATGCACTTGAGTGCGACGACTGCTTACCAGTTGTCGCCGCCACCACCGCCGCCGCCACGACCACCACGGTCGCCGCCACGGCCACCACCGCCACCCCAGCTGCCGCCCCCGCCGCCGCCGCCGGAGCGTCCGCCGC
>CAYOGE010000051.1:0-17336 GCA_964403525.1 uncultured Phycisphaeraceae bacterium | reverse complement strand
CCCCCCCTCACCCGCTTGGCCAACCCCGCCCGCTCCAGCCGGTCGATCAACCTCGTCACATCCGGCACGGCCGCAACCAGGTGCTCGCCGATCTCCGTGCACCGCCGGCCAGACTCGCCCGCCCCGCGCAGGATCCGCAAGGCGTTGTACGTCGCCCCCGAAAGCCCGTGCGGCTTGAAGAGCCGCTCAAAGTCGCCGGCCAGCACGCTGGCCGTGCGCGCCACATTCAAGAACGCTTCCTCGGCGCTGCTGCGGAACGGCTCGCGCTTGTAGATCTCACGCGCGAGCCCGGCAACCGCTGCCGCAGTCTGCTTGCTGCTCTTGCCCATGCGCAACTATCTGCGTTCCCAGCATCCGTTTCAACAGGTTTCCCGTCCGAGCCGACCACCACCTTGGTCCTTGACACATAAGCAATTGCGTATATATTTGCCCGTGTCCCGACTCGCCGCACACGCCAGCCCCTTCGCCGCCATCGCCGATCCGACGCGACGGGCCATCCTCGACACGCTGCGCGACGGCGAGCGGAGCGTGAACGAAATACGCGATGCGCTCGGCCGCCTCGCCGCACGACTCTCCCAGCCCGCCTTCAGCCAGCACCTGGCCGTCCTCCGTCGCTCCGGGCTGGTCAAGACCCGCCGGCAGGGGCGGCGCATCCTTTACACCTTCCAACCGCAGCCCCTCACCGAGGTCATTGACTGGGTCGCCGCGTACGACCGCTTCTGGACCGCAAAGCTCGACAACCTCGGGCGCCACCTCGACGCCAAGCACCCCGGACGCGCCCCCGACACGGAGCCACGCCGATGAGCCGCGCAAAGCCTGACCTTCGCAAGGAAGCCTTCTATCCCCACCCGCCCGAACTGGTCTGGGAGGCGCTCACAAACGGTGAAGCCCTGGCGCAGTGGCTCATGCCCAACACGTTCAAACCGATCCTCGGGCACGAGTTCCAGTTCCGCGTCGACCCGATGCCGCTCGTGCCCGGGCACACGACGAACTGCAAAGTTCTCGAGTTCGACCCGCCCCGCCGGATGGTCTGGTCGTGGGTCATGCAGCCGCGCGAGGGCAAGAAGAGCTACCCGCCGCAGACAATCGAGTGGACACTCACTCCGCACAACGGCGGCACACGCCTCACCCTCACGCAGCGCGGCAGCTCGTCACTGCCGTTCATCTTCCGCCTGATGATGAGCCACGGCTGGAAGACCATGCTCAACCGCTGGCTCACAAAGGTCATCCCGGCGTTCGAGCGCTCCTCCGACGGCCGGTTTGTCTACCGCCGCCTCAGCCCGGCGCCAAACCGCGGCCACCACAGCGCCAAAACCCTCCCGCCGGAGTTCTTCAAGTGACCACCCCGACCGAGCCGTGACATCTCCGCCTTGCAAACGTCCCGTCGCGGCGGGCGCAGCCACGCCGCTTTCATTCCACCCGCACCGACAAGGAGTCCATCATGCAGATTCGCCCCTCAAGCCTCGTGCACGCTTCGATCGGCGCCGGCATCGTCGGCGCCGCCGTTCTCTTCGCCCAGCCCCCCGCCGAGGACCGCGGCCAACCCAGGCTCCCCGACGGCATGAACCCCGAGAAGGCGATGCAGGAGTGGATGGCCCTCGCCGCGCCGGGCAAGCCGCACGAGCTCCTCGCGTCGGTCGCGGGCGAGTACACAACCGTCGGGCGCATGTGGATGGACCCCAAGGGGCCGCCCGTTGAATCGGCGGGCAAGGCCTCCTTCAAGTCGATCCTCGGCGGGCGGTTCCTCCAGCAGGACTACCACGGTTCGATGATGGGCATGCCCATGAACGGCCTGGGCCTGATGGGGTACGACAACTTCCGGCACCAGTACACATCCACATGGGCCGACGACATGGGCACAGTGATCTACTCCATGACCGGTGGCATCAGCCACGACGGCAAGACCATCACCCAGTTCGGCGCGATGGACGAGCCGTCAACAAAGCAGATCGGCAAGACCATCAAGTGGGTCACGCGGTTTGTCAGCTCCGACAAGCTCGTCTTCGAGTCTTGGGAGGTCGAAACCGGTGACCCGATGAAGGTCTTCGAGATCGAGTACACCCGCGTGAAGTGACCGCACGCCACGCGCTCCGGCCCGGCGCCGCTCACGCGCGCCGGCGGCGGCTCGCGTAGAGGCCCACCAGCACCAGCACGCCCGCACCAGACGGCGCCGGCACCAGCGTCAGCGCGATGCCGTAGGTCGTCGCGGTGTCGGAGAGATTGCGCACCTGCAGGTAAAAGGAGAGGCCGCCGTTCCACTGCGCCACATCGCCCGCCTGGGTAATGCTCGTGGTGAAGCCTGTCAGGTCGAAGAGCCGGACGTTCTCGCCCGCGCCGTCGGTGCGTGCGAGAAGCGTGTCCGCGTTGGGATTGTTCGGGTCGAAGCCGGTCATGCCGTTGGGGTCGGCGAGGTTGTCGGCGTAGAGCCGGAGTTCGAGGTTGGTGAGAGGGTTGTACGCGGTGCCGCCGGCGTTCGTCGTGGCGTCCCACGTCAGGCAGGCGCGGAGGTAGTCGAACATGCTCACGAGGCTGAAGGAGGCGCCGTCCTGCGAAGAGATGAGCTGGCTGGGCAGGATGTAGTCCACCGTGCCGTCGATGCCGCCACTCCGGCCTCCCACCGTTTCGAAGTCCCAGAAGGACTGCTGGCCGTTCTGGTACGCGCCGGGCCCGGTGATGACCTGGTTCCGGGGAGCGTTCGCGGTCGTGAAATTGCCGTTGAGGATCTCACCGCCGGCGAAGATGCCCATCGCGCGGGGCACGTTCAGCATGCCGCTGCCGAGGTTCTCGTTGAGCGAACGGTGAACGAGGAAAGGCGCCGCGGCCGTGCCCGCGCCGTCGACCGTCTGCCGCCAGTTGTTGCCGGCGCGGTCGGTGATGCCCCAGGTCGAAGCCCCGGCAAGGATCACCGCCTTCATCACGCGGTGGTCGGTGCTGTCGACGCGGTAGCCTTGCTGCGTGGCGAAGTCGTGCAGCAGCGCCACCGCGCCGGCGACGTGCGGCGCAGCGAAGGAGGTGCCGGTGATCGAGCCGACCGTGGCCCCGCCTGTCTGGTTCCAGTCGTTGCCCGTGAACGTGCGGCTGTAGTCGTCCAGGTGGCCGTTGTTGTTCAGGTCGCGCGACGCGAGGCTCATCACGTCCTCGCCCGGAGCCATGATGTGCGGGGCGGAGGGCTGGTTGCCGAGGGTGGTGCTCGAGAAGTCGGTGGGCCGGTTGAAGTTGCGCTCCATCGCACCGACCGAGATGATGTTGTACGCGTAGTCGGGCGTCTCGACGTTGCCGCTGCTGGGGGGCGGGGGCGGGGTGGCGCCGGGCCACGGGCCGCTGGTCTGTTCGTTGCCGCTGGCGGCGACCCACGTCACGCGCGGGTTGACCGTCAGGAAGCGGTCGAGGCTCTCCACGCTGGCGTTGCCGTCACTGGCGGAGTAGTTGACGACCAG
This sequence comes from uncultured Phycisphaeraceae bacterium, assembly GCA_964403525.1. GTDB lineage: Bacteria > Planctomycetota > Phycisphaerae > Phycisphaerales > UBA1924 > JAJTGZ01. The sequence continues at coordinate 13,899 of CAYOGE010000051.1, read as the reverse complement.
CGGGTTGTTGGCGCCCACGTTGTTCACCGCGGCCTGCGCTGCGGCAATCGTGCCGCCCCAGTCGCCGATGGACGCGGCCAACAGACGGGCCCCGGGCGCAACACCCGAGCGGGCCTCGTCGGGTCCCATCCCGGCGATGATCCCGGCGACGGCCAAGGGGTGCTCGCCCTGGCGGACGTTTACTCCGCCGTTGTCGAGAATCGTGAGCCTCCCCTGCAGCCCCTCGTGCCCAGCCATGGGCACGCGCGGCTCGATCACCGCCACGGTGGCGCGGAAGGGGTTGGCGCCGAAGATGGTCGGGCCCGCGCCGCTCACACCCCACTGGGCCCGCGCCGCCGCCGCGCCCACCGCGCCGCGGCTGTTGCCGGCGTAGTTGGCGGGCTCCACGCTCGCGCTGAAGAGCAGGCCCCGGTGGTCGGCGACCGAATCAAAGTTCACCGCGGCCCGCGCGCCCACGGCACTGCCGCCGGGGTTGCCGAAGGCGGCATCACCGATCGACGTGACCGAAACACGCACCTGATACTCCCGGTTGTCGCCTCCGGTCTGGTTGGCCCAGCGGGCAAAGCCCGTGCCGGAGATGTTGGTTGTCGTCGGGTCGGCGGGATTGATGAGGCTGCCGTCGGTGGTTGAGTTGAAGTTCTGATTGGAAACGAGGTTGAAGACGCCGCTGCCGGCGGCCGTCTCGCGATAAAGACCGACGGTAATGGTGACGTTCTGGTAACCGAGGTTGACCCCAGCGCCGTGGCCGGAGAAGACCAGTCGGCCGTCCCACAGCACGGGAACGACGATATCGGCGTTGGCGTTGATCCCGAATTGCTGGACCTGCGTTCGCCAGCCGTAGGTGAAGCGGTCGGGGTTCGCATCGCCGTTCTCCTGCGGCGTGCCGGTCCAGCGATAGAGCGTGGCCCCGCCACCGGCGACGTAGTTACGAGCGAAGACCGCCGCGCCGGGGACGTGGTTGCCCTCAAGCGTGTTGGTGGTCAGCGCGCTGCCGGCGCTAGGCCCCCACGCCGTAAGCGTGCCGGGGGTGTACAGGCTTTGCGCCAAGACAGGGGCTGCACCGAGCAGCGCGTACACACACACCGCCAAGCCGGCGGCACGACCAACTGACAATGCGCTCATGACTCTCTCCTCTACCTTTCGCTGGCCCGGCGGAACATCGCCGGGGGTCCATGCATCACCAATATACCGATAACTACGGCGAGTGCAAGGGCATTTACTTGCCCTCTTCCAAACAACCCCCTTCCACAGACGCTCCACCCTTCACCCTCTGCTACCCTCGCCCCTCATGGCCATCCTCATCGACGCCTCTACCAAAGTCATCTGCCAGGGCATCACCGGCGCATTCGGTGCCGCCCACACCAAGGGCTGCCTCAACTACGGCACCAAGCTCGTCGGCGGCGTCACGCCGAACAAGGGCGGCACGAAGGACGCCAACGGCCTCCCCATCTTCGACACCGTCGAGCAGGCCGTGAAAGCCACCGGTGCCACCGCCACCATGATCTTCGTCCCGCCCGGCGGAGCGGGCGACGCGATCATCGAGGCCGCAGCCGCCGGCATCAAGCTCGTCTGTTGCATCACCGAGGGCGTCCCGGTGCAGGACATGATCAAGGCCCGCGCACAACTCGATGTGATGAACAGCGCGTTCCAGGGCCACTCGGCTTGGGACAAGGTCGTCCTCGTCGGCCCCAACTGCCCCGGCGTCATCACCCCCGGCCCCAAGACCGGCGGCGGCTCATCCGCCAGCGACCCGTACACCAACGCCGGGTGCAAGATCGGCATCATGCCCGGCTACATCCACACCCACGTGAGCCAGTGCAAGCTCGGCAAAAGCGTCGGCATCGTCAGCCGCTCCGGCACGCTGACGTACGAAGCCGTTTGGCAGACCTCCGCCCTCGGCCTCGCCCAGTCCACCTGCGTCGGCATCGGCGGCGACCCCGTCCGCGGCATCAACCACATCGACACGATCCGCATGTTCGAGAACGACCCCGACACACACGGCATCCTCATGATCGGCGAGATCGGCGGCAGCGACGAGATCGACGCCGCGGCCTACATCAAGGCCCACGTCAAGAAGCCCGTCGCCGCGTTCATCGGCGGCGCAACCGCCCCCCCCGGCCGCCGCATGGGGCACGCCGGCGCAATCATCGGCGGCGCCGACGACACCGCCGCGGCCAAGATCAAGGCCCTGCAACTCGCCGGCGTCGAGGTCGCCATCAGCCCCGCCGACATGGGCCGCGCCATGGCCAAGGCCATGAAGATCGGTTGATCCTCCTTCTCCCGCTCCCAGCGGGAGAAGGTGGCGAAGGCTCTGCGACGCCGGATGAGGGTGCCTCTTGATGTGCCACACCTTCGCCGCGCAGCGGCCAGGCATGGAGTGCGCACCGACCGCTCCCAACAATCCCCCACTTGCTACCCCCCACCCGCCTCCCCACCAGCACCCTCCTCCGCCACCTCCGCGCCGCCCACGGCGCGGCCATCATCGATCTGCAAACCCACGGCGCCGACGGTCGCCAGCGCGCCATCGAACGCGCCCTGCTCCACCACGGCGTCGGCTACGACCAACAAGTCGAAGGCTACATGCCTGACTACGCGATCCGCGCGTGCGGGCTCGCCGACCCGTCAGGCAAGATGCTCAAACGCATCCTCACCGCCGTCCCGCGCCTCGCACTGATCGACGGCCAACCGAAGCCGGGAGAGTGGAACAGCTGGCGACTTTGGCTCTGCGCCGCCTGCGAACTCTCACGCCGCGGCGATGCACGCGCTCTCGCTACCGCCAAGCGGATCCTGTTCGCGTGGCCGGAAAACTCCGCCTCAGGCTACTACCTGGAGCAAACCGATCTCGACGGGTTTCTCGACTGGTACGGCCGCGTCGAGCGCCACGCGCGCAGGCACGGCCGCGAGCAGTGGGCGGACTTCGGTGAGGTCGATGCACTGGCCGATCGCGTAGGTAACAAGCGACTTCTCGCCGAGCTGACCGCGCGTGCATCGAAAGACGCGCGGGCAAAGTCACTCAGAGCGGTGGCCGCTAGCCGGCTCGAGCCACAATCCTCTGCCGAGCCAGCCCCCTCGCGTCGTTTCCAGTCGGCAACGTCATTCAAGGAATGGGTCGCCACCGGGTGCTCGCCAGACCCCGTGTTCGAAAGCCGAATGACCCCGACAGACCTTCGCGCGTTGGTCACGCTCTTCGCGGGAATCGCTCAGCACAGGGCCGCGCTCGGGCGACTTGCGCCGATTGCTCGGGCCCTCAAGCGCCTCCCCTTGTCCGTTCCACCCGCGGCTCTTCTTCGGTTGCTTGTCCACCGGCGCTGGCGAGTGCGCCGCACCGCGGCTGAAGCCCTATCTGGGACCAGACACGCCCGTGTCCGAGCCACGGCGCTTCGCCTCATCCGCACCGCCCCACCCAGCAATGTCGCGTCAGGTGCCTTGTTGCTGCTGATCGCCACCTTCCGCTCCGGCGATGAAAAATGGGTCGTGCACGCCTTCCGCCGCCTTGAGCGGAGCAGAGAGGATTCCCACTCAGCAACCCTCGCCGCTCTCAAGGTGATCGAAGCCAACCCCGCCGCCAACTGGGGCGAAGCACTCGAATGGGCTTGGAACTCCACCCCCTGCTCCCACTGCCGCGAGGACATCCTCAAGCGCCTCCTCCGGCGCGGCGACGCCACCCCCGACATCATCGAGCAGGCACGGCTTGACGGCAACCACGATGTACGAGCCCTTGTGAACAAACCATGAATCACGAGCCGCTCAGGTCCTCGGCCCGCGCGTCGAGCACCCCCAACACCTCACCCGCCCGGTACAGCCGCGCGTACGCGTCCCCCGTCGTCTCCGTCAGCGCCCCGGCCTTCACCAATGCCTCGATCAGCTTCTGAGCCGTCGGCTTGCTCACCGCGAGCCGCTCAGCCACCATCGGGTTCGTCACAACAAGCTGCTCGAAAACCAGATCGATCAGCCGCCCCAGCGAGGCGCGATTCCGGTTGCGCGCCACGGCCTTCACGTACCGTTCGCGCAGGCCCACCAGCGCGCGAACGCGCCCCTGGTCCTCAACACTCTGCTGTGCGATCGCACGCAGAAAGAGGTCCGTCCACGCCAACCAATCACCCCGCTCGCTGACACCCAGCAGCGCGTCGTAGTACGCGCGCCGATTGGCCATGAAGAACTCACTGACGTTCGTGATCGGGTGCCGCAGCACACCCCACTTGCACGGCGCCACGTGCACAAGCAACCGCCCCAGCCGCCCGTTCCCGTCGCTGAACGGATGCACAGCCTCGAACTGGTAGTGCAGAAAGCCCAACCAGACCAGCCACGGGTACCTCCCCGAGGGTTCGGCCGCGCCGTCTGGCTCGCGCGCCGCGCCCGGGACGTTCATGGCCTTCTCAAACGCCTCGAGGCACAAACGAAGGTGCTCCCCCGGCGGTGGAGGCACGTACCGCACCCCGCCCCCCCCGCGCGATGGGTTCCCGATATAGACCTGCCCGTCGCGAAACTCCCCCGGCCGCAGATGATCGCCGCGTACGCCATCGAGCAGCTTCGCGTGCGCCTCACGCAGAAGCCTGTTGCACAGCGGCAGCGGCGACGCCAGGGCGTGTTCCACCGCCGAAAGATTGTTGAGAACCTCCGCCGCCGACGCGCGGCTGACCTTCCTGCCCGCCTCCAGCACCGAGATCTCCTCGATCGATGCGAACGTGTTCTCGATCTCGCTCGACCGCTGCACCTCGCGTTTGCGCAGCGCCCGCAGCAACACCCCCGCGTTCGGCAGCGACTCGCACAACACATCCAGTCGCGCAAGCCCGTTCTGCGCCTCCAGCAGCGCACCGCTCACCTGTCCGATAAACAGCAGCGGCGCCTTCATCCGAGGCGGCAACGGATCGGGCACGAACGCATCGACCTCAACTCCCTTCGGATCAGCCGCAGAGACCCGCAGCCGCACAGCCACCCGCCGTCCGGCAGGCCTGGGAGATTGAAAGCTTGGAGTGCGTTTCGCCATCTCTTTGAAAGTTTATCGCCATGACCTTTCAATAGCCAGAAGGAAACCGCCAAAACCTTTCAATCTTTTGCTCCCCCAACCCCGTTTCCGGCGCCCCAGGCGGCCTCGTCACCATTTATCCCCAACCACCCTCGAATCCACCAGCCCCCGCACCGCCCGCTCCGCACCCTTCACATCCGCAACCCCGATAAACCCCACCCACCGCGTCCGCACCCGCGAGCCCCCGTCGCTGTCGGGGCTCCCGTACATCTCACGCGCGAACACCAGGTTCCCGCTCCCGTCCGCGCGTTCAATCCGCTCGATCGACCCGAGCTGCGCCGGCGTAAAGCTCCGCACGCTCTCGCCGCGAAAGGCCACCGGCGTGATCACAATCGCCCGCCGGTCCGTCACCGCGTAGACGACCTTCGCCGCCCGCTTGCGCAGCCACACCGGCGCCGTCATGATCCCCACGCCCACCGCCAGGAACGGCAGCCCGCACAGCGGGAACAGCGAGAAGGGCGCGGCGGAGACGCCGTTCGCCGTCGCCGCCTGCCCCCCCATCCACGCCATCCCGCCCGCCATCACCATCCAGAACACCGCGAACCCGGCGAACAGCACACCAAAGACCGCGAACGCCCACGCGCCCCGCGCATACGCTCCCGGCAGCGGAGCAGCCGACCACACCACCCGCTCACCCTTCTCAAGCTCACGCTCCAGCCTTGCACGCAGTTCGGGGCTCAGCTCCCCGCCACCCACTACGCCCATCGCCATCCCACGCTCGTCTCGCATGGTGGATCGTACATCAAACTGCCCTGCGAACGCTCCGCTCTACTCCCCTGAAATACCCCTCCCGCCGCGCCTTCACCGCATCAGGGTGATACAGCCGGCCCGCCAGCCGCAGGAACCCCTCTTCCAACTCCCGCACAGTCATCCCCCGCGGCACAAAGTTCACATCAAACAGCGTGCACTTCTCCCACGCGCCGGGCTCAAGCAACCGCCCCGCACGCTCAAGCCGCGCATACAGCGGCGTGCCGGGGAACGGCGTCAGCACCGTGATCTGCACGTCGAACAGGCTCGTGCGATCCGCGAACTCTGCAACGCGGTCAAACACCTCCGGCGTCTGCCCATCGAGCCCCAGGATGAAGCAGCCGTTCACCGTGATCCCGTGCGACTGGATCAGCCGCACCGCCTCCTCGTACTTGCTGTGCTGCTTCAGCTTCCAGTTCCGCCGCGTCTCCAGCCCGTCGAGCCCACCCTCCACCGGGCTCTCCAGCCCGATCAGCACCTGCCGGCACCCGCTCGCACGCATCAGCTCCAGCAGCTCCGGCTCCCACGCGATCGACAGGTCCACCTCGGTGAACCACGACACCCCGCGGCCTGCCTCGCGCTCCGCGGCCATCACCGTCAGCAGCTTCTTCGCCGCCCCGCGCGACGCAAACGAGTTGTCATCCGCGAACTCAATGAACGGGCGTTCCCCCTCAGGCCACACCGCCCGCACCCGCTCAAGCTCGGCCATCACCCGCTCCACCGGCTTCACCTTGTACCCCTTGGTCAGCATGATCGACGATGCGCAGAAATCGCACGCGTGCGGGCACCCCCGCGTCGTCTGCACCGTCACCCGGTTGTACTTGCGGATATCCAGCAGCTCAAACCGCGGCATCGGCGCATCGGCCAGATCGAAGTCTTCTCTCCCGGGCCCGCGCCTGTAGACACGCTCAAGCTCGCCCCGCTCGGCATCGGCGAGCAGCTTCCTCCACACCGGCTCAGCCTCCCCCACCACCACCGCGTCGCAGTGCGCAAGCGCCTCCTCGGGCAGGGCCGTCACGTGCAAGCCTCCCATCACCACCATCACGCCGCGCGACCGGTACCAGTCGGCCACGGCGTACGCGTCCTTCACCTGCGCCGTCATCGTGCTGATGGCCACGAGGTCGAAGCCGCTCGGCGCAAGCCCCTCTCCCAGCTCCGCTGGGAGAGGGTGGCCGAGGCTCTGCGAGGCCGGGTGAGGGTTCCCGGTGCGTGGTGCCCGAGAGGCCACCCACTCCCGCAAGTCCCTGATCTCGTGATAGCTCACCTCATGCTGCTGCCCCGTCATCCCCGCCAGCGTCAGCAGTGACAGACTCGGCAGCGAAGCGATCACCGCCCCGCGCTCCATCACGCCCGGCATCGTCAGCCCCGCGCGGTTCAGTTCCTCGCTCCACGCGCGCACGCCGCTCATCGCGATCAACCCGATCCGCATCACACACCTCCAACCGCCGACCACAACCCGATGTACACACCCGTCACAGCCAGCCCGATCAGCACCACCGGGAGCACAAACACCGGCGTCAGCCCCTTCCGCCACGCCGCCAGCCCGCAGCACGCCGGCATCGCTGCCGCGCCCGCCACCATCGCCCACGCCAGCGCCTCACCCCACGAACCAACCCCATCACCAGCAAACGCCCCCGCGCGCCGCTCCAGCGTCCCCGCCATCAGGATGCACAGCATCCCCGTCCCGAAGAACGCGATGTGCCCAAGCCGCACCAGCCTCCGCCGCCACGCGTCGTACCCGCCCAGGAAACCCTCGCGGCCAAAGAACACCCCCAGCACCGCGCCAGACAGCACGCCCATCCCCATCCACATCCATCCGAAGGCTTCAAGCACAAGCGGCGTCATACGTTAGTGTATACTAACTACGCCACCTGCCGGTTGCGGTTTGCGCCACTTTCTCGCGGCTTTGCCCTGTTCGAGGGGTCGCTGATCCTCACCGCTTGGGTGCGAACATGCCCTTCAGAGCCGACCCCTCAAACCCCTCCGGCACGCGGCCGGTCGTTGCCATCTGGTAGCAAGCCGCCACCAGGATCGTCTTGAGCGTCGAGCCCACCAGCGCGATCGTCAGCGCCGCCAGCAGACCCAGGCACACCACCACCACGCTCAGCACGCCCGAGTTGGTCGCCACGCCAAGCCCGATGCCCACCGCCAGCGCGGCGATGATTGTGCCGAACGTCGCCAGGCCGATCACCAGCCCCACGCCCACCTGCGCGATCAGGCTCTCGCCCCAGGTCTTCTTCAGCACGTCGAACGACCGCCCAACGGCCTTGAACGGCCCAACCCCCTCAACCACCAGCACCGGCACCACGAAGAACGTCGCGATGTTCCACGCCACGCCCGCCAGCCCAAGCACCAGCTGCCCCAGCCACCCGACCCGCTCCTTCAGCATCTGGATCACCACGCCCACCGTCGCGTTCACCAGCGCCCAGCCGATGATCTGCGGCCAGCGCTTCAGCGCGGCCTTCATGCCCACCGCCGCCCCACTCTCTTCACCGTTGAACCGCGCAATCGCGCACGAGATCAGCGACGCGTTGAAGAACGTCACGATCACGTTGACAACGAAGTAGAGCACAAACAGCAGCGCAAACCCGGCCACCTTCACGCCCGGCGGAACCTGCTGCGTGTCGGACCCGTGCCCGTCGGCCAGCATCGGCCCGATGATGATCGCCGCCGGAACCAGGAACGAGGCGCACACCAGCACCGTCAGCACGCTCGACACCAGCGGAAAGACCATCAGGTGCTTGTCGGCGCGCAGCACGCCCCACGACTGCTTGGTCAACTGCCAACTGTTGCTGAACCTGGTAAACATGCGGCTGCTCCCTGACGGCGGCTTGCGACCCACCCGTGCAAAAGCATATACGCCCGCGCCGCCGGGGCGATGCAGCACATCTGCCACCCAGCGCGCAGCAAGTAGCCCGACTGTAAAGGAGGGCCCAACCTTTGCCCCCCGCCCCCGCCCCCTGCCCACACCTAAACTCACCCCCTTACGAAAGGTCACCATGCGCGTAGTCCTCACCGGTCAGATCGGCAACGACAAGAAGCCCTACATCAAGCTCGCCGAGGACCTCGCCGGCCAGCAGGGTGAGCAGATCAGCGTCTACCACGTGGGAGACATGATGTACCGCGAAGGGCGCGACGTCCGCCCGGGGCGCATCCTCGACCTCCCCTGGTCGCGCCTCGAGTCGCTCCGGCGCGCCGTCTTCAAGGACATCATCTCCGACGCGCAGGGCAAAGAGAACATCATCGTCAACACCCACGCCTGCTTCCGCTGGCGCCACGGGCTCTTCGCCGCCTTCGACTTCGACCAGATCGCCGCACTCAAGCCCGACCTGTGCGTCTGCCTCGTCGACAACATCGAGGTCGTCCACCACCGCCTCCACACCGAGTACGAGATCGACGCCACGCTGAAGGACTGCATGGTCTGGCGCGAGGAAGAGATCCTCGCCACCGAGCTCGTCGCCCGCGCGCTCCCCAACTGCCAGTTCTACATCCTCTCCCGCGGCCGGCACACCGACACCCGCCAGACGCTCTTCCGCCTCGCCTGCCGGCCCAAGATGAAGAAGGTCTACCCCTCCTTCCCCATGAGCCACGTCGTCGATATGCCCGACGTCCTCGCCGAGATCGACCACTTCCGCGCCAAGCTCGCCGAGCACTTCATCACCTTCGACCCGGGCGACGTCGACGAGAAGCTCCTGCTCGACCGCGCCATCGCCGCCTCACGCGAGGGCAAGGAGTTCGTCGAGGTCACCCCGCACCAGTTCGGCGGCTCACGCGCCGCCGACGCGGGCAACATCAAGGTCTCCGTCCGCCAGATCCTCGACATCGCCGGCGACATCGACGGCCAGATCTACATGCGAGACTTCAAGCTCATCGACCAGTCCGACATGATCGTCAGCCTCGTGCCCGAGCTCCCCGGCGGCAACCCCGGGCTCTCCAGCGGCGTCGAGCGCGAGCTCCAGCACGCGTGGGAGCACACCAAAGAGGTCTACGTCGTCTGGAAGCCCAAGAAGAACCCCAGCCCCTTCATCACCGAGACCGCCACGCGCGTCTTCAAGTCGGTCGACGAGGCGCTCGCCTACTTCGAGTCAAAGGGCATGTTCGGCGAGAAGAACCTCTTCGGGCACTGAGCCTCACGAAGCACCGGCACGATCGCAAACAACAGGTCGTATAAGTCCTATGGGACCTATACGACCTATTCCCTGTTCGGGCCCGCCCCACCGCTACCTCACGCCGCCTTCTTGCCCTTGCCGTCGGTGGGCGCAAACCGGCGCTCCCAGCCGCGCGGGCGCACGTTGCTCGGCGACGTCGGCTTCTCGGTGAAGTCCTCCGTCCCGCGGATCACCAGCTCGCTCGGCGCCGTCTTGCGGTACCCAAGCAACCGCACGACCTCCAGCACGTCTGTCCACGACGGGTACGTCTTGTTGTTGCTCAGCTTGAAGGCCTCAACGGCCTTGAGGAACAGGAACTGCTCGTCGGTCAGCTCGCCCTCTTCGGCAGCGCGGGAGAAGTCGCTCAGGCGGCGGCCCGGCCCGCGCCCGCGCTCGGCGCCGGTGTACCCCGCTCCCGCGTCAAAGGAAAAGCTCGCTCCGTCCGGCCCGTTGCTCGATTCGTTCACGGCGACCTCCAGGGACGTGCGCGGCACAGGGCACGCCCGCCCGGGAGACACCCGGCTTGGACGGCTCAGACCTCGTCGTCGTCCTCTTCATCGTCAAAGCCGCCGCCGAAATCGTCGTCGTCGTCCGCGTATTCGAGGTCGTCGTCCTCCTCTTCCTCCTCACCGTCCTTGACGGGTTTTTCTTCCTCATCGTCAAGGCCGTCCTCATCGTCAAGGTCGTCGTCGTCGGCGTCGTCCTCGTCGTCCTCGTCGTCGTCGGCCAACGTGTCGTCGTCCTCCTCGAAGTCCAGGTCCGAGTCGTCGTCGTCGAGGTCCTTGCCCTTCCCCTTGCCGGCGTCCTTCCCCTTGTCCCCCGCGCCGTCGTCCTTCTTACCGGGCTTCTTTGCGCCCAGCACGTCCGGGAACGCGTCGCGCCCCGGAACCGCCGGCAGTTCCTCGCCGCTCGCCGCCGCAAACCGCACGTCCGCCCCGTTCTTCTTCCGCTCGATGCTCGTCGTCATATCGGTCCCTCGCGCCGCTCCCGCGGTCGCGCTCCTTCCACTTGAAAACATCCCCTACGAACCTGTCCGGAACACCCGGCCGGTATTCCGGCCCAAGTGCCCCTAGGCTACGCCCGTCCCCGCGCCAGTCAACCGGCGATCCGGCGGGACCGGTGAGCCGCCTGCCACCGCGCCGTTTCGCAGAACCCGCTCCACCGGTTTCACGATGACCCGACAAAACGCAGACCACCAGCCCGACACGCCGCAGCCCATCGCCGCAGCCCTCGCCTTCGTCTTTCCCGGTCTCGGGCACCTCTACCTGCGCCGCAAGCGCCGTGCCGCGATGGTCGCCCTGGGCGTCCTTGGGCTCTTCTTCACCGGGCTGCTCACCGCCGGCATCGACGCGATCGACTCGGGCGCGTGGTACATCACGCGCATCGCCGCCATGACCGGCAAGCCCGCCCCGTTCACCCGCACCGACGGCGACCCGATCTGGTTCCTGGGCGAGATGTTCTGCGGGCCCATCGCCTTCGGCGTTGACTATTACCACCAGACCCGCCTGAAGGTGATCGATTCATCCGGCACGCTCCGCACCGCATGGCCCAACGAGATCCGCAACCCCAAAACCGGCGCACCGATCCAGGTGCGTGACGACGAGAACAACCAGGCGATTCAGTTCACCGACCCCGCCACAGGCCAGGTGCGCATGTCGACCCCCGCCGACCGCCCGCCCTACATCAAGCCGCTCGCCCGCGTCGCCGAGATCGGCACCCTCTCGTGCACGCTGGCGGGGATGCTCAACCTCATCGCCATCATCGACTGCGCCTACAACCGCCGGCGCGAAGAAGACGAAGGAGCCGCCCAGTGACGACTCCCCTTGCCCTCACCCTCGCCCAGGGTTGGCGCCCCTTCCTCGACCCCGTCAACGCACACTCGTTCTGGTACCTCCTGCTGGTGCCGATCAGCTTCTTCATCGCCATCGCCTACAAGGCGGTGCGCGTCAAGACGTTCGACGGCTACTGGACCGCCGTAACCGTGATGACCGTGCAGATCATCGCCGGCATGATCGCCCTCGCCGTGGCGTTCTACCTGCTGGTGCAGGTCTACCCCAGGCTGCTCTGATCCGCCCGACAGCGCCGGGCTACACGTGCCCGTGCCCAACCGCCCTGGCGTCAAGGTTCACCACCAGGTAGCGGAGCGCATCGCACCAGTGGTCGCTCCCGTCCTTCTCCGGCACCAGTTCTCTCGGGCGGTCCGCCGGGTAGTGGTAGCGGCTGAGCGCGTCGATCAGGCCCGCGCACCGCGCCGCGATCCGCAGGCGCGGCGGCCCGCTCGCCGGCGACAGCCGCTCGCGCACCCGCTCGACACCCTCCGCGATGCCCGTCCGCTTCGCACGCACGGCCAGCTGCATGTTCCGCATCGCCTTCAGGTTGCTCACGCCCGTCTGCTCGTTACGTGCTGACCCCGCCGGGTCGATCCCGATCCACGCCGGCACGCCCCACTCCCGGGCCTTGATCGCCGCGACGTGATCAGCCAGCGTGCGCCCCACCTCCGCGTACTCGTCCACAACCAGCAGCGTGCCGTCTTCCGCGAGCGCCGCCCACAGCACCACGCTGGGGCTCCGCACGCCAAAGTCCATCCCCGCCACCACCACACCGCCCCCCGCGCGAAGCTCCTCAACCGTCGGGCAACGCTCCAGCACGTGCTGCGCCGGCGAGAACCCCTCGTACACGCACCCGCTGCGGCTCGGCTCGCGGCAGAGCATCTCCGTCTCCCACGCTGCGCGGCTCACGCGACGCTTGAGCACCCGCGCATCGCGCACCGTCATGTGCCCCCCCTCCGCCCGCACCTTCGCCCGCCCGTCGCACTCTTGTGCCAGCGAGCACCCCTGGCAGGTGTACGCCTCGCCGCACTTTTCCAGCGAATCAACCACCCCCCACTTGAACAGCACCCGCGCCGGGGCGCTCGCGGCCTCCGGAAGGCCCGATGAAGATTGCGCAAGCCCCCCGACCCACTCGCTCACGCGCCGGCTCTCCTTGACGATGCCCCACATCAGCCCCATCGGCACGTGCATCGTGCTCAGCACCTCCACCACGCCGCGCACCTCCGCGCCCCACGGGCCGTGGATGGGGCTCGTTGAGCGCGTCACCAGCTGCGCCGCCGCCCACAGCGCAGGGTCGAACAGGTCCACCTCGTCGCACCGCAGCTTCTGCACACGCACCCCGCGCACGCTCCGCTCAGAGTGCGACAGGATCTCCACGCGCGAGCCGTTGCGCAGGCGCACGCGGGTGTCGGTCGAGCGGCCGTCAAGCTCCGGTGCGAGCCGCTCGTCGTCGAAGAGCCGGCGCAGGTGCTCGTGCATCCGCCGGCTCTGCGCGGCCGACCCGCCGAGGATCCGCACCTCGATACCCTTCTTAAAGAGCATGTCCAGCGCCGTCGCCACCGCGCCAAGGAACGTCTTGCCGCCGCCACGGTTGGCCCACACCACGCAGTCGCCCGGCACGCGCGGGCCGTCCACCCCGAGGTCGATCCACGCGCCGTCCACCCCCGGCACGAACCGCCCCTCAAAGAACGAGTGCACCAGATAGGCCAGCGCTCCGTCGTTGCCCTCAACCAGCGCACGCGCCGCCACCTGCACACCCATCACCTCGCGCACAAAGGCCGCGAGTTCGCCCGGGTTCTGCGGCGGGCTGAGCGGGGCATGCGTGCCCTCACCCGTGCCCGCTCCCTCCGCCGGTGCGCCCGCCGCCCCTGCCACGGCCGCCGCCCCCGCCCGACGCTTCGCACGCTCCACCTTCCGACCGGCCCGCCCGTTCTGCTTCTCCATGTTCGTCCCCCTTCTTTGCAAGCGTTCCCTCGATCACCGCGCCCGCCGCGTACACCACCGGCCGGCTCGCGACACACACCCACAACCGCTCCATCTGCTCGTGCGCCGGCGCAGCGCTCCCGGCCCGCCAGCGATCGGCCGCCAGACGGCGCAGCGCCCGCGCCACTCCCGCGTCGCGCGCCAGCCTCCTGCGCACCGACGCATC
>CAYOGE010000050.1:0-17998 GCA_964403525.1 uncultured Phycisphaeraceae bacterium | reverse complement strand
GGCGGCCGTGGCCGCGGGGGCGGCCGTGACGGCGAAGGCGGCGCAGGCGGTGGTGGCGGTGGCGGAGGAGGCGGCGGAAGTGCCCAGCGCACCGCCGGCGAAAGCGCTGCGCCGCGCCCAAGCGCACCGGCCCACGTTGAACCCAAGCCCGCACAGGCACCACCCGCGCCCGCAGCGCAGGGAGCAAAGCCGCTCCGCACGCTCTACAGCGTCTTCCGCAAGCTCAAGCCCGGGCAACTCAAGGGCGTGAAGCGCGAGGAGTAAGCCGATGGGCGCCGGCACCATGGCACCAGGCGACGGCCCGACGCGAGTGATCGTGCTCGGCTCGACCGGTTCGATCGGCGTGCAGACGCTCGAAGTGGTCCGCGCGCTCAACGCGTCGCGCCCCGGCGCTCAGTTCAAGATCGTCGGCCTGGCCGCCCGGCAGAACGCCACGCTCCTGGCGGCCCAGGCCGCAGAGTTCGGCGTGCCCGCGACGGCCGTCGCCGAGCGCGACGGGCCGGGCTCGGTCCTGCGCCTGGTCGAGCAGAACGAGTGCGACCTGCTCGTCTCCGCGATGGTCGGCGCGGCCGGGCTCGCCCCCACGCTCGCGGCGCAGCGCTACGGCGCAGACGTCGCCGTGGCGAACAAAGAAACGCTCGTCGCCGCCGGCGCCCTGATCGCCTCCGGCAGCGACTGCCTCCTCCCCATCGACAGCGAGCACTCCGCCATCTGGCAGTGTCTCGTCGGCATCCAGCTCCCCCTGCTCGACGACGTCGGCCTCAAGCGCGTCGTGCTCACCGCCAGCGGCGGCCCCTTCCGCACCCAGACGGCCGCGGAGGCGTTCAACCGTTCACCCGCCGAGGCCCTGCGCCACCCACGCTGGAAGATGGGCCCCAAGATCACCGTCGACAGCGCGACAATGGTGAACAAGGCCTTCGAGATGATCGAGGCGCGATGGCTCTTCCGCCTCCGCAGCGACCAGATCGACGTCGCGATCCACCCCCAGTCGATCGTCCACTCGCTGGTTGAGTTCCAGGACGGTGCCTTTCTCGCTCAGCTCGGCAGCCCCGACATGAAGGGCCCGATCGGCTACGCGCTCCAGGCCGCCCGCCCACTGGGTGACCTCAACCGGCTCGACGCCGGCGCCCGCCGCCTCAGCTTCAAAGAAGCAATGAACCTCGACTTCGCACCCGCCTGCGAGCAGCGGTGGGAGGCGCTGGCGCTCGCGCGCCGGGTGATCGACGGCTCGTTCTCAACCCCCGGCAGCGCTCTTGGCGCGGTCTTCAACGCCGCAAACGAGGTCGCCGTCGAGGCGTTCCTCGCCGGCCGGCTCCCCTTCGGGCGGATCACCGCCATCTGCCGCGAAGTGATGGACGCCATGGCCACCGCCCGCGCAGCGACGCTCGACGAGGTCCTCGCCGTCGATGCCCAGGCGCGCAACGAGGCGCGCGCCCGGGCGGGCTCACCCGTCGGGGGTGTGCGTTGAGCCCCGCCGAGCGGGCCCGGTTCGATCAGGCCGCGCGCCTGATCGACGAGGACAAGTTCGAGCAGGCCCGCGGGCTCGTCCAGCGCGCACTCGCCGCAAACCCCGACCGAATCGAGTGGGTCGACCTCATGCGCACCGTCCTGGCGCGCCTCCGCCTCCCGCAGCAGGCGGTCTACTACGCGCAGAAGGCCGCGGCCCTCGCCCCCTCACACGCGGGCGTCCTCGGCGAGCTGGCCATGCTCTACCACGAGCTCGGCCGCGGCGAAGAGGCCGAGGCCACCTTCCGCAAATCGCTGGCGTGCGACCCCGGCTTTGCCCAGGCACGATCGGCGCTCCTGGCGATCCTTATCAGCCAGGAGCGGCTCGCCGAGGCGGAGAAGATCGCACAGGAGGGCCTCGCGCAGGAGCCCGACCACGGCGAACTGAACATGAAGCTCGGGGCGATCGAGATGGAGACGCTCCGCGTCCGCGAGGCCTTCGAACGCCTCGCCGCGATGCGGTTCCGACACGGCGGCGGCCAGCTCACACACGACCGCCTCGTCGAATACCAGGCAACCCTCGCCAACTACGCCGGGCTCTACCCCGAAGAGTCCGGCGAGCCGCTCACGCCCCGGCGCATCAGCGCGCTCCACCGCGAAGCCGGCCAGATGCTCGAGCCCGTCACGATCCCGCTGCGCACAGCGCTGCCCACCGCGCGGGCCGGCTCGGGCGCGCTCCGCGTCGCCGTGCTCTCGCCCGACCTGCGCCGCCACCCCGTCGCCTTCTTCATCGAGCCCCTCCTGCGCCACGCCGACCGCAAACGCATCGAGCTCGTCGCGCTGAGCACCGGCATCACCGACCAGACCACCGAGCGCCTCAAGCCCGGGTTCGCCGCCTGGACCGACGCGTCGCGGTTCTCGCCGGCGCAGCTCAACCGCGCCGTCCGCGAGGCGAAGCCCGACGTGCTCCTTGAGCTGGCCGGTTTCACGATCTCGCACCTGCTCACCGCCCTCGCCGACCACCCCGCGCCCGTCCAGGCGACATACCTGGGGTACCCAAACACCACCGGCTGCCGCTTCATCGACTACCGCATCGTCGACTCGATCAGCGACCCGCCCGGCCCGGAGACCGACGGCCTCTGCACCGAGAAGCTCGTCCGCATCGATCCGTGCTTCCTCTGCTACCGGCCCCCGGCGGACGTTCCGCCCCCCGCCCCGCGCCCAGCCAGCGGCCCCGTCACGTTCTGCTGCTTCAACCGCCTGCAGAAGATCAGCCGCCAGACCCTCACCATGTGGGCGCAGATTCTCGCGCAGCTCCCCGATGCGCGCTTGCTGCTCAAGGATGGGCCGCTGAAGAACCCGCAGACCGCCGCCGTCGTGAGGCAGGAGCTCGCACGCTGGGGCATCGACACCGAGCGCGTCGAACTGCTGCCGCTGACCGAGGCGCTCCGCGACCACTGGCAGACGTTCAACCGCTGCCACATCGCCCTCGACCCGTTCCCTTACCACGGCACCACGACAACATGCGAAGCACTGCTGATGGGCACGCCGGTGGTCTCTCTTGCCGGTCCGACCCACGTCGCCCGCGTCGGTGCAACGATCCTCTCCAACGCCGGCGCGCCGGAGTTGATCGCCCAGACCCCCGAGTCGTACGTGCAGCTCGCCGTCTCGCTCGCGCGCGATCGGGCGCGCACGGCCCACTACCACGCCACGCTCGGCGCCTCGTTCCGCGCTGGGGCCATCTGCGACGAGCCCGCCTTCGCCCACCGAATGACAACCGCCCTCGAACGCATGGCCGATGGAGTCGCTGCGAACCCGTCTTGACATGGCTCTGGCCTCCCTCCTGTCCCTCGCGCCACGCTTTAGAAACTCAGTTGAGACTCAGTCTCATTTAGACCTACACTGCCATCGATGCCCGTGCAAGAAGTTCATCCAGTCGCCGCGGCCATGCCTGTGGACCCCGCTGCGCGCCCGCTCGCGGCCCTCCGCGCCGGGCAATACGGGCTCGTCGTCGCCTGCCGCGTCGAAGGGGCCGACGCCCCGATCCTGCGCGCCATGGGCCTGACCGAAGGGGCGGTCGTGCGGGTCTGCCGAGTAGGCGAACCGACCATCGTGGCGCTCCTTTGCCACCGAGGCTGCCACTGCGCCAGCAGCCGCGTGGGCCTCGCCCGCGCGCTTGCCGACCGCATCCTTGTGACCGAGGAAGCCGCGCCCGCGGCCGCGCACGACGGGCCGGACACGGAGCACACGTGAGCACAGCGGTGGCCAGAGCGGTGCTGCGCGTCGCGCTGCTTGGCAACCCCAACACGGGCAAGACCACGCTCTTCAACCGGCTCACCGGCCTGCGCCACAAGACCAGCAACTTCCCCGGGACCACGCTCGAGGCGCGCGACGGCCGCTTTGAGGTCGTCGTCGGCGCCGCGAACGAGACGGTGCTGATCGAGGCCGTTGACCTCCCCGGCATCTACTCGCTCGAACTCCAGCAGCTCGAGGCGGACGTGTGCCGCGCTGTGCTCGCGGGCCAGACGGCCCTCAAGGGCGCGCGCCTGCAGGAGCCAGACGGCGTGCTGCTGGTGCTCGACGCGACCAACCTCTCGCGCAACCTCGCCCTTGCCGGCGAGGCGCTGCGCCGCCGGCTTCCCACGGTCGTCGCCGTGAACATGATCGACCTCGCCACCCGGCAGGGCCTGGAGGTCGAGCAGGAGCGCCTCAGCAGCGCGCTCGGTTGCCCGGTGGTTGCGATCTGTGCGCGCTCGGGCGAAGGTGTTGAAGCGCTCAAGCAGCAACTGGTCAAAACGATCGAGGCGCGTGTTGTTCCCACCGCCACACCGCCGGGCGACCCCGGCGGCCTGCGCGCGTGGGCCGACGCGGCCTTCGCCTCCAGCGTCCGCGGGCGGTTCAGCGCCAGCGAAGACTGGACCGACCGCGCCGACCGCGTGCTCACTCACCCTGTCGCAGGCTCGCTCGCCTTCGCGCTCATCATGGCGCTGGTCTTCGCGGGCATCTTCTGGCTCGCCCAGTTCCCCATGGGTTGGATCGAGGGGCTCTTCAGCCTCCTCGGCAGCGGCATCGACTGGGCCTGGGCCACCGCGGGCGCCGGCGAGGCCGGCGGCCTGCTGCACGACCTGCTCAAGAACGGCGTGGTCGCGGGCGTCGGCGGCGTGGTGGTGTTCATCCCGCAGATCTGCCTGCTCTTCTTCCTGATCTCGATCCTCGAAGACAGCGGCTACCTCGCGCGAGCCGCCTTCGTGATGGACCGCGTGCTGCGCCCCTTCGGCCTGCCGGGGCACGCGTTTGTGCCGCTGCTCTCCAGCCACGCGTGCGCGCTGCCGGGCATCATGGCGACGCGCTGCATCCCCGACCCGAAGGAACGCCTCGCCACGATCCTCGTCGCGCCCTTCATGACCTGCTCGGCCCGCTTGCCGGTCTACGTGCTGCTGACGGGGCTGCTCTTCGCCGACCGCCCCATCCTGGCCGGGCTCGCCTTCGTCGGCTGCTACGCGCTGGGCATCGCCGCGGGCGTGCTGAGCGCGCTGGTTGCGCGCCGCACCATCCTGCGCGGGCCCGCCCGCCCGATGGCGCTTGAGCTGCCAAGCTACAAACGCCCGTCGATCCGCACCGCGGCCATCGCCGCCTACGACCGCGGCCTGATCTTTCTCCGCAAGGCGGGCACCGCGATCCTGGCCGTCAGCATCGTGCTGTGGTGGCTCGGCGCGTTCCCGAACGTCGGGCCTTCTCCCGAGGCCTCGCGCATCCGACTGGCCGCGGCCGAGCAGGCCCAGCGCCTTGAAGCGCAGGCCGCGAAGCTCAACGCCGAACACCCCGGCGGACCAGCGAGAGCGGCGGGCGCGCGGGCGGAGCTCGACGTCATCGCGGCCGAGGGCGAGCGCGTGCACGCGCAGGTGGCCGAGGCCGACCGGCTCGACGCCCGCTACGCCAAGGCCAACAGCCTGCTCGGCAGGCTCGGCAAGACGGTCGAGCCCGTGCTGCGCCCGCTCGGTTACGACTGGCAGCTCTCCATCGGCGTGCTGGCCAGCTTCGCCGCGCGCGAGGTCTTCGTGGGCACAATGAGCATCGTGGTCGCCGGCAGCGAAGCCGGTGACAACGACGCCGAGAACCAGCGCATCCGCGAGGCCCTCGCAACCGCCAAACGCGACGACGGCAAGACCCTGGTCTTCACACCCGCCACTTGCTGGAGCCTGCTGGTCTACTACGTGCTCGCCATGCAGTGCATCCCCACGCTCATCGTCACCGCGCGCGAGGCGGGGGGGGCCAAGTGGGCGTTCCTGCAGTTGGCGTGGATGAGCGCGCTCGCTTACAGCGCGGCGTTGGTTGTCTATCGTCTGGCGGGTGGGGCATAGGCGCGACGGAACATGCCCATCGGTGACTGGCAATTCTGGGTCGTTTCGCTCCTGGCGCTCGGCGCTGCCGGGTACCTGCTGCGCAACGTCCTGCCCGTGCCCTTCTTCAGCAAACGGGCTAAACGCAAGATGCACGAGTCGCGCGCGACGCTCACCGTCGGCGGCCAGCGCGTTGATCGCCCGTCGAAGTAGCCCCACCGTCGACCCTCCCTAAACCCGCTCCCCGACGTTGGCCGGCGAGCCGGTGAACAAGTGCAGCCCGGGCCGCTCAAACCATGGGAGCTGCGCATGCCGCCCGGGCAAAGAATCCGCACCGTCTCAAAGTGGTCCGATCCTCCCCTGGCTTACCGCTTCACACGGCGCGCCCGCAGCAGCGCCAGCCCGCCCATGCCCATCAGCGTCCATGCGCCGGGGGTCGGCATGACCGCGGCCAGCGTCGAGCTGGTCTGGGTCGCCTCGACCGCCGCTGCTGCGCCCGGGTTTGCCGAAGGGGCGGTGGGGTTCACGGAGGCGAGCGTGAGCAGCGTTGCGGCGAGCGTGGTCAGCATGGTGGGGGTCCGTTCTTTGGGTTTGTGAGGCTTGCCGGCGGAGGCTCTTCCGCCGTGCTCTCGACTATGCGATCCGCCCGGCCCGTTCGCCAGCGTTCTGTTTTCCCGCGTGCGGTCTGTGACGGCAGGTCCCAGAAGAACGGGCCTTTCCCGCCGCGGCCGGCACAGGAACAACCCTCGATCCGCCGGGTATCCCACCGCACCGCTGCGCATTCCTATAACTGGCCATGACCGTCGCCATGACCTCCGGCCGCCCCGTCTCCGTGCCGCCCACTGCTGGCGGAACCCCGTCGATCCCTGCGACCATGAAGGCGCTCTACAAGCACCACGCCGGCGCCGAGTTCAAGCTCGACCCTGCACGCCAGGTGCCGACGCCGGGCCCGCGCGACGTGCTGATCAAGGTGAAGAAGGCGGGCATCTGCGGCACCGACCGGCACATCTGGGAGTGGGACGCCTGGGCTGCGTCGCGGATTCCTGTGGGCATCACGATCGGGCACGAGTTTGTCGGGCACATCGTGGCGCTTGGCAGCGCGGTGACGCGCTACCAGGTCGGCCAGCGTGTGAGCGCCGAGGGGCACATCTCGCCCGGCACGGGCTTCAACGCGCGCACGGGCGCTGCGCACATCGCCGACGGCATGGTCATCCTGGGTGTTGACCGCGACGGTTGCTTCGCCGAGTATGTCTGCGTGCCAGAGGAGAACGTCTGGCCCGTTCATGAGAGCATCCCCGACCACGTCGCCGCGGTGCTCGACCCGCTGGGCAACGCGGTGCACACGGTGATGGAGGCGGGCGTGAGCGCTCAGAACGTGCTCATCACCGGGGTGGGCATCATCGGGCTCATGGCCGTCACCGTCGCCAAGGCCGCGGGCGCTGCGCGCATCTTCGTGACCGACGTTGACCCCAAGCGTCTCGCTCTTGCCCGCCAGCTCGGCGCGGTGGAGGCCTACGACGCGCGCGACACGAAGTGGATCGAGCACCTGCGCAAGCAGACCCACAACGGCCCGGATGTGCTGCTGGAGATGGCCGGCGCACCCTCGGCGATCGACGCGGGGTTCCAGGCGCTGCGCCCGGGCGGCACGGCCGCGCTGCTGGGCATCCCCAGCAAGCCGTTCGCGTTTGACCTGACCAACCACGTGATCTTCAAGGGTGCCAGGGTGCTGGGCATCAACGGCCGCAAGATGTTCCAGACCTGGTACCAGATGGAGGCGCTGCTGCTGAGCGGCCGCCTGCAGCTTGACCCGATCATCACGCACCAGATCCCCATGGAGAACTTCGCCGAGGGGTTCCGGCTGATGCAGAGCGGCGAGGGGATCAAGGTTGTGATGGACGTTGGGTGAACTTTGCGTTTCCAGCGGCGAGAGCGCTCCGCCGTGTTTGTTGTGAGCGCCGCGACCAAGCGTCTTGAGGCGGCGCGTGTTGGGGGTGGCCACCTGATCGCGCCGGGTTATGGGGCCACAGCCCGGCGGGCCCGCAGCCGGACCCGCGGGCTTCGCCGGCGTTGCCAGCGGGGCCCGCTGCGGCGGCGGTCGTCTTTGGCCTGTGTTGTGTCCCAGGCCTTTGCGCGAGACGTTGCAAGTTGAGGCGCTCGTGCCGGCACCACGCCGCTCTCTAACAAGCGTGCCGTTCCTCCACAAACGGGCGTGCTCAGAAGCGCCAGCAGTTGCGCCAGAAAGGAGCCGATAGTCGCTCCACGGCGGACGCTCTGTTCGCTCACAGGAGTAGCCACCGTGCACAACGCCACCGCCGCGACGACCGTCGAACTCACCGAGTACTCCCCCGCCAAAGGATGGAGCGCCCCCTTCCCCTCGCTCGATTCTGAACGGACGCTGGTCCTGGTCTTCGGCGCCTCGTCCTTCGCCGACGGTGCGCCGGGCGATCCGATCGGCGCGTTGCGCACCGCGTATCCGACCGCGCACATCCTGGGCTGCTCGACCGCAGGCGAGATCGCCGGCGCCCGCTTGTCCGACGACGGCCTCTCTGTGGCCGTGATGCGTTTCGCGCACACGCGTCTCGCGACCGTCAGTGCGCCCGTGCGGTCGCCCGCCGACTCTTTCGCGGCCGGCGAACTGATCGCGCGCCAGCTCGAGGGCGGCGAGGGATCGGACCTGAAGGGTGTGCTGGTGTTTTCTGACGGGTTGAAGGTCAATGGCAGCGAGCTCGTTCGCGGCCTCAACAGCGTGCTGCCGCAGTCGGTGGTGGTGACGGGCGGGCTCGCCGCCGACGGCGACCGTTTCAAGCGGACGTGGGTTATCCGAGCGGGCGCGCCCGCGGAGGGCTTTGTCTCGGCGGTCGGGTTGTACGGCAAGCGCGTGCAGATCGCGCACGGTTCCAAGGGGGGCTGGGACACCTTCGGGCCGGAGCGGACCGTCACGCGGAGCGAGGGCAACGTCCTCTTCGAGCTTGACGGCCAACCCGCGCTCCCTCTCTACAAGCAGTACCTCGGGGAGCGTGCGGCGGGCCTGCCCGCGACGGCACTGCTCTTCCCGCTTGCGCTCCGCAGCAACAGCGAAGACCCCAAGAGCCTGGTGCGGACGATCCTCGCGGTCAACGAGGCCGAGCAATCGATGGTCTTTGCCGGTGACATCCCGCAGGGTTACCGGGCGCGCCTCATGCGGGCCAACTTTGACCGCCTGATCCAAGGGGCGGGCGACTCGGCGTTGATGACACTCGAGAGCAACGGCGGGCAGGGCGTGCCGGACGGCGCGGGGGCGAACCCATCGCTGTCGATCGCCATCAGCTGCGTCGGAAGGCGGCTGGTTCTGGGCGAGCGGACCGAGGAGGAACTTGAGAGCGCGCTGGCGGCTCTCCCCCTGGGGACTCGTCAGGTCGGCTTCTATTCCTACGGCGAGATCTCGCCGTACGTTAGCGGCGCGGGCGCCTGCGATCTCCACAACCAGACGATGACGCTTACGACGATCACCGAGCACTGAATGCCACAATCGTCGGCTAACCCGGATGGCCCAGCGCGGTCGCACCCGCTGCTTGATCGTCAACTCCGCAAGCTGGGGTTGACCGAGGCGGCCCCGCCGGCCGATCCGGCGGCGTGGGCCCAACTGCTGGAGACCGTCCGCCGCAGTTACAGCACGTCGGACCAGGACAGGGCGCTGCTGGAGCGGTCGATCGAGATCAGCTCGCGAGAGATGGAGGACGTCCTGAGCGAAGTGCGGGCCTCCAACCAGCGGTTCGAGCTGGTCACACGGGCAACCACCAACGTCATCTGGGACTGGGACCTTGTCGCTGGGAAGTTGGTCTGGAACGAGCACTTCCAGACGGTCTTTCTGTACACGAGGGCCGAGGTCGGCAGCGGTACCGCGTCGTGGACCGACCGCATCCACCCTGACGACGCGGCCGCGGTGCTCAAGGGGATCCACGATGTCATCGACGGAACGGGCCAGTACTGGTCGGCGGAGTACCACTTCAGGCGCGGCGACGGTACGTACGCGTTCGTTTTCGACCGCGGCTATGTGATCCGCAACGCGGCCGGCCGGGCGGTCCGCATGATCGGCGCGATGCAGGACTTTACTGAGCGGAAGCGCCACGAAGAAGAGCTGCGGGCCGCGAAGGAACTGGCCGAGAGCGCCAGCGCCGCCAAGAGCGAGTTCCTGGCGAACATGAGCCACGAGATCCGCACCCCCATGACGGCGATCCTCGGCTTTGCGGACCTGCTGACTGAGGAGCCCGACACGCCGCAGCCCGCCGAGCAGCGACGCGAGTACATCGCCACCATCCGCCGGCACGGCGAGCACCTGCTCTCGGTCATCAACGACATCCTCGACATCTCCAAGATCGAGGCGGGCAAGATGACCGTCAGGCACGATCCGACGCCGGTCGTCGAGACGATCGAAGAAGTCGCGACGCTCTTGCGTGTCCGCAGCGACGCCAAGGGCCTCACGCTGAGCACGGCCTACGCCCCGCCGTTGCCGCGCACCATCCAGAGCGACCCGCTGCGCCTGCGGCAGGTGCTGATCAACCTGATCGGCAACGCGATCAAGTTCACGGAGGATGGGGGCGTGCGGGTGGCGGTCTCGCTCGACGCCGCGGGCCCGCAACCCCTGCTGCGGATCGCCGTGCACGACTCGGGCATCGGCCTCACGCCCGAGCAGATCGGGCGGCTCTTCGGCGCGTTCGCGCAGGCGGACACGTCGATGTCGCGCCGCTTTGGTGGCACGGGGCTCGGCCTGCGGATCAGCAAGCGTCTTGCGCAGCTGCTCGGCGGTGATATCGCGGTCGAGTCTGTGCACAACGTGGGCAGCGTCTTTACCGTCACCGTCCCCACCGGCCCCCTCGACGGGGTTGAGATGATCGACAGTCGAGCCGCGGAACGGCACACCCCGACTTCGGCCGCGGGCGACCCCGCGCAGGCTGAGCCGCCGGCGTCCGCGGTCTCCGGAGCCCATACTCCACCTTTGCAGAGGGCGCTGGCGGGCGTGCGTGTGCTCCTGGTTGAGGACGGCCCCGACAACCAGCGGCTGATCGCCTTTCATCTGCGCCGGGCCGGCGCAACGGTCCATGTCGCAGACAACGGCCTTAAGGGCGTTCGCGCCATGTGCGTGCACGGTGACGAGGCGTCGCCGTTGATCGAGCCCTCCCCCTTTGACGTGGTGCTCATGGACATGCAGATGCCGGAGATGGACGGGTACAGCGCCGCCGCGCTGCTGAGGAAGAAAGGATGCCGGGCGGCGATCGTCGCGCTCACGGCCCACGCCATGTCGGGTGACCGCGAGGCGTGCGTCGCCGCGGGGTGCACCGACTACGCGACCAAGCCGATCGACAGCAGGAAGCTCATCGAGTTGGTCGCCACGAACGCCCGGGCTGCGGTCAGTCCGCGTGGTTGATTCCACCACGTTGTCAACCGCTCGCTGGTGGGCACAACCCCAGCCCCGCGCGTCGCCGACCGCGCCGGCCCGATCATCACGCGCCAGATCCCCATGGAGAACTTCGCCGAGGGGTTCCGGCTGATGCAGAGCGGCGAGGGGATCAAGGTTGTGATGGACGTTGGGTGACGCTGATTGTGTGCGGGGCGGCATGGGTCGCGCCGTCACGCCGCGCTCTGCGCGGCGTGCTTTGCCTTGGCGCGGTTGCGCTCGCGGCGTTTGATTTCTTCAGCGCGTGCGGCTTCTTCTTTGAGCAGTTGCAGGCGCAGGAGGCGGCGGCGTTCGGTTTCGACGGGGCCGATCTGGCGCTCAAGGTGGGCGAGTTCCTGCTCAGTGAGGGGCTGGAGGCCTGAGGGTGTGAAGGGTTCGAGGTCGTCGTCATCGTCGCTGTTGTCGGCAGCGCCGGGTGTGGGCGGGCGCGGTGAGGGCGCTGCCGGCGGCTGCGCGGCGTGAGACGCCTGCGCATCGCCCGCAACGGCGGGCGGACGGTCGCCGGGCCGGGGCGCGGCGGTGGTTTTAGGAAGGGTGACCCTGGGGAGGGTGACCTTGTAGCGGAGGGCGGTGGCGATGAGCCTGCTGAGGAGGGCGGGGTCTTTCTCGGATTCGAGCAATTCCATGAGTTTGCGGGCGGCGGTGATGTGGAGTTGCTCGATGACAGCGCTGAGTTCAGGCGACATGTGGGGCCCCCTTGGCGAGCGTCGGCGACTGGCCGGACGTTCGGTTCGAAGTGTACATTGAGATTTAGGTGTATGCAAGGGTAATCGGCAGAATTGTTTGTAATTTGTACGGAATTTCCTCGCCGTGCCGTCGATGAGGGGCCTTTTCAGGGGGAGCGGATCGCCAGATGCCGGGGGAGGTCTGGCAACCGTGGGTGGGCGGCGCTCGGATTGTGGGGTATGTTCTCGTGGGAGTGTCGTGCATGAACATGGCTGTGCAATTGCGTGCGGTGGGTGCGGCTCTGCTGGGGTGCGGCGTGGCGGTCGCGCAGAGCCAGCCGATGCCGGGGTTGCCGAGCCAGGCGTTCACGGCGGTGGCCCAGGCGCAGAACGGCGGGGCGGGGCCGCAGGTCACCTACCAGTACGGCATCGAGTTCGTCACCATCCCCGGCGGGAGCCAGTTCTACCCCGGTGGCTCGCCGAACGACTTGCCGGGGCTTTCGCCGGGTGTTGGGCGTGGCGCGGTGGCGGAGGACTTCCGGATCGGGCGGTACGAGGTGGGCCGCGCTTCGTGGAACGCGTTCTTCAACGCGGCGGAGCAGGTGCGGATCGCCACCGGGCAGCCGATTCCGTGGCTGAGCCTTCCGGGCGGGCTGAGCGGCGGCGGCCAGTACGGGCGCACGGGGAACATCTCTTGGCGCACCGCGGCGATCTACTGCAACTGGCTGCACAACGACCAGGCGCTGACGCGCGCGGCGTTCATGGGCGGGGCGTACGACGTGAGCACGTTCACCTTCGGCAACGGCGGGTTCAACGACCAGCTCACGCACTCGCCGGGGGCGAGGTTCTTCATCCCGTCGATGGACCAGTGGATGCGTGCGGGGTTCTTTGACCCCAACCACAACAGCCCGCAGTACGGCAACTGGTGGCAGTTCGGGCACGCCAGCGACGTCGCCGCCTGGCCGGGACTACCGCGGCAGTTCGGCGAAGCCAATTACGGCTTCAGCACACCCAACCTCGAAGAGTTCACGGTGCCGCTGGGGGCGTATTCAAACATTCAGAGCCCGTGGGGGCTGTTCGATGTCAGCGGGGCGAGCACGGAGTGGATTGAGGAGCCGTTTTGTTCCGGAAGTTCCCTTCCCATTGGACGGGTGCAAGCAGGGACATATTTGACATCCGCTCCGGCGATTACAGCGGGAGTGGGGTCGTCTTACGGTCAATCAGACCCGCTCGATGACGCGTACTGGATGGGGTTTCGAGTGGCGGCTGTGGTTCCGACGCCCGCGCCAAGCCTGGCTGTGCTTTGTTGGATGTCCTTCGCGGCGCGGCGACGGCGGGCGCGTGTCGTTGGCAGTGCCCAGCCGCGCGCGGCCTGAGCCGTGCCGCTGCGGGCTCGGCTCGGAGAGGCTGAGGTGTGGTGGAGGCGGAGGCCCGCGAGTTGGATGAACGATCGGCGGTGGGTGAAGGGGGACGGTGATTCGGACACGCTCCGGACCGTTCCGAACTTGACCAACGTTCGCCACCCCTTGCCCGTGGGATATTGAAGTCGGCTCAGAGCGGCCGCCTTCAATGGCACGGGGCCGATGCCACGCCCCCAGCGAGGGGATCAGGATCGTGACGGATGTGGGATGATCGCTGGGTCAGCGCGCAGAAAAAGACAGGCGCGGATTCCTGCGCTTCGTGTTTCTCGCTGCTGAACCCTTATCGAGGCACACCACACTCTGGACAAGGCATGCCGGGTTCAAGCCCAGCGCGGCTGTGCCCGCAGCTACCGCAGACCCCCCGGCGACGGCGTCGCGCAGTTCTGATCGCGCGTAGCCAGCCCTGAGCGATGGTCACAAGACCGAACGCGGGAACGGCGAAGAGGGTGGTATTGATAATGAGCCCCGGCCAGATGACAAAGATCTGGTCCGCGTGCCATCGAATGGCCCAAAATAGCGTCTCGTACCAACGCAGTTCACGCACCCCGACAAAGGCCCGCTCGGCAACGAGGTCGCTCCAGCCCGCCTGCGATCCACGCGCTCGCATACCCACCATCCGGAGCGGCCAACCGATCGCGTGCTCGTGCATGACAAAGTCGGGGATCATCTGCGTTCCCGCCTGGTAGGTGACACCGGGGTTCGGCTCGCCCACTCGGCTCCAATACGGAAGCCGCGGGCGCGGGTGCGCGGCCAGATAGGCATCGAGCTCCGCATCGGTCATGTCAACTGTGCGCGGAGGGCTCTCCATCGGCGTGACCCGGTTGTCACCGATGACAAAGGTCCGCCCGAACGACTCCGAAATGCCCCACGCGAGGTAGGCACCTGTGGGGTGCCGGCGCTCCATCTCCACCTCAAACCTGGAGGGTTCTATCAGACCAGTGTTGATGCTGGGCGAGAGCGAGACAAGTGCAGAGGACGTCAGCCGGTCGTAGCCGGGGCTGGCTATCCAGAACGCGCTGGCAGCACCGGCAAGTAGAGCCGCCGCAACACTGATTACGAGATTGCGGCGGCTCGTTTGGGCTGGAGGCTTGGTAGTCATCGCTTATGGATGAGATGTTGGAGTTGGCTCTGGCGTAACCACGGGAAATGTAGACGGTGGCACGGCGGAAACAAAGACGGGCCGATGCCACGCCCCCGGCCGCCTTCAATAGCACGCCCTCCACGACGAGCCCAACGGCGACGGGCACCCGATGATCCGTCAGACAGAACCTAGTAGGTCTTGGGGGCGTTCTTGTTCGTGAGAAGGTGAGCGCTTCTAAGTGACGGCTCAACGAGAAAGAGCGAGGAACGCCAAGCAGGAGCGGTCGGCGACGGGGGTGGCCCGAAGTTATCGCCGATGTAGATCAGTTTGCCGCCGCCGACGCGTGCTTCACTCCGCGTGCCCTGCATGATCGGCTGCCGCACTATCTCATTACCGGTCGAGTCAGAGACGACTAATTCAAGTTGGCCGGCATCAGCCTGGGGAGCGAAGCGAATGATCAGTTGTTCACCCGAGGCCATTCGCAGGCTCGACGGCGAGCGATGGCTCACATACAGACGGTCAAAGTCGCGATGGCCGAGGGTCGGGATTGCGAGGCGAACCCGCCACTGGGCCGCTTCCCTGCCCATCGGGGAGTGGCTCAACGGCCAGTATGCGAGTACGACATAGGCGCCTACCGCGAGCGCCAACGCCAGCGCCGATGCACATGCAATCGCTGGTATCAGGCGGGGTATCACGGACCGGCTCGTGCCGCACTCGCTGCACAGTTCGTGTGGCCCAAGGCCGTAACCGCAGCGTGCGCACAGCCGGTCAGCTTCCATCGTGGCCGCAGCACGCCGACATCGTGAGACCGCTCTCTGCCGCGCGCCAGCAATGACGATCACGATTGTGCAGACGAGCGGGGCAAGAGCTACACCAGCGTCTGATACGAAAAGCCGGTGCACCCATCCTGACTCACGAGCGGCGTGCCAAGCGAGGAAACAGATCAGCGTTGTCACGGCGATGCTCACGACGGCAGCGGGAAGCACCGAGCTGGCAATACTGCTCTTGAGCATCCCCGTGGCGGTCCCTCTGCCAAACGGGATTCTCCGCCACAGCCCAGCCCAAAGGACCCCTTGTTGAGCGGCGTAGAGGATCGCTGTTGATGCCACCGCGGCCTCAGCGAGCCCCAGCAGGAGTGCGGCCAGCGTGTCGAGATGCGATGTACCTATGAGCAGCGAAACGGCCGTCGACCTGACAAACCAGCTTGTTTCTGACGGTTCCCCAGCTCGAACGACTTTCGCCGCGGTCGTTGCCGACTCTTGAACCGTGCGTCGCAGCGACTCAGCCCACCACCCCGCGCGGCCTGTGTCTGTCCCGAGTTGGACCGCTCGCACCTGCGCCTCTGTGGCATGGCGCAAGCCGCCGTCGAGTGCACGCATGACATGGCCAGCTGAGAGTCGGGCGAGCAAGATCAGGGCTGCCACTAGCAGCACGGTACGCAGAGTCATAATCCAGCGGCCGCATGTCTGCTGGCGCCGCCAGAGAAGGCGTTAGTACCACCAGTACTGAATGCACGTCCATGGTCCCATCTGCCCCGGACCGTTGGGAGCACCCGGAGGAAGCGACGCGGGAGCGGGCCCGGCCCCGCCGCACGCGCCCGCCATAGAGCACACGCGCTTCACCCAGATTATCTTACCTGTCGAGTCAGTGTCCTGACCATATGCAGTGCAGGAGCATGTCCATAGCGTCGTAATGCAAGTCCAGTCAGTCCACCAGCCGACTCGGCCTGGTTGGACGTTCGCTGGCACCATGTCAGGAGTCATTGGCCAGGCTGGCGGGAGTCCAATTGGAAGACGTGGCCGCGAGCCGGGTGGCATCGTTGGCTCCCAGTCAGCGCCAGCCAGCGTGGTGCACCCGTCCGAAGTGAACAGACGCGACCCTGTACCGACCGCGAACTCCGTGTGCGCTGCAAGCAGCGGGCGAACGTCTAGGGCGGCAGAGCGCTTCGACGGCGACGTGACGGCGCCGCTCACTGCGTCAACCATGACGGCCGCATCAGCGAACCGAACAAGGACGATTGGCAGTTCGCCGTAGACCCCGAACGACGCGCGTACGGGCTGAGTGGTGTAGCCAATCACGTTCAAATCGTTCAGGAGCGTCCTGATGCGAGAGTGCACTTGGTCGGTTCGACTGGCCCCGCCGCTCAGGGCCGTCTGTGCCTCTGTACCGCCCGTTGCCAATAGTACATAGCCAGGCGAAGCGACAACAAGTGCGTTGATCGCGTTGACGGTGTTTGCACTCAATTCGGTCGCAAAGTCCGGGTCGGCCCCCGCCGCTACAACGATGTCCAGCGGCAGTCCTTTGCTCACGAGCGAGCCGCCCTCGGTGTAGGTCACCAGTTCGTTGGTGGCCGCAGCGTTGAGGATCTGCGCTATGTGCTCGATCGTGCCTTCTACGTTGGTGATTGGATCGGTGGCGAACTTGGAGTCGGTCATCGCGTCCTTCAGCGCCTGGCGCTTGGCGAGCGTCGCGGTGTCCATCGTCGAGACGTCTCCCTCGATGATCGCCTTATCGCAGTCGCTCGCGTCAAGCAGCTTGAGGTTCTCCAGCGTCGCCCGCGTCCCCCGGAACGGGTTGAACAGGTGGCTGTTCATCGCCGCGGTGCTGAAGGGCATGGTCGAGGGCGTCCCCGCCTCGACCCTGGTCCAGTAGGCGATGCCCCAGGCCTGAACCTCGGCCTCCTCGGCAGCG
Source organism: uncultured Phycisphaeraceae bacterium (assembly GCA_964403525.1). GTDB lineage: Bacteria > Planctomycetota > Phycisphaerae > Phycisphaerales > UBA1924 > JAJTGZ01. The sequence goes on along the minus strand of CAYOGE010000050.1, from coordinate 920 downwards.
GTGAGCGTGCCGTAATAGACCGTGGCGGGCGGGGTCGGTGGCGGGAAGTGAGCGAACGCGGGTGCCGCGCAGGTGAGCGCAGCGACAGCCATCGCCGCACGCGGAAGCGCGCCGGCGGCCGTCAAACAAGATGGAAAGAACACGGTCAGCCTCCTTGGTGCCGGGCGGCGAGCACGCCGCCCGAAGGTGAAGGAAAGAAACACACTTGCGGATTGAAACCAGTCGAATCGAGCGAACGTAGCGATCAAGCCACGCTTACAACCGGCGCGCAGGAACACCCGCGGGCCGTTACCTGTAAGTACTCGCGGGAGCACAAAGTGTGAGTACGTTTCAGCAGAATCGCTCACCCGAACCCGATGAGGCCGGCACCGACGCGTTCGACCTGCGCGCCTTCTTCGGCCACGGCCCCCGCACACGCGACGAGCTCGCTGAGTTCATGCGCGTGTACGGCGCCCGGGTCCGGCGGCGCATCCGTGGCAAGGTCCGCGCCCTGACAGCCCCGGCGGCTATGTGCCGCTGGCCTGGCTCGATGAAGACGACATCCTCAGCACCGTTACGCGCCGCGTTGACGCCGCCATGCTCGCGGGCAAGCTCCGCACCGACAAGCCCGCGGAACTCTGCGCGTACATCAACACCATCACCGACAACGCGTTCAAGGACCGGCTGCACGACGGCATCCGCGAGCAACGTGCGCTGGCGGCCATCATCGAAGAAAAGCCCGGCCCTCCTGCCGAGCTCACCCGCGACGAGACCGCACGCACGCTCATCGAGGCTGCGCCCACCGAGAGCGGCCGCCACCTTCTCATCCTCAGAAGCAAGGGCGCAAGCTACACCATGATTGCCGCGGCCACCGGGCGCACACGGCAGGCGTTGCGGACGCAGTGGTCGCTGCTCCGCCGCCTGCTCCGCATCTCCCCCCC
>CAYOGE010000049.1:0-18715 GCA_964403525.1 uncultured Phycisphaeraceae bacterium | reverse complement strand
CGGCCGCAGCGCTGGCGACGGCCGTGGGGTCGGGAGCTGGCGAGAACGTGACGGGGAGCGGCGTGCGGTCGAAGGAAACGACGTGACGCGCGTACATCACCGGGCCGCGCGGGGTCGGGGCATCATCGGCGCTGACGATCACCTTGACGGTGATGCGGATGGCCATGGGGAAGCCGAGGAGGTCCGAGTCCCAGTCGTTGGTCCAGGTCTCGCCGTCGTAGGCCTCGATCTTGAGTTCTGTGACGCCGGGGACGACAGCGGCGGCGATGCCGCCGGCGTCGAGGTACTCGTCGGGGATGGGGTCTTCGCGCTTCCACAATGAGGTGCCGACGGCGCCGGGGCGCGACGGGTCGGCGGCGTCATCAGCGACCCGGTACTGGACCTCGTGCACGTTCGACTCGTTCTGCTCGTCGCCGGTGCGGACGGCGTGGTCGCTGCGCGCCAGGAGGAGCAGTTGATCCCTCCCCTGGCCCGCGCTGCCGGCGATCACCTGCAGGCGCGTCTGGAGCAGGTCGTTGTCGCGGAAGGCGTTCTGCGCGTCGCGGGCAATCATCGCGGCGGCGGCCTTGGCCCTTGCCGATGCCTCGCCGCGGCCCTCGGCGAGCCGGCGCGTTTTGAACGTGCGTGAGATCACGATCGCGACCGAGGCGGCGATGAGCCCGACGATGATGGTGGCGACGAGCACCTCGACGAGCGTGAAACCGTGACGCCGGGCTGTTGCCATTGGTTGGTTCACAGGCCTCGCTCCACGGGGTCGACCGGCTGGCGGTCGATCTGGTTCGTCAGAGTGCGTGGGGCGACGAGCGTGTTGACCGAGATGCTGCGCTCGCGGCCGGAGCTGTCCCACGTGATCGTGCAGTTGACCTTGTAGGGGGCGGCGTCGCCCTGGCCGTCGATCTGCAGCTTGAAGCGGTACTGCGTGAACGGTTCGTCGCACTCGCCGGCGATCGGGAAGCTCTTGGCGTAGTCGTCGGGCCCGCGCGAGAGGACGAGGTTGAGTTGCTCGTCGGCGAGCATGGCGGCGTTCTGGAACTCCTCGCCGACGCGCTGGCTGCTGATCGCCTGGCCCGTGAGGCCGAGGATGACCGAGAGCGATACGCCGAGGATGATCACCGCGACGATCGCGTCAACCAGGGCCACACCGCGCCGGGATGTAGCGCGTGCGGTTACCACGGCTGGGTCCTCTGTCCTTCGACGTCAAGATCGATCGTGGTGGCGCTCGGGGGCGTCAGCGGAGCGCTGACGGGGATTGCGCGGAGCGTGGCGACGGTCTGACCCGGGAGCAGATCGACCTGCCAGGCGCGGGGCGTGCCGGGGAGGTTCGCGGTGGTGCGCAGCAGCAGCGAGACGGCTGGACGCGGCTTTGCGCCGGAGAGCTGCACACGGAAGCTCGTGTCGGGCGGCTGCTCCTGGCCGTCGGAACTGGCGGAGGCGAGATCGATCGACGCGAAGCGGATCGGGCGGATCATGGGGATCGGGCGCCACGCGCGGGTGCCGTCGACATCGGCGAGCGCCTCGATCGAGAGCTCGCGCTTCTCGGTGTCGTAGTTGACGGCCATCGCCTCGCTGCTCACCGCGTCGCGCTGGGCGGCCTGGGAGAGCAGCGCCCGCACGCCCTGAGCTTCAACCTCAGCCTGCCGGCCCTGCGCACCGATCAGGCGCGGGACCGTCAGCGTCGCGAGGATGGCGATGATCACCATGACCACCAGCACCTCTACAAGCGTGAAGGCACCGCGTGCACGGGTTGTGAGGGCCGGGATTCTCACGGCTTGACGATGTCCTTGTTCTCGCCGTCGCCACCGGGCTGCCCGTCGGCCCCGTAGGAGACGATGTCGAAGTCCGCGTTCTTTACGCCGGGGAAGACCATGACGAACGTGTGGCCCCAAGGGTCGAGCAGCTGCGTCGAGTTCTGCAGGTAGGGGCCCTGCCACGCTTCTTCGGAGACGTTCGACGGGCGGACCATCAGGAAGTCGGCCAGCGCTACGCCCGCGGGCGGAGAGCCACAGTCGCCGATGTAGGCCGTGACGGCGTTAGCGACGGTGGCGGCGTTGGCGCCGGCGGTGATCACCTTTGACTGGGTGATCTTGGGGAGCAGTCGCGTCGCGACGATCGTGGCGAGGATGCCGATGATCACCACGACCACGATGATCTCAGCGATGGTGAAGGCTCGCGCGGAGCGGCGGCGTGACTGCGGACGGGCGTTGCGGTGGTTCATCAGCTTCCTCCGAGTGAGTCTTGCAGCGCCAGCAGCGCCGACAGGATTGAGACGATTACGAACGCGGCGATCAGCGCCATGACGATGACCAGCAGCGGGCGGAGCGCCTCGGTGAAGACCTTCACCCGGATCTCCGTCCGCTCTTCGAGCGAGTTGGCGGCGTTGGTGAGCAGCTCGGGCAGCTTGCCCGACCGCTCGCCCAGCGAGACGATCTGCACCAGCAGCGGCGGGAAATAGCCCGTCTTCTCGAGCGGGTCGGCGATCGTCTTGCCGCCGGCGACCTTCTCGCACACCTCCAGCACGGCCTTCTTCATGGCGGTGTTGGTGATGGTGGCCGCGGTGAGGCGGAGTGCGCCCAGCACGGGCAGGCCGGCCTTGACCAGCGTGCCGAGCGTGCGTGTGAAGCGGGCGACGGCCGCCTCGGTGAGCATGGGGCCCATCAGCGGCGCCTTGAGCACGAAGCGGTCCATCGCGAAACGCGTCGCGGGGTTGGCACGGGCCCTGGCGAACGCGAGCACGCCCAGGACGATCAGGCCGATCACCGCCCACCAGTACGAGCCCATGAAGTCGGCGAAGGTCTTGATGACCTGCGTCGTCCAGGGGAGTTGAACCTTGTTGCTCTCGAGCGTCTTGAGGATGCGCGGGACGATGTACGTCGTCGCGACCACGACGGCGCTGAGGATGAGCACCGCGAGCATCGCGGGGTAGATCGTCGCGGAGACGATCGAGCGGCGCATTGCCAGGCTCTTCTCCAGCAGGTCCGCGGCCTGGTGGAGAACCTCGGGCAGCTTGCCGGAGACCTCGCCGGCCTTGATCAGGTTGATCAGCAGCGCATCGAACGGCTTGCCGTAGCTCTTGCAGGCCTCGGCCAGGCTCGAGCCCTGCTCGACCCGGTCGATCAGGTGACGCAGCATCGTCTGCTGCGCGGCGCTGCGCCCCGAGCGGGCGAGCGTCTTGAGCGCCGACATCAGCGGCAGGCCGGCCGAGAGGGCCGTCGCGAGTTCACGGATGAACGCGGCGGTGTCCTGCAGCGAGACGCTCGCCCGCCCGCCGAACAGGTTGGTGGCCGGGGCCGCGCCCGCGCCGGGCGACTCGAGCTTCATCGGGCCGGAGGCGGCGTCGGCGGCGGCTGCTTTCTGTGCCGCACGCCCGCGCACCTCTTGAATGCCGCTTGGCGCCACGCCGCGCCCGATCAGTTGGCGCAGGGCCGCGGCGCGGTCGGGCGCTTCGATCGTCGCGTTGCCGGCAACCGTGCTGTACTCGAAGATCGGCATGAACCAAACGCCCTCTAGGCCCTGAGGCCAAACACAGACGACTTTCCCCGGCACACTCCGCTCGCTCTCCCCCTCAAGGCTCCGTCCGCTGGCCCGCCGATGAGCCGTTGTTCAACCAGAACTGAGCGCGGAGGGATCGGCATCGCGTCAGGTCACCTCGCCCACATCCTGGGTTGCGCGAAGCACCTCGTCGACGGTTGTCATCCCCTTGGACGCTTTGAGCAGGCCGTCGCGGCGCATGGTGATGTACCCCGGCTCGGCGGTGGTGAGGAGTTCCGGCGTGCTCGTCTTGCCGGAGGTGATCCCCGCGCGCATGGCGGGCGTGAGCATCAGCAGCTCGTAATAGCCGATCCGCCCGCGGTAACCGGTGTTGTCGCACTTTTCGCAGCCGGCGCCGACGTAACCCATCATGCCGGGGAAGAGCGGGCGTTCGACCTCGAGGATGCGGTGCTGCAGCGCATCGGCGATCACGACCCTTGTTGAGCAGGTGGGGCAGATGCGGCGCCCCAGGCGCTGCGCAAGAACCCCTTCGAGCACGCTCGAGAGCAGGAAGGGCTCGATGTCCATGTCGAGCAGGCGGCCGATTGCGCTCGCCGCGTCGTTGGTGTGCAGCGTGCTGAAGATCAGGTGGCCCGTGAGCGCCGCACGAACGGCGATCTCCGCGGTCTCGCCGTCGCGGATCTCACCGACCATTACGACGTCTGGGTCCTGGCGGAGGATCGCGCGGAGACCGGTGGAGAACATCAGCCCGCGGTCGGGGTTAACCGGGATCTGGTTGATGCCGTTGAGCTCGTACTCGACGGGGTCTTCGATCGTGATGATCTTGAGGCTGGGGTCGTAGAGCTTGCTGAGGGCGGCGTAGAGCGTCGTTGTTTTTCCGCTGCCGGTCGGGCCGGTGACCAGGACCATGCCGTGGGGCAGGTCGATCAGTTTCTGCATCTGGTCGCGGTGGGCCTGGCTCATGCCCAGCACCGTCAAGTCGAGCGTCATGCTCTGCTTGTCGAGGATGCGCATGACCACGCTCTCGCCGTAGATCGTCGGCACGGTGCTGACGCGGATATCGATCTTGCGTCCCTCGAAGCGAAGCGAGATGTGCCCGTCCTGCGGCACGTAGCGCTCGGCGATGTCCATGCCGCTCATGATCTTGATGCGGCTGGTGATCGCGCTCTGGAGCGCCTTTGGGGGCGAGTTCTGAGCGCGGAGCTGGCCGTCGACGCGGTACTTGACGCTGAGCTGCTTGTCGAACGGCTCAACGTGCACGTCGCTCGCACGCCCCCGCACGCCCTCGAGGATGATCAGGTTGACGAGGTTGATGACCGACGGTTCCTCGGCCATGCGGGCAACGTCCGCCGCGTCGACCGCCTGCAGGTTCGAGAGCAGCTCGTCCTCTTCGCCGTCACCGCCCAGGCGCTGGGCCATGGCCATGGCCGTCGCGCCGTAGCTCTGGCGGAGCATGTCGCCGAAGTGCTCCTCGCTGATCTGCGCGCGCCGGACGGCCTTGCCGGAGGCGATCGAGACCTCGTCGGCCGCGGCGAAGTCTGAAGGATCGACCATCGCCACCAGCAGTCGGTTGCCGTCGAAGGCATAGGGGATCGCGCGGAGCCGCGCGGCCTGCTCGGCGGTGATCAGGCGCGAGGCGCCCGCGTCGACGGCGGGCTTGTCCGACAGCACAGGGAAGCGGTGCTGCGCGGGAGACTGCGGGATGACTGGGGCGTCGGCCATGGATTCTTCTAGTGTATTGATCGGTGCCAATCAAGTCGCAGCCGCGGGGCGCAATCACAGATAAAAAACACCCCCGGCCGCGCTGAGCGCACGGCGGGCCTTGCGACCCGCCGCGAACTCGTGCGTCCGCAGTCCCACAAGCCGCGGTACGGCCGGGAGGTGTTGTCCGTTCACCCTCTCGCGAGAGTGGAGCGCTCGAGACGGCTCAGTTCTTGGGTGCCGGCGGGTTGGTGTCGCGCGGTGCAGCGCCCGGGCGCTGGCGCCGCGGTTGATTCCCGCCGCTGTTGTTGCCGTCGTTGTTCCCTGCGCCACCCTGGCCGGCGCCGCGCTGACCGCGCTGGCCACCGCCGCCATTACCGTTGCCGCCCTGGTTGCGCTCGGGCAGCTTGGCCGCCTGCTCGGGCGTGAGGATGGCCTTGAGCTTCTCGAGGGTGCTGTCTTCGAGGTCGCGGCGCTGGCGGCGCTGTTCCTGCGCCTTCTCGTCGTTCTGGCCGCCGCCGCGGTTCTGCATCATGTTGGCGATCGAGAAGTTGGCCTCGCGCTCCTCGGCGACCTTCTCGCCCGCCTCGTCGATGGGGCGCGCGTCACGTGCGTACTGGTCCTTGAGGGCGTTGATCCCCTCGATCTGGGCGGGCTGGGCGTCGGGCATCGCGATCGCGGCCGCGATCGCCCGGTCGATGTACCGCTCGCGGTAAACGTCGGGGAACGAGGCCTTGCGGAACTCGCTGGCGAACCGCTCACCCTCCTGGCCGCCGAGGGTCGCCTCGACCTGCTTGGCGTACTTGCGGTTGATATCGCGCACGGCGGTGGAGGCCTCGCGGTTCTCCTTGATGGCGGCTTCTGCCTGCTTCATCGCCTCGGTGTTGTCGCCGTCTGGGTTGAACAGGTTGCGCAGGCCGCCGTTGGCCATTGCCTTGGCCTGAACGGCGTTGCGGGCGTCGATGGCGTGGTCCAGTTCCATCGAGTAGGCATCGAGGGTCGGGGCGATCTTGGCCATGCTCGAGTCGGAGAGCTTCATGCGCTCGACGATCGCGATAACGTCGGCCCGCTCGCCGCTCATCAGCCCGCGGTTCATCGACTGCTCACGCTTGTGGCTGCGCTCAAAGGCGGGGAATCGCTCCGCCTGCTGCCTGTCAAGGACGCCCTTGACGTCCGTCATGAACTGCTTCTCTGACTCCTCGCGGAACTTGCGGAACTCTTCGACCTTGGGCTGAAGGTCGGTGAACACCGAGAAGTCGCGGCTCTCGCGGAACTGCTCACGCGCGGCTTCCTGCAGCTTCTTGAACTCTTCGGCCTTCTTGTTGAACTCGGCCATCTGGCCTTCGAGCAGCGCATTCGCGGCCGTCTGCTGGTCGGCGGTGAGGTTCAGGAACTTGGCCATCTTCTCGATGTCGGCCTTGCCGATCGGCGCGGTGGTGGCGGCACCCATTGCGCCACCCATTCCGCCGAACATGCCGCCGCCGGGGCCGCCCCGACCGCCACCACCTCCACCACCTTGCGCAAGTGCCGGAACGGCAAAGGCCGAGACCATGAGGCCGGCAGCGACGACCAACGCAAAGGGCTTGATGGAAGCGATAAGGCGCATTGTGAATCTCCGTTAATGAGTGGCTTGTGGACCTGAGTAGTGAACGGCGAAGACGTCCGAGTATTGCAGATCTTTCCCAAACTCACCGGAGAACAGCGCGAGCGACACCTAAATAGGTAATTATGCGAACAAATAGCTAATTCTACGTGTTTCCGTCACCCCACATCGCGCCGCTGGAAAAGAACCACCGCCAGGGCGAGAAACACGCAGACCTGTGTTCCCGAATACGCAGCCACCAGGGCGAGGTGACCCGCCGGCACGGGCTGGTTCTGGTTCACCGCATCGAGCAGCCAGAAGAACTGCAGGTTTGGAACGATTCCCCAGAGCATCAGGGCTGGAATGTGGTATTCGGTCGCTTGAAAGAAGAGGTAATCCCCCTTGCGCGGCGTGCGATCAATCGCGAGGGTGACATCGCCCCGACCAACGGTCATTACGCTGATCTTCCGGTCATTGACGGCCGTCACGACCAGCGCGGGTTCGTTGTAGGCGGTTGCCTCGAGCCCGTCGGGCTTGATGGCACCCGGCGGAGGCGGAAAGGGTGGTAACGGAAACCGTACAGGCGCGTCGACGCCGTTGGGGCTCGCTGCGAAGTAGAGTCCCTGGCCGACCTTCGGTTGAATGCGGAACCCGCTTGGCGCTTCAATAACGGCTGTGTCGCCGGGGTTGCGGAGCGTCTCCATTCTCTGCAGCGTCGGCTTGAACGCCAGCACATCGCCGATGGGGTTGTTGATCACCGCGTGCTTGCCGATCACGCTGGTCGAGGCCATTCCAAACACAAACAGCCCGAAGCAGACGACGATCGTCATGACCTGGCCGAGCCGGCATGACGCGGCCACCGCGATCGACGTCAACACAGGCATGGCCAGCAGCAGCGCCAGACATGCGACAACCGTCTGGGGCTTGAAATCGTGGGCAAATGGCTGAACAGACCACTTCTTGCTCACGAACATCACCAGCACATAGGCCAGAAGCATGAACGGGAAGAGTGCAAGCGTCGCCGTCTGCGGGAACGACCACCCGTAAAAGAACGACCCCCACACCCCGACCGCCACGGCAAAGAACACGGCCCCCATCCCGAACACCCACACCGGCCCGTCGATCACGTCGGCGGCGGTGGACATCACCGTGTGCCGGATCGCCAGCAGCAGGAAAATGAGCATCGTGGCGACCACCAGCAACTGGGCCGCGGTCACACCGAGCCACTTGCCGACCACCAGCGCGGGGCGCGGCACGGGCTTGCTCACGATGGTCATGACGGTGCGGTTCTCGATCTCGCGGCTCATGGTCGCGGTGGCGATGAATCCCGCCAGCAGCACCGAGAGCGCCAAAACGGTCGCGAGACCGAAGTCGAGCAGCAGCTTGTTGTCGCCGGAAACCTCGCCAGACTCCGAGAAAGACAGCGTGAAACCGGTGGCGGCGGTGAGCAGCACCATCAGGATTGCCGCCATCGCGACGATGATGAACGTGATCGGCTGACGCACCGATTCAAGGAACGTCGTGCGGGCGATGATGAAGGGGAGAAAGAACATTGGCGGGCGGAGGATAGGGGAAAACGGGCGCGGGTGCGGGCGGGCCCCCGATGTGAACCGTTCAGACGAACCGACCGTGCGGGTTTGTTCGCACCTCTCAGAAGAATGCCGCGGGCGCCGCCCGGCCAGAATTGCGCTGTTGGTGTTCAGGTGGTGGCAGACTCTCGGCGTTTGGTCAGAACCGCGCCGCGTTCTCCCGCGTACCGTGCCCGGCCGTGGGAAGTTTCGCGCGGAGTCCCTGCCTTCTGAACCCCCACTTTTCGGGGAGTTGGACATGCGGGCTCCGACTCGCGAGAATACCCCTTGCATCCGCCGACCCCGTTCTGGGGCGGGGAGACGGCTGTATCCGGGCGCTGGTTGGCCCGCTGCGCGAGGAACTGCATGAAAGGCGACCATCGTTCATTTGCCCGTGCCGCAGCGACCAGCCTGCTTGGGCTTGGCATTCAGCTCGCGCTGGGCCTGTCACTGCTCATCTACTCGCTGATGGGCGGCATGCTCAACGGCACGCCGCTGCAGGGTGACCACGCGGCGCAGACGGCCGCGCTGTACATCCTGATCACCTCGGCGGTGTGGGTGATGCTGGCGATTGTCTTTGACCAGCACCGTCGCGAGCGGATCGAAGCGATGGAGGCCGAGAGCCTCGACGCGTCGGCGGCGCGGGAGAGCAGCGTCTTCGGCACGATGTCCGACGACCTGCGGGTGAACGCCAAGCGGCTCGCGTGGATGCACAAGGTTGTGGTCCCCGCCGTCAGCATCGCCGTCGGCCTTGCGCTGATCTCGATGGGCATCTGGAAGTACACAGAAGTCACCCGCTCGCTGTCGGGCTCGGTCGCTGACGCCGCGAACGCGGCGACGCACGGCGGCTGGTTCGATGAGTACGCGGGCATCCCGAACCAGGGCTGGGCGATCTCGCTCGGCCTGGGCGTCGCGGTCGTCGGCTTCGTCTTCGCGCGGTTCACCAGCGGGATGAGCAAGAACCCCGTCTGGTCGCCGCTGCGCGCGGGCGCGAGCGTGGCCGTCGCGGCGAGCCTCTTCGGGCTCGCGCTGGCGCTGGGCCAGTTCGCGGAGGTGCTGGGCGCGGTGCGGGCGAGCCGCTACCTGCTGGTGGCCTTCCCGATCGCGTCGATCGTGCTCGGCGCGGAGGTGCTGGTCCACTTCCTGCTGAACCTCTACCGCCCGCGCAAGCCGGGCGAGATGCCCCGGCCGCCGGTCGATTCGTGGCTGCTGGGTTCGATCGCAGCGCCCGACCAGATCGCGCGGAACATCGGCGGCGCGATCGGCTACCAGTTCGGCGTCGACGTCAGCGGCTCGTGGGCCTACCGCCTTGTCAGCCGCTCGCTCGGCACGCTGGTGCTCTTCGCGGCCGGCGTGGTCTGGCTGATGACGTGCCTGACGATCGTCGGGCCCGACGAGCAGGGCGTTCGCGTCCGGCTCGGCAAGCGCATCGAGCAGGTCGGGCCGGGGCTGAAGTTCAGCCTCCCCTGGCCGATCGAGCGCATCGAGCGGACGGCAACGACGCACCTGCACACGGTCGACCTGGGCACAACCCGCCCGCCCGATTCGATCAACCACATCCTGTGGACCAACGACCACAAGATCAAAGACGAGGTGAAGGTGATCGTGCGGTCAACGCGCGCCGCCGCCTCTGGCCAGCCCGCGGTGCCCAACGCGCCCGCCGTGAACGTTGACGAATCGCTTGCGTTGCTGGTGGTTGAGGTCCCGCTGATCTACCGCATCACCGACCTCCAGCAGTACGAGCAACTGGCGACCCCGCAGACCCGCGACAAGTTCCTGCGCGCGATCGCACGCCGCGAGGTCGTTCGCTACCTGGGCACGCTCGACGAGGACGAACTGCTGAGCACCAGGCGCGTCGAGACGACCGACCAGCTGCGGACGATGGTGAGCAAAGCGCTCGCCGCCGCCCACACCGGCGTCGAGGCCGTCTTCTGCGGCATCGAGGGCGTGCACCCTCCCAAGGACACCGCGTCGGCGTACGAGAACGTCGTGCAGCGGCAGCTGTTCGCCAACGCCGAGATCCAGCGGGCGATGCTGGACGCCAGCAACGTGCTGATCAACGCGGCGGGGTCGCAGCAGGCGGCCTCGGAGATCGCCGCCGAGCTCGACACGCTCTACCGCCTGCAGCAGGCCGGCGCACCGGCCGAGCAGGTCCGCGCTCAAGAGGCAAAGGTTGAGGGCATGGTGCACGCCGCGGGCGGCGCTGTGGGCTCGAGCCTCGCGACGGCGCGGGCCGAGCGCTGGAGCAAGCACATGTCTCAGCGCGGCGCAGCGGAGTCGTACGCGGGACGCCTCGCGGCGTTCCAGGCAAACCCTTCGCTCTACTTCGCGACCAGCTACTTCGACACGCTCGCGAGCGTCATCAAGGACTCGCGCCTCTACATCGTTGACGACTCGTACCCAAGCAGCCGCATCAACCTTGACTTGAAGGACCTGAACACAAGCGGCTTTACCGGCTTCTCCCCCACCGACACCAAGTAGCGCGCCGGCCCGGCTCAGCCGTCACCAGACTCTGCCCGCCCATCTCGATCGATCGCCCCCCCTCTCCCCCCCGCCTCCCGTCCCCCTTGAACTTTGGACACAGTCATGCAAAGAGGTTTCCGGATCGTTATCGCCGCCATCGTCGTTCTGGCCATCCTGGCCTTCATGACGACGTACACCGTGCGATTCACTGAGACCGCCGTCGTTACCACCTTCGGCCGCGCCGACGAGTCGTCCGTGGTGACAGAACCGGGCCTGGGCATCAAGTGGCCCTACCCGATCCAGTCGGTGATCACCTACGACACCCGCCAGCGTTTCACCGAGACCAAGTCGGAGACGCTCGCCACGGCCGACAACCGCCAGGTGATCCTGCAGACCTACCTGGTCTGGAGGGTGAAGGACCCGCTGGCCTTCTTCCGCAGCTACGGCATCGGCGGCGCCCGCGAGATCGACCACGTGCGCCAGGCTGAGGACACGCTGCGGGCCAAGCTGCGCAGCGCCCTCGCCGAGACCAGCCGCTACAAGCTCACCGACCTGCTCAACGCCGGACAGACCGGCTCCAAGCTCGGTGAGCTTGAGGACCGCATCCTCGCCACGCTCAACAGCGGCGGCGCCAGCGGTGCACTCGAGGCCAGCGGTGTCACCGCCGTCTCGATCGGCATCGAGTCGATGGAACTCCCCCAGTCGGTCACCGAGGCCGTCTTCAAGAGCATGCAGGCAACGCAGGAGAAGCTCGCCGGCGTCGAGGGCAAGCGCGGCGAGACCGAGGCCGCGACGATCCGAAACAAGGCCAACGGCGACGCGCAGCGGATCCTGGCCTTTGCCGACAAAGAGGCGCAGGTCATCAACGGTCAGGGCCAGAAGGAGTCCGCGGTCTACCTTGCGATGCAGAAGGAGGACCCGCGCCTCGCCGTGTTCCTGCAGCAGCTGCGCTTCCTGCGTGAAGCCACCAGCGTCCGCACGACGCTGGTGCTGCCGCTGAGCATGGCGGGCTTCCAGCTGCTCAACCCGCAGGTGCAGGCACAGCTGAGCAACGGCACGATCCCGCCGCTGAGCAACGAAGCCCCCCACCCGCAGGCGCCGGCCTCCTCGCACGACGAACCGGCCATCGACAAGCCCAATACCGGAGCGAAGCGGTGAGCCAACTCCCACCCAACCCGCCAGTAGGCGGGCCCGATGACCAGTCGAACCAGCCTGCCGCCAGCCCCTCGCTGGTGCGCAGCCGCCCGGCCTCGGTGCAGCTGCGCCAGGCCGCCGCGACCGGCGACTCCGGCGGCAGCAGCGGCGGCGCGGATCAGTCGACGCAGGCGCTGGGCGATGCGCTGAAGGTCGTCTACCGCTTCCTGCAGTTTGGCATGGTCGTGCTGGTCGTCGTCTTCCTCTTCAGCGGGCTCAAGAGCGTGAAAGAAGGCGAGCGGGGCATCCGCGTCGCGTTCGGCAAAGCGCAGGCCAACGACCTCACGCCCGGCTTCCAGCTCTCGCTGCCGCAGCCGATGGGCGACATCCTCAAGATCGACACCGGCAACCGCAACATCACCGAGAACGACCAGTTCTGGCCCGCGGGCTCCGGCGCATCGCGCTACGCCGACGACACAACACTCTCCCGCAGCGGGCGAAACAACCTTGACCCGATCCAGGACGGCTTCCTGCTCACGGGCGACCTGGGGATGGGGCACGCCATCGTCAGCGTCTCGTACGGGCGCGACCCCGACAAGGTCTACGAGTTTGCGCGCGCGATCCACCCGGACGCCGAGCAGGCGATCGTCTTCGGCGCCGTCCGGCGGGGCATCGTCCGCGCCGCCGCTTCGGTCACCATCGACCAGTTCCGCAAGGACTCGGTGATGCAGGCCGAGGCCCTGCGCGTCGCTCAGAAGTCGCTCGACGATCTGAACGCTGGGCTCCAGATCCGCTCGTTCGACATCACCCGGCGGATGGTCCCCTCGGGCCTGATCGCCAAGTTCAACGAGGTCGAGGCCTCGGTCGCCATCGCCGCCAAGATGGTCAGCGAGGCTGAGCAGTACCGGCACGCCACCCTGGGCGGCACCGCGGGACCGGCGGCGGACGAAGCGCTTGCGCTCATCGACCAGTTCGAGGCCCTCTACACCGCGGGCAAGAAGGCCGAGGCAGACGAGGTCCTCACGCACATCGATGCGCTGCTGGCGGGGCGCGTGCCCGTCACCGGCAGGCCGGGCGTGTTCGCCAGCGGCAAGGCCAAGCAGACGATCGAGACGGCTCGCTCGGATCGGGCCAAGGCCGTGTCGCGTGCGCAGGGTGACGCCGCGATCTTCGCCGCGAAGCTCGCGGCGTTCAGGTCGAACGCCGGCGTCGTGCTGCTGGGAGACTGGTCCGACGCGTTCGCGTCGTTTGTCAACCGCGATACGGTGCAGGTCTTCATGCTGCCCCCCAACATCTCGGTGATGGAGATGCAGGTCAACCGCGACCCCGAGGTCCAGAAAGCCCAGGAGAAGAAGGCGGCCCTGCTCGAGCAGATCCGTATCAACCAGAAGAACGCCAAGGAACTCCGCGACCAGGAGTTGCAGGCACAGCCCAAGAACGCCGAAGCGAACTGAGCGGCGGCGCAGACGATCGACGCGGAGCGAGGAAACCCCAGCGACGGGGCGGAGACACGCATGGTGACGGTGAGCCAGACGAACACAGAGTCGACCCCCGCCGCCAGCCGGCAGGCCGTCGTCGCGGTGCAGGGGTTGAACAAGACGTTCAAGGACTTCTGGCTGCGCACGCGTGCCAAAGCGGTCGACAACCTGACCTTCCACGTCGAGAAGGGCGAGGTCTTCGGCCTGCTCGGGCCAAACGGCTCGGGCAAGAGCACGACCATCAAGATCATGCTCGGGCTGCTCAAGCCCACCGGCGGGCGTGTAGCCGTCTTCGGCAAGCCCCCGACCGACGTCGCGATCAAGAAGCGGATCGGCTACCTGCCCGAGGAGAGCTACCTCTACCCGTTCCTCAACGCCCGCGAGACGCTCGACTATTACGGCAAGCTCTTCCAGCTCGACCGGGCGGTGCGGATCAAGCGGATCGACGAGCTGCTCGACATGGTCGGGCTTACCAGCGTGCAGCACCGGGCAGTCAAGGAATACTCCAAGGGCATGCAGCGTCGCATCGGTATCGCCCAGGCCCTGATCAACGACCCGGAGCTGCTGATCCTCGACGAGCCGACGACCGGGCTGGACCCAATCGGCACCCGCCAGATCAAGGATCTGATCATCGAGCTCGGCCGGCGCGGCAAGAGCATCGTCCTCTCCAGCCACCTCCTGGCCGACGTTGAAGACTGCGTGCACCGCATGACGATCCTCTACGGGGGCAAGAAGCAGCGCGAAGGAACGTGCAACCAGCTGCTGGAGACACAAAGCCGCTCGATCATCGAGACAGAGAACCTCGACGACGAGACGATCCGCCAGATCGACGAGCTGATCCGCCGGCGCACCCACGGCGCGCTGGGCATCGACAAGGTCAGCCATCCGCGCCAGCGCCTCGAAGACCTGTTTGTCGACATCGTCAACCGCGCCACCGCCGAACGCACCGCCAACAGCGGCGCAGCGCACGGCGGCCAGACCGCAGAGTTCCTCCGCGCGACGCCCGCGGAAGGGGCGGAGCTGCTCCAGGCCCTCCTGCGCGACAGCCCAGAGCCTGCCGCCCCCGCCAAGACCGATGCCCCGGCGCCGAAACCCAAGACCGGCCCAGACGACGACGTGATCGCACGGCTCGCCGGCACCACGACCCCGGAACCCCCACGCAAGCCAGAGGGCGACGCGCCCGGCGCCGGCAAGCCCGCTAAGCCCACCCTCGACCAGGGCCTGCTCGACTCCCTCTCCGGAGATGACCAGAAGTGAACCTCGGCCAGTGGTTCGCCAAGCTCGACCGACTGCAGCAGACGATGCTCTTCAAGATCATTGCCTCGGCGCTGGTCGTCGCTCTGGCCGTCGGCGTCATGATCGCCGCGAAGATGCACGAGTCCGCCGCGGCGCAGAACGCCAACAAGTTTGAGATCGTCGACTCGAGCAAGCCCTACACGCCAGAGCCCGGCGAGGCCAAGCCGACCGAGGCCGAAGAACGCGCCCGGCGCGAGCAGCTGGAAACCTACAACGCACAGGCACGCTTCTTCAACCGGCTTGTTGATCAGCAGTTCTCAACCACGACCATCGCCATCGGCGCGGGAGTGGCGGCCGTGCCCATCCTCGCCGCGATCTGGATGGGCATCGGGCTCACCGTCGCCGGCTACCTCGCCCTCGGTGCGGTCGTCTGCTGGCCACTGTGGCGCTTCGGCAACGAGTTCTGGCGCAGCGTCGGAACATACGCCGCGGGCGTGCTGGTGCTGGCACTGAGTTTCTCAACGCTCGTGCAGGCCCTGCGCCTGTCGCTGTCGGCCTCGCACCCGGTCACCGCGATCGCCCGGAACGTGCTGGCCGAAGCCGTGCGGATGAAGGTCTCGCTGGTCTTCATCGTGATCCTGATCCTCGGCCTGGCCTCCCTGCCGTGGCTGCTGGAGCCCAACACCCCCCTCCGCTACCGCGTGCAGAGCTTCATGCAGTACGGCGCGACGGGCAGCTTCTGGGTCAGCGCCATCCTGGTGCTCTTCCTCTCCGCCGCGACGGTCACGTTCGAGCAGCGCGACAAGATCATCTGGCAAACGATGACCAAGCCCGTGCGGGCCTGGCAGTACCTGCTGGGCAAGTGGCTCGGCGTCGTCGGGCTCGCCGCCGTGCTGCTTGGTGTGAGCTGCACCGGCGTCTTCCTCTTCACCGAGTACCTCCGGCGCACGCAGACGGCCGTTGACGAGACGGCCCCCTACGTGTCGGCCAAGGGCCCGGGCACCATCAGCGAAGACCGCATGGTGCTCGAGACGCAGGTCATGGTCGGGCGCAAGTCGATGCGCCCGGCGCTGCCGGACGACCTTGGCCAGATCATCGAACAGACCTTCAAAGCGAAGCTGCAGGAAGCGGCCAACCTCTACAAGCAAGACCCCCGCGCGTACGAGGAACCGAACCCGACCAAGATCCGCCGCCAGGTCGAGTCGGACCTGCTGAGCGAGTTCCTCTCCGTCGCCCCCGGCGGGGGGCGCACGTTCGAGTTCGTCGGGCTGGCCGAGGCTCGCGAGTTCTCGGTGCCGATCACGCTTCGCTACAAGGTCAATTCCGGCGCGAACAACCCGACCGACTTTTACACCGTGACCTTTTACGTGGAGGACTCGCCGCCGCTGGTCCGCTCGGTGCCGCTGGGCCAGGTGCTCACCATCCCGCTGAGCAACGCGGCGATCCGCCACCGCCCGGAGAAGACCGGCGACGCCGCCGACTCGGTCCTGCTGCACGTGATCAACGGAGACGTGATCAACCGCGTGCCCAACCCGCAGTCGATCAGCTTCGCGCCAGACGGCCTTGAGATCAGCTACACCGTCTCGTCGTTCCAGGCCAACTTCCTCCGCGTCGCGATCGTCATGTGGCTCAAGCTGGCGTTCCTCGCGGTGATCGCGCTCACCTCGGCGACGTTCCTGGCCTTCCCCGTCGCGTGCCTGGTGAGCTTCGGGTGCTTCCTGCTCGCCGAGTCGGCCGGGTTCCTCACGACGGCCCTGGACTACTTCAACCCCGACCAGGACGCCGGGGCCGTCGAACGCTTCCTCATGGGCGTTGTCACGCTCATCGCTCACCCCCTCGCGTCGCTCTTCCGCTTCTATTCCGACCTCTCGCCCATGGCCGACCTGGTCGAAGGGCGCGTCGTCTCCTGGGGCACCGTCGGCTCCTCGGCGGCCGTCATGGGGGGGCTCTGCCTGGCCCTGGGATTCATCGGATCGCTGATTTTCAAGAACCGCGAACTGGCGACCTACTCCGGCCAGTAAGCATGTTGTTCCCGTCGTGAGCGGCCAGACGGCCGCGGGTGAAGCATGAACCGCAACGGCCTTGTTCAACTCGTCGCGCTTGGTGTGATGGCGGTGGCGTTGCTGCTGAGCACGCTGCTGACCGTGCGCATCGCCGGCAGCATGGGGCGCAACCAGCTTGTGTACACGTCCCAGGCCGAGTCGAGCATGACGCGCGAGGAGGCGCTGGGCATCGCCGCCGGCGCGTTCCGCGGCATGTTCGTCAACTTCCTTTGGCTGCGCGCCCAGGACCTCAAGCAGGACGGCAAGTACTGGGAAGCGGTGGACCTGGCACGCACGATCACACGCCTGCAGCCGCGCTTCCCGCGCGTGTGGGCCTTCCACGCGTGGAACCTCGCCTACAACATCTCCGTCACGACCCAGACGCCCGAGGAGCGGTGGCAGTGGGTCAACGCGGGCATCCGCCTGCTGCGCGACGAGGGCATCCCCGCAAACCCCAACGACATGCTCCTGCACAAGGAGCTCGCGTGGATCTTCCTGCACAAGGTGCAGATGCGGATGGACGACGCCAACAACAAGTACAAGGAGTGGTTCGCGCGTGAGTGGACCATCGCCGCCGGCCCCCCGCCCGACACCGTGATGACCAGCCCCAACCGCAGCGAGAACATCGAGGCATGCTCGCTCCGGTTGCAGAACATCATCGACGCCCCCGACTCGATGGAGGCGATGTCAATCGGCTTCCCGGAGGCCTACGCGCTGGCGCAACGCATCAAGGCCGAGGTCGGCATCGACCTTGCCACTGAGAAGGGCCGCTTCGAGATGCTCACCGCACGCGAGGAGTTCCGCTCGGCCCAGCGCCGCGCCGAGCTCTTCAAACGCACCGTCTCAGCCGGCAAGATGGACCCGAAGCTGGTGCCGCTGCTGAGCGACCCGGACCTTTGGGCGAAGGCCTGGAACCCGCTCCTGGGGTACCTGCGCAAGCGCACGCTCATCGACACCTACCACATGGAGCCCGATCGGATGCTCCGCTACACCCGCAAGTACGGACCCATGGACTGGCGTCACCCCGCGTCGCACGCGGTCTACTGGGCCGCCCGGGGCGTCGAGCAGGGCCTCAACCGCGTGCAGGACCAGAACCGCGCCGACTTTGATTTCATCAACACCGACCGCATGGTGCTGCACGCCGTTCAGGAGCTTTACCGCACCGGGCTGGTGCAGTACGACATCCTGCTGCCGGAGTACTTCGCCCAGTTCCCGTCGGTCGACTTCATCGAGAGCTACGACTCGATCCAGGACGAGCTGCGCCAGCGCGAGAACGTGCAGATGGCAGAGACCAAGGGCGTCGACATGGAGGCGCGGGCGTTCCGCTTCTACTCAGAGGGGTACGAGAACTTCCTCGGCGACGCGATCGTCATGCTCTTCCGGCGCCAGCAGATCGACAAGGCCCGCGAATACCAGATGAAGATGGCCACCTTCAAAGGCCGCAACCGCAACGACATCGACCGCGAGCGCATCCGCAACCTCCCGCTCGAAGACTACGTGGTCGAGGTGCTCAAGGACCGCACGTCAACCCCCAACGTCGCGCTCCAGGAGATCTACGGCTCACTCCAGGCGGCTTATGTCTTCGGGCTCCTCGCGGGCAACGTAGACGTGTTCGAGAAGAACTACGCCTACGCCGCCCGCTTCCACAAGGCCTTCTACGACGAGCAGTACCGCAAGACCAACGTCGACCGCGACGACCCGCGCATGGGCGTCGTGAGCGTCGACTTCCCGACCGTCGCCGGGCAGGTGCTCTTCCAGACCACGCGCCTGCTCGGCCCCGAGAACGGCTCGCTCGTCTACGGGCGTGCGCCAGAAGACGCACGCATGGTCGCCTACGCCATGTACGACGACCTGGCCCCCCGCGACGAGAAGGGCAACCGCATCGCCAGCGACCTCGACCGGATCTTCCCGCCGCCGAACGGCTACGCCGCGTGGCGCAAGCAGAAGATGCTCGAGCAGCAGCAGCGCGACGCCATCCGCGGCAACCAGCAGATCAAGTAACCCGCCCGCGTCACCCCCGCC
>CAYOGE010000048.1:0-19057 GCA_964403525.1 uncultured Phycisphaeraceae bacterium | reverse complement strand
TCGCCATGATCCAGAGGTGCCTGCGGTTGCTCGATCCGTCAAACAGAACCTAGCCCGCAAGAAGCAGGCCCAGCCGCCCATCCGCACCGCCTATCTCACCCAAAGCAGCTTGTACCCCGCCTGCCCCTTCCCGCCGCCCTCGCGCTGCAGCCACAGTTCCGTAAACGTCAGCGTGCGGGCGAGTGATGAACGCACCCTCAGGCGCGACCGGTCTTTCCCGCTACCGTCGTCGACATGCTCAAACGCAACCTCAGGTGACAGTTCACCCATGGGCATCGCCGCGAGCAGGTCGAGGATCTCCGCCCGGTTTTCCTTGAAATACTCCAGAACCCGGGCCGGGTCGTTGCCCTCTGAGATCGCCCGACGCTTTGTGTCATCGCTAATGAGCTGGTTGTAGAGCAGCACGCCGTCCGCCTCGTCGTTGCTCGCCAGCAGGCGACGCGTGAGAATGATCACGTGGCGCGGGCTCTGGCTAACGAGAAACCGCTCGCCGGTCGGCGTCGTTCGGATCAGCTCCGCATCAGGCAGCGTCTCGAGCGGGTTTAGCGAACCGCCGCTCCCTCGCATCGGTTTGCCGCCACGCTCTGCATCGGGCAGCCCGATCAGCAACCCACGCTCGGAGATCACCGTGGTCTCCTCCGCGCACCCCGACACCGCCAAGCCCGCCGCGAGCGCTGCCGTGATCAGGCAAACGTGTTTTAGACGGTGCGGCCGCATCGCTTAGAGTGTACGGGCAACCGCGTCGTGCACGGTGCGGGGCGCCGGGGCGAGAAAATCGCTGCGCCAGTGCGCACCCCGGCTCTCCTCTCGGGCCAGAGCGCTCTGTGCGATCAGCCGGGCGACCGTCAGCATGTTCTGCACCTGCCAGCCGCGCACATCGTCGAACACCTTGTCAAGGGTGTACCTGCCCCAGAACTCAATCATGTCCACCGCGCTCCGCAGCCGCGCGCCGCTGCGCTCAATGCCAACGTTCCGCCACATCGCCGAGCGAAGCGAAGACTCGACGTCCGCGAGGTCGAGGTCGCCCGCGTCCGTCGGCGGCACCGTAAAGGCCATCGAGGCCCGACCGCCGGACCCGGGCCCCCCCGCCCGACCCTTGTCGGCCGTGTCGTTCCCGGCGATCTCGCCCATCACCAGCCCCTCCAGCAGCGAGTTGCTCGCGAGCCGGTTCGCGCCGTGCAGCCCCGAGCAGGCCACTTCACCGATCGCCCACAGTCCGGGCAACGTCGTCCGGCCGTTCAGGTCACTCCACACACCACCGATCGTGTAGTGCTGCG
The DNA here is from genome assembly GCA_964403525.1 of uncultured Phycisphaeraceae bacterium. Lineage (GTDB taxonomy): Bacteria > Planctomycetota > Phycisphaerae > Phycisphaerales > UBA1924 > JAJTGZ01. The sequence goes on along the minus strand of CAYOGE010000048.1, from coordinate 17,780 downwards.
CCGGATGCACCGGGATCGGATCCCGCGAGGCATCAAGGTCGTAGCGTTTCAACAGGGCGGCGATTCCCGGGAACGCCCGAGCAAAGCCTGCGATCCCGCGGCAGTCCAGGTAGACGTTCGTCCCTCCCGCGTTGGCCAGATGCTCGACGATCCCCTTCGTAACTACGTCGCGTGGCGCAAGCTCAGCCTGCGGGTGAACAGCCGTCATGAACCGCTCTCCGCTCTGGTCAATCAGCAGTGCTCCATCCCCGCGGATCGCCTCGGTAATGAGCGAACGCGGCGCGCCGGCAAGGTAAAGGCACGTCGGGTGGAACTGCACAAACGCCATGTCGGCGATCGATGCGCCCGCGCGGAACGCCATCGCGATCCCGTCACCCGTCGCCGTTCGCGGGTTGGTCGTCTCGCGGTAGACCATGCCGGCCCCACCCGCCGCCAGGATCGTCCGCTGCGCCCAGATCACCTGCAGGCCGTACTTGGCGTGGTGTGTCAACGCACCAAGCACGCGCCCCCCCTCACTCGTCAGCAAGTCCAGCGTGAAGCACTTGGAAAACACCCGGAGTCCGGTCGTCCCGGCCGCTCGCTCCCACAAGCACCGGAACAGTTCGCGTCCTGTCGCGTCGCCGTCAGCGTGCAGAATGCGGTGCAGCGAGTGCCCACCCTCGAGCCCCAGCTTCAGCCGCCCGGCCACATCCTTGTCAAAGCGGATGCCCCACTCAAGCAACTCCGCGATACGCGCCGGCCCTCGTCGGACGACCTGCTCCACCATCGGCACGTCGCAGAGCCCGGCACCTGCAACCAGCGTGTCGTTGATGTGCGACTCGGCCGTATCCCCCGCGTCGGTTACCGCAGCGATACCGCCCTGGGCCCAGGCGGTGTTGCTCATCTGCGGCTCGTCTTTTCCCAGCATGATCGTGTCGCCGTGCACGGCCGCCGCGATCGCCGCCCGCAGGCCCGCCACGCCACAACCGATCACAAGCGTGTCGCAGAAGATCTGCGGCAGCAGCGATGTCCGAAACGGGATCAGAGTCCGTCGGGTGTCAAAGAGCGTGGGCTCGGCTGGTGCAGCTGTCACGGAACAAGCGTACGGAAGCAGGCGGCGCGGCGCCGCACCAGCGCAGCGAACGTGTCGCCCAACGCCTACTGCAGTCAGCAGCCGCCGAAGAACTGGTCAATAAACACCACAAAGTCGTTGTTGTCAAACACACCGTCACTCCCCGGCACACCCCCCTGCACGCCGCGATCGGCGACCGGCGAGCCGCCGAAGAACGCTTCGATGAACACGACAAAGTCGTTGTTGTCAAGCCGCCCGTCGCGCCCCGCCACGCCGCCGGTCGATCCGATGTCCGCCGGGCAAAGGGGCAGCGCAACCGCCGTCGTTACCAGGTTCAACGTGCGCTGGGTGCACGCCGCCACCTCGGTGCTGGCGGAGATCGCGATCCCCGGGAACTGCGATGCCTGCGTGACCAGTTTGGTCCCGCTGTCAAACTGATGGAACACCGGCACCTGCTCGTGCAGCGGCACGAGGTTAAGCGTCAGCCGGTGCGTATAGGCAAAGTCGCCGCCGATCTCGTACGTCCCCGTGCCCACGTAGTGCACCTGGGGCTCAAACAGCGTGGCGCTGAACAGTTCAACATCAACAACGTCGTAGTAGCTCGTCCAGAAGTCGCTGTGATTAAACCGCAGCGTGAAGCCGCCGCTAAGAGCACCTGTGCCCACATGACCAGGGCAGGCGCAAGGCCCCAGGCAGTACTCGCGCACATAGGTGCTCGCATCCTCGCCGGCGACCACGGTCTCGCGGTAGTCGCTCGTGTCAGTCTGGGCCATGAGGCCCGATGCGCACACCGAAGCCGCGAGCGGAAGCAGCAGATAGAAAGTTCTCATTGTCTGGCCTCCTGGTTTCAGGCCCCTCGCCCACGAGCGAATCTGTACGCTAAAGGGTAACCGAACGCTGCCCGGCGAGGATTGAACGCTCACGGAAATCCGCGCCCGATCTGGGCGGAGGCTGTTCGCATGAACAAACTACGCCGGTCGCCACGGCCGCCCGGCTTACCCCTTGCGCTTCGCAAAGTCGTCGATGAACTCGGCCAGTGCGCGGCAGCCCTCAACGGGCATCGCGTTGTACGTGCTCGCCCGCATCCCCCCGGTCATCCGGTGCCCCTTCAGCACGTCCAGGCCGTGGTCGCGAGCCTCCGCCACAAACGCATCGTCCATCGCGGGCCCCGCCGCGCACTTGAACGTGATGTTCATCATCGACCGATCGGCCTTCGCCGCGTGGGGCACATAGAACCCGCCAGCGCCGGCGTGTCGGTCGAGCGCGTCGTAAATGAGCCCGGCCTTCATCCGGTTCCGCTGCCCCATCGCCTTCAGCCCGCCCTGCGAACGCACCCACTTCACCATCAGCCCGACGGTGTAGATCGCAAACACCGGCGGCGTGTTCGGGCGGCTCTCTTCTTTCGCGAAGAGCCCGTACTGCAGCATCCGCGGGATCGACTTGTTCGCCCGCGCGACAAGGTCCTTCCGCACGATCACAAACGTGGTCCCCGCCGTGCCCATGTTCTTCTGCGCACCACCGTAGATCAGACCGAACTTCGAAACGTCCATCTCGTCCCAGAAGAAGTCGCTGCACCCGTCGCTGACAAGGAACGCACCGGCAGGGACCTTCGGCAGCCGCGCCCGCCCCTGCGCGTCGAGCCACTGCGTCCCGTAGAGGGTGTTGTTGCTGGTCATGTGCACGTACGCCGGACTCTTGCTGTAGCGGATCTCCGATTCCGCCGGCAGGTGCGCGAACTTGTCTCCGCCGCCGTGATAAGCGCTGTGCACCGTCGCGCCGCTGTTGTGGCACGACACGTACTGCTGCGCGTCGTCGAAACTCCCCTGCGCCCAGTGCCCCGTCACGATGTGGTCCGCCGTTGCGCCCTGCGGCAGCAGGTTCGCGGGCACGATGTAGTTCTGGCTCGTCGCGCCGCCGGTCATGAACAGCACGTCGTAGTCGGCGGGGATGTTGCCGACGCTGCGCACGTCTCGGTCGATCTCCGCAACGATGGCGTCGTACTCCTTGCCCCGGTGCGACAGTTCAAGAATGCCCATCCCCGTCCCTGCGTAGTCGTAGATGTCAGACTGAATCTGCCGGATCATCTCCTCCGGCAGCGTGCTCGGTCCCGCCCCGAAGTTGTACACGCGCGTTGAACCGCTGCCTCGTGCGGCAGCCTGCGATGTCAGTGCGCTGGCGGTGGTCGGGGTCATGAGTCAAGGGTAGCGGCCACACCTCAGCAGCGGTGAGGCAAGGAGTGGGGGGAGGGGGGTGGAAAATCCCGCAAACCAGCCAACCCACGCGACCATGCCTCGGCAACCGCCAGCCCAACGGACCAGTACACTCCGGCAATGGCCATCGACGATGCACAACAACCCGCCACCCCCGACGGGCGAACAATCGACCCCGACTCGCGCATGGCCAGCGAGGAGTTGCTCCCGCTGGTCTACGCGGAACTGCGCGCTCTGGCCGCATCGATGCTCGCCGGTGAACGCGAACGTGGCGGCCTTGCCGGCGGCGTCACCCTGCAGCCCACCGTGCTCGTGCACGAGGCCTACCTGCGTCTGCTCGGCCCTGGCGCTCAGCGTGACCCCGGCGCCAGCCCGGACTGGGACGGCCGCCGCCACTTCTTCGGCGCCGCCGCGATCGCCATGCGCCGCATCCTCATCGACCGTGCCCGGCACGTCAAGGGCCTCGCCGGCCGCATCCACGGAGACGGCGGCGCGAGCGTCGAAGACCGGTCGCTCCCCAATTTCGCCGCGGCGGACCACGCCCCGGTGGCAGGGGCCGAAGGGGCGGCCGGCGCCGAGTCGATGCTCCACCTCGACGCAGCGATGGATGCGCTCGCGGCGCTCGACCGGCGCCGCCACGAGGTCGTCATGCTCCGGTTCTTCGCGGGCCTCACCGTTGAGCAGGCCGCTCAGGTGCTGGGCGTATCGCCGGCAACCGTCAAGAATGACTGGGCCTTCGCGCGGGCATGGCTCCTCCGAGACATTGCCGCTCGCCAGGCCCCTTCGGAGGGTGGCCGTTGAACGCCCACGACGCGGTTTTCAAAGCGTTCGAAGAAGCGTCCGCCCTTGTCGGTGCAGCGCGCGCCGAGTACCTCCGCAACCTCAAGGCAATGCAGCCGGACCTGGCCGAAGAAGTCGCTTCACTCCTGCAGTTCCACGACGCCGAAGCAGAACAGACCAGCGGCGACGAAACCGCCTCCCGCAAGACCGCAGGGGCCGCAAGCCGATCGTCGCTGCTCGACCGTCCGGCCGCAGCGCTCTTGGGTGTCACCTCGTCTGGTGACTACAAGGCACTGGAAGACGAGCCAACCCTCTCGCCCGGCACGCTTCTCAGCGCCGACGGGCTCGGCGAGCCCGGCGAAGGCTCGACATGGTCGTTCAAAATCATCGGCGAACTCGGGCGCGGCGGCATGGGCGTGGTCTACGAAGCCGAGCAGGCCTTCCCCTCACGTCGCGTTGCGCTCAAGCTCCTGCGCGGCGGCACCGCAAGCGGCGACACCACCATACCAACCCGCGGCACCGGGGTCGGCGCCGCCGGGAGCCAGGCCCGTCGCCTGATGCTCGAAGCCGAGGCCCTCGGCGCGCTCCACCACCCGGGCATCGCGCACGTATACGCCGCTGGAACACTCCGCCTCGTGCTCGACCCAACCAGGCTGGCCGATGCGCCACCCCCGGCCGCCTCCCGCTGGCTCTTCATCTCGATGGAACTCGTCGAAGGCCCCACCCTGGGCGTCTGGGCCAAAGACCGATCCCTCCGCGAGAAAGTCGCGATCGTCGCCGAGATCTGCGACGCGGTCGAACACGCCCACCAGCGCGGCGTGGTACACCGCGACCTCAAGCCCGGCAACGTCCTGGTCGAGATGGGAGGCCAGACCTCAACCGACCGCATCGCGCAGCACGCACCACCCGTCGTCGGGCAGCCCAAAGTCCTCGATTTCGGCGTCGCGAGCCTGACCAACCGCACCCGCAAGCCCGACGCAACGCTCAATATCGCCCGCGGCCAGTTGATCGGCACGCTCCGCTACATGAGCCCCGAACAAGCACGGGGCGGTGGGGGGCCGGCGATGGGCCCCGCTGCAGCAGACGCCCGGATCGCCGACAGCCGCTCAGACGTCTACGCCCTTGGGGCCATCCTCTACGAGCTCGTCGCCGGAACACCTCCGATCCCCGTAGACGACGCCTCGATCATCGGGGCCGTCGAGCGGATCGTGTCGCAAACGCCAGCCCGACCGCGGGGCCTCTCAAACATCCTGGGAAGACGCACCGCCGCAGACCTTGAGACGGTGCTCTTCAAGGCCCTCGCCAAAGAACCCGGCGACCGTTACCAGCACGCCAGCGACCTCGGCGCCGACCTTAACCGCGTGCTCGCCGACGAGCCGATCTCCGCCCGACCGCCAACCTCGGGCGAGCAGTTCATGCGGCTGGTCCGCCGGAACCGCGTCGCGGCGACCGCACTCGCCGCCGGCCTGGCGCTCGTGCTTATGGGCGGAGCCGTCGCCACCTGGCAGGCGATTGTCGCGACACACGCGCTCGCGAAGGCCCGTGAGGAGGCAGCAGTTTCTCGGAGCGCCCTCTACTTCATGGGACGCATGATCGCCTCCAGCAGCCCACGCGAGACGCGCGGCCAGGACGTCACCGTCCGCGAGATGCTCCGCGCGTCGGTACGTGAGGTCCGCTCAATGCCAGACGACCGCGCCACCGCTACCGCCTGCAGGCTCCTCGCGGAAGCCCTGCAGGAAGTGGGGGAACCGGTCGAGGCCGAGCCGCTCGCAAGACGTGCACTGTCGATCGACCGCGAACTCCTCGGTGAGAATGACCGCGAGACGATTGAAGCGGGCGTGCTCTCCGCCCACATCGCCACCCAGCGGGGCCGCCAGACGGAAGCGATCGCCCAGGCGCGCGCGTGGCGTGAGATCGCGCTCAGCCGCTACGGACCAGACGACCGACTCACGCTCCGCACCGCCATGGTCCTGGAGTACGCACTCGGTGCCGACAACCCAGACGAAGTCGCCGAGGCCGAGGCCCTCCTGCGCGACACCATCGACCGCATGCGTCGCACCATGCCCGCCTCAGACCGCAGCGTGTTCGCGGCCATGAACGATCTCTGCGCGCTCCTGCTCACCAGCCACCGACCGGCGGAGGCGCTCCCCCTCGCCGAAGAGGTGTACAGCGCTCGCGTCGCCGCCCTCGGCGAAGACCACCCCGACACGATCATGTCAATGGGCAACCTCACGGCCGCCCTGTCAAGCGTCGGAAAGTTCGACCGCGCCCTGGAACTCAACGCCAGGAACATCGAGCTGGCGCTGAAGGTCCTCGGCCCCGACCATCCCAGCACCCAGTACGCAAGAACGAACCGTGCCCAACTCCTCCTCCGCACCGGACGGTTCAAGGAAGCGGAGGGGGTCGCCAAGGAAGTCTGGGAGGCACGCAAACGCAGACTCGGGCCCGACACAAGGCTCACGATGGACTCGCGCGGCGTCTACATCGCCAGCATCCTCGCCCAAGCTCGCTTCAACGAGGCCGACCCGCTCATCCGCGAGTACATCGCACGCAACGAAGAACTGTTCGGGCCAAAGGATGACGACACGCTCAAGGCCATCACGCTGCTCTACGACCTCGCCGAAGGCAAGGGCGACAAGGAAGAACTCGCCGCGGTGACCAAACGCCTCAAGGGCACACGCTTTGACCCAGAGACCGCTACACAACTGCCACCGGTCGGCTCGCAACCGCCAAGCGACGGCAACTGACTCGGCCGTTCACGCCCGCCCGGCAGCCGTTGACCCGAACGCTCCCTCGAATACAGCGTCCGCCAGCGCGTTGATGTCTCCCGTAAGCGGCCGGTCGTCCGTGACCGCCGATACCCGCGAACGCACCGCCCTGTAAGCCCCTTCAACCCCGCGCCCAGAGCGCAGCGGTCGGTGCACCTCAAGCCCTTGCGCGGCACAAAGCAGCTCGACGGCGATCACGCAGCGAGCAAGCTCGATCGCACGCGCCGCCTTCGCCGCGCCGCGCGGGCCGAACGAGTTGTAATCCTCCATCCCCGCGCACGTTGTGATGTTCACGACGCTCGCCGGCACCGCGAGCGTCGCCATCTCGTTCACGCAAGCGGCCGCCGTGTACTGGGCGATCATCAGCCCGCTCGAAAGGCCCGGCTGCGGCGTCAGGAACGGCTTGAGGTGGCTCTCAGGATCAAACGCGCCGGTCATCAGGTACGAGCGTCGCTCCGAGATCCCCGCGATATGAAAGACCGCGATCGACAACGTGTCGAGAGGGATCGCCAGCGGCATGCCGTGGAAGTTCGCGCCCGAAACGATGTCCGCCGTACCGTCCGCGTTCTCAAAGACCAGCGGGTTGTCCGTCACGGCCCCGAGTTCAGCGCTCACCCGAGCGTTCACCTCGCCGATCTGAGCCGCGGCAGCACCCAGCACCGTCACGCCAGCTCGCAGCGAGTAGGGGTCCTGCACGCGCGGGTCGTCCACACGGTGGCTCTCCCTGATCGTGCTGCCGCGCAGCATCGCCGAGACGCGCCCGCCGGCCAGCAGCAACTCGTGCTGGTTCCGCGCAACGTAAAGCCGCGGATCAAGAAACGAGTGGCTCGCCCGGCACGCATCAATGCTCATCGCAAGCGCCGCCTCGGCCGCACCCTGAAGGTTCGCGGCATCGGCGCACAGAAGCGCACCGCGCCCGCACATCAGGTGCGTGCCGTTGATCAGCGCAAGCCCCTCCTTGGCCTTGAGCGCAATCGGTTTCAACCCTGCCACCGAGAGCGCCTTCTCCGAAGCCACTACCCGGCCGCCCAACTCGCACGCCCCCTCGCCGATCATCGCCAGCGCAACGGCCGCCAACGGCGCGAGGTCGCCCGATGCACCCACCGACCCGATCGACGCCACCACCGGCGTTACGCCCTTGTTGAGCATGCCAACGAGCAGTTGCACCACCTCCGGCCGCACACCCGAATGCCCCCGCGAGAGCGAACCAGCCAGGCACACCATCATCGCCCGCACCACGTCACGCGGCAGCGGCTCCCCGACGCCCGCTGTGTGACTGCGAATCAGGTTCCGCTGAAGCGTGTCGAGGTCGTCCTGTCCGATCCGCTTGCGGGCCAGCGAGCCAAACCCTGTATTGATCCCGTAATGAGCCTGCCCGTCGCTCAATCGTGATTCGATCACCCGCCGGGTGGCCTTCACCCTTGCCAGAGCCTTTGAAGCCACGCGAACCCGCCGCCCGCCGCGAGCGACGGAGACGACATCAGCGATAGAGATGGGACCACCGTCAAGGGACAGGTCTTTGGGCATGGGCGAACCGTACACCCCGCAACGCCAGATTCCGGGCGTCGACGGCCCAGTTTCAGCCCCCCACTCGATCTCCCCCTGACGTCCGATAATATACGTTATGTAAAACTGGTTCGGATTTCTGAGCGTTCTGGAGCGGTCAGAGGCGGAGCTCGTACCAGACGGTGTCATCCATCGGGTCATCGTTGTAACGCTCGCACGGCACAAACCCGGCCGACGCGTACACGTGCTGCGCTGCCAGCATGCTTGTGCTGGTGTCAAGCTTGAGCGTGCGGTAGCCAATCTGACGAGCATCGTCGATCAGGCGGGCGATCAGTGCGTGGCCGAGACCGAGGCCGCGGGCCGCCGGCCGGACGTACATGCGCTTGACTTCGCCGACATCCGGGCCGAGGCGGTCGATCGGGCGGAGCGCTGCGCACCCCACGGGGCTTGCGCTGACGATCGCGAGGTAAATGCGTCCGCGGGGAGGGGCATACAGACCGGGCAACGACTGCAGCTCGCTGTCGAACCCCTGATATTGGAGTGAACAGCCGGCGACGTCGTTGATGACCCGGCCGTACTCGACAAACAGCGATTTCGCGGCCGCGAGCTGCTCGGGCCCGCAAGCTTCCACGATGCGGTTGTCGGTGGCAGCGCCGCGCACGGGTATCTCCTCGCCTGACTTCAAGCACCCAGGGCCGCGAGCGCCTTGGCGACAACCTCTCCCATCGGCACGTTGACCGGCTTGTCCTTGCTCTTGCGGGGCTTGAACTCGACGGCGTTCTCAGCCAGGGCCTTGTCGCCGATGACGATGCGCACCGGCACGCCGATCAGGTCGGCATCCTTAAACTTCACGCCCGGGCGCTCGTCGCGGTCATCGATCAGCACCTCGCAGCCGGCCGCGGCCAGTTCGGCGCCGAGTTTCTCGGCGACGGCCATGTGCTCGGCCTTGAGGGTGGTGATGATGACGTGGTACGGCGCGATCGGCGCCGGCCAGACGATGCCGTCGGCGTCGTGGTTCTGCTCGATGCTGCTGGCCATGGCGCGCGAAACACCGATGCCGTAACACCCCATGATGACGGTGCGGCGCTGCTGTGTCTCGTCCAGGACCGTCAGGCCCATGGCCTCGGAGTACTTCGTGCCGAGCTTGAAGATGTGCCCGACCTCGATGCCGCGGCCGGTGACCAGCTTGGCGTCCTTGGCGCGGGGCGAGGGGTCGCCCGCGAGCGCGTTGCGAACGTCAGCCAGTTTTACATATCTCGGATCGTCCAGTTTCGCTCCCACCTCGCGACGCCAGTTGAAGTGCTTGACGTGGTAGTCCGCTTTATCGCTCCCGCTGGCCCAGAAACCCCCACCACTCACATCCGGGTCGATCAGCAACATCGTTCCCGGCACGGTGTTGACCGTCCTGGGCGAGACGTAGCCGATCGCAAAGCCCGCGCTGCGCGCCTCCTTCTCCGGCGCCAGCTCGATCTTCTTTGCTCCCGCGGCCGCCTTGACCTTGCCCTCGTTCACGTCGTGGTCGCCACGCACAACCGCGACGACCCACGTCATGCCGGCCGAACCTTCGCCGTGCTCGACGATCCGGAAGACAATGCTCTTGAGCATGCGGTCGGGCTTCACCTTCATGAACTTGCCAACCTCGTCGATGCCCGGCAGGTTCGGCGTGTGGACCTCGGTCAGCTCGCCGCTGGGCGCCTCCTGCAGCGTGCCGCGGGGGCGTTCGCCGATCTCGCACTTCTCGACGTTGGCCGCGTACCCGCTCACCGGGCACTTGAGGATCGTGTCCTCGCCGCTCTCGGCGTTGACCATGAACTCGTGGCTCGCCGAGCCGCCGATCGGCCCGCTCTCGGCCTCGACGACGGTGAAGTCGAGCCCGCAGCGGGTGAAGACGTTCACGTACGCCTTGTACATAGCGTCGTACGCCTCGTTGAGCCCCCCCACTCCTTCAACGGCGGTGTGGAACGTGTAGGCATCCTTCATGATGAACTCGCGGCAGCGCAGCAGGCCCGCACGCGGCCGCGCCTCATCGCGGAACTTCGTCTGGATCTGGTACAGGCTCAGCGGCAGTTGCTTGTAGCTTGTGACACTCCCCTTCACCGCCTCGGTGATCGGCTCCTCGTGCGTCGGCCCGAGGGCGCAGATGGCCCCCTTGCGGTCGCTCACCTTAAACAGCAGATCGCCGTAGTCGACATCCCGCCTGGTGTCCTTGTAGAGCTCGATCGGCAGCATCGCCGGCAGCAGCACCTCGCGGCTCCCCGCGGCGTCCATCTCCTGGCGCACGATCGTCGCGATCTTCGTCAGCACGCGCTGGGCGAGCGGCAGGTAGTCGTAGATGCCCGCGCCGAGCTTGCGCACGTACCCCGCCCGCAGCAGCAGCACGTGGCTGGGCGTCTCGGCCTCCGCGGGGGCCTCGCGCATCGTCGGGATCAGCGTCTGCGACCAGCGGTGGATGACGGGCGGGCTTTTGAGGAACGGCGATGCTTGGGGGGGGGCCATAGGGGGCGATGGTACGCGAAGAACAAATTGAAAGTGAAAGCGAGAGTGAACCGGCCGGCAGCTGCAAGCCGCCCGTCTGTTTTCACTTTCAATCTCGATTTGTCTACGCTCCACCATGGTCGACCCCACACGCCCCAAGCCCGAGCTTCCATCCCTGGCCAACCTCCCCCACGCCGAGCTGGTGCTGCGATTCAAGACCGGCGTCGAGAACCTCGACCCGCGCGTGCTCTCGCTGACTGATGCGCAGCTCGACACCGCATTCCGGCCCGAAGCGGGTGTAGGCCGCTGGCCCTGCCGCGTGCTGCTGGGTCACCTGGCCGATGCCGAGATGGTCTGGAACCACCGCGCCCGCCGCGCAGTCGGTGAAGACCGCCCCGTCTTCTCGCTCTGGGACGAGAACGCGTTTATCGATGCCCACATCTACGGCGCACCGGAGACAGGCGCAAAGCACCCGGCCGGCGCGTTCGTCGCCGTCATCCACAGCCAGCGGCTCTGGATGGCCGGCTGGCTGCAGACGCTGACCGAGCAGCAGTGGCAGCGCAGCGGGATGCACCCCGAGCGCGGGGCAACCTCGGTGCGGCGGATCATCGAGCTCACCACCTGGCACCTTGAGCACCACGCCTGGTACCTCAACGCCAAGTGCGCGAAGCTCGCCAGCCCCCCCTGACACACCCCCCCCCCCCCCCACTCCCGCACTCCCCCACTCCCCCAAACCAAAAGCCCCGGGGCGGCCCGGGGCGTGTGGCGCACAGTGGTTTGTCGACTCGCCGCTCAGGCCGCCAGCTTGACGTCGGCCGGTGCGGCCGCCTCAGAGACCTGCATGCCACCGCCGCCGAAGCGGACGGTGACGATGTTGCTGGCGGTGCCGACCAGCGTGCCGAGCTGGCCGTAGACCTGGTAGTTCACGACCGAAGCCCCCGCGGGGATCGTCGTGTCGGTGAACTTCTTCTCGCCCACGACGCCCGCGGTGGTCATGGCACCGTTGCCGATCCCGCGGCGCACGGTGTACGACACGCGGCTGACGCCCGCGGGGTTCGTGCACTTCCAGCGGACGATGAGGCCGCCGCTGTTGGGGTCGAGCTCGAAGGTGAAGTCGCTGGGCCGCGCCGGCGCCTGCGCGGGCCCGGGCGCAGCGGGCGGCGGGACCGAGGCCGCGGCGTAGACCGCATCCGGGTTGGCGCTGCTGGCGGCGTAGGCCTTGATGTGCTTGATGGCCGTCGAGGCGAGCGCGGTCATGCCGGCCGCATCGTTGTCGCTGGAGACCGTCGCATCCTTCGATCGGGCCCTCGCCTTGGTGGCTTCATCATAAGAAGCCCGCGCAGCCTTGACCTTGGTGTTCAGGGCCTGGCACTCGCTGAGCGTGAGTCCGATGAGGGTTGGGCTGGCCAGCCACTCTTCGATGCGAGCCTCGACCCATTCGATGCGTGCGATCTTGGTCTTGGGAAGGACAGATGCCATGTTGACGCCTCCGTGCAGCCCCGCGCGGGTCTTTCAGGTCCGCGGTGAGGCCCGTGCCTCGCTTGAGCCCGGCCCGGGAAACTCCCGGAGAAACCAAGCCCCTGCACACGGGGTATCGCACCGCCGAGCGGTCCACCTGAGGGCCGCACCACCCTCATCTGCACGCACGGCCCGTTTATTCCGTCTGGGGGAAGAAGCCGCCCCCCGCGCGCCCCAAACCCCGGGTTTATCGGGATCGCGGTGCGCAAGGGAGTGGGATTCCCATGCGAGGCACGGTTGCGCGCGGGCCATGTAGGGGCGAATCCGTCCGACTGCCCGCTCGCGCTTCCAGGCCTGCAACAATTTTTCTCTTCCCACAATAACCGACAGGAAAGCGCAGCCGGCACCCCGATACCCTTTTGCTAGACTATCGGAGGCGTGTAGAATGCGTTCAATTGAACTTTTTGCAGGGGCGGGCGGGCTGGCGATCGCGACCGCGAAGGCAGGGTTTACTCACGATGCGGTCCTCGAGTGGGACAAAGACGCGTGCGACACGCTTCGAAGAAACGCGGGGACAATCGGGCGAGGCGCACACGAATGGCGGGTGATTGAGGGTGACGTGACGCACGTTGATTTCCGGCCCTACGCCGGGAACGTGGAGTTCGTCTCTGGAGGGCCACCGTGCCAGCCATTTTCGATCGGCGGCAAGCATCGGGGAATGGACGACTCAAGGAACATGTTCCCACATGCCGTGCGGGCCGTTAAAGAAGTCGCGCCAAAGGCCTTCCTGTTTGAGAACGTCAAGGGTTTATTAAGGGAGAGCTTTGCCAATTACTTCCAGTACATCGTCCACCAGCTGAGGTACCCAACGATCAGGCGCAGGGGCGACGAAGAGTGGGTCGACCACCTCGCGCGGCTAGAGCGAGCACACACTGCCGGCGCAGACCGCACGCTGAGCTACAACGTCGTCTACTGCCTGCTTAACGCCGCAGACTACGGGGTACCGCAGACGCGGCAGCGCGTATTGATCGCTGGAATTCGCTCGGACCTTGGGATGGAGTTCGCCTTCCCCCGACCGACCCACAGCGAGGACGCCCTGCTGCATGCGAAGTGGGTCTCTGGCGAGTATTGGGAGCGGCATCGAATCCCGCGGAGCCGGCGCCCGGTGGCGCCTGCGCGGCGCAAAGCCCGAATCGAGTTTCTGAAGGGCGTCCCGTCGTCGATGCTCCCCCGGCCTTGGCGGACGGTGCGGGACGCAATTGGAGACCTACCGCAGCTGAAGCCGGGCGGCACGTCCGCAAGCGTACCCAATCACTTCTTCAACCCCGGGGCGAGGAGCTATCCGGGTCATGACGGCAGCCCTTGGGACGAGCCAGCCAAGACACTGAAAGCAGGAGACCATGGTGTTCCAGGCGGCGAAAACACCCTCCGCTTTGAAGATGGGCGCGTCCGTTACTTCACTGTGCGCGAGTGCGCAAGGCTGCAGACATTCCCGGATGATTGGGAGTTCCAGGGTTCCTGGACCGAGTCAATGCGGCAGCTTGGCAACGCCGTTCCGGTGCAAATGGTGGAGGCAGTTGCGCGGGCGCTGCGCGACTCGCTCGGAATTCACGCATTAGCGGATCGCCAGAGCAGGTTCCCGTGGGTGTATTCGCGGGCTTCTTTGTAGAGTATCACGCGCCCGGGGAGCTGCGTCGCCTGCCAACCTGCGGGCAGCGCTGCGCGCACAATATCAAGGACGGCTCGAACTGAAAGCTGCGCTGCAGGAAGGACCACGGCCGCACCTGCAAGCTCCGGGTGCGGGACTCCGCGCTTGCGCCCATCAAGCTCAAAGCGGAACGTATACGGCGACGCCTCCTTAAGTTTTTGAAGCAGGTCGTCGATCTGGTACTCGCCCCCTGGGAGCGGGGTGGCCCAGTCAAGATTTATCGGGAAACGAGAATCGAAGTGCGTGGGTTTGTATTTCGTACTTTCGCGCTCGCGCCCAGGATCGTTGCTGCCAAACCCTGAGTTGTTCCACTCGCACTGGTCCTGAAAGAACTTGATGAGCGCGTCCTCGTGCGCCGCAGCGGCCCAATTGTGATGGACGTATAGCCCCTTAAAGCCGCAATCACCGATATCGATGCCGCAGCGCCCGGAAAGCGTGTACATGTGGCGGGTCAGCCTATCTGAGAGATCCATGTCGGCCTTGCCGATGTAAACCAGCACGCCATTTAGAAAGAGCTGATAGATGCCTTGCCTATGGGCGACAGCTCGTAGGTTTTCTACAGAAAGCTGGCCAACGTCCAAGGACTCGAACGACTCAACCAATTGCTCGAGGATAGCGCGTGCCAGCTGGAAATCGAATTCACGGACCGACTCCGCCATCTGGATTCCTCGGAACCTTGAGTCTCCGGCGGGCGCCCCGCCCGGTCCCGAACTTTCTGCGCAAATGCGCTCTGCTACTGCGGCCCATGATGGGGCGGGTTGGCGCCGGCAACACGACCGTATTCATCGCCCGAGGCAGAAGCTTACCAACCGTCGAACAAAAATGGAGGACCGTTGACAGGGTGTCGCTTGCGCGTGCCCCTGGCGCGGCTTGGCCGATTGCCAGCGGTGGCACCAGCGGAGTTGGCCCCCCGGGCGGGTGCGCTGGCACCTATACATCAACGTGAAAATAGGGGTCGCCCCTGGGTATCGCGACGCCATTTTCACGCAGGCTCTTCGATAGCACAGAGAGCCGTATCTTTATCGCCGTGGCGTCGTTTGGCGACTGGGAGTGACGCTCGAACTCCAGCAGGTCTGCGTCAGCCTTGGTCAGGTCCTCCGCCGCCACCAGGCGGTTCCGTTGGCGCTGAACATCGAACAACTCGAGGTGCTGCCGGTGCAGCGACGAAACAATGCGGTGCTTATCGAGCAGCCGAAACAAGTGAAAGTAGAGCGTTGCCATGCCGACCGACTTGAGCAACGGATCGTGGGCTGTGAATAGGCGCGACATGCGCGAAAGATGCTTCTCGACGGCCGCCGAGATTTGCACTGCCTCAATCCCTGTGCGCTTGGCCTTCGCCCAATCCTTGACGAAGCCGTCAAGGTGTGCTTTTTTCGTGTCGGCGACCTTGTCGGCGTTCTCGATGTAGAGGAATTTCGCGGCCAGGTCGCGGTGCTTATACCGCCTGTCCGTGTAGGAAAGATGCTTGGAAAAAAAACCGTGGTCGGCGAGCGCGCGAATGACCTTCGGCAGCGGGCCTGGGAAGCCGTTGCGCTTCTCCGGGGCGTTTAAGGGCATGGCCTCATTAAGCCTGAGGAACATGTCCTCGATCATCTCGATGTCATCCGTTCGGATCACTACCACGTGGAGCGCGGAGTAGTCGAGCCTCGACTTTATCTCAGGAAATTTGGTTCCGAGGTCGGCGTACGTGCAGCCTCGCGCGTCAACAGCGTCGTCGTGGAAATACTCGAACTCGGGCGACAGCGCAAACTCGCCGTCGATGAAGTCCCAAAGCGTCTGTAGCCTCTGCTTGCCGTCCACGATCGCGTACTTCTTCAGCTTTCCATTCACCTTCTTCGCTGGCGTCAGCTCGTGGAGGTAGATTTTCGGAATATCGAAGCCGTTAATCACTGAGTCGACCAATAGCTGTCGCTTGTAGAGTGACCAGATGCCGCCTTCACGCTGGTAAGGCGGGTCCAGCCAAAGCGAATCGCGCATCAAGTAGAGGTAGCCGACCCCCGGTTGCGGCAAGGTCGAAAGCGTAAATTCTGTCACCGGATTGTCTCCATCGCGACTGCCGCCACGCTGTCCAGCTCTGGGAACATCGAGAGCCTACTGATGCCAAGGTGGGCGAGCTCCAAGCGAATCGAGGCTTTTTTTGAGGCGGGAATGACGAACTTCCAGACGCACCCGTCGCCGCAATCCTCCACCGGTGTGGTTGGGACGTGGTGTATCGTGAACACGCTTTGCTGGGTAGTCATCCGCCCATTCTCCCGGCGGGCGATGGCCGCGATCGGCAATAGCTTGGCCGAGCCCGCGCCCAGGACTCCGACGGTCGAATAGCTCTCCAACTCGCTCGTCACGCCGAACGCGGGCAGGTCTCCTGCCAGGTCCGGCTTCAGGTGGGAAAGCTCGTTCAGGGCAGTGGGCTTGAGGCACCACAGGGCTGCGTCCTTTCTCGCTTCCTTGGAGGAGTTCTCCACGGCAAAGTACATCCCAACAAGCGGGCTTTCGCTCCAATCCAAGAGCCTCGTGGGGCACCCATGGTGCCGCATCAAGAACATCCACTCCCAGGAGGAAGTCGGGCGAAAGTGCATTAGCGCGAGCGCATTCTGCTCAAAGCGGTTTGAGAGTGCCCTCTCGTGCGCTAGCTTGTACGGGGCGCGGTAAAGGGTGGGGGAGAGGCCCCAGTGCGCGCTCCTTTGACCCCGAAACCAAACGACCTCCTTTGGCGGATCGAACTGGTTTCGCATCGCGTCCAGCAGCTCCGCAATCGAGCCGACCTTTATGGGCTTTGGCTGCATGGACGCCAGCTTATCAGGCGCCGCTCGGCATTTCACCTTCCCTAGCCGTCCTCAAGTTCGAATCCAACGGCGGTGGCCAAGAGGACCGCGCACTGGTACCTGGTTGGCGCCGAGACGCGCCACCGCTCCCCGGTGGCCGAGACCGCCGCTATGGTCCAGCCCGTGTCGCCGTCCAAATGCGCTACGCGGGCCTCGCCGAGCGACAACTTTAGCTGGCGCCGGATAGCGTCCAGGATGAAGTCGGCCAGCGCTGCGGGCCTTTGGTTACTCTCGTCGGTTCCCACAACCTAGCTTATGCGCCACTCTGTCCTGCCCGCACCACCTGCCACTGCCCCTCACCCCGGCTTTCCAGCCCCCGGGCCTCGCGGCGGGCTTCGTGCTCGTCGGTCCAGCCGAGTTCAAACTCGTCGTTGGCGTAGAAGACGGTCCCATCCTGATCGACGATCACCCAGCGTTCATCCTCATCCGGGTCGGTCAGTTCGATGGTCTTGGACGCCCTCGACTCGTCGAACGCCTCCTCGCTCTCGTACTCACAGACACAGTCGCCGGAGAAGACAACCAGCTTGCTCCCCACGTTGACCTGCACAAGCCAGACCCCCCCACCGCTTTGCCACGCCTCGCCGCCCAGCGCCGCCGCCAGTGCTTCCGCTCGTTTCTCGTTCATGGCACACATCCCCTTTCAGTGTTGAAGGCACGCCGATCGCCCAGGATACTTCGGCCCGCCGGCGCGTCAAGGGGGTTTCTTTGCGAGTGGTGTTCTTTCTCCAGTAAACGCGCAAGAGGCGCGCGGTGAAGGCGCGGCCAACCCACTCGCTCACACTCGGGGCTCGTCGGGGCCGTGATTGCCAACGCCAAACCGCTCGCTCACGCTCGGGGCTCGTTGGGGCCGTGGTGATGGAGAGGCCGACCCACTCGCTCACACTCGGGGCTCGTTGGGGCCGTGATGATGGAGAAACCGACCCGCTCGCTCACGCTCGGGGTACATGCGAGGTGTGCCGGGCGGTCGCTCGGCGCGTCGTGCGAGGGAAAGGGGGGGCGGGG
>CAYOGE010000047.1:0-22900 GCA_964403525.1 uncultured Phycisphaeraceae bacterium | reverse complement strand
GGGGGCAGCAGACGGAGGCGGGGCGGATCAGCGGCGGGCTGGTCTTGACAAAAAAGTTTGATCAATCAAACTCTAGGCTGGCCGGATCGGTGGAGCAAGCGTGGATAGAGTCGACCCCATCCATGGCCACCGAGACGGTCGAGAACTACCTGAAAGCCCTGCTGACGCTCTGCGACGAGTCGCCAACTGGCGAGGCGGGCCTGGTGCGTCTGGCGGCGGTGCTGGGGGTGACCAAGGGAACGGCGACCTCGATGGTCAAGCGGCTGGCGGAGGGCCGGATGGTGAAGGCGGAGCGGTACGGCGGCATCACGCTGACGGCCAAGGGCAGGCGGGCTGCGACGGACGTGCTGCGCCGGCACCGACTGATCGAGACCTTTCTGGTGCGGACGCTGAAGCTGGACTGGTCGGTGGTGCACGCGGAGGCCGAGCGTCTTGAGCACGCGGTCTCGCCGGCGGTGATCGACGCGATCGACGCGCTGCTGGGGCACCCAAGCGTCGACCCGCACGGCGACCCGATCCCCGACCGGGCGGGGCAGACCCGCGCAGCGCGGTCGCGCCCGCTCAGCAGTTGCGTGCAGGGGGAACGTGCGCGGCTGGTGCGCATCACCGACCAGGAGGGGGCGTTCCTCGCGTTCGCCGCCCGGCACGGGCTAAGGCCCGGCGCGTCGGTGACGGTTCTGGCGGCCGATGCGCAGGCTCAATCGATGCTGGTGAGGGTGACCGGGTGCGACGCTGTTTCGCTCGCGACCGCCGCGGCCGCGAAGATCGCTGTAGAAGCCGGCGGGCTGTAGCCGTCGGTCCGTCGGGTGTCGCTGTCGAACCGACACTCCGGGTGCGCAAACAAAAAAACCGGCGGGCCTCGTGGCCCGCCGGTCTCTTGCTTACTGAATCTGCGAGTCTCGATTACTTGACGAGGTTGGTGGACTCTTCCTCGTCGATTGACTTCTTGAAGTAATCGCTGGTGACCGAGAGGGTGCTGCGGCTGTCACCGTTGGCGGCCGTGCTCTTGGCCTTGACCGTCCAGCGGACGGTCTGCTTGGGAGCGAGGGTCGCGACGGAGCCCAGAGCGATCGTGTTGCCGGAAGCCGTGACGGAGGTGTCACCGCTGCCGCTGACGAACGCCAGGCCGTTGGCGAGCTTGAAGACGGGCTTGACGTTCGTGTCCGCCTTGTTGCCCTGGTTGGTGACGACGATGGTGAAGGTGGTCTCGCCGCCGACCTCGATCGGGTCGGGGCTGTCGACGAGCTCGATCACGATCGCGGGAACGCCGGCGACGGCGGTGACGGCGTTGGCCGAGGCGGCCGAGCAGCAGACGCTGCTGACCGTTGCGGAGTTGCGGATCTCGGAGACCGAGCCGCTGTTGAGCGTGACCGTCATGGTCTTGCTCGCACCGGCGGCCAGATCACCCAGGTTCCACTTGACGCTGCCGCCGACCATCGCGCCGCCTTCGGTTGCGCTCTGGAAGGTGGTGCCGGCGGGGACCGCGTCGACGACGGTGGTGTTCTTCGCCACGCCGTTGCCGCTGTTCTTCACCGTGATGGTGTAGGTGGCGTCACGGCCGATGTAGAGGCTGGAGGGGCCGGTCTTGGTGATCTCGAGGTTGCAGTTCTTCACGGCCGTGACGGTCGTGTTGCTGTCGGCCTTGAGGTTGCCGTCGGCCATCGCCGTTGCGGTGTTGCTGTAGGAGCCGACCTTCGCGGCCTTGGCGTTGAAGTTGAGCGTCTTGCTCTCGCCGCCGGCGAGGTTGCCGACGTTCATCTCGTAGACGTTCTTGCCGTCACCGGTCATCATGTCGGCCGGGAACTGGTCGCGGACCATGACGTTCTTGGCGGTGCCGGTGCCGGTGTTGGTGACCACGATCTGGACGGGGATCACGTCGCACAGGGCGACCTCGGAGGGAGCCGACTTGGTGATCTTCAGCGACGGCGAGGTCACGTTGATCGTGCAGCAGGCGGGGATGATGTACGAGGCGGTGGCGCAGGAAGCGAACTGGCCCGCCGCGGGGGCGCTGCCGCGGATCTTGACGGTCTTGCTCTCACCGGCGGCGAGCATGTCCAGGTTGTAGACGCCGGCCGTGGTGCCTTCCATGCGGCTCATGGCGGGGGTGCTGTCGGTCATCTTGAAGGCGTTGGGCATCGTCTCGGTGACGTAGACGTTCGCCAGCGCGACGGGGGAGACGTTGGTGACCTTGATTTCGTACTCGAACGTCTGGCCGGCGGTGACCTCGCTGGGGCACATGCGGTCCAGGCGGAGCACGGCACCCTCGGCGCGGCCTGAGGGGTAATAGACCGTGGTGCTGCCCATGGCCGGAGCGGCGGGCGTCATCTGCTTGGCGGGGGCCGGGGCGGGCTTCTCGACCATCGGGGCGGGGGCAGGGGCCGGAGCGCCCTGGATCACGGAGACGCCGCCAGCGCTGGTCTGCATCTTGCCGTTCTCAATCCGCGCCTTCTCGATCGTGCAGCCGTTCAAAGCCGCGATCGCGAGTACACCCGCGAGCGACATCCACATATTCGATTGCTTCATTGTTTGCTCCATAACCCTTCGGTCAGTCTGGTTCCCCCACACCGGACCCGGTGCGAAAAGGGGGATCGGGGGCCTAAGACAAAGGCCCGTCCGCCACTGAGAGGTTAGCAGACGTTCCACGCTGATCAAGCGCGAAACGGCATCACCCTTAGGGATAAGTGCAATGCCCTAGCAGTCCGGGTTTCTGGCTCGCAACGCTCAGTTCGCTGAAAAAATCCATCTCGTATGCCCAGAAGCCGTTCGAGCCACCTCACTTAGGGGAATCAACCCTCAAACGTTCACAGTGGCTGGTGATGGACAGCAGATGAAATGGCCTTGTTGAAGTAGCGCAAAAACTGCTCGCTCGTTGATCCGGTTGGCAAACGGCTTGGGCGGGTCCGACAATGGGCGATGAAGAACAGACTTTGCGTTTTTGTGATCGGCGCGGCGTTTCTGGCGGCGGGAAACTCCGGTGGGTGTCAATCGACCACGATCGCGATGAAGGAGAAGTGGTTTGGGATCGCCAAGCGCGAGCAGCTCGTGGCGCGTGTGGAAGATGCGCGCGAGGGGCAGGAGGCGGCGAAGCAGCGCTTTGCCAGTGCGCTCGAGGAGTTCCAGGCGCTGACGGGGGCACCCGCGAGCGAGCTCGAGGGGCGGTACCGGAAGATCAAGAGCGAGTACGAGCGGTGCGCATCGGCGGCGGGAGCGGTGAAGGACCGGATTGAGAGCGTTGAAACGGTGGGAGAGAAGCTGTTTTCTGAGTGGCGCAGCGAGGTGGACGGGATGAGCGATCCGTCGCTGAAGAGCCTCAACGATCAGCAGTTGCGCTCGACGCGCGTGCAGTACGACCGGCTCGTCGCGGCGATGACCGCGGCCGAGGGGAAGATGGCGCCGGTGCTGACGGCGTTCAAGGACCGCGTGACGTATTTGAAGGGAGCGCTGAACGCGCAGGCGGTGGCGAGCCTGAACACGACGCTCGGGCAGGTGCAGAACGATGTCGCCAGGCTCATCAGCGAGATGAACACGTCGATCGCCGAGGCGGACGAGTTCATCAGGCAGATGAAGCCGGCTGAGTGAATCGGAGAGGCCGCTGGTGTAGCCGGAGCGAGCGCCGCTCGCGTTGCCTCAAATAGAAACTGCTTACACCCCCGCAATTCGGGCGGTCTCATCCGGAACCGTCTAGGGGGGTATTCGTATCGGTGTTCGCCGACGTGTTCGCGTCGGAACGTCCCCGCTGGGGAAAGCCCGCGAGAGGAAAACACGGGCCGGAGAGATGAGTGCAGCCCGCCGCAACCCTGCGAGCGGCGCTGGCCGGAGGGTGTCGGTGCGCGCTGGTTGAGGAGCCCGCGTGCCCGCACCCACCTGTGGCCGCGCTGCGCGTGGGGCGGCGGGCTTTGGGGAGGGGGTTCGACTGGTTCGGCCTGGGCCGCGGGTTGAGCGCAAGAACTGGACATGCGTTTGTTGCGTTTGCCCGACCAGCGTGTATGTTGTTGCGGTGAAACACACGCTTGCTCTATCGATGGTCAGGGTGGCATGCGGCCTGGCGGTGGCGGCTTCCGGGTTGCCGACGGCGATCGGCGACGTTTCGATCCAGTACCGCAACAACGCGGAGCTGCCGCTGACTGCGCTGGACCAGTTTGGTCAGGTGTTCGACATCCAGGGGTTGAGCGGGCTCACGGCGCTGCCCGATGGCCGCTTCGCGGCCGTGATGGACAACAGCAACAAGGTCGTGTTCTTCCGGCCGGTGTTCGGGAGTGACGGCACGTTGACGGGGCTCTCGCAGGTGACGGGCTTGACACTGTCCGAGACGCGCGACTTTGAGGACATCGCGCTCCTGCCGGGGACGAACGCTGCGCTGGTGTGCGACGAGGGTGTGTCAGCGCCGCTTTCGGTTGTTGACCTGGCGACGGGGGTGGTTTCGACGGGCCCAGCGGTTCCGGCGGTCTACAGCAACCTTCGGGCGAACTACGGGCTTGAGTCGGTGACGGTGAGCCCAGACGGGCTGACGGCGTGGACGGTGAACGAGGAAGCGTTGATGACCGACGGGCCGCTGTCGACGGCGTCCGCCGGCACGCGCGTACGGCTGCAGCGGTACTCGCGCGGCTCGGCGGTGGGCACTGGCGGGTTTGCGCCCTCGGGGCAGTGGTGCTATGTGACCCAGCCGATGCACGGCCAGCCGCTCCTGCCGGGTTCGCGGAGCGGTGTGAGTGCGCTGGCGGCGCTCCCCGGGGGCGGTCTGCTGGCGATGGAGCGTTCGTTTTCGTTCAGTGCGTCGGGCTACTTCCTGACGCGGATCTACTCGGTGTCGGTGTCTGGCGCGACGGACGTGAGCGCGGCGGCGACGCTGCCGGTGGTCGGGATGACCTTGTGCGGCAAGACGACGCGCTACGCGGGGTATCTGTACAACGTTGAAGGGCTTGCGCTTGGGCCGGCGGTGGCGTCAGGGCCGGGCGTTCCGTTTGGGCGGCGTGTGTTGCTGGCGATTACCGACTCAGGCGTCGGGGATCCATTGAGCACCAACCGCGTGCACGCGCTGGTGATCGACGGCCTGGTGAACGCGTGCGGTCAGGCGGACCTTGGGAGCCAGGGCGCGACGCCGGGGCCGGATGGCGTGCTGGACAACAACGACTTCGTGGTGTTCATCGACGCGTTCTTTCAGCACGATGCGGCGGCCGACATGGGGAGCCAGGGGGGCGTGGGGCCGGGAGACGGCCAGTTCGACAACAACGACTTTGTCGTGTTTATTGACCGCTTCTTCACGGGCTGCTGATGGCCTTTGGCGCGTGATTGCGGCCCTTTGTGGGTGTGGCACGGTCTTTTGCCGGTCATGGGGTTGCGGGTGCGCGGATTGGCGGTAGACTCTTGGTCGGTCGCTCTTGCCGTTGCTTTGCTCCCGCCTCGAGCGGTGCACGGTGAGCCTGTCTTGGAGATACCCATGCTTACCACCTGGCGAATCCTTGTTGCCGTGGGGCTGCTGTCGTTGCTGGTGCCGCGGGTGCGGGCGGACGGTCAACCGCCGGCCAACCTGCCCGCGCTGCTTGGGGTATCGGACGTGACGGTGCAGTCGTTGGCGGTTCCGGCCGCGCCGGGTGTGTTCACGGTTCAGCTTGTGCTGGGGGGCGTGGTTGTTGACCTTGTGCTTGAGCCGGTGACGCTCCGCGCGCCGGGGTTCTCGGTGATGGTTGATGACGGTGCCGGGCTGCACGCGGTGGCGGCACCGGTCGAGATGAACTTCGCGGGATCGGCGATCGGGCGGCCGGGTCTCGCGGCGCGGCTGTCTGTGGTTGGGGGTTCATGGCGGGGCTTGATCGATCCGGGCGATGGCGGGACGGTGTGGTGGGTTCAGCCAATGGGGGATGCGGTGCCCGGTGCGGGGGGTGGGCCGGGTGTGCACGCTGTCTATTCGGGGGACGCGGTTCTGCCGGACTGGCACGTGTGCGGCGGCGCGGTGGCGGCGGGGGAGATTGCCACCGGCACGCGCCCCAAGGGCGCGCCGCTGGGGTGTGGGCGCACGGTGGAGATTGCGTTTGATGCGGACGTCCTCTTTTACGGCCAGAACGGGTCGAACGTCACGGCGACCAACGCGGACATCGACAGCATCGTCAACGCGATGAACCTGATCTACGCGCGGGACGTGGGGGTTTCGTTCGTCGTGACGGGTCACGTCGTGCGCACCAGCGCCGGGTTGTACACCAGCACGAGCACGTCGGTGCTGCTGTCTCAGATGGTCGCTGAGTGGACGGCGAACCAGTCGTCGATCGTGCGTGACGTTGCGCACCTGATGACGGGCCAGCCGACGGGGACGAACATCGGGCTGGCTTACAACGGCGCCGTGTGCAGCAGCGGCTTCGGGTACGGGGTGAGCCAGTCGCGGTTCAGCGCCAACTTCGCCAACCGTGTGGCATTGACAGCCCACGAGGTGGGGCACAACTTCAGCGCGACGCACTGCGACGGTGACGCAGACTGCGCGATCATGTGCTCGATCAACGGTCAGTGCTCGCACAACGTCGGCGGGTTCGGCACGCGAGCGATCGGCGAGATCAGACCGTACGCGCTGGCGTCTGTGTGCCTGGCGGCCAACGGCGGATTCGGCCCGGCGGTCCCGCCGCACGCGATGCCCGACGCGGCGGTGTGTGCTCCCGGGGGAACGGTTGATCTGGATGTGCTGGCGAACGACTTCGACGGCAACTGCCAGACGATCACGGTTCAGTCGTTCCCATCCAGCACGGCGAAGGGGACGCTGACGCGCCTGGTTGGCGCCGGGCCGGGGGGTCGCGACCTGGTCCGTTACAGCGCCGGCGCGGCGTCGACGGGGACGGACACCTGGACGTACACGATCTCGGACACGACGGCGGCTGTCTCGTCGTCAACGGTGACGGTGACGATCCCGCCGCCGAAGGCTCCCGACTACGCCGGGCCGACGCGCACGCTGCTGGATGGAAGCTATTACCGGCTGAGCGGCCGGGCGGCGGTGCCTGACTTTGGGGCGCTGTTTAACTTCCGCACCAACAGCTACACGAACCACAACGGGAGCTTTGCGAGCACGACGGGCGAGTTTGAGCTGAGCGGCCGGTCGGACTATTTCGCGTCGGTGACGACGGCGACGCTCACGGTGCCGACGGCCGGGTCGTGGACGTTCTTCACAACCAGCGATGAGGGGAGTCTGCTGTACATCGACGGCGTGCTGGTGGTGAACAACGACTTTGTGCACACGGCGCAGGAGCGCAGCGGTGTGGTCGCATCGCTCAGCGCGGGGAGCCACGCGCTGCGGATCGAGCACTTTGAACTGACGGGCGCCTGCGAGGTGACTGCGCGCTGGCAGGGGCCGGGCGTGGCGAAGCAGATCATCCCGGCCAACCGGCTGACGAACCTGCAGCTGCGGTTTTACGAGTTGCCGCCGGCGCTGGCGGCGATCCCGTCATTCGTCGGGCTCGTGCCGATCGCCAGCGCGACGACGCCGAACGTCAGTTTCGCGTCGAGCAGCGGAAACTTCGGTTCATCGGGGCGGCCGGGGGACGTCGGCGCGGTCTTCACGGGGCTGCTGAGCGTGCCGGCGGCCGGGCTGTACACGTTTTTCCTTGAGAGTGACGACGGCAGCCGGTTGACGCTGGGCGATTCGCAGGTAGTGGTGGACAACGACGGCGCTCACGCGATGACGGAGGTGGGGGGGCAGGTTGCGCTGCTGCCGGGGCTGCACACCTTCAAGGTTGAGTACTTCAACGGGTCCACCCCGAGCGGCCTGATCGCGCGGTGGCAGGGCCCGGGGATCGCCAAGGCCGTTATTCCCGCGGGAAACCTTTTCCGGATGCCGGCACCGTGCAACGCCGCCGACCTTGGGCGGCAGGGTGGCGTGAGCGGGCCCGACGGGCTGCTGGACAACAACGACTTCATCGTGTTCATCAACTACTTCTTTGGCCAGAACCCGCTCGCGGACGTTGGTGTGCAGGGCGGGGTGGCCGGGAGCGACGGCGTGTTCGATAACAACGACTTTGTCGCGTACATCAACGCGTTCTTTGCTCCGTGCAACTGATCGCGGCCGCGGGCGGCTTGGGTGAGCAGCGCGGGCTTGCTCTCTTTGGCCGACCGGTTCGGCGGATTGGGCGGAAAAAGCGCTGGCGGGAACCGAACCCCGGCGGTCGGCGCGCCGATACTTGTCTCCCTCGATGAGCGACCCAGCGTGGCGTGCCGGTCTTTCCGGACCCGCGCCGTCCGATAACAGGAGCAGCATGGCCATGACCGCCCTTCCCCCGACCAATCAGCGACGCGCCTTGATCACCGGCATCACCGGGCAGGATGGTTCGTACCTGGCCGAGTTCCTGATCGAGAAGGGATACGAAGTTCACGGCGTGATCCGGCGTTCTTCGTCGTTCAACACGGGACGCATCGACCACATCTACCTTGACCCGCACGTCAAGGGGGGCAAGCTGAAGCTTCACTACGGGGACCTTTGCGACGGCAACTCGCTGAGCAAGCTGATGCGGACCACGCACCCGCACGAGGTGTACAACCTCGGTGCCCAGAGCCACGTGCGCGTGTCGTTCGACATGCCGGTCTACACGGCCGAGACGGTTGGCATGGGCGCGCTGAAGCTGCTGGAGGCGGTGCGCGAGTACCAGGCGGAGACGGGGAACAAGGTGCGGTACTACCAGGCCAGCTCGAGCGAGCAGTACGGCAAGGTGGTGGAGACGCCGCAGGTTGAGACGACGCCGTTCTACCCGCGCAGCCCCTACGCGTGCGCAAAGGTGATGGCCCATTGGGCAACGGTGAACTACCGCGAGAGCTACGGCATGCACGCCTCGTGCGGCATCCTGTTCAACCACGAGTCGCCGCGCCGCGGCGAGACGTTCGTGACGCGCAAGATCACCCGCGCGGTCGGGCGCATCAAGATGGGCCTGCAGCAGAAGGTCTTCCTGGGCAACCTTGAGAGCAAGCGCGACTGGGGCTTCGCCGGCGACTACGTGAAGATGATGTGGCTGATGCTCCAGCAGGACGAGGCCGACGACTACGTGATCGCGACGAACCGGACGATCACCGTGCGTGAGTTCGCCGAGATGGCGTTCGCGCACGCGGGCCTGGACTTCAAGAAGCACGTTGACTTCGACCCGCGCTACCTGCGCCCCGCCGAGGTTGAGCTGCTGCTGGGTGATCCGGCCAAGGCCAAGAAGAAGCTCGGCTGGGTGCCGACGACGTCCGTCGAGCAGCTCGCGGCCATGATGGTCGACCACGATCTTGAGATGGCCAAGCGTGAGAAGACGCTCCGCGATGCCGGGCACGAGATGCCGGCGTTCGCCGGGCACGATCAGTGAGCGGCGGGGGCGTCGGGCACTCGCCGCGCGGTGCTCAATGAAGTCGACAAAGCAACGGGCCCCCGACTCGGGGGCCTTTTCTTTTACCGGTGCCGTGCGGCTTGCGGCGGGTGCCTCTCAGACCGCCTCGACCAGGGAGTATTGGTCGAGGTTCAGGTAGACGATCTCGCCGTCGTCGCGGCGCAGGACCAGGCGGTCGAGCCAGAGCTTGTCGTCCTTGCCGTGGGCGTACCACGAGCCGGTCTTGGACTGCTCGTATCGCACGACCGAACCCTCGATCGTTGTCTTGAGGTGGCCCTGGCGGCGGGGGACCTGCTGCGTGATGCGCACGCGCGTGCCCGCGCGGAGCGGGGCCGGTGAGGTTGCCGTGTGGGAAGGCGCAGCTGGGTGCGTGTGGTTGCTGGTCATGTCGGCCGATTCTACTCGGTACAGGGGGCGCACGGGGAGGTACGGGAGAGCGGGTGGCGATATGGTTGGAACATGCGCATCACCGGGATCATCATGCATGGGGCGGTTGTTGCGGCGGTGTTGGCGGCGTTGGCCGGGTGTGGGCAGAGGTTCGGGCGGGTTGAAGTTCTGGAGGGTGGTGTGCCACCGGGTGTGGCGCTGCCGGGCCCTGCGGCGGTTGTCGCGGGCTACTCACCTGCGCAGGTGGCGGTTCACCCGCTCAGCCGGCTCGAGGGTTCCGGGGATGGGCGGCGAGCCGTTGTCCATATCCAGGTGATCGATACGTACGGGCAGGACATCAAGTGGCCGGGCGCTGCGGGGATCGAGACGGCGACGTCGGACTCGTTCGACGGTGCCCGCTCGAATTGGGTTGACTTGACCTCGGGCGAAGCGAACGCGCGCGTGTTCGATTCCATCAGCCGGTGCTATGCCGTTCGCGTCCCGGCGCCGGGGACCGGGCGGCTGTATGTCCGCGTCCGGTGGGTGACTGCTGACGCGGAGGGCCGGGCCGTTGAACTCGCCGCGCAGGGTGTGCTCCAGGAAACCAAGTGACGCTCGGTGGGGGCAGCCTCGGGGCTGATCCGTCTGGCGTGTGTTCGCCAAGCCGCTGAGCGCGCGGATTCGCGTGCAATCCTGACGGCGTGTGGTAGACTGCACTGGAAACGCGCAGCAAGGGAGATCACATGGGTATGAAGTTGAAGGGCTTGATCGCCGGCGTGTTGTTGGTGAGCGTGGCGGGCTCGGCGAGCGGACAGGTGAGCATCCTGATCGCTGACCGAACCAACAACCGGATCTGGGTCGCCACCGACGCGGACCGCAGCGGCGTGATCGACCACACCAGCCTGGTGGAACTGCGGCCGTTCTTCGACGGCGCAAACGCGTCGGGGCTGGCGGCGCCCGCCAATCCCAATGCGCTGGGGTACTGGAACGGGCTTGCGCTGATCGGCGATCAGGACTCGACGGTGGGGCGGAAGTGGCTCTGGGCGCGTGACGGTAACGGCAACGGCGACGTCCAGCAGGCGGGCGAGGCGGGCGTCTATTGCGACGCGACCAACGCGGGCGGGTTTTCGTTTGCGTTTCCGACCGGGGTGGCGTTCGGGCTCGACGGGCAGATCGCGCTGGTGAACGCGGGCAACGGGTTCGGGGCGGACGACGTGTTCCTTGTGAGCGATGGAAACGCGGACGGTGACGTGCAGGACGTCGCGGAAGTGAAGCGGTGGGTGAGCGTGAACGGGTTCGGCACCAACGGCCCGTTCAGCCCGCAGGAGGCCTGCTACGACCATGCCGGGACGCTCTACCTGCACAACTCATCGGCGAACCTCCACGGTCTGTACAGGCTGCGCGACAGCGATGGCAGCGGGACGGTCGACACCGCGGCGGAGATGACGCTTTTCTTTGGTGCGGGGAACGCGTCGGGGATCGTCCCGAGCGCGGGCTTTGACGTCTGCCTCGATCCAGTGCGTGCACGCTCGTTCTACTACTGGCAGATCGCCACCGGGGGCGTGGACCAGCTGCTTCGCGTGCGCGACCTCAACGGCGACGGCGACGCGATGGACGCCGGCGAGGCGACGATCGTGTACTCCACGGGCGAGGCTGGGTTTACGTCGATCGACTCGGTGGCGCTTGGAGACGGTTCGGTGCTGATCAGCGACAACAGCGGGAACAAGGTCTACCGGCTCGTCGACACCGACGGCGACGGCCTGTTCACATCGCCCGGTGAGCGAGTCAACTTCGTGAGCGCGGGCCTCGCGTCTGCGCGGGCGCTCGCCCTGGTGCATGACGTTGGCTGCAGCCCGGCGGACATGGGCCGCCAGGGCGGGGTGCTCGGGGGCGACGGCCTCCTGGACAACAACGACTTCATCGTGTTCATCGACCTGTTCTTTGCGGATGCGCCGCTGGCGGACGTCGGCCGGCAGGGGGGGATTGCTCCGGGGGATGGGCTGTTTGACAACAACGACTTCGTCGTGTTTATCGACTCGTTCTTTGCGGGTTGCCCCTGACGTCGGCAACCTGAGATGCCGAACTCTGATCAGCGTTTGAGCAGGTTGATGGTTCGGCCGCCGTCTGGGCCTTTGTCCTGCTTGGCGGTTGTCGATCGCCTGCGCAGATCGAAGGCGGCAATATCTGCCACGCTCATCTTCTTGAGGTACTCGATGTAGCGCGTGCGGCAGTCGCTCCAGAAGCGGTGCGCCGGGCACGACCGCTCATCGGAGCACTCTGCGGTTCCGAGCATGCATGTTGTGCGGATTGAAGGGTCGTCAAGGGCCGCGGCGAGGTCGTAGAGGGTGATCTGCATTGGGGCGCGGTTGAGCGTCACGCCGCCGCCGATCCCGCGCTGTGTCGCAAGGATCCCTTTTCGTGCAAGTGAGTTGACGATCTTCGCGAGGTAAGCGGTGGGGATGTCAGTCCCCTGAGCGATCTCTTTTACCAGCACCGGCTTTCCGCCGGCGGCAGCGACGAAGCCGAGTGCGGTGGCCGCGTAGCCGGTGGCTTGGTTCATCATGCGCAGGCACTCCGTGGGACCGGGCGGCCCCTTCCGCAACGGGGATTGGCAGCGAGTATACCCGAAAAAAGGACCGACAATTCACGAAACGCCGCAATCCTGCCTCGAAAAGTTGTGAGAAAGCGGCGGTGAGCGGGGCAAGACACGACTTCCGTCTTTGACAAGACGATAAAAGGACCGTATTGTCGGCTGTCAAATTGAACTGAGGAGCTGGTATGGGTGCGACTGGAACGACGGTCATTCGCGGAACTGGCGGCGCGGAGGCAGGCACGGGAGTTGGCACGGTGACGCGCGGAGAGAGCCTCGGCGAAGGTGGGTTCCCTGTCGAGCGGTTTGTCTACGACGACAAGATCGTCAGGGCGTTCGTGCTGATGACGCTCGTGTGGGGGCTGGTTGCCTTCCTGGTGGGCATCATCATCGCGGTGCAACTGGCGTTTCCCGCGGCGGGCCTGGGGCTCTCCTTCGCTTCGTTCGGGCGGCTGCGTCCGCTGCACACCAACGCGGCGATCTTTGCTTTCGCCGGGAACGCGATCTTCGCCGCGATTTACTACAGCACCCAGCGGCTGTGCAAGGCGCGGATGTTCTCTGACAAGCTCAGCTGGCTACACTTTTGGGGCTGGCAGGCGGTGATCGTGTCGGCGGCGCTGACACTTCCGCTTGGGATCACCCAGGGGAAGGAGTACGCCGAGCTTGAGTGGCCGATCGACCTGCTGATCGCGGTGGTGTGGGTGGGGTTCTTCGGTGTCAATTTCTTCGGCACGCTGGCGCGGCGGCGCGAGCGGCACATGTACGTAGCGCTGTGGTTCTACATCGCGACGATCGTGACGGTCGCGGTGCTGCACGTGTTCAACAACATCTGGGTCCCGGTCGGCCTTGTGCACCTGCTCAACACGGGCGAGCTTCTGAGCGCCGACGTGTTCATGAAGTCCTACCCGGTGTACGCCGGCGTGCAGGACGCCTTCATGCAGTGGTGGTACGGGCACAACGCGGTGGCGTTCTTCCTGACGACGCCGTTCCTGGGCATGATGTACTACTTCATGCCGAAGGCGGCCAACCGCCCGGTCTTCAGCTACCGGCTGAGCATCATCCACTTCTGGTCGTTGGTCTTCATCTACATCTGGGCCGGCCCTCACCACCTGCACTACACGGCCCTGCCCGGCTGGGCGAGCACGCTGGGCATGCTCTTTAGCGTGATGCTGTGGATGCCCAGCTGGGGGGGCGGCATCAACGGGCTGCTGACGCTCAGGGGGGCGTGGGGGCGCGTCACGGCCGAGCCGGTCCTGAAGTTCTTCGTCGTCGGCGTCACGTTCTACATGATGTCGACGTTCGAGGGGCCGATGCTCTCGGTCAAGACGGTCAACGCCCTGTCGCACTACACGGACTGGACGATCGCGCACGTGCACGGTGGGACCCTCGGTTGGAACGGGTTCATGGTCTTCGGGATGATCTACTTCCTGATGCCGCGGCTGTTCCAGACGAAGGTCTTCAGCCAGAGGCTGATCGGTGCGCACTTCTGGGTCGCCACCATCGGCATCCTGCTGTACGTCATCCCGATCTACGTGGCGGGTCTGACGCAGGGGCTGATGTGGCGAGCGTTTGACGCGAGCGGCGTGCTGAAGTACCCGGAGTTTGTCGAGACCGTCTCGGCGATCATCCCGATGTACTGGGTGCGGGTCGCGGGAGGGTTGCTCTACTTCTCTGGGGCGCTGATGTGCGCGTACAACATGCTGATGACGTGGCGGGCGCGTCCCGCCAGGTTTGAGGAGCAGGTGCACGAGGCGCCGTCGCTGCGGTACGTGCCGATCGTCGATCCGCGCCGGCCCGTGAGCGAGTTGACATCGAACGTCGAGTGGGGAAAGGCGTTTGACGTCTGGTCGACGGGCTGGTGGCACCGCATCTGGGAGCGCAAGCCGCTGCGGTTCACCGTGTTTGTGGTGGCGGCGGTCGGCGCGGCGTCGTTGTTTGAGATGATCCCCACGTTCCTTATCCGCTCGAACGTGCCGTCGATCGCGTCGGTGAAGCCGTACACGCCTCTGGAGCTGGCGGGACGGGATATCTACGTCGCTGAGGGGTGTTACAACTGCCACTCGCAGATGATCCGCCCGATCTACGCGGAGACGAAGCGCTACGGCGAGTACTCAAAGCCGGGCGAGTTCGTGTACGACCATCCCTTCCAGTGGGGCAGCCGGCGCATCGGGCCCGACCTTGCCCGTGAGGGCGCGTCGAGGTCGGACCTGTGGCACCTGCTGCACCTGCGGGCCCCGGCCAACACGACGCAGGGCTCGATCATGCCGCGGTATCCGTGGCTTATCGAGTCGGACCTTGACTTCAAGTCCGTTCAGGCCCGTGTGAACGCGATGGCGATGCTGGGTGTGCCCTATGGCAAGGCGGTGCTCGACGGAGCCGCTGAGAGCCTGGCACGCGAGCAGGCCGCCGCGATCGCCGAGCGGATCCGCGTGCAGGGTGCGGGGTCGTTGCCCGGCGACGTGCCGGCCGACCTGCAGAACAAGCAGGTGGTTGCGCTGATCGCCTATCTCCAGCGGCTCGGCACCGACATTTCGGCGCCCGCCGCGCCTGCACCGACAGCCCCCGGCCCTGCCGCAGCGCCGGCCCCGGCAGCCACGCCGGGCACCGCCAAGTAAGCAAAGGAGAACCCCGTGCGACTGAGCGACATCATGGGCAGCATGGACCTTGCAACCTACCCGACGCTGGCGATGGTGCTGTTTGCCGGTGTGTTTGTGCTGGTGACGGCGAGGGCGCTTCGGACTGACCGGAAGACCCGTGCCGATTGGGCGCGCCTTCCGCTTGAGCCAGAGACCCCCGCCAGAGCGGGCAGGTCGCCCGCAAAGGAGGCGTTACGGTGAGCAACGAAGTGAACACAACGCGGGCGGCCGAGCCAGACTCGCTGACCGGTCACGTCTACGACGGGATCCAGGAGTACGACAACCCGACGCCCGGCTGGTGGACGATGATCTTTGCGCTGTCGTTTGTCTGGGCGTGTTTCTACTGGGTCAGGTACGAGCTGAACACGACGCCCCCGACGGTGTTTGCTGAGTGGGAGGAGGACGTCGCCGAGGCGAACAAGGCGATGTTCGCCAAGCTCGGTGATCTGAAGGGAGATGAGCAGACGCTGCTTTCGATGGGGCGCAACCCTGACTGGATGCCCGTTGGCGCAAGCATCTTCAAGGCCAACTGCGTGGCTTGCCACGGGCGCCAGGGGCAGGGAGACGTTGGTCCCAATCTGACCGACGACGCATACAAGAACGTCAAGGTCATCACCGATATTCCCGTTGTGGTTCGCGGCGGCGCGAACAACATGGCGATGCCCTCTTGGCGCGGCCGGCTGACCGACAACGAGATCATCCTCGTCAGCGCATACGTCGCCTCTCTGCGCGGAACGAACGTCCCCGGCCGGGCGCCTGAGGGCGTGGTGATCCCCGCGTGGCCCGCGCTGTCACCCTCCGCCCCGCCGGCTGCGCCGGCGGTTCCGGCCAAGTAGACCCTCGGACGCTCGATCAGGAGTCGAATTGGAGAGCCTGCTACAACCCGAAGCGAGAGTTCTCTCAACGCTCAACAGCGACGGTTCGCGCCGGTGGTTGAAGCCGCGCCCGTCGCACGGACGCTTCTGGCGAAGGCGCCGGGCCGTGGCGTACGGGCTGATCGCGCTCTTTGTCGGTCTCCCCTACCTGCGGATCAACGACAAGCCGGCGGTGCTGCTCGACATCGTTCGCCGCGAGTTCACGCTCTTTGGGCGCACGTTCCTGCCCACCGATACGCCCCTGCTGGCGCTGCTGATCGTGGGCGTCTTCGTTGCGGTGTTCTTCGCGACGGCCGTTCTGGGGCGGGTGTGGTGCGGCTGGGGGTGCCCGCAGACGGTGTACCTCGAGTTTGTGTTCAGGCCGCTCGAGCGGCTGCTCCAGGGCGAGCCGGGCAGCCCGCGCAAGCGGGCGGCGTGGCTGTCCGCGCTGAAGCTGCCGGTCTACCTGATCCTCTCGGCATTGCTTGCGCACACGTTCCTGGCGTACTTCGTCGGCATCGAAACGCTCCTGGGGTGGGTGCAGCAGTCGCCGCTGAGGCACCCGGTCCCGTTCATGATCATGGCCGCTACGACCGGCCTGATGATGTTCGACTTCGCCTTCTTCCGCGAGCAGCTGTGCATCATCGCCTGCCCGTACGGGCGCATGCAGTCTGTGATGCTCGACCGGGGCTCGCTCGTCGTCGGATACGACCGAGCGCGCGGCGAGCCGCGCGGCAAGGTCAAGCGCGGCGACATACGGCTGAAGATCGCCGGCGCCGACGAGCCCCGCGCGACCGGTGACTGCGTCGACTGCCTGCGCTGCGTGACGACCTGCCCCACGGGCATCGACATCCGCGACGGGCTGCAGATGGAGTGTGTGGCGTGCACCCAGTGCATCGACGCCTGCGACGAAGTGATGTCCAGGCTCAAGCGCCCGCCCGGGCTGATCCGGTATGCCTCGCAGCGGTCGCTGGAGGGGAGGCCGGGCGCGGCGTTCCGGCCGCGCGTGTTGATTTACAGCGCCATGCTGGTGGTGATCTTCGCGGCGCTGACAACGCTCTTGATGACCTCCTCGCCCGTTGACGTCCGTCTTCTGCGCGGTCGCGGTCAGCCCTACTCCATCGGCACCGACGGGCGGGTTGTTGGCACGGTGCAGTTGAAGCTGACGAATCGGACAGACCGCTTGGCCTCCTACGCGGTTCGGGTGGTCCAGCCGATCGGCGGGGAGGTTCACCTGGACGAGAACCCGATGTCGGTCGAGCCGGGTCAGATGCGCACGCAGGGAGGATCGATCGTTCTTGGCCGTGAGGAATTCGGTGCGCTTGGCACCTGCCCGGTTCAGGTCGAGATCACTGACGGGAACGGGAACGAGAAACGTGTGTCGTTCACGGCGCTTGGACCGGCGGGCACCCGCCGTGAGAACGAGCCGCCGGCCCCGACCCGAGCGGGAGCTTCGAAATGACGCACGCGCCGACGCGGACGGTTGGCGACGGTCCCGGCTCGGGCAAGTGGTGGCCGGCGATGATCGTCGGGCTGATCTTGCTCAACGCCTGCATTGTCGCCGTTACCGTCGTGTGCGCGACGCGCGACGCGTCGTTCGCGATTGAGCCTGACTATTACCAGAAAGCCGTCACGTGGGATCGTTTGGCCCGCGAACGCGACAAGGGCGTTGCGCTCGGCTGGGGTGTGACCGTCGAGCGGGTGGAACCGTGCGCCGGCGCCGGCTCACCCCTGCTCCGCGTCACGCTCACGGGACCATCGACGGCTGAGCGCGGAGCGCCTCTGGATGGCGCTGAGGTGCGATGCGAGGCGTTCGCGCAGTCCCGGTCGGGGGAACGGTTCAACGTCTTCGCAACGGGTGTGGGGGGAGGGGTGTACGAGGCCGAAGTGCCGCTGGAGCGCGGGGGTGTGTGGGAGGTGCGCTTGCGGGTCAGGCGTGGCCCGGACACGGCGACGTTTGTCCGTTCACTGCTTGTGCCCGGCGCGCCACCGGAGGGGAGGGAGCCATGACCGCACTGCTCATTGCTGTGCTATCGGCGAGCCTGCTGGGGAGTCTGCACTGCGCGGGCATGTGCGGCGCGTTTGTGGTGCTGGCGGTGAGCGGGAACGGCTCTGCGGTGTCGCGACCGTGGTCGCTCCAGGGTGCCTATCACTTCGGCCGCTTGTTGACGTACCTTGCTTTCGGCGTTGTCGCCGGAACGTTGGGGGCGACACTGGACCTGGGCGGTTCGTTGGTGAATGTGCAGCGGACGGCCACCATCGTGGCCGCCGCCACGCTCGTCGTGTTCGGGCTGCTCGCGCTGCTGCGCGTGCTGGGCGTTCGCCACGGTGCGCCGGCCGCGCCGGCCTGGATGGCGCGGCTGGCTCAGCGTGGGCACAGGGCGGCCTGGCTGCTCAGCCCGTTTCCTCGCGCGTTCGCGATCGGGCTTCTGACAACCCTCCTCCCGTGCGGCTGGCTCTACGCGTTTGTGGTCACAGCCGCGGGCACGGCTCATCCTGTCACCGCGGGCGCGGTGATGGGCGTGTTCTGGCTGGGGACGCTGCCGGTGATGGCGACCATCGGTGCTGGCGCGCGCCGTCTGAGCGGCCCGATCGGCGCGTACGCGCCGGTGCTTGCCGCGTCGCTGCTGATCGTGGTGGGCCTGGTCACGCTCGTCCACCGGGCAAGCCTGATCGGGATTCCGCTGCCTGCGCACAGCGCTGAATCCCACGGGGTGAGTCCGCCCCTTGTTCCGAGTGCCGACTCGCCCCTTCCGTGCTGCAATGATCACTGAGGCACCGCAACCCGAGACAGTTGCGCCGCCGCGTGCGCGTGCGGTTCGCGCTGTCTGCACGCACTGCGGGCTGGACGTGCCGCGGGGGCTGATCCGTCCGCTGGCCGATGTGCAGTTCTGCTGCAGCGGGTGCGAGGGGGCCTACAGCGTCATCAATTCGTGCGGTCTGGGCGGCTACTACGAGCTGATGGCTCGCGCCGGCGAACACGGTCCGCGGTCGCTCACTGACGGCGAGGCCTTCGCAGAATTCGACGACCCCGCCTTCGCCACCGCGTACGTCAAGCCCGCCGAACCTGTCGGCCCTGAGGGAGCGAAGCGGCTCGACCTGGTGCTCGAGGGAATGCACTGCGCCGCGTGCGTGTGGCTGCTGGAGCACCTCCCGCGCATGCTCGCGGGCGTCTACTCCGCCACGGTCTACATCGGGCGATCGACCGTGAGCGTCGTGTTCGATCCCCAGCGGGTCTCTCCATCGCGGATCGCGGGCGCGCTGGCAAGGCTCGGCTACACGCCGCACGCCCCGCGCGGCAACGCTGCCCGTGACGCCGTGCGAACGAGCGAGCGGAAGCAACTCGTGCAGATCGCCGTTGCCGGGGCGTGCGCCGGCAACGTCATGCTCTTCTCGTTCGCGCTCTACGGCGGGCTCTTCGGCGGTTCGATGTCGCCAGCGATCGAAGGGACGTTCCGGTGGCTCTCGCTCGCTGTCGGCTTTGCCAGCCTTGCCGGACCCGGGAGGGCGTTCTTCAAGGGCGCCTGGGCTTCGGTCCGCGGCGGCACACCCTCCATTGACGCGCCGATCGCGCTCGCGCTGCTCGCCGGCGGCCTGATGGGTCTGGCGAACACTGTTCTGAATCGCGGCGAGGTCTACTTCGACTCGCTCACGATGCTTGTGTTCCTGCTCCTGGTGGGCAGGTTCTTCGGCGCGAGGCAACAGCGGATCGCGGCGAGCAGCGTGGAACTGCTCTTCTGCCTCACCTCCGGAAGCGCTTCGGTTGTTGATCCGCGGGGCGTCTTGCGGCGAGTGCCGATCGAAGCGATCACCGCGGGCGATGTCGTTGAGGTTCGCCCCGGAGAGAGCGTGCCCGTGGACGGGCAGGTAGTGAGCGGCCGTACAACCGTCGATCAGGCGATGCTCACCGGCGAGTCAAGGCCGGTGTGGATCTGTGAGGGCGGCGAGGTGCTTGCGGGCACGGTAAACCAGTCGGCGGTGATCCGCGTGCGAGCAACGGCGACGGGGCGCCGGACGCGCGCGGGCCGGCTCATGGAGCTCGTCGAGCGGTGTTCCGCGCGGCGTCCCGCGATTGTGCGGTTCGCCGACTCGATCGCTCGTCCATTCGTGGCCGCCGTCGCGGTCTCAGCGGTGGTGGTCGGTGCTTTCTGGTGGTTTATCGATCCGGCCCACGCGATCGACCATGCCGTCGCGCTGCTCATCGTCACGTGCCCGTGCGCCCTCGGCTTTGCTGCGCCGCTTGCCGTCCACGCGGCGATCGGGCAGGCGGCCCGGCACGGACTCTTGATCAAGGACGGCGAGGTGCTCGAGCGCTTGGCAAAGCCGGGACTGATCCTGCTCGACAAGACGGGCACGCTGACGGAAGGGCGCATGCGCGTCGTGCGTGCGGAGGGCGACCGCCGGGCGATGCAATTGGCCGCGGCCCTCGAACGCGAGGCGACCCACCCGATTGCGGCGGCGCTGCGAGAGGCATTCCCGACGAGTCTGCGGGCAACAAGCGTCGAGCAGACCGATCAAGGGGGCATCTTTGGTGTAGTTGATGGGCACCGTGTCGCCGTCGGCAACGAGAGGTTCGTCATTGAGCGCTCACGGCCTGACCTCCCACCGTACCTCGCGGCGCTGATCAAAGAGGCGGGGGCCGAACTCCAGACACCCACGCTGATCGCAATCGACGGTGTCCTCTCGGCGGTTGTCGTGCTGGGCGATCGATTGAGGGGCGATGCACCGGAAGCGCTGGCAGCGCTTAGAAAAGCAGGTTGGCGCGTCGGCATCCTTTCGGGTGATGAGCCCACGATCGTCGCCGGCCTTGCGGCCCGGCTCGGGCTCGATGCTTCCGACTGCCGCGGCGGTGTGGGCCCGGAAGAGAAGGCGGCGCGCGTCCGTGCACACATGGTCGATGGTCCGGTGGTCATGGTGGGTGACGGCGTCAACGACGCCGCGGCCCTCGCGACGGCGACGGTCGGTATCGCCGTGCACGGAGGCGCCGAGGCGAGCATGGCCGCGGCGGATGCGTACGTTGCGCGCCCGGGGTTGGCACCAATTGTTGCGCTGGTGCGCGCCGGTCCGCGGATGATCACTACCGTCAAGCGCATCTTTGCCGCGTCGCTGTTCTATAACGTCGTCGCGGGCGTGCTCGCCGCGACGGGTTTCATCCACCCGGTGATCGCCGCGGTACTGATGCCCGCGTCGTCGCTCACGGTCGTCGCGATCGCGCTCCGTTCCAGGGTGGTCAGTTCCCGCGCGCTGTCAGAAGCAGGAGGCGGCTGATGGAAGTGCTGGTCATCGTGCTTCCGCTTGCACTTTTGATGGGCGCGGCAGCGTTGTGGGTCTTCGTTCGGTGCGTGCGATCGGGGCAGTACGACGACTTGGACACCCCCCCTCTCCGCCTGCTTGCCGACGAGAAGCCGGTCGAAAACGACAGATCATCCTGATCCGGCGCCAACTGCGAGGGTGCTCACCTCGTTCCACGCCAAAGCTCAGCGCGGGCCAAAGGGCAGCTTCCGGAACAAGAAAATACTTAAGTTAAAAGACTTAGGCGCACTGACGGAGACGAACCCGGTGGATTTGGCGCGATGTGAAACCGCATTCATTAAGAAAAGCGCACAATTGCTGGTTCGGCCCGCGTTCATGTGGTCTACTACCAGACAGCCAGGAATGGTTTGTGCCCTGTGCCCGTGGAGGAAGCAGGGTTTCGTTCTTCTCTCTTCGATGCTCGGACATCCATTAAAAAGGGACGTGAAATGAACACCAAGATGATCGCGATTTCATTGGCTGCTCTCGCGGGAACGACCGCGGCTCTCGCCGCGCCCCGTGAGACGTTCAACTACGTGAGCCTGAACGGTGGCGCGAGCCTCATCGGGACGGCGGCCGTGGGCGGCGGCAACTCGGTCGTGACCGCGACTTCGACGGGCGCTTATACGGCACAGTCGGTCACACTCGCTGGCAACGTCGCAGCCTGGGGCCCTGGGACGTACGGCTCCGAGAGCCGCATCCGCCTTACCACCGCTTCAGGGGCGAACATCGTCTTTGGACCGTTCTCGCCGCTCTTCTCGACGCCCCCCGGCCCCGTTTCATTCAGCTACAGCGTGAACATCACTCCGACGGCCGCCGCCGGAAACTGGACCGTCGAGCCGTACGAGACGTTCAACGATCCGGGGGATGATGCCACGTACGACGCCGTCTCCGTAACGCTCGATGACGCGGCCCAGCCTGTCGGTTCGCCCGCCGGGTTCACCGACCTTGGTGACTTCACGCTCGCCAACCGCTCTGTCGATCAGGTGATTAACCTCACGGCCGGCAACGAGGTCCGCTGGTTCAAGCTCAAGCTGCCCGCGGTGAACGCTGTCGGTGCTGGCTACGTTGACCTGTACGCAACCTCGGTCGATCCGACGCAGCCGATCAGCGCGACGGACCTGGACGACACGGACCTGGCGCTTTACAGCGCAACGACGGCGGGCCTGATCACATATGACGACCTGGATGGCCCGGGGTACTTTGCGCAGATCAGCTACGGGTCAACGATTGCCCGCCCTGCCACCGTCATCCCCGGCCAGACGGCCGGGCTTCCGTTTGCCGGCGCCGACGGCTCCCTCGCCGAGGGCTTCTACTACCTTGCCGTCGGCCAGTACACGATGACGGCACCGGCGAATATCGCGAACAATTGGGGCGCTGTGACCTCCAGCTACACCGGGCCGCGCCTCAACACGGTGCTCCACGTACGCACGCAGCTGAACACTTCGCCGTACCCGCCCAGCGGTAACGGCGCGGCCTCGCCGTCTTCGGTGCTTGTCGGCAGCAGCACACTCCTCACGGTGACCGTGACGCCGGGTGGAAACCCCGCCAGCACGAGCATCAGCGTCCGCGGCGACCTCAGTGCGCTCGGCGGGTCGGCCAACCAGTTGTTCTATGACAACGGGACGAACGGTGATGTGACCGCGGGCGACAACGTATTCTCGTACAGCTACACGGTGCCGGCTTCGGCCTCAGAGGGCGGCACGTCAGTGCCCTTTACGATCACTGACGCGCAGGCGCGGACCGGCACCGGCACGATCGCCGTCAGCCTTGACGCGGCCGGCGACCTCCCCGCGACGGCGGCGGTGCTCTCTGGCAGCGGTGACCTGTCGT
>CAYOGE010000046.1:0-25376 GCA_964403525.1 uncultured Phycisphaeraceae bacterium | reverse complement strand
GCCGATCGCGCAACCTGACACGCGCCGAACAAGCGATCCGTCAAACAGAACCTAGTGCGGGTGCCCCAAAACCGACCCATAACTACGAAGTTTCAATTCTTACTGAAAGTTCGGTTGCTTTCAGCGTCACCCTCCGTTACCCTTGCATAGATGCCCCGCGGCTCAGGCAAACCCGTCTCGCTCACCCCCGCCCAGGACCGCTTCATCGCCGCCTGGGGACAGATGGGCTCCACCTGGGGCATCAGCCGCACGATGGCCGAGGTGCACGCGCTCCTGTTCATCGTCGGCCAGCCCCTCTGCACCGATGACGTGATGGAACGCCTCGCCATCAGCCGCGGCAACGCCTCGATGAGCCTGCGGGCGCTGGTTGACTGGGGCATCGTCTCGCGCGAGCACAAGCGCGGCGACCGCAAGGAGTACTACGTCGCCGAGCCCGACTCGTGGTCCATCCTCCGCGCCGTCGTGCAGGAGCGCATCCGCCGCGAGATCCACCCCGTCCTCGCCGTCTTGTCAGAGATCCGCGACAGCACCGAGCCGACGCTCACCGCCACCGGCGGGTCGGACGTCGCCGACCACAACCGACGGCTCGACGCCATGATCGGCGTGCTGCGCACCATCGACAAGGTCGCCGAGCACTTCCTCGAGCTCCCCGCTCAGGAACTGCGCGACGCCGCCGATGCGCTCAGCCGCGACACAACGCCCCCTGCCAAGGGAGCGCGACCATGACCACGTTTACTTCAAGAACGCCTCCCGCCGTGGCGCAGCAGCCCGTCGGCTCGATGGACCGCGCCGCCGCGACCCGCGTGCGGTGGCTCCTTGCCCGCGCCGAGCAGGAAGGCGGCCCCGCCACACTTACCGTTGCCATCGACGACCGCTCGGCACACGCCACACTCACGCTTGCTAGCGGAGAGGAAACGCTCCTCGCCCACGGGGGGCCGGTGGGCGTCGAACAGGCCGACGGGCTCAGGCACATCACCGTCGCCGGCATCGTCTCGCTTACGGTGCGCGCCGCACCCGGCCGGCCGCCGGAGTTGCTTTACGCCCGTACGACGCTGCTCGATTCCCTAGGCATCCGCGGCGGGTGCATTGAGCGCCCGCAGGTTGACCCCGCCTGATCGCAATTGCCCCTCGCCTGTCGCTGACCATTCTGGCTTGGCAATGAAAACGGCCCGCACTCGGCGGGCCGTCGTTGCTGAACCAGTTTTGCCGCGGCGATTACTTGTTGCGGCTGCCGACAAACGCGCCCAGCCCGGCACCGATGATCGTGATGCCCGCCGCCGCGCCGATCAGGCCCCAGAACATGCCCGTTCCCATGCCCGTGATGGCAGCGCCCGCGCCGGCAAGCCCGGCGATGACGGCGAACAGCGCCAGCAGCAGCGCGGCGATCATGCCGAACGCCAGGCCGCCCGCCAGACCGCTGCCGACGCCGTCGATCTGCTCGGCGTAGACCATCATCGGTGCGCCCGCGCTCATGTCGCTGTTGACGCCCGTTGACTCAAACAGCGCGCCGCCCGACCGTCCGCCCGTGGCCGGCACGGCCTCGTCGGCGCTGTCGGACGAGTTGTAGATGTCCTGCATCAGCCCCGCGCCAACGCCCGTGTCGTCAGACGAGTCGCGCGTCAGGTCCAACAGGCCCGAGCCCGAGCCGCCCGCGTCCGGAACGCGGATGCCGCCGACCGACTGCGTGACCTGCGTCTGCGCGCTGGCGTCGGCGGTGTTGTCCATTTCGTCGGCCTCGAAGATCGAGATGCCGCTGCGCTCTTTCGTGCTCTCGCCCGCACCGGCGCCGGTCCCGCTCCCGCTCGCCGAGTCGGTCAGTGACATCTCGCCGCTGTCGGCAAGGCTGATCGGTGCATCGGTGTCGTCGGCGGTCATGGCCTCGATCTGCTCACGCTTGACGACCAGCTTGTCGCCATCGCGGAACTCCTGCAGCTGGCCCGACTCGACCATCTTCTTGACCTGGTCGGCCGACTTTCCGAGCTTCTTGGCGGCCTCGTCGAGCGTGTAGAACATCTTCGCCATTGGGTCGTCTCCGTCGTCGCGTGAACCGCCGGGCGTTGAGGTGCCCCGCGGGATCGTCATGGTACACACTTTCGCCCAGACGTGCGCAAGGTCCGGCCGGGCCGGGGTTTAGCAGACGCGGCCGGGCGCCCGGCCGTTGCCCGGCTCCGTGCTTTGCCCGATCGGCCCTCCTCGCTGGGGCTCCCCTAGGGGTTCTCGCAGGCACGTGTTGTCAACACTGTTTACACTGACCCTGCACATGCCAGTCACCCTCAAACAGATCGCCGCCGCCGCAGGAGTCAGCCGCCCCACGGCCAACCTGATCGTCCTGGGCAAAGGGAGCCGCTTCAGCGCTGCCACCCGGGCGCGGGTGATGGAGGCGGCCAAGCGGCTCAACTACCGGCCCAACCTCGCCGCGCGCGGGCTGAGCCAGCAGCGGTCGTTCCTCATTGCCGCCGTCGTGAGCGAGGAATACGCCAACAACTACGCCGACTTCAGCCTCGTTTTTCAGCAGCGGGTTCTCTCGCGCGGCTTCCTCCCCGTCACCGCGCTGACCTTCGACGCATCTTCGCAGAAGCAGATGCTCACACGCATGGCCGACATCCGTGTTGATGCCCTCGTCGTCAACCGCACGTGGAACGACGACGACGGCACCCTCAGCCGGCTGATCGAGCAGCTCCGCGAAGCGGGCACCGCCGTGGTCGAGGTCTTTATGAAGTACCTCCCCGGCGAAGGCCCCAGCGTGCGCACGGACTGGGAAGAAGCCGGCCGCCTGGCGCTCGTAACCCTGCAGGGCCTGGGCCTCAAGCGCACGCTGATGTGGACGCCCCTGCTGCCGCGCACCGGTGGCCGGCTCGAAACCCTCGAGCAGACCCACGATCAATACCGCGGCTGGGCCAAAGCCGCCCGCACGCTCAGCCTGCCGCCAAGAGTCGAGGTCCACCCCGCCCTCCCCCTCCGCTCGCAAGAGGCCCCCCGCCGCGACTCACCCCTCTACGGCGCAGCCGCCGCGCTCATGGGCAAGTCAGACAGGCCAGACGGCGTCATGGCCTGCTCAACCAACGCCGCAGCACACCTGTCGCTCTACCTGCGCGACCACCCCGCGTACAAACCCCCCGGCTTCACCATCGCCCACTGGCACGACCCGATCGTGCTGCTCGAAGCCGCCGAACGCCGCGTCGTCCTCCGCATGCAGACCGAACGCATCGCTGAGCTCACCGTCGCCGCGGCCTTTGACGCCATGGCCGGCATGCCCGTCCAGAGCGCCAGTCTGGGGCCGACGCTGGCGATTGTGGAGCCAGTTCGCTGACAGCTGGCACGAATGGACGAGTGGTCTGCGTGGGCGGTGCTTCAACCCTATTCCTCTGTCCCACCCTCTCGGAATCCAGACAACGGCAGACCGTCTCCGGTACGTACCATTTGCCCCGGACGACCCTGTACGAAAGGAAGCACAATGGGCAAGCATCAAGCGCTGTACTGCATCATCAGCTTTGCGGCAGGAGTTGTGGTGACCGTCGGCGGCATGTATGTCGCGGGCATGGTGGAGTTCAATCGGCAGGTGGTGACCACTCCCGAGGGGACTCCTCACCGCGCTGGTGCCGCCGCGCCGCGGGGCGCTGGTCCAGCGAGCGGCACCGCGGCCGCCGTGGCGCCCGCTCCCTCGTACGACGCCTGGCAGGCGAGCCGCCTCGGCGATAACGAAACCGCCCACAGGGCCGCCGCGGCGCAGCTCAACGCGCTGCTCTCGAGCAACAAGGTCGAAGACAAGCTGACGGGCTGGACGTACATCTACGCCTTCTGGTCCAAGCCGGCGGCGGGCGGGCGCGCCGCCACCCCAGATGAGTTCTGGACCCTGATGCGCGAGATCAACCTCCCCGACCGTATCACCGAGGGCGCAGCGAGCAGCAACCCGGAGATCAAGAAGCAGGCGGAGGGCGCGAAGGCCACCTTCACCCCCTGGGGGCTGTAGCCGCCGCGCGGGCGCGATGGGTCCGCCACGCCAGGTCGGTCACGAAGACCGCCACCGCGATCCAGATCAACACAAACGCCACCAGCTTCGCGCCGGCGAACGGCTCGCCAAAGAGCACCACCGCCGTCATGAACT
The DNA here is from genome assembly GCA_964403525.1 of uncultured Phycisphaeraceae bacterium. GTDB lineage: Bacteria > Planctomycetota > Phycisphaerae > Phycisphaerales > UBA1924 > JAJTGZ01. The sequence continues at coordinate 21,271 of CAYOGE010000046.1, read as the reverse complement.
GCAGCGTGGGGTTGAAAAACTGCAGGAACCCAAGCGTCACCATCGGCAGCCGCCGCGCGGCCGCCACGAACCAGATCAGCGGCGCGGTCGTCACCGCGCCGGCGAGTGAGAGGATCGCCAGCGTGCCGGCGGCGTTGAGCGGCGCCCCCGCGGCCTCCGGGCGCGCGTGCGCCCAGACGAGGTACGCCAGCGCCAGCGGCGAGAGGAACGCCGTCTCGATGAACAACCCGGTGATCGGGTCAACCGGCGTGCGCTTGCGGATGAGGCTGTAGAACCCGAACGTCGTCGGCAGGCTGATCGCGATCCACGGGAGGCCGCTCCCCTGTGCGGCCGCGAGGTAGACCAGCCCGCCCAGCGCGAGCGCAACCGCCGCCCACTGCGCCGCCGTCAACCGCTCACGAAGAAAGACCATCCCCAGCACGACGGTAAAGAGCGGGTTGATGAAGTACCCCAGGCTCGCGTCAACGAGCCGGTGCGTCTCGATCGAGTAGATAAAGACCAGCCAGTTGCAGGTGATCAGCGCGGCGGTCAGCAGCAGCCACCGCAGCAGGCGCGAGTCGGCGAGCGTCTTCCGCACCTGCGGCCAGCGACGGAACGCGGTGATCAGCACCGCCAGCAGCAGCACCGACCAGACGAACCGGTGGCAGAGGATCACCATCGCCGGCACGCCCGGCAGCAGCTTGAAGTAGAGCGGCGAGAGGCCCCACCACGTGTACGCCGCGAGCCCGTAGAAAAGCCCAGTGCGGGCGCTGCGCGGGTTTGCGGCCGCGGGTGGGGTAGCGGTGGGTTCGGGCACGTGGGTGATGGTAGAAGGAGGGGGGAGTGCCGAGTGAAGGCGGCTACTCAAGCGGCGGTTCGCGCAGCAGTGCGGTGAGGTCAAGCGGGTTGGAGAACATGGCGAGTTCGCCGGTGGGTGTGCGGGGCCACAGCGCCTGCGGGCGGTCCCAGTAGAGTTCGACGCCGTTGTGGTCGGGGTCGCGGAGGTAGAGGGCCTCGCTCACGCCGTGGTCGCTGGCACCGTCGAGCTCGATGCCTCCGCGGTGGAGTCGGCGGAGGGCATCGGCGAGGGCCGCGCGGGTGGGGTAGAGGATGGCGGTGTGGAAGAGGCCAGTCGCGCGCTCGGGCGGCGGTGAACCGCCCGTGCTCTGCCAGGTGTTGAGGCCGATGTGGTGGTGGTAGCCGCCGGCGGAGAGGAACGCGGCAGCACGGCCGTAGCGCTGGGTGACCGCGAAGCCGAGGACACCGCTGTAGAACGCGATGGCGCGCTCGAGGTCGGCGACCTTGAGGTGGATGTGGCCGATGCGGGTGCGCGGGTCAACCGGTGGGTGGTTGGTGGCCATGGAGCAAGGTAGGGGGCGGGTGAAGGGTAAAGAGTGGTTCTGGTATTCGCCCAGCGGGCGAGTTGATGTTGCCACGGGCTTCAGCCAGTGGAATAAGCGCCAAAGTCTTCATGTGGCTCAGCGGGCCAACTGCGTTTCAGTCGGCCCGCTGGGCCACAGAATCAAACTGTGGGGGGGGGTTCCTACCACGGGCTGAAGCCCGTGGCAACGTAAGTGCGCCCGCTGGGCGAAGAACTTGCGATCCGGTGCTCCTATGTGCCCGGCGAGGGAGCGACTTCAAGCGGCGCGGCGGCGTGCTTCTGCGGTTCGGCGGGCTTTGGCGCGGCGTAGGTGGCGGGGCGCGGCAGCGCTGGCTGCAGCATCGCCATGCATGCGAACGACGTGCTGAAGTTAGCCGAACGCTTGAAGACGCGGTCGTTCCACGTGCCGTCCTCCTGGCGGACGGAGAAGAGGAGCTTGTTGCATTTTTCACGAAGCGCCGGACGCTCCGCCTCGGGGAGCTGCTCGATCGCCTGCGCGGCGTAATAGTGGGCGTAATAGAAGTAGTACGGCGCGACCATGTACGGCGGGAGGTGCGTGCCCGACATCTGGCGGCGCTTGTCAAGTTCATCCCAGTGGTTGATGAAGGTGTTGACGGCGTTGCGGACGTTGTCAACGCTGCCGCGACCAGCCAGCAGCAGCGCGGTCTCTGCGGCGGTCATGCGCCCGCCCGCGCCGCCGGTGTTGTCCTTGGGGTTGCTGCCGCCGTTGCCGGCGTAGACGATCTCCTTCGTCACGGTGTTGCGCGAGCGGTCGAGCGCGTTGAGCGCATCGTCGATCACCTTGTCGTCAACGGTGTACCCCGCGGCCTTGGCGGCGAAGAGCGCCTGGAGGGTGGGGGGTGTCATGAACGTGCTGGGGGCGGCGGGGTTGTTGCGCCCCGCGCCGCGGGCGTAGTTCCATCCGCCGTTTTGGGGGATGGCGGTCTTGTTGATCGCGTTGATGAAGTAGAGGATCGTCTTCTCCGACGCCTCTTTGAGCTCCTTGGTGGGGATGAGGTCGCGGGCCTTCATCTCGACAAGGAACTGGAGCCCGTAGGTGTACGCCCAGCCGCGGACGTCGTAGCCGGCGTCGTAGGTCTCTTCCTGGATCAGCGGGTGCGTGGGGGCCTTGACGACGAAGGCGATGGCCCTGGCGACGGCGGCTTTACGGGCATCGTCTTTCTCGTAGCCGGGCATGCGCGTGAGCGCGAGCGCGGTGATGGAGGTACCGCCGTAGCGGTAGCCGACGGGGATCTGCCCGCCGACGCGGTAAACGCCCTCGTACGGCCACTCGGCCTTGCCGTCACCCTCCTGCATGGCGAGGAGCTTGGCGATGGAGTCCTTCACCGCGGTGTCGAGTGCCTTCTGATCGACGACCATCTTCTCGACCGGGAGCGCGGCGTTCTTCTTCACCTGCGGGCTGGCGGGCAGCAGCGGCAGCGGGTCCTTGAACGGCGCCTTGGCGGGCTGGCGCGCCGGCGCGTTCTCAGGCGGGCGCGAGGAGGTGGGGGGGGTGGGCTGGGCGAGCGCGGGCACAGCGCAGGCCGCGACGATGAGCAGGGTGGTGAGCGTGCGGTTCATGGGGCAAGTCTAACGCAACGTTGATCCTTATGTGCCACATCCCCGGGAAAGGGCGGGGGCGTTCAAGCCCGAGACAAAGGCGGTTTTTCTGATAACGTGGGGGCTCTGACGGTTCTGGTGGCAGGACGCACAAGAGCCCCCACGTGAGGGAGCACAAGGGCGGGTCAGGCGAGCTTGCCGCACTCGGGGCACGGTGCGCCTGCGAGCAGACCGGAGCGGTCGTAGCCGCAGTCCGGGCACCGCCCCCACCGCCGCCGCAGAATGCCCCGGATGAACCTCGGCGCACTCATCAGCAGGTACAGCCCGGCGGCGTAGAACGCGACCGACCACAGCAGCGCCGGCATCACCGGTACGATGGGCGTTACGCGTGGGGCTGCGAAGACGTTGTACGCATCCTTCTCGTAGATGCCGATCTCGAAGCCGAGCGCGGGCATAAGCAGCGGCCTGCCCGAAGGCGTCGCATCGACAAAGTACCACGACTCGAAACAACGCCACGGCCAGCCGAGCGGGTGGTAGCACAGGTGCTCGCCCGCCGCCCATTGAACCGATCGGTACTCGCCGCCGACCCACGCGTAGACCATGTCGCGTTTGCCGGAGAGGGGCGGGATTGTCAAGGCCGTCCACGTTTCCGGGGAAACATGCCGCTCAAGCAGCGCATCGGCGAGCCCCCGGTACCAGGCAGGCGGGATGCGCGGTCGGAACTCGATGTGGCCCGCGTTGTTCGGGGCCGTCCACCGCTCCTGCCTGAGTTGCGGCAGGACAACGCCAGCACGCCCCCGCGCTTGGGCCCACGGGTCGTCGGCAGAGCTGTCGAACCGAGCGGCAGCGACCGACGACAGCCAGCTGAGCAGAAGCCCCCCGGCGAGATAGCACACCGCCCGCACGGCACACCGCACGGGCTGGAAGCGTCGGGAGCGCGATGGGCCGTCGTTCAACAAATGCGTGCGCCGGGCGGTCGCCCGGCGCACGCGGACAAAGATGTTCGATGGAAGCTCAATACCGATCAGGAGCCGGGAGCGGGCCGGCGGGAGGCGGAGCGGGTCCCGTGGCACAGGGGATCGTGGGCGGCGTCGGGAGAGGGCACGTCGTCCAACCGAAGGCGTTCGTACACGAGACGCTGAACTGGTAGCAGCGCTCCTCGACGCCCACGATCGTCGTGGTGAGCACGCACGCGGGCGAGATCGTCCAGCCGATCACCTAGCGATACTGGCACACATCCTCGGTGTAACAGCAGCTGATCGGCGCGGGCGGGGCCGCCCCGAACGTCGAGCAGCTGGCATCGTACCGCCAGTTCTTCTTCTCGATGAAGCCGGACCAGAACCCGTAGATCTCGCCGGAGCCGGCGACGCAGCAGGCGAGCGTGCGCGGGGCGGGAGGGGTACCGCCCGGGAGGCTCGTGGGGATGACCGGCGATGGTGGCGTGACCGCGGGAGCAACCGGGAACGGTCTCGGAGCGGTCGGCATGGGGAGCGGACCCGTAGGCACCGGAGGGGCGGCGGCAACGAAAGCGGCCGTGGTGAGCGGCGGCGGCGTGCCCGTCTGCGCCATCACCCCGTCGAGCGTTTCTGCGTTGGCCGAGAGCACCTTAGCGCCGTATGCCGGGTCCGCGCTAGCTTCCTTTTTCTCGAAGGGGATGTTTGCGCACTTATACCCCGCCTCTTCCAGCCATTCGACCCACGTATCGCGGTCGGCCGTGCTGGTGATCGTGACACCCCAGGGGTCACTCTGCTTGAAGCCCGTCGCGTACAGCTCGGGCGTAAGCGTGACCGACGTGGAGGAAACAACAGCGGTGGTCGCCCACCAGCCGTCGTAGTCGTCCGGGATGCTCACCTCTGACTTCACGTACTTGATGGCATCCCAAACGTCGGCGGTGTCCCAGGTCTTGGTCGTCCACTCGCAGTTCGCCTTGGTACCGCGGACGTACCAGATCGCGCGGAGGTTCTGCCCCGTCGGTGCCTTCGCGATGGCGAGAAAGCTGTGGACCTCCCACGGGTTGCTGCCCGTCTTGGTCACCACCGGCGTCATCGCCCAGCCGCCTACATCAACGACGTAGGGAGCGACGGCACCGAGCACAGGGGGCGGGGATTGCGCGAGCGTAGGCAAGGCGCACGAGAGCGCCAAGCAGGTTGCAGCCGCGCGGGTGACCGCGCCGGCAACCAACAAACGGGTTTTAGATTGCACGAAGAAACTCCTTTCAAAGGCCCGGGGTCACCCATACCCCGGACAGGCCAACGGATCGAACAACACCCCTCAAGCCCACCCAAGCCCGAGGGGAACAAGAACACAAGATACTGACTCGTGATGTGATGTCAAGCCCCCACCGAATGATTTGATGCATCCCCGCCAACGGGTTGTGACTCCCAACGCTTCAAGGCAGTCTTTTGGCGAGGGGGGATCAGCAGCGGCCGCCGATCGGTTCAGCAACCCGCGAAGAACTGATCGATGAAAACGATGAAGTCGTTGTTGTCCCATGCGCTGTCGGTGCCGGGGATGCCGCCCTGAACGCCGCGATCCGCAAGGGGGCTGGCGGAGAAGAAAAGGTCGATGAAGGCGATGAAGTCGTTGTTGTCGAGCACACCGTCGCCGCAGGCGGAATAGACGCCGCCCTGGGCGCCGACATCGGCCTGGCCGCAGGAGAAGACGATGGTCACGCTGCACGGGGTGGTGACGGCGTTGCCGCAGGTGTTGGAGATGACGCAGTCGTAGAGGCCGCTGTCGGCAGCGGTGCCGCCGGTGATCGTGAGGACGGGGCTGGTCTGGTTGAGCAGCGGCTGGCTGTTGCGGCGCCAGAGGTAGCTGACGGGCGTTGCGGCGTAACCGCCGGCGGTGAGGGTGAAGTTGCCGGTGTTGCACAGGTTGAGCGCTGAGGGCGGGTGCTGGCTGACGAGGGGGCAGTTGTTGTCGGGCGTGAGGATGTAGTAGGGATTGGCGGTCGCGCCGCCGGTGATGGTGGCGAGGATCTGGCCGCTGTCGTTGACGTTGAACGCGCTCTCGACGCTTGCGCCAGCGGGGAGTTGCCCCGCGTTGACCAGCCCGGTGAGGTTGGTTGCACCAAGTCCGGGGATGTAGAGCTTGCCCACCGAGCCGAGGTAGTTGTTGCCCGAGCGCGAGGTGTAGCCGGAGCCGACGATCCAACCGGCGTTGTTGATGTCGCGCGCCACCTGGAAGAGTCCGACGGGCTCGAAGAGATCGGTCGGGACACCGTTTGAATCCCATCGGCAGGCGTGCTGCTCCGTGGGAACGGTGTTGCTGGTGCCCGACCAGCCAACGGCGACGCCCTGGTCGTTGATACCGCCGGCGTTCTCGGTGAGAGGCACGTGGGTGGGGCTCTGGAGGATGCGCTGGACCGTGTTGCCCGGCCCGACGATGTAGACGCGGTTCTGCGCCGACGCGGGGATGTACGTCATCAGCACCTGGCCCGACTGATTGGCGGCGATCGGCGTTCCCTGGCGCCCGTTGAGGGAGGGGACGGGCGTCGGGAGCTGCACCGAGGCGCTGGTGGCCGAGGGCCAGCGGTGGGGGACGATCGTGCCGGTTCCGACGTAGTAGCCGATGATCTCGCCGGCGTCGGTGATGAACTGCGTGGTGAACGACGCGGCGGTGGAGCCGGTGGGCGAAGTGATCTGGGTCCACGACGACGTGCCAGGCGAGTAGACGTAGTTGCCGTAGAGCGTCGAGGGGGAGAACTGGTTAAGGAAGACGAGCGTTGCGCCCGAGTTGTTGATCCACTTGCCCTGCGCGCTGGTGAACGGACCGAACGCCGCGGGTACGCCGATGTTGACCGACGCGGTGGGGATGCTCCACGTGAATGGGCGTGCCTGGCTGGTGGTCCCTGTGCCGGTGCTGACCGTCAGCGACTGGTACCCGCAGGCGAGCAGTGAGTTGGTGAGCGCTCCAGCGGCCACCGGTGATGTCGGCGGCGCGTTGGGGACCGGAGCAACGACGACGGCGTTGAAGTGGGGGTACTGCGCGAAGGCCGAGAGCGGCAGCCCGCAGAGCGCCGCGAAGAGTGAGCACGAGCGGTGATTCATGCGAACAAGTTACATCCAACCCGGTGCCGGGGCGAGCGAAAGCGGGAGTGTTTTTTGGTAAGCTGGAAAAAGAGTTGAGGGAAACCCCGTACTCGCACAGGCGGCTGCGCCTTACTTGCGAGCTTCGAGTTGCTGCCACCGCTCGAACAGCTGCGATGCCTTTTCCTGCGCCTGCGCGTGCTCGCGGCAGATCTCGGCGAATTTCTTGCGGTCGGCCATGACGGCGGGGTCGCCCATCTGGGCGGCGGCCTTCTGCACGGCCTGCTCTGCCTCCATGATGGTGAGCTCCATGCCGGCGAGTTCCTGCTGCTCTTTGAAGCTGAGCTTCTTGGGCTTGGGCGGGGAAGAGGAAGATGGAGAAGGCTCCTTCGGAGCCTTGCTCTTATCTTCCGGCTGCGCCTGCTGCGCAGGCTTCGCACGGGGCTGGCGGGCCTCGCGCTGGCGGATCGTCTCCCACTGCTGGTAATCGGCGAAGTAGCGGCAGCCGCCTTCACCCTCACCGTCGAGGGCGAGGATCTGCGTTGCCAACTCGTCGAGCATCGCTCGGTCGTGGGTGACGAGGATGATCGAGCCGGGGAAGTCTTCCAGGCTCTGCTCGAGCACTTGGAGCGAGGGGATGTCCAGGTCGTTGGTCGGCTCGTCGAGGACAAGGATGTCGGCCGGCTCGAGCATGAGCTTGGCGATGTGCACGCGGGCCTGCTCGCCGCCGCTGAGGGTGGCGATGGGTGAACGGAGCTGGTCCTTGTTGAAGAGGAAGCGCTGGGCCCAGGAGTTCACGTGGACGAGCTTGTCGCGGTAAATGACCGAGTCCGACGGCGAGAAGGCCTCGGCGAGGGTCATCTTGGGATCGAGCTCGGTGCGGTGCTGGCTGAAGATGACCACGCGCAGGTTCGGGGCGCGCTTGATGGTGCCGCACAGGGGCGTGCCGTGGGGGAGCAGGCCGCTGGCGTCGTCGCGGGCGGCCTCGGCGAGCTCTTCGGGCGTGGGCGGGTCGGTCTCGATCTCGCCGGTGAGGATCTTGATGAGCGTGGTCTTGCCCGAGCCGTTGGGGCCCATGAGGCCGAGCTTCTGGCCGGGGGTGAGCATGACATCGAGACCGGTGAAGAGGAGCTTGCCGCCGAGGGTCTTGCGCAGGCCGCGGGCGATGACGAGCTTCTGCGTCTGGCGGTCGGTGGCGGTGAAGTCGATGTGGGCCGCCTTGGGTGGCGCGACGCGGGACTTGAGGGCCGCGAGCTCGTCGATGCGCTCGTGGCTGGCGTCGATGCGGCTCTTGCTCTTGGTGCGGCGGGCCTTGGCCTTGCGCCCGAGCCAGCGGAGGTCTTCCTTCACGATGGTGGCCAGCGACTGCGCGGCGCGCGACTGCCCGTCGATGAACTCCTGCTTGCGGAAGAGGAACTCCTCGTAGTTGCCGCTGACAGAGAAGGTGCCCTCGGGGTAGGCGGTGGAGAGCTCGATGATGCGGGTGGCGGTGGACTGGAGGAAGGCGCGGTCGTGGGTGACGACGACGGAGGCGAAGTCGGCGCCGCTGAGCAGCTCCTCGAGCCAGTCGATCCCCTCGACGTCGAGGTGGTTGGTCGGCTCGTCGAGGAGGAGAAGGTCGGGCTCTTTGGCGAGCTCCCGCGCGATCGAGAGGCGCTTGCGCTGGCCGCCGGAGAGTGAGAGGGCCTTGGCGTCGAAGTCTTCAAGACCTACCCGGCCGAGGACCATGTACGCGGCGATCTCGGCCTCGTGCTCGTCGTGGATGTGCGCGGGGCGGGCCTTGGGTGTGAGGGCGTTGACGATGGCGGTGAGGACGGTCTCGTCCTCCGTGAACCTGTCGGCCTGGGCGACGTAGGCGGCGCGCATCCCCTTGCGGTTGGTGATGGTCCCTTCGTCCCAGTGCTCAAACCCCGCGAGCATCTTCATCAGCGTGCTCTTGCCCGAGCCGTTGGGCCCGATGAGCGCGAGGCGTTCACCCTCCTCGATGCTGAACGACACGCCGGTGAAGAGCGTGCGGTGACCGAAGTGCTTGCCGAGTTCGCGTACGGTGACAACGGGAGGGGCCATGGGGGGTGAACATAGGTTGGCTGGTGACGCGCGCGGGCCGCGTTGCTTCGCGACACGCCACGGCGGGCCAGAATCGGCGGTTGGGCGTGTGCCCATCGTCGCCGCAGCCCGCGGTTACGCCTGCCGGCGCGGGCGCAGCGCCTTGACCGCCCCTTCGACGCCCGCGATCACCGCGTCCCAGCCGTCGCGGTCGTTCGGGGCGTTTGCGAAGGTCATCGCCGGGCCGAACCGCACGGTGATCTTGCGTGGGCGGGGGAACCAGCGGAACTTCTGCAGCGCGCTGTGCGTGCCCCCGGCACCCTCGATCCACGCCGGCACCACGGGGATCGGCGTCGCGGCGACGAGCATGCCGATGCCCGCCTTGAACCGGCCCGGCTCGCCGCTCTCGCTGCGCTGGCCTTCGGGGAACATCACGATGCCGCACTGGCCGCCGGCAAGCAGCGTGCGCAGTTCGAGCATCGCGTGGGGCGTGATCTTGCGGCGCCAGATCGGCAGCGCGTTGATGATGTGGGTGCTGATCGCCGAGCGGATGTACGAGGTAAAGAAGACGTCCCCCGCCGCCAGCGGGTGTGTCCGCACGCGGATGGGCAGCGGCAGCGCGTTGCGCAGGCAGAGGTGGTCGAGGTGGCTGGTGTGGTTGGCGACCAGCACAAACGGTGTGGACTTCGGCAGGTGCTCGCGCCCCAGCACGGAGTAGCGGTGGTAGAGGATGAGGCTCGTGCGCGAGATGGCCATCGCCGCGGCGTTGAGCAAGAGACTGACGACGCCAGCGCGCCTGGGGAAGGGTGATGGCCTCGGTGTGGGGGCGGGCGCCGGTGCTTCGGTCACGCGGGAGGTTAGTGGGGCGAAGCGATTCGTGGTTGAGCCGCGCGGGGTTACTTCTCGCCGAAGACGCGCTTGCGCAGCAGGCGCATGTCCAGCGGGATCAGGACCGCCAGGATCAGCAGGCAGAGCCCGGCGCAGGCCGCCAGGTGCCAGGTGGGCGTGCCGTGGAGCAGCAGCCAGCGGAGACCCTCGGCCAGGTGGTGGAGCGGGTTGACCGCGGCCACGGCGTTGAGCACACCGATATCCGGGAGCGGGAAGTAGGTGCTGGAGGCGAACCCGATCGGCATGATGACCAGGAAGAACGGCAGGCTCATGTGGTCGATGCTCGGCAGCACCGCGGTGAAGAAGAGCCCGACCGCCGAGAAGGCGAGCGCCGTGATGAACAGCAGTGGCACCACCGCCGGCATCCACCCCCAGTGGAGCGAGAGCGAACCGGCCACGCCGAACCCGCCCAGCACAAGGCACACGACCACCGCGTACGACGTTGCCAGCGTCGACGCCCACAGCGCCTCGCCCCACACCACGTGCTCCAGGCGCACCTGCGTGGTCAGCTGCCCCTCCCACGACTTCTGGAAGTGCATGCGGATGAACGCGGCGAAGAGCGACTGGAAGAACGACGACATGAACGCCGTGTAGGCCAGGATGCCCGGGCCGAGGTAGTGCATGTAGTCGAGCGTCTGGCCCTGCCAGCTCACCCCGCCCATCTGCCGCCCCAGCCCGACACCGAAGGTGAGCAGCATGATCAGCGGCTCGCACACCGGCGGCAGTGTGACGGTGTGCCAGTTGCGCAGGTGGACGCGCACGTGGCGCATCAGCACCGCGCGGCTCTGCCACTGCCACATCCCGGTGAGCGCGTTCAAGGCTTGCCCTCCTGCGAGAGGGCGAGGAAGAGGTCGTCGAGCGTGGGCGGGCGCACCTCGTAGCGGAGCGCCGCGAATTCGGCGACAAAGGCGGCCAGCACCGCCGCGTTGAGCGGCGCGTGCCAGTCGCTGAGCACCTGCGTTGGGCGCACGCCGCGCTCGCGCAGCCACTCCACCGGCCGGTCGGTCTCCTGCGACAGAGCGGTGAGCACAACGACGTGCTCACCCACCACATCTCCCAGCACGGCGGCGGATGAACCGCTCGCCCGCACGCGCCCGCCCTGCAGCACCTGCAGCCGGTCGGAGAGGCGCGCGGCCTCATCCATGTAGTGCGTGGTGAGCACCACGGCCATCCCCTCGGCCCGCAGCGAATGGACCAGCTCCCACACCGCGACGCGCGCCTGCGGGTCGAGCCCGGTGGTCGGCTCGTCGAGGAAGACGACCCTGGGGTTGTGCACGACCGACCGCGCGATCATCAGCCGCCGCTTGTAGCCGCCCGAGAGCGTCTCGGGCTTCACATCGGCGAACTCGCGGAGGCCGAACTGGTCGAGCAACTTCTCGATCCGCGCGTCAAGATCGCTCTGGCGGGGCCGGTAGTAGCGTCCCGTCTGCACGAGGTTGCCGCGGACGGTGAAGTCCTGATCGAAGGTGTCGTCTTGCGTGCAGACGCCCAGCAGCCTCCGCGCGCGGTCGCCGTCGCCGGCCAGGTCGTGCCCCGCGATCAGCACCCTTCCCGCGTCGGCGCGGAGGTAGCCGTAGCACATCCGCAGCGTCGTGGTCTTCCCCGCGCCGTTTGGGCCCAGCAACCCCAGCACCTCGCCCGCGTTGCACGAGAGGTCGATCCCGTGCACGATCTTCCTGCCGCCGAGCGACTTCTCGAGGCCGACGGCCTGAAGGAGCGGAACGCCAGCAGCGGGCGACGGTGGAGTGTGCATGATGCGGCGAGGGGGCGGTGGTCGGCGGCTGGCGCGGTGAGCGAGTCGAAGAACGGCATGAAGCGTTGCACGTAGACGCCCCACGTCAAGCGTGGGCCGAAAGGTGCGCTGCCCGTTCTTGCAGCAGTTGAGCGAGCGGCACGTCGCCGCTTCGGGCAGGGCTCGCCACGGGAGGCCCGCGAACGGAAGAACTCGTGCAACCCTGCGGGCTGGCGATGCCGGGTGCTGTCTGCCGCGATGGCGTGCAGCCTGGCAGGCCTAACGGGATGGGGTGCCCGCCGCCGAAGCACCCTGCGTTGGTGGTTTGGCCTGCAGCTTCTCTACGGTCGAAAGCATCGTTGTGCCCAGCAGTGATGAGAAGACCACCGTCACCGCGACCGCGAAGATGCTCGAAACGACCACGGTGATGATGACGTAGGGCCAGCGTGCGCGCTCGGGAACGGGCGATGCGCGGCGGGGGGGCAGGATGATCGCCGCAACCGCCAGGGCGAGCGCCGGCAGGGCGACCAGCAGGAAGAGCAGGCCCAGCGGGGAGGCGAGCAGCGAGCTCACCTGGATCGTGGCGACGTCACCCGCGTTGAGCCTGACCCCGAACTCCTTGAAGATCTCCCCCATCCTGGGGCCGACCAACGCGATGTACCCCAGCGGGGCGCCCCACAGGACCCACAGCAGCAGCGTCAGCGAGACGCGCTGGGCTGCTCGCGACGGGGGGCGCGGCGCGATCGCCACGGAGGGCACGGCAAGGGGTGCGGCGGTCATCTTGTGAGTGTACATCAAATGGGTGTGGCTGCAACGTTGGCGCGGGGGGATGGGAGGAATGGGGGCAGGGGGGGAGCGGGTGCGGATTGCGCCGGGTGCCGTTTCCCTTGCATGCGGGCCATTCATCGGGTATGGTCTGTCCAGTCGCCCGCCAGACGGCGGGCCCAGGAGAGAGAGACCATGCCCAGGCCATTTGTTCGTTCGTTGTTGTGCGCTGCCGCCGCGGCGGCTGGCTTCGTTCCGGCCGCGACGCAGGCGCAGATCGCCGAGGCGGGCTTCCCCACCAGCATCCTGACGGCCCACCTGCTGCACATGGGTCCGAGCCTTAACCAGTACCAGCAGACCTGGGGGACGTTCCCGCAGTTCAACTTCGGCATGGGCGACAACGGCAACGGTGTGGCGGGCAACGTGCTGCACGGCTACACCGGCGGGCTGCTGACGAACATCACGATCAACGTCAACGAGCTGCGCAACACGCCGCCGGCGTACAACTACAACGACCCCTTCGCCCGCATCTACGGCCAGGTGCTGCTGACGCCGGTGGTGAACACCGCTTACGTCATCGGCGGCTCGGTCGACGTGGTGCTGTCGGGCTTTGCCACCAGCAGCAGCAGCGCGAGCGGTTCGGTCTGGCTGGAGCAAGTCAGCGGGCCGGTGCTCGCCTCCTTCGGGGGCTCGCTCTCGCGCAACACCACGATCAGCACCGTCGGCAGCATCTACGACAGCGCTGCGCCGCTGAGCGGCTCGGCCACGGGCACGCTGCTGGCGGGCGTGCAGTACCGCTTCGGCTGGGACGTGAGCATGGGGAGCCTCTACAACGGTGACTCGTCGCTCTTCGCCAATGTCTACACGCTCAGCGGGCAGCAGTCGATCTCGATCTCCTTCGCGCCCGCACCCGGCGTGGGCGCGCTGCTGGCGCTGGGCGGGCTGGTGGCGGGATCTCGGCGGCGGCGGTAAGGGAGTCACGGCCGAAGGTTGCCGGTGTGCCACGACTCTCGCTTTGGAGCGTCGTGTTCGGGCGTTCAGGGCGGCACGCACGAGAATCGGGCCGCGCCCCCTTGATCGTCAGGGCGCTCGGCCACATTCAGGGCACGGTGCACCCGTTGGAAGCCCGATCATCGAGTAGCCGCACCCGCGGCAGCGGTGACGCACTCGGAAAGCCCGCCGCGCGAGCGGGAGTTTCAGCCGGAGCCACACCACGGAGGCAAGCCAGGGGATCAACACCGCGGGCACGGCCCACCACAGCGGCAGACGCGAGCGCCACAGGTTGTTGCGCCGGTTGAACATCTCGGCTTGCGGCGCAATCGACGGCGCGGCGTTGATGGCGAAACCGTCTGGGTAGTAACCCGGCATCGACTGACGATTCGCTGCGGACGCCCACGAGAGTTGCGAGAGCGTGCGCCCGCAGAGTCCGCCTGCCAGTGTCGAGCTCCACAGGATCTGCTTGCCATCCCCGGCCGCCGATGAACGGTGGAAGCAATAGACAATGTCGTTGCCCGACCGGTAGTACACCACGGTCCCGCGGGTGAAGACGGCCGCTTCGTGCCCGCGTGCCCAGATCAACTCGAACCCGCTCAGCCGACTCGCCAGAACCACCGCGACGATCACAGCGGCGAGGTTGACCGACCACCGCCGCAGCCGTCGAAGGCGCGGCCGATGCGAGATGGGCTTGGGTCTGTCCCGGCGACGGAAGTGGCGCACGGCCGAGTCTACCACATGGCACGTGCCGGGTGCCGCGCACGGGTCAACCCGTCGGTCTGCCGCGGTTCTGCACCCGTGCACCATCGCCCCTCGCCCGTGCGGAGCCGCGCTGCACGGGTACGGCGTGGCTCCACGCGCGTGTATTGCGCGGCCGCACGCGGGGGGAGCGGCGTTGCACGGGCGAACCGGTGGCCCGCACGCGTGAAAAACCGCCGCGCAGGCGGGCGGGCTCAAGTTGCGCCCGTGCGTGGCCGATCCTCGCGGGCATGGCCACCGTGTATCCCCGCTCACCGCGCTCGGCGTTCCTGAACTGGGTCATCGCCCACAGCGATGCCTGGTCGCAGGACCCCGAGGCCATTGGCCTCACCCCGCAGCGTGCAGCGCAGTACGCGGCGCTGCTCGAATCGACCAGGGCCGCCAGGCTGGCCCAGGGGCAGGCGATGGATGCCGCCGCGGCGGCGACGCTCAACCTCAACACCCAGACCGCCGCGCTGGAGCGCATGACCGCGGCGATGGTGGCGAGCATCCGCGCCCACGCGTCGGCTGAGGTGGACCCGATCCCGGTGCTGGCCAAGGCCCGGCTCGAGCCCGTCCGCCCCGACCGCGGACCCGCCGAACTCCTCCCCGCCAAGCCCGGCATGGTCTCCGCCCGGCTGCTGACCACCGGTGCGCTCGAGCTCTCGTGGAAGTGCACCCAGCCGCGCGGCACCGACGGCGCGGTCTACACCCTTCACCGCCAGCTCCCCGGCCAGTGCGACTTCGTGCAGCTCGCCGCCACCGGGCGCAAGCGGTTTACCGACCAGACCATCCCCGCCGGCACCGCGCGCGTGAGCTACTACGTGCAGGCCCGCCGCGGCGACGCCGTCGGGCCCGCGGGGAACATCACCACCGTCCTGCTTGGAAACGCGGAACGCGCCGCAACCCTCCCCACGCGTGCCGCCGCCTGAAGCGATGAGCGAGTCACCCTTGGCCGCGCGGCCTGAACGCCCCGCGTCCGATTCGGAACAGCCCGCCGGGGCATTAACAATGGGCCGTGCACCGTCGGCGGGTTGACGGATCGGATCGGACACGGACCGCGTCAGCCGCAGGAGCGTGGAAGTCGTGATTGACGCAACCTTCCCCACCAAGGGCTAGTTGCCCGGGGAGGGCTCCAGCCGCCGAGCACACGGCGGCGCCGATCAGCGGCGTGTGCAAAGAGTGGAGGCTCAGCGGGCCGCGTTCGGAAACGAGCGCGGCCCGCTTTCTGCTTTTGACTTGCCTGGGGTGGGGAGTGGTGAGGGGCGGGGCTTCCCCGCCTCTCGCCATCAGCAACCGGGACGCTTGCGACGGCGCCCTGCGGCGGCTGCCCAGCACCCAAACAAACCGGCAGCGGGTGCTGACGGGATTGTTACGACCCAACTCTCGCCGACCCAAGTGCCATTCGCGAGGCGACGAGAGCCCGTGCCGACGATGACAGTCCCGTCGTCGCTGATATCCCATGCGGATTCGAGATGCCAGTTAGTCAGGTCGATGCCGATCGACGGGAGGTACTGTGCCAGTTCGACAGTTCCCGTTGCGGCCGTCCAGATGAAGGGGTGGTGATACCCGTCACTGCCGTTGCCCACCACGACGGTGCCATCGCCATTGACGGCCGTTGCGTCCGTTCCGTACATGCCGGGGACATTGGGAATGCTCACTGTGCCGGTTGCCTCGCTCCAGTAATAGCTGCGGCTCAGTGCAGTATCAGCGGTCACATACGCACCGACAATCACACGCCCGTTCGCGCTGATCCGGCCGCCGTATGAGTACGCACCGTCGCTCGGGAGCGGCAGAACCTCCCAACCGTCTGTCGAGGTCCACCTTGCCGCCCTGACCGAGTTTGGCTCCGCCGACTCCAGCCTTCCCGAAGCGACCGTGCCGCTGCCATCGAGCGAACCAAGCACGGCGTACGTGGCCCACGCCGGTGCCGCAACAGGTTGAAAGCCGGTACCTTCGTGCCAAATGTACTGATCGCGACGAACGAATCCGCTCTGGGGCCAGACGTCGAACGCTGCGAGCATCGTGCGCCCATCGGCGGAAGTCGCCCCACCCCCGCCTACGCGATCGTAGCCGCTCGGCATCTGAAGCCACTGAAACCCGGTGGCTTCAGTCCAGCGAAAGAGCGAAGAGTCGGCTCCACCAAAGACCACGCTGCCGTCGTAGCTAAGGCCGCCGGCGCCTGAGAAGTAGAAGCTGGAGCCCGGGTGCAGATCAAGACTGCTTCCGTTGCCGACGTCCCATCGCCGAGCGTGATAGATAGTGTCCATTCCCACTGTGCCAGATACGAAGCGGCCGTCACCGCTAACGCTTGTCGCGGCGGAGTACAGCCAGCCGTCAGTGGGAATACTGCGGATACCCGGCGTTTGCGCAAGCAGCAGACCGCCGCCGCTCATGCACACCGATTGAGCGAAAAGCAAATGGCGCAGTGATAGTGCCCACGAAGTACGACGCATTCTCCAAGTATGCTGCGCCCCCGCGTGAACGCAAGAGAAACCGTCAAGGCAATCTTGGAGGTTCGACCTTTACTTCGCCCCAGCCCCCACAGCAATCCCCACCTGCACATAGCTGCGCTTCACCCGCGACTCGAACTCCGCCGGGTACTTGTTCATGATCGTCCGGATCGCCCAGTTGTTGCCGTCTGCAAGACCACAAATGGTCGTGCCGGGCATCGTGCCCATGCTGGTGGCGATCTCAAGGGCGAGGTCCAGGTCCTTGCTCTTGGCATCCCCGCGTTCGATCTTGGTCATGAGCTGGTAGAGCCAGCCCGACCCTTCGCGGCACGGGGTGCACTGGCCGCACGACTCGTGCTTGTAGAACCGTGCGATGTTGCGGGCGACGGCGACCATGTCCGTGTCCTCGTCGAAGACCGTCGGGCAGGCGGTCCCCAGGCCGAGCACGTTGTACTTGCGCCCGATGTCAAAGTCCATCTCCGCATCCATCTGGTCGGGCCCCAGGACGCCCATCGAGATGCCGCCGGCGATGGCCCCCTTGAACTTCTTGCCGCCGCGCATGCCCGCGCAGTAGTCGGGGCTCTCGATCAGCGTGCGCAGCGGGATGCCCAGGTCACACTCGAAGCAGCCGGGGCGGTTGACGTGCCCGCTCACGCCCATGAGCTTGGTGCCCCACGAGCCGGGTGCGCCGGTGAAGGTGGAGTTGCAACCCTGCTTGCTGAACCACTCCCAGCCGTTCTCCATGATGCTCGGCACGTGGGCGAGCGTCTCGACGTTGTTGATCACCGTGGGCCGACCGAAGAGGCCCTTGATGGCGGGGAACGGCGGCTTGTTGCGCGGCCAGCCGCGCTTGCCCTCGATCGATTCGAGCAGAGCGGTCTCTTCGCCGCAGATGTACGCGCCGGCGCCGCGGTGCAGGTGGAGGTCGATCCCCCACGGCATGTCGCGGTTCTTGGTCTTCACGCCGCCGAGGATCCCGTTCTTGCCCAGGATGCCCTTGGCGTACGCCTCCTGGATCGCCTTCTCGAAGACCTTGGCCTGGTGGTGATACTCGCCGCGGATATAGAAGAACGCGGTCTGCACGCGGCAGGCGTAGCAGGCGATCATGATCCCTTCGATCACCAGGTGCGGGTCAAAGTCGATGAGGAGCCGGTCCTTGAAGGAAGCGGGCTCGGACTCGTCGGCGTTGATGGCGAGGTAGCGCTGGCCGCCGTCGCCGTTGGCGTCGGGCTTGGGGAGGAACGACCACTTCATGCCCGCGGGGAAGCCGGCGCCGCCGCGCCCGCGGAGGTTGGCCTTCTTGACGTGGTCAACGACCTCGTCGGGCGTCATGGTGGTGACGGTGCGTCGGAGCGCCTCGTAGCCGGCGAGCGTGCCGGCGCGGGTGTCGAGCCCAGCCTCTGCGGGGGTCTTGGTGTAGTCGTCGATCCACCACGTGCGGCGGGTCTTGGGGTCGCCAAACGGCCAGCAGGGGATGCGGCGCGAGAGGATGGGGTAGTCGGTTGTGCGGGTCCAAGCCATGTGGGCGGACTGTAGGAACGGGCCTTGTGCGGGGGTGGCGGGTGGGGACTGACAGAGGCCCGACTGGCAAGGAGGGCTTGCCCGGGTGCCACAGACTCCCGCGGCTCTGGGCGGGAGTCTGTGCGGGGGCGCGTACGGAGCAAGGCACACAGACTCCTCGGCTCCGCGAGGAGTCTGCGGCTCCCTGGTTTTCTACGCGCCCCTGATCTGCGCTGCGTCCAGTTTCCGTTCCTCGGCCGCGCGGTATTGCCGCCGCACAACTATCCCAAGGAACAGGCCAAGCACGGTGAAGAGCGGGCCGGCCAGCAGCAGCGGCTGGATCACGTGCCGGGGCTGGCCCATCACCAGCGCGACGACCAGCGCGACAAGCGCGAGGAAGCCGATCGCCGTCATCACTCCGTAGCCGCCGAGCATGAACCACTTCGCCTTGCCCTGCTGCACGAGGAAGCTCAGCCCGCCCAGCACCGTGCCGAAGAGCGCGCCGAGAATGCCGATGGCGCCGCCGATCCACCCCGCCTGCGTGGCGGTCCACCATTCGTTGGACAGTTGCTGGATCTGGTTCATGGCGCGGCCTCCTTTGCGTGGATGGGCTTACACGGGCGGGTTGCTGATCAGGGCGCTCGAATCTGAAAAAGCGGAGGGCCCGCGCCCTGTCGCTGCGCCCTGTTGCCTGCGGGCGAGTTCCTGCAGCGCCCGCGCGTTGGCGATCGAGAGTTCCCCCCGTTCCACCATCGCCGCGAGCATCTCGTTGAACGGGTCGGGCTTGCGTCCCTCGCGGGCGAGCCGCAGACGCTCGATCACCTTGTCAACGCGGTTGCGGATCGTCGGATAGCTGACGCCGTAGGCCGCGGCCAGGTCCTTGAGTGACCCAGAATGCAGCACCAGCTCCATGATCAGGTCCAAGTCCTCCCGCGGAAGCTGGGCCAGCGGATGGGTCGCCTGTGGGCGGGGGCCGGCTTCTACGGGATTTCGATAAACGTCAGACACTTTTCGAATTGTGCAAGACGGTTTTCGGTTTGTCAAGTTCTGTTTGCGTTTTTCGCAAAATTGACCGCCCGTGATGCTCTGGACCGGTCGGGGTGCCA
Organism: uncultured Phycisphaeraceae bacterium; assembly: GCA_964403525.1. GTDB lineage: Bacteria > Planctomycetota > Phycisphaerae > Phycisphaerales > UBA1924 > JAJTGZ01. Next base: position 2,099 of record CAYOGE010000046.1, on the reverse strand, counting down.
CAGACTCCCGCCGCTCTGGGCGGGAGTCTGTGCATGGGCGCGTACGGAGCCATGCACCCAGACTCCTCGCAGAGACGAGGAGTCTGGGGCACCCGGAGCGGAGCCGCGATCACGCCAAGGGGTTGACCTTTGGTGTGGGGTCGCCGTGGTTCTTGACCAACGCCTCGACCGCACGCCAGAGCGAATCGCGGGCGGGCCGCCACGAAGCGCGCGGGGCGTTGCCAGAGGCGACGGCGTACGAACGCAGTACGCGCATCATCAGCGCCCGGCGCGGCGGGCAGCGACAGCCGAGCGGTTCGATCACCAGCGAAGCGAGCATGTCGACCGACTTGCCGCCCCCCTTGGGCATCGGGCGGATCGCAACGCAGTCGATGATCGAAATTTCGGGGCGCTGCGGATTCGCGAGATTGACGATCAGGTTCGAGGGCTTGCCGTCGCGGTTGTAGAGGCGCGCCTTGATGAGTTCCACGATCATGCAGGCCGCGGCCTCGGCGAGGCGGTGCTGCGTCCGCACGGGCAGGTCGTTGTCGGCCAGGTGCTGCAGCAGCGTCTTGCCCGGCAGCCGGTCCATGATGAGCCACTCGACCGCGACACCGTCTTTGCCCCTTGAGCGTGCGATCGCGTAGCACGCCGCGGTCCGCACGCCCGCCCTCGTCAGCAGATCAGCGCCGTTCCAGTGCCGCCATGCGCGGCTCGATTTGAAGGCCGATTTCAACCGTGCGCCGAAGCCCCGCAGCTCCCAGCGCTTGATCACCAGGCCGGCCGCGCCGTTCTCGCCCGGCAGCGCGAACACGCTCGCTGCGCCGTCGGTCTTGAGCATCTGCACCTGTCCGGCGGCGCCCTCTTCGCAGCGCTGGATCACCCGCCGCCAGTGCGATTCAACTCCGCCGCAGCGGGAAAACGTGACGGTGCTCGCGGGTGTGGTGCTCAACGGGGTCAATATACCCGCCCCGGGGCGGCGGTATCCTCCCGGCATGAGCGAAGCCCCCGCTCCATCACGGCTGCCGCTGTCGGTGGCGATCGTCTGCAAGAACAGCGCGGCGACGATCGGGCGGACGCTCGACAGCGTCAAGGGGCTCGCGAGCGAGATCGTGGCGGTCGATTCCGGCTCGACGGATGCGACGATCCCGATGCTCGAGGCGGTGAGGGCCCGGGTGATCCGCAGCGAGTGGCTCGGGCACGTGAAGACCAAGCAGAAGGCCCTCGATGCGGCCGCGGAAGGGGGGCTGCCGTGGATCCTCTCGCTCGACTCCGACGAGAGCCCCGAGCTGTCGCTTGCGGCGTCGATCCGCGCCGCGGTGACGAAGAACGACCCGGCGGTCGACGGCTACACGCTCAACCGCAAGGTCTTCTACGACGGGCGGTTCCTCAACTACGCGTGGCAGCCGGAGCGCCGGCTGCGCCTGGTGCGTGCCGGCAAGGCGCGCTGGCAGGGGATCGACCCGCACGACCAGCTTGCGCTGATCGACCCTTCGAAGACCCCCGGCCGGCTCGACGGTGACCTCCGGCACGACTCGTTCCAGACATTTGAGGAGCAGCTCCGCAAGCAGGTCAGCTACGCCCGGCTCATGGCCGGTGAGCTGGTCGCCCGCGGCGAGCGCGGTTCCTACTGGCGGCTGCTCACATCACCCGCCGGGGCGTTCTTGAAGCAGATGCTCCTCAAACGGGCCTTCATGGACGGCTGGGCGGGGTGGCTCGCCGCCGCGGCCACCGCACAGCAGGCGCTGATGAAGCACGCCATCACCATCGAACTGGCACGCAAGGGCAAGTCAAATCAGTGAGGTGTCGCACCCCTCCAACCGGTCACGTCGAGTTGACCGTGACCAGTGCCGAGGTTGCCGCGTGCGCCCGCAGCGCACCGTTCGCCACAGCGCGTGCAAGCGGTGGCGCGTGCACCGAGCGAGGGGCAACAAAAAAGCCCCCGCCGAAGCAGGGGCCCTGACCATCGTTTGACGAGCGCCTGTTGCCTCAGACTCTTACTTGCGCTTCCCCTGCGAAGGTTCGGGCGCCTTCTGAGCGGGTGCCTGGCGCGGTGGTGCTGGGGGGGGCGGCGCGTCGAGTTCGCAGGCCCGCCCGACGCCATCGCCCCAAAATCCCCC
>CAYOGE010000045.1:0-26915 GCA_964403525.1 uncultured Phycisphaeraceae bacterium | reverse complement strand
CCGGCGAGCTTCTTGAACTTCACCAGCGCAAAGTCGGGCTCGATGCCCGTGGTGTCGCAGTCCATCAGCAGCCCGATGGTGCCGGTGGGGGCGATGACGGTGGTCTGCGCGTTGCGGTAGCCGTGCTTGATGCCAAGCTCAAGCGCCTCGTCCCACGAGTCAACCGCGTGCTCGAGCAGCTCGGGCGCGTTCTTCACCAGCAGCCGCCCGCTCTTGCAAAGGGCGTGGTCGATCGGCACCGGGCGGGTGTGGATGTTCAGCTGCTCGTACTCGTTGCTCGAACGCTGCACGCCCATCGCCGCGCGCCGGTGGTTGCGGATGACCCGCAGCATCGCGTCCTGGTCCGCCTCGTAGCCGGCGAAGGGCCCGTGCTCCTTGGCCATCATGGCGCTCATGCGGTACGAGCGGCCGGTGAGGATGGCCGTGAGCGTGCCGGTCAGCGCGCGGGCCTCGTCGCTGTCGTAGGCCAGCCCGGCCTGCATCAGCATCGCGCCCAGGTTCGCGTAGCCGAGCCCCAGCGTGCGGTAGCGGTACGACAGCCGGGCGATCTCCTGGCTCGGGAACGCCGCCATCAGCACGCTGATCTCCAGCACCATCGTCCACAGGTCGATCGCGTGCTCGTAGCGCTCAACGTCGAAGCGGCGCGTCTGCGGGTTGTAGAGCGTGATCAGGTTGATCGACGCCAGGTTGCAGGCCGTGTTGTCCAGGAACATGTACTCGCTGCACGGGTTGCTGGCGTTGATCCGCCCCGCGCTCGGGCAGGTGTGCCACGCGTTGATCGTCGAGTCGTACTGCACGCCCGGGTCGGCGCAGCGCCACGCGGCGAAGGCGATCTGGTCCCACAGCTCGCGCGCGTCGAAGCTCCTGGCCGGCTTGCCCGTGATGCGGTAGCGCGTCTGCCACGCGTTCCCCTTGTCCACCGCCTCGAAGAACTCGTCGGGGATGCGCACCGAGTTGTTGCTGTTCTGCCCGCTGACGGTCGCGTACGCCTCGCCGTTGAAGTCAAAGTCCAGCTTCAGGTCCATCGCCTCGCACTGGGCCGCCGTCTTGGGGTCGTGCTGCTTGAGCACCTTGAGCCCCTCCACCATCGCCTGCACCTTGATCTCCTCGCGCACCTTCCAGTTCACAAAGGTCGAGATGTCGGGGTGGTCCATGTCCAGGCAGACCATCTTGGCGGCGCGCCGCGTCGTCCCGCCGCTCTTGATCGCGCCCGCCGCCCGGTCGCCGATCTTGAGCCAAGACATGAGCCCCGACGACTTGCCGCCGCCCGAGAGCTTCTCGTTCTCGGCCCGCAGCGAGCTGAAGTTGGTGCCCGTGCCCGAGCCGTACTTGAACAGCCGCGCCTCGCGGACCCACAGGTCCATAATGCCGCCCTCGTTCACCAGGTCGTCCTCGACGCTCTGGATGAAGCAGGCGTGCGGCTGCGGGTGCGAGTACGCGTCGTCGGCGAGGGTGACCTCGCCCGTCGCGGGGTCGCACACAAAGTGCCCCTGGGCCGGGCCGGTGATGCCGTAGGCAAAGTTCAGCCCGGTGTTGAACCACTGCGGGCTGTTGGGCGCGGCGATCTGGTGCACCAGCATGTACGCCAGCTCGTCGTAGAAGGCCTGCGCATCGTCCTTGCTGTCAAAGTAGTTGTGCTTCTCGCCCCAGTGCCGCCAGCACCCGGCCAGCCGGTGGATCACCTGCTTGGCCGACTTCTCCGGCCCGGTCTTGGCGCGACCGTGCTCATCAACCATCACCTTGCCGTCGGGCCCGTTCAGCGGCACCCCCGCCTTGCGGAAGTACTTGCTCACCATGATGTCGGTGGCGAGCTGCGACCACGACTCCGGGACGGAGGCGTCGTCCATCTTGAAGACGACGCTGCCGTCGGGGTTCGTGATCTTCGACGAGCGGTTCACCCACTTGACGGTGGAGAAGACATCCTGGCCGGCGGTCGTGAACTTGCGAGTGATCTTCATACCGGTGGACCCCAGACGTGGCGTTGAGCGGGAGCGGAAACAAACACGAATCCACGCGGACGCGCCTCTCGGCGAGCCCGGCAGCCAAAGCGCTCGCGGCGCTTCAGTCGACTTTCGGCAGCGTCAAGCCGCCCTGGTCCTGGTACTTGCCGGCCTTGTCCGCGTACGACACAGCGCAGACCATGTCGGCGCGGAAGAAGAGCAGTTGCCCGATCCCTTCGTTGGCGTACACCTTCGCCGGCAGAGGTGTGGTGTTGCTGATCTCCAGCGTCACCTTGCCGCGCCACTCCGGCTCCAGCGGGGTGACGTTCAGCACCAGGCCGCAGCGGGCGTAGGTGCTCTTGCCAACGCACACCACAAGCACATCACGCGGAACAGCGATGTACTCAACCGTCTCGCAGAGGGCAAAGCTGTTGGGCGGGATGATGACGTGGTCGCGCCCTTCCTTGGCCGTGTCGATCTCCACGAAAAGGTCGTCGTGGAACGCCTTGGGGTCGACGACCGTCACCCCGCCCGAGCGCGGCGTGGGCGTGAAGATCTTGAATTTGGTCCCGACGCGAATGTCATACCCGTACGAAGAAACCCCGTACGAAATGCGACCGGGGCGCTTCTGCGCCTTCTCGAAGGGACGGATCTCGATGAGTTCTTGGATTTGGGTGTCGCAGAGGATGCCCATCAGATCACCTGTGTTTCGCAGCGGATCACTGCGTGTTCGAGACCGTTTGAATGCCTAGCATACCGTACAAAAGCCTTTTGGCAAGCCCGAAAACCAGTCGCTTCGGGCAAGGGGGAGAGCATACCACTACAGATCGTACGTTCAATCGGTGTTACCCACAAAATGTTGTGTGTTTTTTGTCGGTTGCAGTTCATGAAAGCGCAAGTCCCGTGTTTTCAAGGTGTTGCCGCCATTCAAAAAAGATTTGCACAGCCCCAAACCACCCTCGCTCCTCCTGTCGCCAGCCGCGGAGTCATTGTGGAAAACTGCCATCTGAAAAGGTGGTCCGCGGCTGACGCCGCACCCTCGGGGCGAACGACCCCATGTCGCAATTTGGCGGCATTCGTGCCCGCCCGTTCGCGTAAACTCTTGTCCCTTGGTGGTTTGCGCGGGCTGGCGTGTGTGCTGAGCGGTGGGGCTTCAGCGCGGCGCTCCGGCAGGAGGCTCTCAGTGGTCAACAGTGCATCGGTCGCTCGCAGCGCGGTTACGTTGGTGCTCGCCGTCGGAACAACGCTCATCGGCGGATGCGCCGACAAGGGCCCCACGCGTCAGGCAAAGTCCGACGGCCCGTTGGTCATCCGCGATGTGCCCGCAGCGCTGCGTGGAACGATCGGCTCAGAGTCAACCCTCCGCGGCATCGAGCCCGTGCTGGTCTCGGGCATCGGACTGGTCGTGGGGCTTGATGGCACCGGCGGTGGTCCGTACCCCGCGGCCGTGCAGGGGACGATGGAGCGCGAGCTTGCTCGCCAGGGGATGGGCAAGGGCACGCTCAACGACGGCGGACCGCTGGCGGGCCTGACGCCGCAGCAGATCCTCGCGCGGAAGGATGTCGCGGTGGTGGTGGTCGAGGCGGTGATCGCGCCCGGTTCACCCAAGGGCTCCCGGTTTGATCTGCGCGTCAGCGCGCTCCCCGGGACGTCAACGACGAGCCTCGAGAACGGCAAGCTCTGGACCACGGACCTGCGCTTCGGCCCCCCGGCGGTTGTCGGCGCTCAGATGGCCCGCGTGATCGGCCAGGCGCGCGGCGCGGTCTTCATCAACCCGTTCACCGAGAGCACCGCCGCGCCGATCGCCGAGACCGCGCCGGAAGCCGGCGCAGCGGCCGCTGACGCCCAGGTGCCGGCGATTCCCGGCTCAGACGGCGTTGTCCGCACCGTGGGGCGCATCCTCGGCGGCGGCGTGGTGAGCGAGCCGCTGGCGCTGGAACTGGTGCTCGACAACTCAAGCCACGCCCGTGCATCGGCGATCCAGAAGGCGATCAACACGCGCTTCCCGCCGGAAGGCGGCAGCAACACCGCCCACGGCCGCGGGGCACAGTCGATCACCGTGCAGGTACCGCCGCAATACCGCGACCGCCCGGCCGACTTTGTCAACACGCTGATGGCCCTGCGGATCGACACGCAGTTCAGCACCGAGTACGCCAAGCGCTACGTCGACGAGCTTGAAAAGTCCCCCGGCCTTTCCGACCGTTTGCAGTGGTGCATCGAGGCGATCGGGCAGCCCGCGGTGCCCTTCCTGGTTCGGCTCTACGACTTCCCCGAGTTCCTGCCGCGGATGGCCGCGCTGCGGGCCGGCGCCCGCCTGGGAGACCCGCGCGCAGGCGCCTACCTCATCAAGCTCGCCACCGACAAGGGCAGCCCGATCCCGCTGCGGGCCGAGGCGGCCGAACTGGCCGGCTACCTGGGGAGCAACCCGTCTGTTGACCTCGCGCTGCGCGAGCTGGTGAGTGCCGAGGACCTCGAAGTGCGCGCCGCCGCCTACAACGCCATGGTCATGCGCAACGACCCGGCGATCCGCCGGTCGTACATCGACAACAAGTTCATCCTGGACGTCGTCCCCAGCACGCGCCCGCTGATCTACGTGACCCAGCAGGGCATGCCGCGGGTGGTGGTCTTCGGCGACGACCTTCAGGTGCTGCGCCCGATGCTGATGTCGGCCTGGGACGACCGGCTGCTGATGGTGGCCGCCTCGCCGAGTGAGGGCGCGTCGTCGGGCACGCCCAGCACGAGCCTCGTGCGCGTGCAATACCGAGACCCCCGCGCTGAGCCGGGATCCTCGCCTACTCAGACCACCTGCTCGCCCGACGTTGTAGACCTCATCCGCCTCTTCGCCCGCAGCGCCAGCAACGAGAGCCCCGAACCGGGCCTCGGGCTGAGCTACTCGCAGGTGGTGGGGGCCATCTACCAGTTGCAGAAGCAAGGCGCCCTCCCGGCCGACTTCGCCACCGAGCGCGACCGCTTCGGCGACCGCGTGCTCGAAGCCCAGAACGCCGCCCGCGGCGAGGAACGCCCCGAGAGCGAGGCCAAGCGAGCCGTCATGAAGGAAAAGGCCAAGCTGCTCAACCCGCTGGAGCGGACCAAGTCGGTGGTCAATCCAGAGGCCGCCAAGACGTGGGTGGTTCCGATCCCGCCCAAGCCCCCCAAGAACTGATCCCGGCCGACCTTGCCGGCGCGCACAAGAGGACGAACCTGACGCCTGAAAAGGCAAGCCCTTTCGATCGGTTGTCCGACCAATCCACTGGCAAATACCCTCGCCGGGGTGGACGCCAGTTGTGGATTCTGCATCGGTCGGGCTCGGTGGCTGTTGATTCGTTCGCCTTCAAAGGCGATACTCCCCCCTTACAGCCGCGGGAAGGGTCTTTTCCCGATGGCAGCCCAGGATGGGCGAGCGTGGCGCTGGGGGTGGCGGGGTGTGCGCAACGCGGTCTGACAGGAGGTCTGCTTCGATGCGCTTGGCCAAACTGACACTGCTGGGTTTCAAGTCCTTCGCGGACAAGACCGAGTTCACCTTCGACCGCGCGATCACCGGCGTCGTCGGGCCCAACGGGTGCGGCAAGAGCAACGTCGTTGACGCGATCAAGTGGGTGCTCGGCGAGCGCAGCAGCAAGGCGCTGCGCGGCACCGAGATGCTCGACGTCATCTTCGCCGGGTCGGCCGGGCGCAAGCCGATGGGCATGGCGAGCGTGGTGCTGACGTTTGAGAACCCAGTCGAGGCCGGCGCAGCGGTGAGCGCGGTGACGGCGGCGGAAGAAGCGGAGGCAAACGGCGATGGGCAAACGGCAGACGGCGCGGAAGCAGAAGCCGCCGTTGAGAACGCCGTTGCCGTTTCCGAGCCGATTGCCGAAGACGCCGACGACGTCGGCATCAACATCGCCGTGCGCGGCAAGCGCGGGCTTCCGATCGACACCGACACCGTGGAGGTTGAGCGTCGCCTCTACCGCGACGGCACGAGCGAGTACCTGATCAACAACCGCAAGGCGCGGCTCAAGGACATCCGCGACCTGTTCCTCGACACCGGCATCGGCGCCGACGCCTACTCGATCATCGAGCAGGGCAAGGTCGACGCGATGCTCCTGGCCTCGCCCATGGAGCGCCGGGTGGTGTTCGAGGAGGCCGCGGGCGTGGCGAAGTACCGCCAGCGCCGGCTCGAGGCCGAGCGCAAGCTCGACCGCACCGAGACCAACCTGGCGCTCGCACGCGAGCAGCTCGAGAGCACCGAGCGCCGGCTGCGCATCGTCAAGGGCCAGGCCGCCAAGGCCAAGCAGTTCAAGGCCCTCGACGGCGAGCTGCGCGCCGTGAAGATGACCCTCGCCTGCGAGCAGTTCGACGAACTGCACCAGCGCCTGATGGGCCTCACCAGCCGCCTGGCGGAGCTCGACGGCGAGCGCCACGCCGCCGCGGCCCAGCTCACCGCGATCGAGACGGCCAAGCAGGAGGCCGAGCTGACCCGGCACGAAGCCGCCGACGAGCTGCGGCGCGTCGAGTCGCAGCTGCAGAACGCACGGCACGAAGAGCAGGCGGCCCTGCAGCGCAGCCGCAGCGCACAACAGTCCGCAGAGAGCGTCAGGCGGGCGATGGAGAACGACGCGGCCCAGCTCGAGCAGCTCACCCAGCGCGTCGAGCAGCTCGCCGTGGCGCAGCGCGACGCCGCCGAGCAGATCGCCGGTCTCTCCGAGGCCCTTCAGTCGGCCGAGCGCAGCCTCGAGCAGGCCGGCGCCGCCCGCGGCGGCGTGCTCGAAGAGCTGGCCGGCCGCCGCAACGAGCTCGGCTCGCGCCGCTCGCGCGTCGCGGGGATCGACCGCGAACGCATCGGCGTCTCCGCCGCGATGGAGCAGGACCAGCGCCGCGTCGCCGTCGTGACCGAGCAGCTCACGCGCCTCGCCGGCAAGGCCGAAGCGAACCGCGCCGAGCAGGCACGCGTGGAGCAGCAGCGGACCGGCCTTGAGTCGTCGGTCGGCGCGCGGCGCAGCGCTGTCGATGGGCTCAGCGCAACCGTCGCGGCGGCGGAGGCGCGGGCGGGCCAGCTGGCCGACGACCGGCGTGCCCAGGCCGGGCGCATCGGTGAGCTTGAGCAGCGTGCGGCGCGCCTGGATTCGCGCCGCCAGGCCCTCAGCGAGATGGTCGAGCAGCGCGTCGGCCTCAACGACGCGGTGAAGGGCGTGCTCGAGGCAAAGGCCTCCGGCGGGCGTTTCGCCGGCGTCGTCGGCGTGCTGGCCGACCTTGTCGAAAGCTCCCGCGACCACGCCGCCGAGGCCGAGGCGGCCCTCGGCAGCGCGCTGCAGGCGCTGGTGGTTGATTCGATCACGGCCCTGCCACCGGCCGACGATCTGGCCGCGCTGAGCGGGCGCGTGGCGTTTGTCACGCTGGCGGGCCTTGACCGTGCGCCCGAAGCCCCCAGCGAGGGCGCAGCACCCTTCACCCTGCCGATCGAACTGGCCTCGATGGTGCGTCCGGTCCGTGGGCTGGTGCGGGCACGCGCGGGGATCGACCAGGCGCTCTCAACGGCGGTAGACGCCCTCCTCGACCGCGTGCTCGGCCGGACCTACCTCGTGCGCGACCTTGACGCCGCCCTGATGGTGCGTGCGGGCGGGCTGCTCGGCGGCGAGCCGGTGCGTCTGGTCACGCGTGACGGCGCGGTGCTGGAGGCCGACGGGCGCGTCCTGGCCGGCCCGGTGAGCAACGGCGAAGCGGGCGGCATGCTGCAGCGCCGCAGCGAACTCGAAGACCTCGGGCGCGAGGTCGCCGGCGCCCGCGAAGAGCTCGAGGCAGAGCGCGGCGCGATGGCCGCGATCGACTCTGACGCCTCCGCCGTCACGGGCGAGCTCTCGGCCGGGCGTTCGTCGCTCACCGAGCAGCGCCGCCTGCTGGCCCAGGAAGAAAGCCGCCTTGAGCAGCTCGTTCGCGAGGGCGAGCGACTGGAGCGCGAGCGTGCATCGCTCGACGACGAGGTGTCGCAGCTGCGCGAGCGCATGGCGGGGCTGGAGCAGGAGCGCGCGGGCCTTGAGGCCAAGTCGGCCTCGCTCTCACGCCTGCTCGAAGAAGAAACAAACGGCGTCGCCGCGCTCGAGGCCGCACTCGCCGACGTGCAGGCACGCGCCGATCAGGCGGCCGAGCAGATCACGGCCGCAAAGGTTGAAGTCAGCCGCCTCACCGAGCAGCTCTCCGCGGCGCGCCGCGAGCGCCAGCGCGCCGAGGTGGCCCTAGGCGAGGCGCAGCGCTCACGCACCGGCCTTGAGCAGGCAAGGGCCGGGCGCGAAGCGTCTCTCGCCGAGCACCAGCGGGCCCAGGCAGAGGGTGCGGCGGCGGCAGAGGCGGCGCGTGCCCAGGCCGCCGAGCTGACCGGCCTCGTCGCCGGGCTCGCCGCCAGCGTGTCGTCTGCGGCCGACGCCGCGGCGGCGGCGGGCGAGCAGTTGCTGCTGGCCCGCGAGCAGGCCGACCACCTGCAGCGAGACCTCCACGCCCTTGAGATGAGCAAGCGCGAGGCCGAGGTCAAGCGCGAAACGCTCGAGGAGCGCGTTCAGCAGGAGCAGGGGGTCGATCTGCCCACCCTCCACCGCGAGTTTGAGGCGATGCTCGTCACAGAAGTCGAAACACCCGAGGGTGTCGAGCCCGTCACGGTGTTCAGGCCCGAGATGGCCGACCTCTCCGCCCAGGCGGCCGAGCTGAACCGCGCGATCAAGCAGCTGGGGAACGTGAACCTCGACGCGATCGACGAAGAGAGCCAGCTCGCCGGGCGCAACGAGCAGCTCGCCGCCGAGGTGGCCGACCTCGACAAGGCGAGCGCCGACCTGCGCTCCCTGATCGAGGAGCTCAACCAGGCCAGCCGCGTGCGCTTCAAAGAAGTCTTCGAGCTCATCTGCCAGCACTTCGCCGGCGACAACGGCATGTTCCGCAAGCTCTTCGGCGGCGGCAAGGCCGAGGTGCGCCTGATGCCCCTGGTGAAAGACGGCGTGCAGACCGACGAGATCGACCTGCTCGAGAGCGGCATCGAGATCATCGCCAAGCCCCCGGGCAAGGAGCCGCGCAGCATCAGCCAGCTCTCCGGCGGTGAGAAGAGCATGACGGCCGTGGCGCTGCTGATGAGCATCTTCCGCTCCAAGCCCAGCTGCTTCTGCGTGCTCGACGAAGTGGACGCCGCGCTCGACGACGCCAACACCGACCGCTTCATCAAGGTCGTCAGCCAGTTCACCGACCGCAGCCACTTCATCGTCATCACCCACCACAAGCACACCATGCACGGGTGCGACCACCTCTACGGCGTCACCATGCAGGAGCGCGGCGTGAGCAAGCGCGTCAGCGTGCGCATCGACCAGGTGGGCGCCGACGGGCGGATCAAAGACGAAGCCGCCAAGGCCCCCGCGGCCGACAAGCCCGCCGACGGCGCACTCCGCCGCGGGCTGGCAGGGATGAGGGCCGCCGCCGAGGGGCCAGTCAGCGTCAACGACAACTAGAAGCAAACGAAAGTAGAGACCTGTAGCGCGGCGCTAGTTCGCCCGTGTTCCCGCAGGCGTACCGCCCTTGCGCGGATCGCTGCCGGCGGTGTACATCGCTGGCGCTAAGCCGCGCGGCGTGCCCCACCTTGCGATGAGCTGAACCGCGGCCTCTCCCTTGGCGGGCTTGATCGCGTGCCCCTTCGCCGCGAGCGACTCGGTCATGCGCTCGGCATCGAGCGGGTCCGGCAACGGCTCAAGCCAGAGCGTGCCCGGCATCCACTGGTGGTGCAGGCGCGCCCGAGAGACCGCCGCCTCCGCGTCGTCGCCGCGCACCAGCGCGTTGATCAGCGCCTGCGTCGTCGCCGTGATGATCCGCGGCCCGCCGCTGGCGCCGGCAACGGCCTCGACGCGCCCGTCGGCGTCGAGCACGATGGTGGGGGTCATGCTGCTGAGTGGGCGCTTGCCCGGCTTGGGCGCGTTGGCGGCCGACTGCGTAAGCCCGAAGGCGTTGCTCGCGCCGCGGCGCGTCGTGAAGTCGTCCATCTGGTTGTTGAGCAAGAAGCCGTACGGCTCCGCGCACACCCACGAGCCGAACGACAAGTTGATGGTCTCCGTCGCGGCGCACGCCCCCCCCCAGCGGTCCACTGCGCTCACGTGGCTCGTGCCGTGGTCCGGCGGTGACCGGGTCGGCACGCTCGAACGCGCGTAACGCTCCGGCCCGAACGTGCGTGAAGCGTCGATCATCGCCGCACGCGCCGCCAGATCATCCTTGCTCAGCAGCCCGCTCACCGGCACCGGCGAGAACGCCGGGTCGGCCATGAACGCGGCGCGGTCGGCGAAGGCGAGCTTGAAGCACTCGGTCAGCTCGTGCGCAAAGGCCGGCTCGTCAACGCCCACCAGCCGGTCCGCCCCGCGCAAGCCGAGCATCGACACCACCTGCACCAGCGCCACCCCGCCAGACGACGGCGGCGGCATCGTCAAAAACGTGTGCCCAAGCGCAAACGCCCGCAGCGGCGGCACCTCGCTCACGCCCGACTCCAGGCACCGCTGCAGGTCCATGTGCGTGATCACGCCCCCCGCCTCCCTTGTCGCCCGCACGATCGCCTCGGCAACGGGCCCGACGTAAAAGGCGTGGCGCCCCGACCGGGCGATCTCCCGCAGCGCCGCCGCCTGCGCAGGGTTGGTGATGCGGTCCCCCTCGCGCACGCTCCCCGACTTCAGCAGCGTCGTCCACAGAAACGCAAACCGCGTTTGAAGCGAAGCGTCAGCGCGGAACTTCTCGATCGTCGCCGCCGCCGCCGTCATGTACGCGCTGTCGACAATGAACCCGCCGCTCGCGGCATCGATCGCCGGTTGCAGCACCTCGCTCCGCTCCAGCATGCCGTAGCGCTCCTGCGCGTGCAGCAGGCCGGCAACCGAGCTCGGCACCGCGACCGCCAGCCCGCCGATCGTGCTGGCGGTCGGATCGCCGCTCGACTCAAACGTGCCGCTCCACACGCCGCCGGGGCAACGCTCGCGCGCGTTGATCGCGATGTCGACCGGCACGCCGCTGCGCGTTGCCGCCGGCGGCAGGTGGATCACCATGAACCCACCGCCCCCCATCCCGCACGACTGCGGCCGCACAACCGAGAGCGTAAACGCCGCCGCCACCGCCGCATCAACCGCGTTGCCACCCCGCTCCAGCATCCGCGCGCCCGCCTGTGAAGCCAGCGGTTGATCGGCGGCCACAACCTGCGTGTAGAGCGGCAAACCGTCAGGCCGCGCCGACTGGCACCCGGTCAACCCCAGCAGCGCAGCCGCCAGCACCACGAACAGTCGGTTAGTGAACATGGCGCCAGCCTACCCGCGGCACGCCCGCGATTGCATCGTCTACTTCTTGAGCGGCGGGAGCCCGCGCCACTGCCGGTCAAGCTCGATCATCGCCTGGATCGCCTGCTCGCGCGCGTCCCCGCCCGCGTTGGCGCCGGTGTTGACCACCGCCAGGAACGCCCGGTCGATTTCCGGCGCGATCCAGATCGCCGCCGTCCACATCGTGTTGCTCCCAACGTGCGTCAGGCACCGCCCGGTTGCGCCCGGCTGGTCACCCTTGGCCCAGGCCGGCCGGTTGGCGATGATCCACCCCGCGGCGTAGTCGTTGCGGAACGACGTCTGCCCGTGCAGAACGGCAAAGTCGGCCGCGTCAAGGCCCAGCGTCGTGCGCGGGTCCCACTCCGGTGCCGCCTCGTCAGCCCCAGGGTCGATCGCGTGCGGGAGCGAGATTTCCGCGCCGATCAGGTGCAGCCGCGCAAACCGCCCCCAGTCCTCGATGCTCATGTGCACCGTCCCCGCGGGCGCGATCGACGCCGGGTTGTCAGCGTTGACCCCCGGGCGCACCGGCGTCCCCTCCGACGTGTGCCCCCAAGGCTGATCCTCGGGCCCGTCGTCCTCGGTCGCCGTGCCCGGCGCGCCGAAGCCCGCCGTGGTGATCCCCAGCGGTTCAAACAGCCGCGTGCGCACGAGTTCTTCGTAGGGCACACCCGCCGCGGTCTCGGCCATGTGCCCGGCAAGAGCGACCGACGCGTTGGCATACTGAAACGACGTCGAAGGTGCGCCGATGTTGCCCCGCACAAGCTCGCTGAACAGGTACGACCGCTGCTCCAGCGGCGTCGCGCCGTGCCGCGCCTTCTCCCACAGGTTCTCCCACAGCGGCCTGCCGCCGTACTCCCCCAGGTCGTACGGCACGTTGCCCGTGCACGTGGTGAGCTGGCGCAGCGTCACCAGCCGCCAGTTGTTGGTGATCTTCGCCTTCGCGTCCCGTCCGGGGTTGAAGACCTCGCCGATCGTTGAGTCCCACCGCAGCACCGGCGGGTTGTCCGCGACCAGCAACGCGCAGAGCGTGCCGGTAATCGCCTTCGTGCACGAGCCCAGGTGCCACTTGTCGCTCAGCGTCACCGGCGTTGTGCCGTTCATCCGACGGAACCCCGCGACGCCGCGCGCCATCACGCCCTCGCGGTCGATCATGACGGCGCTGACCGCGGGCACGCCGTTGGCCTTGCGGATCTCGTCGAGCCGCGCGCTCAGATCAAAGGGAACACGCGCCACCGCTCCGCCGGCCGCCGGCGGCAAGTCGGCGGCGATCGTCGGCGTGTGCCGCTCGCCCGGCGGCTGCCCCCCCTGCGCAAGAGCAGCCGGAGCAAGCACAGCGCACCACACAAGCACCATCGCGGCGGAGGATCTCATCGTCGGCTCTCCATGACGCGCAACACCGTGGCGACGACCGCCTTGGTCGTGGCATCGGCCTCAATGTTAACGAGCGAGCCGGCGTTCAGGCCCCCCAATGTGGTCATTCCGAGCGTTGTCGGGATTACCGCCACCTCGATCTCGCTGCCCCCATGGGTGACACCCGCCAGTGTGAGCGAGACCCCCGCGATGCAGACCGAACCCCGGGCCAACATGAAAGGTTCAACCCCCGCTGGCACGCGGATGGCGATCCGATAGTCTCCGCCACGATCCACGCGACTCACCGTGCCGATGCCGTCAACATGCCCCTGAACCATGTGCCCCCCCAGCAGCGTGCTGGGCGTCGCCGCGTGCTCAAGGTTCACCCGATCACCCGCCTTCAGCCGCCCCAGCGTGGTCAAACGCAGCGTCTGCGGCACCGCCTGAAACACCAGCCGATTCGCCCCAGTCGGCGTCTCAGCAACCGTCAGGCAGCACCCGTCCACCGCGATCGAGTCACCAGCCGCGGGCCGGTGCGGCCAACTCCCAGCGTCAATCTCAAGCCGCAGAACCCCCTCGCCCCCCGGTTGCACCGCCGCAGCCGCCACGGTTCCAACGGCCTGTACCAGCCCGGTGAACATGGAATGAAGATAGGTCGGTGCCGCCGGCGGCCCCGGATCGGCGGTTTGAAGGGTCGCCGGCGTTTGGCCAGACGAGCAAGGGTTTCACCCCGCCGGCCGGGGGGTAGGCGAGAGCGGGGGCAATTCGCTATCCTCTTGCCCTCAAAGGACTTGCTGCCCACCCGCTGGAGCCCCCATGATCACGCCATCGACCGCGCTGCGTACCTCCCTGGTTGTTCTGACGGCCCTTGCCGCGCTCAGCGGCGGGTGCGAGTCCGGCAAAAGCATGAAGGGCCTGTTCGCGCGGACGGAAGAGCCGCCACCCCCCCTGAAGGGCTCAGAGGCGATCGACCGCGACGCCTACGCCAAGCTCGGCTACGCGCTCTCCTGGTCGTCGTTCGTCGCGTTCGACCGTGTCAACAACGGCACCGTCGACAAGGCCGCCGTCATGGGCGACCTGCTGGTGATCACCGACGACACCACCGCCACCAGCGCCCTCAGCACCACCAGCGGCTCGCTCAAGTGGGCACTGCAGGTTGAGAACCGCGCCGGCAAGTTCAAGTCGATCTCGCGCTTGGGCCCGTCCATCATGGCCACCAACGAGACCGAGGTCTTCACGATCAACGCCGAGACCGGCCAGTTCGTCGACCGCCAGCCCCTCTCCCACGTCTCCAGCACCGCGCCGATCCCGATGGGCGACCTCTTCATCTTCGGCTCGGCCGACTTCGTCGTTGCCCACGCGATGTCGATCCAGGAGCAGGTCTGGGCCTACCGCTTCCCCGCCTCCATCAAGATCGACCCCGTCTGGACCGGCGGCACGACCGCCTGCTTCATCTCAAACGACGGCAACGTCGGCATCCTCGACTGCGCCACCGGCATGATGCTCGGCGCCGGCAAGATGTACGACAACGCCGGCGCAAAGCCCGCTGTCGGCGACGGCGCCGTCTTCGTCCCCGGGCTCGACCAGTCGCTCTGGGCCTTCAACCTCGCCGACGGCTCGCGCCGCTGGCAGGTCCGCACAGAGACGCCCCTGACAACGACCCCATCGGTCTACAACGGCCGCGTCTTCGTCTCCATCCCCGGCACCGGCATGGTCGCCGTCAACGCACGCACCGGCGGCCAGGAGTGGGTCAACAAGACCCTCGCCGGACGCGTCGTCGCCGTCCGCAAGGGCAACCCCATCTTCTTCGACAGCACCACCGGCACCGCCAAGCTCATCGACCCCGTCCGCGGAGACGTGATCGAGCAGGTCAAGCTCGACAACGTCGCCATGATCGTCAACGGCGGCAGCTTCGAAGACGGCGACCTCTACACCATCAGCGCACGCGGCGAGGTCAGCAAGTTCATCACGCGGTAAGACAGTCTTTGACACAGAGACGCGGAGGCTCAGAGAAGATCAGCCGCAGAGAGCGACGACGGACGCAAAGCGTTCCTGCGCCGGTGCATCTGACTCGTCTCTTCGTCCATCCGCGCTTGCCCCCGTCCTCTGCAGTTCTTCTCTGTGCCTCTGTGTCTCTGTGGTGAGTCCTCTTGAGTTTGCAATGAACCGCAGCAGCCTCGGATGAACACGGATTGCACGGATAAGAATGGAGCAGCAGGATTGCTCCGGTACGTGCAGTCCGTTTCGATCTGAGGCTGTCTCTCTTCTCTGTGCCTCTGTGTCTCTGTGGTGAACACTCTTGGAGCCCGGCATGAGCGTCAGCAGCCACAGCCATCAACCCTCAGCACCGGCCGGTCCGGTCAGGGTCAACCGCGCACTCATCAGCGTCAGCGACAAGGCCGGCATCGTCGAATTCGCCCGTGAACTCGCCGCCCGCGGCGTCACGATCGTCTCAACCGGCGGCACCGCCAAGGCGCTCGAGACCGCCGGCATCCGCTGCACCCCCATCGAAGACGTCACAGGCCTGCCCGAGATGATGGATGGACGCGTCAAGACGCTCCACCCGGCCGTCCACGGCGGGCTCCTCGCCGTCCGCGACAACCCCGAGCACGCCGAGGCCCTCCGCCGACATCGCATCGAGCCCATCGACCTGGTCGTCATCAACCTCTACCCCTTCCAGGAGACCGTCGCCAGGCCCGGCGTCACCCGCGCTGAGGCGATCGAGAACATCGATATCGGCGGGCCCAGCATGGTCCGCAGCGCCGCCAAGAACCACGCCTACGTCGCCGTCGTGACCGCCCCGGACGACTACGCAAAGGTCATCGATGAGATGAACGCCCACGACAACTGCCTGCTCCCGGCAACGCGCGAGAGACTCGCCCTCAAGGCCTTCGAGATGACCGCCGGCTACGACGCCGCCATCGCCGCCTACCTCGGCAAGCAGGCGCACGCCGATTCCCACGCCGCCCAGCTGCTCCCGCAGACCGTCTCGCTCACCTACGACAAAGTGCTCGCCATGCGCTACGGCGAGAACCCCCACCAGGCCGCCGCCCTCTACAAGAGCCGCTGCGATCAGTCACCGGGCATCCTCACCGCGACCCAGCACCACGGCAAAGAGCTCGGCTACAACAACGTCGCCGACGCCGCCGCCGCCCTCGATCTCGCCGTGGCCCTCGCCCAGGAGGGCGGCTGGAAGCGCATCGGCGCCGCCATCATCAAGCACGCAAACCCCTGCGGCGCAGCGGTGGGGGGCTCGGTGCTCGAGGCCATCGACAAAGCCGTCGCCGGCGACCCCGTCGCCGCGTTCGGCGGCATCCTCGCCTGCTCGCACGTGATCGACGAGCACGCCGCCCAGCGCCTCACCGGCAAGGACACCTTCCTCGAGGTCGTCGTCGCCCCCGGCTACACCGCAGCCGCCCTCGAGCTGCTCAAGACCAAGAGCGTCAACGTGCGCCTCCTTTCAGTCGGCGAGGTGCACGGCAAGACCTTCTCGCCCGTCACCATCCGCTCGATCCCCGGCGGGCTGCTGATGCAGGAGCGCGACACCCTCGCCCCCGACCCAACCAGGTGGCAGCATGCCGCCGGCCCCGCCGTCGGCGGCAGCACGCTCGTCGCCGCCGCCGCGATCGAGGTCATCGTCCGCGCCATGAGCAGCAACGCCATCGCCATCGGCGGGCTCGACGGCTCGGCCGTCCGCCTCTTCGGCGGCGGCGTCGGCCAGGTCGACCGCGTCACCGCCTGCAAGCTCGCCGTCGAGAAGGCCAACCACTTCAGCCCCGAGCTGATGAAGGCCGGCGCAGGCATCGCCGTCTCCGACGCCTTCTTCCCCTTCCCCGACGGCCCGCAGATCCTCATCGACGGCGGCGTCCGGGTCATCGTCCACCCCGGCGGCTCAAAGCGCGACGCCGAGACCATCGAACTCTGCAAGAGCCGCGGCGTCACCTGCCTGCTCACCGGTGTGAGGCGGTTCAGGCACTAGCACCGTGCCACCGTTCACGGTGCTTTGACCGTGAACGGTGCAGCCTGCTCGCGACGCGCGTCCGAAGCACCGGTCACCTCAGAGCCGGTGACCGGTGGCACGGCACACGCGCCAGGCTCGCTCAATACGGCGGCCGTTTGGGCCGATACCGTTCTCCCGTGAAGACCTCGTTCCCCAAAGAGAAGATCAAGGTCCTGCTGCTCGAGGGTGTCCACCCCGTCGCGGTCGAACGCTTCAAGGCCGAGGGGTTCAGCGTCCAGCTCCACGAAAAAGCATGGGACACGGCCGCGCTCGAGAAGGCGATCGGTGACGGTGCCGGCGCCGGCGCGGCCCACGTTCTGGGCATCCGCAGCAAAACCACCCTCACCGCGCCCGTGCTCGCCTCCGCCAAACGCCTCATGGCCGTCGGCTGCTTCTGTATCGGCACCAACCAGGTGGCGCTCGGTGAGGCCTCGCAGCGCGGTGTAGCCGTCTTCAACTCACCCTTCAGCAACACCCGCTCCGTCGCCGAGCTCACCCTCGCCGAGATCATCGCCCTCCACCGCCGCATGGTCGACCAGTCCACCGCCATGCACACCGGCAACTGGGACAAGTCCGCCGCGGGCGCACACGAGGTCCGTGGGCGCACGCTCGGCATCGTCGGCTACGGGCACATCGGCACGCAGGTGAGCATCCTGGCCGAGGCCCTGGGCATGCGCGTGGTCTTCTTCGACATCCTCAGCAAGCTCTCACTCGGCAACGCCCGCGCCTGCCGCTCGCTCGACGAGCTGCTCAAAGCCTCAGACGTCGTCACGCTCCACGTGCCCGAGACCCCGGCGACCAGGGGGCTCATCGGCCGCGCCCAGATCAAGGCCATGAAGAAGGGCGCACACCTGATCAACAACGCCCGCGGCAGCGTCGTCGATGTCGCCGCCCTCGCCGAAGCGCTCAAGAGCAGGCACCTCGCGGGCGCAGCGCTCGACGTCTTCCCCCACGAACCCTCCGGCCGCGACGAGCCCTTCAAGAGCGAGTTGCTCGGCCTCCCCAACGTCATCCTCACCCCGCACGTCGGCGGCAGCACCGAAGAAGCGCAGGAGAGCATCGCCCAGGACGTGTGCGACAAGCTCATCCGCTTCATCAACGTCGGCGCCACCAGCGGCAGCGTGAACATGCCGGTCGTTGACCTCCCCGAGCAGGGCTCCGCAAGCGACGCCGCCGACGGCAAGCCCGGCCGCCGCTCGCACCGCATCCTCCACCTGCACAAGAACGTCCCCGGCGTCATGAGCAAGGTCAACGCCGTGATGGCCGAGCAGAAGGTCAACATCAACGCCCAGTACCTGCAGACCAAGGGCGACGTCGGCTACGTCGTCTTCGACATCGAGCCGACCCCCGCCAAGGGCCCCCTCATCGTCGAAGCCCTGCGCAAACTCCCCGAGACGATCAAAGTCCGAGCCCTCTGGTAAGAGCCTTGTGCGCAAGTTCTTTGTGCACCGATCACGCAGCGCATGCCTTGAACTCCCCTCCCCGGAGGGGAGGGGCAGGGGGTGGGGTTCAATCACCGTGGCAGCGGCGCTCGCTGGCGATGTGGTGTGTTCTTACTGGTGAGACATGGCTGTAACGCGCAAGATAGAAAACCCCACCCCTGCGCCCCACCCCTCCGGGAAAGGAGGACGCATTCATGCATGATCAACGCAAACCCGCGCCAGCGCCTCGAACCCCGAAGCGGGTCATCGTTCGTAGCCGGTGGTGAAGGCTCTGCGCCACCACCGGTCCTCAGCAAGCGAGTCAACCCCTCCTTGCTGCCGCAGGTGCCGTGCGACGGGAGGCGCAGCCGACCAGAGCCGGAAGTCAAGAGGTCAGAGCATTGCTCTGACGCCGACACTGCCGCGGCTTCCGCAGCCGGATCTCACGAGATAGACGTCCCACGGCGGACGCTCAAAAGCTACCCCACCACATACCGCGTCGCGCGCCCCTTCCCCACCCGCCGCAGATGCCCCGCTTCCACCAGCTCAGTCACCCGCTTCTTCACAGTCGCAAGCGGCGAACCCGTCGCCGCGGCCAGCCCCCCAACCGATGCCGCCCCCTGCTCGCCAACAACCTCAATGATCCTGACCGAGAGCCCGGGCATCGTCGCCTGCATGAGCCTCGTGCGTTCCACCTTCTCCTCAAGCCTGCGTTTCTGCTTCTGAATCGACCG
This sequence comes from uncultured Phycisphaeraceae bacterium, assembly GCA_964403525.1. GTDB lineage: Bacteria > Planctomycetota > Phycisphaerae > Phycisphaerales > UBA1924 > JAJTGZ01. The sequence goes on along the minus strand of CAYOGE010000045.1, from coordinate 8,177 downwards.
CAGAAAGAAGTCGAGCCACGGCGACCAGTCGGGGCGCTCGCTCTTCAGCGTCCCCTGCGTCCGGCGGAGCGCCAGGTAGTACTCCTCCTTGTTCTGCTCAACGATGCTCTCCAGCGAGCTGTACGGCACGTAGTGGTAACCCGCCTTGAGCAGCAGCAGCGTCGTCAGCACGCGCGACAGCCGACCGTTCCCATCCTGAAACGGATGAACCGCCAGGAACACCACGACAAAGACCGCCACGATCAGCAGCGGGTGCAGCGATTTAGCGGCCGTCGCCTCGTTGTACCACGCGAGCAGTTCATTTATCCGCAGCGGCGTGTCAAACGGCGAGGTCGTCTCGAAGATCACACCCAGTGAGCGCCCCTCCGCGTCGAACGCCTCTACCTGATTCGAGAGGGTCTTGTAGTGCCCGCGGTGACGGTCGTCTTTTTCCGATTGGCGCAGCAGCACCGAGTGCAACTGCTTCAAGTGGTTCTCGTCAACGGGGATCTGGTCATGGCTTGTGAAGACCATCTCCATCACCGCCGCGTACCCGGCCACTTCCTGTTCATCGCGCGTGGTGAACGACTCCGCCTGCACGCGCCCCAGCAGCGCCTCCACCTCGCGGTCGGTGAGCTTCGCCCCCTCGATGCGCGTTGACGAGCCAACGCTCTCGATCGTGGCCACCTTCCGCAGTTGGCGCAGGTGCTCGGGTGCCAGCCGCCCCAACGCCCGCCACGCCCCCTTGAACTCATCCACCTCAGCGATGAGGCTGAGCATCTCGCGCGAAATGGTGAGGGAGTCGAGGCGGAGCATATCCGTAATCATATCCGATTAGAGCCGATTAAGACGATCTTTCGGCTCCAATCAGCTACGACATCGGCTCCAGCCTGAAACAAGGCACCGACGAACCCACGCCATCCCCTCAAATCGCACCCACCCCCCCTCAAAGAAAGGTATTTGTTTGGATATCGCCGAAATACCTTGCAGATGCCGTACAAATGAAGTACACTTCGCCCGAAGCACCGGGGGCGGGGGCCAGCGACTCGGCGTCCGGCCTGCCTCCCCCAACCAGCATCCAGCAAGGGGGTCACATGCAAGCGCCTTCCGCCATCCAGCAGTACAACGAAGAACTCGCCGCGGCACACCGCGAAGCCATCGCCGTCCTCCGCGAACTCCTCTCCGCCGAGAAGGACCCCACCGAGCGCCGCCGCCTCGCCATCGCCATCCTCAAAGCGCGCCCGATCAAAGACCCCGCCGCTCAACCCGCGCTCCAAGCCGCAGCGCGCCAGACCACTGCGCCCGCCACCAAGCGAGCCCCCGCCCGAGCAGCCGATCGCAACGCCGCGGCCCTCGCCGAACTCCGCGCCATCGCCGCGATCCTCGACCCCAACTCTCCCGACCTCCAGCGCCTCCTCAGCGCCCACACCCCGCAACCCGCCGCCGAACACAGCAGCGATCACCCAGGCGATATCCCGGACCTCCGCCACCCACCCGCCAACCCAAAGCCCCGAGCCGTTGCATAACCGCGGCAGACACCGGGCGCGCACCAAGTGCGGCTACGACCTCGCAGGACTTGCCGAAGCCTCGCCGTGCCCTGAGTGCGGGAAGGCAGAAGGCAGGCCGCGGATAAACGCGGATGAACACGGATAGACACGGAAAAGAAGGGGAATAGATCAAGCATCGATGCCTTGATCCGCGCTATCCGCGTCCATCCGCGGCTACCCGCCTCCGTTCTTCCAGTAGACTCACCGCGTGAAGAAGCAGCGTGCCATCAAGAGCATCAGCCGCGGCCGCAAGCGCAGAGCGCTGGGCTGGACGCTCCGCATCCGCACCCTCTCCTCTCCTCTCTCCTTCATCTCTGTGTCCTCTGTGCCTCTGTGGTAAATCGTCTTCTGTCTTGATCCATCCGATCCGCGTCCATCCGCGTCCATCCGCGGCCTGCCTTCGCCTCCTCGGCTCCCCGTCCAACGCCCCCGCCTGCGAATGCTCAGCTGGGTCGCCGAACTCAGGGGATTCCCTAGGGGCACACGTGAGCGTTGCCCCTCCGCTGCCCGGGGCTATACTCGCCCCCCGTGCCAAAAGCCCGGGCGACAAGGGCTTGTAGCTCAGTTGGTTAGAGCGCACGCTTGATAAGCGTGAGGTCGCTGGTTCGAGTCCAGCCAGGCCCATTGTTCCAGAAGACGCCCCGGTTTCCGGGGCGTTTTTCGTTTCCCAGCCACTCCCCATCTTCCGACCCCGTCCCTTGCCTCAGCCCCCCCGGACTACCGAGCCGGCGCGGCGTACACCATCAGGCTCTGCCCATCCAGGCTCAGCCCGTGGGCCGCACACAGCCGCGCGCACAGCTCCGCCAGCCCCGGCGCATCCACCATCTCCATCCGCCCAGTCGCCGCGTGCACCAGCATCGCCGTGCTCCCCCGCCCGTAGGCCAGCGTGTAGTGCGTCTGGTCGCTGTTGAGCACCACCGGCCGCACGATCCCGCTGTCGGCGAGCAGCTTCACCGTCCGGTAGGTCGTGGCTTTGCTCACCCGCGGCGAGCCCCCTTTCAAGCGACCGATCAGCTCCTCAACCGTGAACGGCCCCGGCAGGGCGATCACCGCGTCAAGAATGCGGGCCCGCTCGGCGGTGTACTTAAGCCCCTCGTCACGAAGCCGACGCCGGAAGACGGCGCACAGCGGCTCAACGATGCGGATGTTGTCCAGATTCTTGTCGGAAACCCGTGTCGGCACGCCAGTATCCTAACGACCCGGCGAACCGGCGGAATCCCGCCCTCCTTCAGCAACCACAATGACCGACCAGACCCTCCCAAGCACCGCCTCCCGCCTCAGCCGGCACGCGGTCGGCCTCTGTCTGATCGCTATCCCCGGCTCACTCGCGCTCGGGCTCGCGTGCCTGGGCATCGCCCCCGATGACTCCGCCATCGCGTCGGCCGCGACGGTCCTCTACACCTGGTTCACCTCCGGCGCCATCGTGCTGGCCTTCATCCTTGCGGCGATCGGCTTCGGCTGGCCCGTCGCGCGGCTGCTCGCCAGCGGCACACGCGACCGTCTTTGTCTGCAGCCCGCGGCGGGGCTGGGCACGCTGCTGTTTGTTGACCACCTGGTCGGCATCGCCGGCGGGCTGTCGGGCGGCAGCCGCGGGCAGGTTGTCGCCGCCATCATCCTGGCCGTGGGGGTGGGCCTGCTGATCGTGCAGGGGGGCAGACTGCTGAAGGACCGGCCGCGCCTGCCGCAAGCGCCCTGGACCGCGCTGCTGGCGTGCGCATCGATCGCGGTGCTGCTGGTCGCCGCCGCCAACCCGCCCGGTGTGCTCTGGCGGAGCGAGGCGGGCGGGTTCGATGCGCTGAGCTACCACCTGCCGCTGGCGCAGGAGTGGGCCCAGGGTTCGCGCATCTGGCCGCTGCAGCACAACGTCTACTCGTTCCTTCCGTCCTACGCAGAATCCGGCTTCACGCAGATCGCCGCGCTGTGCGGCGGCCAACTGATCACTGGCGATGGCCTGGGTGTGCTCGCCTGCCAGTTTGTCCACGTGGGCCAGACGCTCATCGCCGCGTTCACCATCGGCGCACTGACCGCCAGCATCGCACGCCGCTGCGGTGTGCAGAGCGAAGGCGCAACCCTCGGCGGCGGGCTGGCCTTTGCCGCCGTGCTGGGTGTGCCGTGGACGGTCGTCACCGGTTCGCTCGCGTACAACGAGATGGCGGCGGTGGCGCTCGCGGCCGGCGCGATGCTCGCCGCCGTGAGCGACGGCGCGCCCTTGAAGCGGGGGCTCGGCGCGGGCCTGCTACTGGGCGCGGCCGCGGCCTGCAAGCCCACGTTCTTCTTCATGGCGGGGCCGACGGTCGCGCTGCTGCTGCTGACGGCGATCCCCCTGCGCCAGTGGCCCAGGCCGCTCATCGCCGGTGCGGTGGGGGGGCTGCTGATGCTCGCGCCCCCGGCTGCCCGCAACTGGGCGGCGTGCGGGAACCCGGCGTTCCCACTCTCAACAGCCATGGGCACCGCCCACTGGAGCCCCGAGCAGGCGGCGCGGTTCCACAAGGCGCACGGGCGCGACGGCACCATCGGCGAGCAGGTCGGCCGGCTCTTCTCACCCGCGCCCGAGCCCGGCGCGTTCAACGGTGAGCCGCGCGGCGTGATGCACTCGCAGTGGGCCATGATGTTCCCCATCGGCGCCGGCGCTGCGGTGCTGCTGGCGCTCCGCCGTAAGACCCACAAGCCCGCGGTGTTTCTCGCGCTCGGCGTCGCCGCCGGGTTTGCCTTCTGGGTTGTCGCGACCCACGGGCAGTCAAGGTTCCTCATGCCGCTGCTGCCCAACCTCGCGTGCGTGCTGGGTCTGCTCGGGGCGGTGCTGGTGGGCGAGGGGGGCGAGATGGCCCCCGCGCGCCGGCTGAGCCTCATCTTCGTCTGCGTCGTGCCGCTGATGGCCTCCGCCGCGGCGGCGAGGCTCTTCCTCACCGAGAACCAGGGACGCCCCAACGAGGCGCTCTCGCGCGGCGTGTCGGAGTTCAGCGGCGAGACGCTCGCGTCGCGCTTCTCAACGCTCACGCTCGACCAGCGCACGCAGATCGAGCGGTCCGCGCCGCCGACGGTCTACACCGCCGTGACGCTCGAGCCGGGCGACAAGCTCTTCATGCTCGGCGACGCGGCGCCGCTCTACTACACCGTCCCGCACATCTACAACACGACGTGGGACCGCTCGGTGCTCGGCGAGGCGATGGCCGCCCACCCCGACGAACCGGCGGCGTGGACGCGCGCGGTGCGTGCGACGGGCGCAACCTACATCCTCATCAACGACTCCGAGATCGATCGCTACCGCCGCACCTACGGCTTCGATGAGGCGATCACCCCCGAGCGGCTCGACGCCTGGGTCTTCACGCTCGGCGAGCCCGTGCGCACGTGGACGACGCCGCAGGGACGCACAGCGCTGCGTCTGTACGAGGTCCCCGCCGACCGACCTTCAAAGAAGAGCCCGCCACGCCCGTCGCTGAGGAATGGCGCGTGAGCGACCCCGCCCAGACCGGGCCGCTGGACCTTCCTCCCGCGACGGCCACCTCCCGCTGGGTGCAGGGGATCGGGTTCGTGATCGGCCTGCTGCTGCTGGCCTGGTGCGTCTGGCTCGTCGCCGGTGATCAGGAACGCGTAAACCAAGTGAAGAAACTCGCTCAGTCGCCCGGGACGCTCGCGTCGCTGCTTGCGCTGTCGATCGGCGTGAGCCTCTGCTCGGGGATGATGTTCCATGCGGTTTCGGTCCCGGTCGCGCGGCTGCCGGTGCTCGACGTGCTGGCGGTCAACGCCGTGAGCACGCTGCTGAACAACCTGCCGTTCAAGCTGAGCGTCGTCGCGCGGCTCTACCTTCACCGCACGCGCAACGGCATGCCCGTCCCGCTCATCCTCGCCTGGATGGGCGCAACGCTCTGCGTGATGGCCGTCGGCGTGCTCCCGCCGCTGGCGGCCTCGCTCGTGCTCAAGCGGGTCGATGGTCAGTGGTGGGCCGCGGTCGCGGGGGGCACGATCCTGCTGGCCGCGTCGGCGGTTGTGTTCGGGCGGCTGACGCGCACGGAGCGCTTCTGGGGGTGGGTCACGGCGCGGGGGGAGCGACTGCCCGGCACGCTGGGGCGGCTGACGCGCTGGCCGGGGTATGTGCAGTTTCGGCGCGGGCCCGAGATGCTTTCGTCACCTTCGGCGGTCGCTCAGGGCGTCGCGTGGCGGTCGCTGTCGATGGGCCTTGGCGTGTGGCGTTTCGCGGTCGCCGCGGCGGCGGTGGGCGCCACGATGACCGCCGGCCAGTGCGTGGTGGCGGACAGCGTCTACTTTGCGATCCAGGCCGCGGCGCCAACGGGCGCGCTCGGTGCGCGCGAGGGTGGCACGGTCGCGGCGATCGCATCGCTGGCGGGTGAGTCGCTCCCGGTGGTGGTGCTGGCGGTCACCGCCGCCGAGACCGCCGCGAACCTGCTCAGCGCGGGCGTCGCGCTGCTCTACCTGAAGCTGAAGCGTCCTGTCCAGAAATGCACAACCGGCGAACCCGGGTGAGCCGCCCCAAGGGGGGAGCACGTGCCCGCCGGTCCGCCGGATGAGTGGTGTCGTTCGTCAGCGGGCTCGATGGGCCACCGTCAGCCGGTGCCGCCCCGTCGGGCCCGAGGTCGCTCGGTCCGTTCGCGGAGATGAAGTGCCCCGCACGGCTACGCGTGCGTCATCATCAGTCGTTCCCGCGCTCCGGGCATCGGGTGGTGCTTCTCCAGAGCGTCGAGCAGACGCTCGTCGTCGCAGACGACAAAGGAGCAGGACGGCCCGAAGTGCCCGTAGGCAAACCGCAGAGCGCGGGGGAGGTTCTCCTTGCTTGTGCAGATCATCACGTCGCCGCCGGCGTCGCGCCGCAGCGGCAGAATCCGGAACTGCCACGCCTGGCGGCGCGTCACCGTCTGGACGACCTCCAGATCGCTGCGTTCCTTCACCGGGTCAACGGCGGTGGCCATCGACGCGTACTGCTCGGCCCAGGCGCGGTCGACCACGCGCGGGTCGATGTCGAACAGACGCTCGACGATCACGCCGAACGGGCGGCCGGTGCGGCGCTGCTCGGCCAGCACCGTCTCGACCTGCTGCGTGCTCAGCACGCCCATCCCTACAAGTACATCTCCGATGCGAAGAGCCATTGATGAGTCCCCATCAACTACCCCTGCTCCACCGGAACGCCCTGGTGGCCGCGAGGCACACGGATCATCGGAGGTGGCCGCGCGGGGCTGGAGCGTGCGCCCCGTTCAGAGGCGCACGCGCACCGCTTCCAACGCGCGTGCGGCGCGGCGAGAGTTCTCCCGGTGTAACGGCTGGGCAGGTCCGGGAGCGCGGCGGCCCGCGCCGGATTCCTGGCGGCGGCCACGAACCAATCGCAGGGCGGCCCGCGGTTATCGACCGGTTTTCAGCTGGTGCGGCCGCCTGCTGGGGCCATAACCGCCCGGGGCCGCTGATTCGGCGAACGTCCGGATCCGCGCGGCCCCGCTGTTGAGCGCCCCGCGGCGCTCGCGGTCGTCGCTCTCTGGGCGTGCGCTCAGGCCTTCTCGATCGTCGCGGTCAGGCCCTTGCTCTGAAAGCGCTCGCGGTAAAGCTCAGCGAGTTCAAGGTGGGTCACGGCGACGAGCGCCACGCCGGACTGGTGCGCCTCGGCCATGACGGTGAACGCCTTCTGCGCCGCCATCGGAACAACCTCGACGATCGCCTGGACCACGAACATCATCTCGTTCACGTCGTCGTTGTGCAGCAGCACCTTGTACTGGTCCAGCGGTTTGCTGACGGGCGCCGCCTTGGCGCGGCTTGGCGTGGCGGCGACGGAGGTTCCGGCACCCTTGGGGCCATCGTGCTGCGCGGGCGACGGCGCCTGCGGCTGGGCAGGCGGTGTCGGTGGCGCTTCCTCACCTGCGACGATCGTGGAGTAGGGGTTCATGGAGTTGTTCCTCTGCTGAAATGATAGGTTCGCCGCGGCCGCGGAGGCGTTTTTCGACAACAAGCCCCGGGGCTGCCGATACCGCTGGGATGACGCTTTCAGCCCTCCCCGCCGGGCTCACGCTCGATCTTGACGACCCGTCGATTGTCATTGTTGTCGGGGCCGACCTGCGGGCCGAGGCGCTCGACCGCCCGATCGCCTCTGCACTGCTGCGCGGCGTGAACGTGCTGCTGGCGAAGGAGGCCGCGGCGCTCGGCGCCGGGCGGACGCTGCCGGCGGCGGCGGTCTGCACGGACGTGTGGTACCTCAACAGCAACCACCTGCGTCTGTGCCCGACGATCTCGCTGGGCGGCCCTGAGATCAACGCGCTGTCGGCCTACCTGATCGGGCGCATCCCGCCGGTGTTCGCGATCGAGGGGCGCTTCGCGATCCACGCCGATCCGCGGCGCGAGCAGCTCGCCGCCTGCCTGTGGGGCGTTGACGCGACCAACACCGCGCACGCGATGGACACGTTCTGCTGCAGGCACCTTGCGACGTTCGTGCACGCGAGCGTGCGCGTGCCGGGCTGACGCGCTACGGCGCTTACTTGCCGACGCAGAAGGACGCGAACACGCGGCCGATGACCTCGTCGGGCGGGACGGCCCCGCTGACTTCGCCCAGCGCATCGAGCGCGGCCCGGAGGTGGTGGGCCGCCAGCTCGGGAGCGCCGCCGGCGTCGACCGACTCGAGCGCTGCGACCGCGCGGGCGAGCGCGTGCGCGTGAC
>CAYOGE010000044.1:0-27491 GCA_964403525.1 uncultured Phycisphaeraceae bacterium | reverse complement strand
CGAGGCAAGCCGAAGGTAATACACTCAACCCGTCCACCGGATCTGGGCAAGCTCATTACCCACCTCGAGCCGGTGTAACGCCGGGTATGAGATAGAGATTGCTCTCACTGAAAAGAGTCTACGTAAAAACGTGGCCCCGGCCAATCATTCGCTGTGGCTCTGGGTCAAATAGGAGGGTTTCACCGGGTTACCCGGTCGTGCAAACCTATAAAAAAACCTTCATGCATCTCGGCGCGGATTGCGCGGCTAGTGGCACCCCGCGAAGAAGCGATCGATGAAGACGACAAAGTCGTTGTTGTCAAAGGCGCCGTCGCTCCCGAAGACGCCGCCTTGACGACCGATGTCGGCGCGGTCTGCGTTCTGGCTGAAGAAGGCGTCGATGAAGACAACGAAGTCGTTGTTGTCCAGCAGGCCGTCGCTGCCGGGCAGGCCGCCCTGCACGCCGATGTCCGCCGGTGAGCGCGTGTAGACCCTGACCGCGGTCGTCTGCCCGACGCCGCCGCCGATCGTGCCCGTCACGCGCACGCGGCCGATCGCCGCATCGGCCGAAACCTGTGACTGCGGCGCCTCCACACCGTTGATCAACACCTGGCACGGGCCCTGACCGGCGGGGATCCGCACGAATGCCTCAAACGACGACCCGGCGGGCTGCCGGGCGGTGAACGTCACGCCGTTCCAACCCTGCGCGGGCCTCTCGACCGCCGCCATGTCAAACGCCTTGCCCCCCACCGCCAGCCTGGCGAACGTCATCGACTCCCAGCCCGTCGGCAGCTTGGGGCTGACGCGGAGCGTGTCGCCGGGCGCATCGGGCTCGTACCCGGCGAAGAGCATCACCGCGTCGACATACGTGCTCATGCTCTCCCACGCGTTTGGCCACGCGGCCTGGAGCCTGAAGCCGTCTGGGTAGAGCATCGAGTTGGCGGGCGCCATCTGCTCAGCGCCGAGCCCCGCCGGGCCGTTGAAGGCCGCGGCCCGTGTGAGCCGGTAGAGGTGGTTGTCGATGTCGGCCTTGCCGGGGGTGAAGTCCTGTCGCTGGGCGTGGAAGGCGCCGTACCAGAGCGTGGTGAGGAACCAGGGCCCGCCGTTCCAGTAGCCGTCGCCCCAGTAGCGGTTCACCAGCCCGTCGAACTGCCCGCCGGTGTTGACCAGCGGCTCGGGCGTCGCGGCGGTGTTGTTGAACTTCGTGCGGGTGCCGTTGATGCGCTCAAGGACGCGGGTGGCTCGCGCATCGACGGGTGTGTAGACCGAGAAGGGGTAGCTCAATCCCAGCGCGCTGATGTCGGTGTTCTCGCCGTCCCAGTCGAGGCGCGCATCGAGGGCGGACTTGAACGAGGCCGCACGCCCCAGGGCGTCGTCGCGCTCGGCGGAGAGACCGAGTGCGTCGAAGAAGGCCGCGGCGTCGCGCAGCCCGCGCACGATGTTGGCGTTTGAGTAGACAAAGGTGTCGTAGCTGTCCTCCCAGACGTTGTTGCTGTACATGAGCCCGAACGCGGTGTGGAGGCGCCCGGGGTCGACCGTTGACGTCTGCGTGCACGACCGCACGGCGTCGCGCACCTGCTCGACGTAGGCCGCGAGCACCGCCGGATCGCCCGTTGTGAGGTACTGGAAGTAGACCCCCCACGGGAAGACGGCCGTCTCGTCGACCTGCGGCGCGCCCCACACGACGTAGCCGTCTGTGGTGTACTTCTGCTTCCAGAACCCCTTGCGCGCGCCGGTGGGCCAGGATTCAAAGTCGCGGTAGGCGGTGTTCTTCATCCAGCCGTAGACCGCGCCGGCCTCGGGCGTGTGACCGGTGCGCGCGAGGGTGACCGCGCCGTACACAGCGTCGCGCGGCCAGACGAACGGGTACGCGCCGTTGTGGAAGCCGGCGATCATCGCCCCGCTGCGACCGTCAAGGTGCAGCGCCGTGGCGAGCAGGCCGCGCCGGAAGAGCGCGTCGAGCGCATCGTCGGGCGTATCGACCGTCACGCCCGCGCCGAGCCACGCGCCCCACGAGGCATCGGTCTGGGTCTGGGCCGCGCCCATGTCGCCGGCGGCGAACCAGTCAACAAGCGGCGCGATCTGCGCGGCGTAAGTTCCGGTCGCGCCGGCGAAGTTGTCGAAGCCGCCCGCGGTGAGGAAGTCGACCTCTACATCCACGCCCGGCGGCAGCGTCACCTTCTTGCCGATCCACCCTTGGCCGTTGTCGCCCGACGAATCGCGCCACGACTCGCTCGAGAGCCCGCCACCGGCCTTCATCGCGAACGCGAGGTAGACCGAGACGTTTTTGGTGTAGGAGGGGTCGGTGGTTGGGTTGTACTCCTGGCCCGGCGCGATCGGTCCGGTGTTGCTGACGGTACGGGCGGTGTTGTCGTAGTGCACCATGGCGCCGCGGGCCGTGTCGACGTAGGAGCCGTCGTAAGCGTCGCCGCCGTTGAGCGCGGTGTCGGCGTAGAAGTAGACGTTGGCGGAGACCGTGGCCGGGCCGTTGTTTCGGAGGATCATCCGCTTGATCAGCACGGCGCGGAGCGGATCGCCCGCGCCGCCGGCTGGCAGCGTCACGCCGCGGGGGGCGAAGTCCTGCTGGCGGACGCTGATGTCGTTGCCGCCGGCGGTGAGGCGCTGGGTGGTGCGCACCGTGTTGCTGTCGCTCTCGTAGGCCTGCGCTACGCCGGCGAAGTCGCCGCCCGAGGTGTTGCTGAGCCAGTAGGTGGTGCCGGCGATTCGGACGCCGGGCACGGCCTGGTTCAGGTGCATCTGGCCGCGGTTGTCGGTCGGCAGCCCGGGGGGGAAGGTGTCCGCGCCGTCGGTGTACCCCTCGTTCTTGGTGCCCACACCCCACACCGCTCCTGCGCCTGGGAAGTAAACGTCGTAGTACGAGCCGTTCTGATCAAGCTGCAGGTTGATGTATCCGTTGCCGGTGACGGCCTCTTCCTTCCAGAAGTGGACCGGCGGGTAGCCTGCGCCGGGGTTGGGGCTTCCGCTCCCTGCGCCCGGCCATGCGAGCTTGTTGGTGTAGACGAAGCTTGTCGCCGCGCCGGCGCTGGTTGCTCCGCCGTTAAACACCTCCGACGACGGGTTGCCCGCCGACCACTTGCTGAGCTTGTACTTGACGGTCTGGCCGTAGGCACGCGTGGCCGCGGGCAGCGCCGCGAGCCACCAGTCGCGCGTGCCCCCGGCCTGGTTGAAGTGGTTGGCGACGAAGCTCACGCCGCCGGTGTTTGAGTTCAGCGTTTGTGTCGACCCGGTGCCGACGCCGACTGCGCCCTGCGGCTCGCTCCCGTCGGTCGTGTAGTAGAGGCTCACGCGGTCGTAGGTGAACTGGCAGCAGACCTGGAAATAGACGCTGACCGTCTCGTCCTCGCGCGGCACCGCGGGGGAGCGTTGCGTGGCCGCAGCGCCGAAGGGCGCGGCGGGGCTCAGATCGCTCGACGGGAGCGACGCGCCGGGTGTGTGCTCAACGGGCGACTGCGCCATCGCGGCCGCGGCGAACGCAGCGGTCACAGCGAGCTGTGCAACGAGTGATGTCCATCGCATGCGGGGTCCTTCCGGATCAGCCGCAACACCGGGCCGAGCCCCCCAAACGCAAGGGGACGCTCCGGCGCGCCGCTGAACTTTCATTATGCGCACGGGGGGTGCCGGTGCCAGCGGGAGCGCCCCAATCGTCCCGCATTCGCGTGTTATCCCCCGCGTGCGGGCGTGCTCCGCCCGCTGGCCTCATCCCGTGCGCCCGTCGAACGCCCACTGGCGAGCGACGCCCTCTTCGAAGCCGACGCGCGGCGAGAACCCAAGCTCGTGGCGCGAGCGTGTCAAGTCAGCAAAAGTGCGCTCGACGTCGCCCAGGCTCGCCGGTTCGTTGCGGATGACCGCCCGCTTGCCCACGACGCGCTCGACCGTCTTGATCATGTCGTGCAGCGTGACGGGCGCGCTGTTGCCCAGGTTCCAGACGCGGTAGCCGTGCCCGCCGTCGGTCACGCGGTCGTACGCCGCCAGCACGCCCGCGGCGATGTCGTCAACGTACGTGTAGTCGCGGCTGGTCTCGCCGTTGCCGAACATGGTGATCGGCTCGCCGCGGCTCACCAGCGAGAGGAACCGGCCGATGGCAAGGTCGGGCCGCTGAGCTGGCCCGTAGACGGTGAAGAATCGCAGCATCGCGGTGGGCATGCGGCACAGGTGCCAGTGGGTGTACCCCATCAGCTCGCAGGCCCGCTTGGTCGCGGCGTAGGGGGAGATCGGCTCGCTGACGTCCATCGTTTCGCTGAACGGGGCGCTTGGGCAGTTGCCGTAGACGCTCGAACTGCTGGCGACAACGCAGCGCGAGCAGCCCGCGCTCATCGCTTCGCGGGCGGCCTCGAGCACGACGGCGGTGCCGGTGACGTTCGTGCGCGCGTACCCGGCGGGGTCGGCGATACTGGGGCGCACGCCCGCGCGTGCAGCGAGGTGTATCACGCCGGTTGGCCTGTGCCTGGTGAAGACAGCGCGGACGGCGCTGCTGTCGGTGATATCGCCTTCGACGAGTTCGAAGCCGCCGCGGGCGTCGCGCGCTGTGCCGCCGGCCGCTTCGCTCGCCGAACCGGCCCGCGCGGCAGAGCGCACGCGGACGAGGTTGGCCTCTTTCAGCGCGCGGGCGTAGAACGGGTCGAAGTTGTCCAGGCCGACAACGTGGTCGCCGCGCGCCAGCAGCGCGCAGCACACGTGCGAACCGATGAACCCCGCCGCGCCGGTTACCAGCACCGTCTGTCCCACTGGCACACTCCATCGCGCCGCGTTGAGCGGCGCACCTGATTGAAGCATCTACGCGGAGGGTCTGCGCTGCCGGGGGCGCGAGGCGGATTTCACATTGCCCAGTGTGACATTGGCGAGCACCGCCGCGGTCGCTGCTTAGCCATTTTCACACAGCACGCAGGAGCACCACCAACCGGTGCATCTGACCCGAGAACACGCAGCTTCGACCCGCGAACACGCGACAGATGCACTCGCCAAAAACGAAAAGCAGGGCGCCATCGTTAGACAGCGCCCCGCTGGAGGAGAGAGAGATCGTAATCAGCGTACCAGTTATCGCCCTAGGAACTCTGCCGGGTGCAATTTTCGCACGCCGGTTGTTGAAAAGCTGTCGGGTCGCCTCTCCAATTGGGACCGGACGTTTTCAACGCCAGAAGACCTCGGCTGGTACGCCGAAAGGAAATGGTAGGGGGGGCTCTCGCTCCGCCATCCCTTTAAACGCCGCGGATTGTGGTGCCCGCGACAGTACTCCTGTACGAATATAGCACATATCCGGTTCTTCGCAAGGAGATTTCAAAGGAAATTTATCGACAGTTGTACCAAAATGGCGCAACTTTGCCAAACATTTTACGAACAGTTTGCCATCTGGCCGAATCGAAAGAGAAAACGGGACCGTGGCAGCCCGCCTCGGTCCCGTCTCGTGGAATTGGCTGATCTATCGGGCCGTGTCGGACTTACTTCTTTCCCGGGCGACGGGGGGTGGCACCATCCCCGGCCTTCATCCGCTCGCGCATGGCCGCGAAGAACTCCTCACGCTGCTCGGGCTTGAGGGTGGCCATGCGACCAAGGACGCGACCCTGGGCCTGTTCGGGGAGCTTCTCAAAGGCGGCCTTGAGGTCGTCGGGCAACTGGCCAATGAGCTCGGCCCGCTGAGCTGCGTCGAGCGGCTTGCCGGGGGCATCAGCGCCTGGCCGGCCCTTGGCCGGCTCAGCGCCGGGGGTTGCGGGGTTCTTCTTGGTGCCGCGCTCTTCGAACTTCTTCTTCTCGCGCTCCTTGTAGCGCTCGTCCATCTGCTTCTCGCGTTCGGCCTTGAAGGCGTCGACCTTCACCTGCACGGCGGCCTGCTGCTCGGGCCGGAGCATGCCCCACACGGCGGTGCGGGCATCCTCGGGCTTGGGGGCACCTGCCTGGAGTTCCTTGAGCTTGGCGATCACTTCGGCGCGGGCTTCATCGCTGAGGCCTGAACCAGCGGGGGCATCGCCGCGCATCGGGTCGGGGCTGCCGGCGGGGCGATCGGAGGGCTTATCGCCCTGCTTGGCCCCTTCTTTTCCGGGGCGCTTGGCATCGGCACCGGCGGGCATTCCGCCGCGGGCGGCCATCAGACGCTGGGTGAGTTGGCGGACCTCCGGCCCGTACTGCGCGACGAGTTTTTCGATCTCGCCGCGGTTGGCCTCGGCGTAGGCGCGCTGCTTTTCGCTGAACTCGCGGCCGGCCTTATCGATCGCGGCCTGCTGCTCATCGCTCAGGCGGATGTTCTCAGGCGCTGAAGAGCCGAGCGCCTCGTTGAGCATGCGCATGAACTCACGGTGCGGGATCGGCATTTCGCGGGCGACGCCCTTCTTGTCGAAGCCGCCCTCCATCGTTCCCAGGCCGTTGTCAACGCCGGGGACCTGGCGCTCGGGGACCCTTGGGCCGCGGAGCGGGGGCTGGTTCTTGTCGTCGTCGGCGCGGGCGGCGGTTCCGCCGGCGGCGAGGATGATGGCCATGAGTGAGACGCTGAGAAGCTTGCTGTTCATCGGGGTTGCTCCTGCTTGAGGTGGTTCGCGCAGCGGCGTGGCTTTGACCGTTGCATAACGCCGGCGGGGCCCGTGTATTTCGGCCCGTTTGGCCTAGAGTCACCCGGAGCCCCGGTTGGATCGGCTGCCAGACGGTGCATCCGGCACGGACTAACCCTTTCACGACCCGAACAACACCTGCAAGGCGGTAGAGCGGCGATGGCGATGAACAAGCAGACCGTGCTCGATGTGCTCAGCGGCGTTTCACTGCCGGAGGATGAGCGTGACGTCGTTTCTTCAGGCGTGATCGCCGGGTGCAGCGCGTGCGACGGGTTTGTCTCGGTCGCGGTGGCTGCGGCGGGGATGAGCGCAGCGAAGCGTGACGTGCTGAAGCGCACGATCGAAGGGGCCGTGCGCAGCGCAGCCAAGGCGGGCAATGAACTGCTGGTCGAGGTGAACGTGGAGATGAACGAGCAGTCGCCGGGGGGCCGTCCGGCGCGGAGCGTGCCGCTGGACCAGGCGGCGCAGGCAGCACCGGGGCCGGGGGGGCACGCACCGATCAGCGGGCCGCGCGGGCCGCTGGGTGGAGCCGGGGCGGGGCCGGGTGCGCAGGCGTTGCCGAACGTGAAGCACATCATCGCTGTGGGCGCGGGCAAGGGGGGCGTGGGGAAGAGCACGGTGGCGGTAAACCTGGCGGTGGGGCTTGCGCTGCGCGGGCACGCGGTGGGGGTGCTCGACGGCGACATCTACGGGCCGAGCCTGCCGACGATGCTGGGGCTCGACGCGTTGAACGCGAACCTCCTGGGGAACATGCTTCAGCCGTTCCTTGTGCACGGCGTGAAGGCGATGACGATCGGCAAGCTGGTCGACCCTGAGAAGCCGCTGATCTGGCGCGGGCCGATGGCGCACGGGGCGTTCAAGCAGCTCGTCGAGCAGACGCAGTGGGGACCGCTTGACTACCTGGTCATCGACCTGCCGCCGGGGACGGGCGACGTGGCGCTGACGATGGCGCAGATGCTCAAGCTGACGGGCGCGGTGGTGGTCTGCACGCCGCAGAAGGTGGCGCAGGACGACGCGGTGCGGGCGCTCCGCATGTTCCAGCAGCTCAACGTCGATGTGCTGGGCGTTGTAGAGAACATGAGCTACTTCCTCGCCGACGACCTCAACCCGCCGCGCGAGTACGACCTGTTCGGGCGCGGCGGTGCACAGCTGATGGCGCAGCGGACGGGCGTGCCCTTCCTTGGGAGCGTGCCGATCACGATCTCGCTGCGAAAGAACAGCGACGGCGGCGACCCCTCGGCGAACTTCAAGGGCGACACCGCGCTCTCACGCTCGCTCGACGCGATGGTGAAGAACATCGAGGCGCAGGTCGCGCTGGCGGGGTTCAAGAGCGGCGGGCGCACGCCAACGCTGACGGTGAGCTGAACGCCGCAGGCCGCGGTGCGTCCTTTTACACGTTGCGGTAGTAGTACGTCGTCCCGCACAGCCCACCGTGCGGGAAGAGGGCGAACCCGGGGACGTCCCCCACTCTTACCCAGCCCAGTCGCTCGTAGAGCCGCGCCGCGTCGCCGCCGGTGACCGCGTCGAGCACCAGCAACGACTTGCCGCACCGGCGTGCGGCGTCCTCCGCTGCGCGCATCAGCGCCGCGCCGAGCCCTTGCCGGCGTGCGCGTGTATGGACCAGCATCTTGGCCAGATCGGCACGGTGGGGCTGGTTCTCGGGCTGGTCGAGGATGAGCTGCACGGTGCCGCAGATGCCCCGTTCATCCTCGGCGACCAGCAGAGCGCGTTCCTGCGCTGCGACGCCCTGGGCCACGCGCTGCCAGAAGGCCAGCGCGCGATCGCGCGTGAGGGGGAGCATGAAGCTGACCGATGCGCCGCCCTCGACACAGTCGATAAGGAGCGCCGCGAGCGACTCCTGCTGCGCCGAGCTGACGGCGTCGAGACGTCTGATGGACCACGGGCGGTCGTTCATCGGCACGGCAGGGTACCCGGCGCGGCGGCTCACACCTTCTGCTGGCCGGTGGGCTGGGGCAGGTAGGCGGGCTCGTGGATCACGCTCTTGCGCGGCACGCGCTGGCCAAGGGCGGGCTCACCCTTTGCCAGCGCGGGCGAGCGCAGTTCCGCGGCGCTCGCCAGTTCTTCGGCGTATGCCTGCGCGGCCCGATCGGCCCGGACGACCCAGACCGTCAGTAGCGGCAGGAGCACCAGCGCGAAGACGGCCAGCAGGTCGCCGGTGTCCAGGCGCAGGAACCCCGTCGGGGCGAAGAGCCACACGGCGGCCAACCCAACCAGGGCGGACGCGACGCAGGCGGCAACAAGCAGAAGACGGCGCGCTGAGCGCCGGTAGCGGGTCATGGTGATTGGCCGTCCCTTCGATCTCACGCCCCGGTGGGCGGGCTGAGGATGATTGGTCGGACCGGACGCGGTTTCACCTGTACACATTCGCGAAGATGAAGAGGGGCCGCGCTCTGAGGGGGCCGGGTGGCCCCGGCCCGGCGGGAACGGGCTCGGGCAAAGCCCCCGCCCGCGGCAACCGGTGGCAAGGGTCAACCGGGGGCCGGTGTGGGGGATCGCCGGCGAGTTGTAGTTGGGGTTGGGGGGTGGTATTGTCCGCCCGTGCGCACACGAGCTTTTTCCCATGCGGCGGCGTTGGTCTGTGTCCTCGCCGGTTCGACGTTTTCATCGGGGGCGACGGCACGCCAGCCGGCGGGCGCACCGCAGCCCGGGGCGGGAGGTCCCGCGGGTGCGCCGCCGGTGATGGGGGCGACCGAGGCGATCGACGAGCAGATCGACGCGCTTGAGAACCGCCCGGTGCGCGAGGTAACGCTGAAGGGAATCCTGCCCGAGGACGAGCCGCTCGCGCGCAACCAGATCCGCGTTGGGGCCGGGATGCCGATGAGCGCCGCCGCGGTACGCGAGGACGTGCACCGCCTGGCGCGTCTGGGGCGGTTTGACCGCATCGAGGCCCGCGTGCAGCCGTACAGCGACGGCAGCGTTGAGGTGGTCTACACGTTTACGACGGCGCCGATCATCCGCGACGTGGTGGCGGTGGGCAACCGGGAGGTTTCCGACGCGGACCTGGCGGCGGCGGTGGGTCTGCTCGCCAACACGCCCGCCAACCCGTTCGTGCTCGACCAGGCGAAGCGGCGCATCCGCGACCTGTACCAGAAGAAGGGGTACTACCAGGCGGACGTCCAGATCGACGAGAAGGAACTGCGCGAGCAGGGGATCGTGGCGCTGCGCATCCGCGAGGGCGACAAGCTGCGGATCACCGACATCCGTTTCGCAGGCAACGGTTCGATCCCCGCTGACGAGCTTCAGGCCAAGATCGCGTCCAAGACCTGGGGGATCTTCAGCAGCGGCACACTCGACGATGCGCTGGTGCTGCGCGACGTGGCGGCGGTCGAATCGTGGTACAAGGACCGCGGCTTTCTGCGGGCGCAGGTCGACCGGCAGATCCAGCCCTCGCCCGACGGGAAGGAGGCTGTCCTCACGTTCGTGGTGAGCGAGGGCCCGCGCTTCACCGTGCGGAGCGTGCAGGCGCTGCTCGAGGACCAGACCGCCGCCGGCAGCGACAAGCCGACGGTGGCGATCGCGCCCGAGCAGATCGCCGGGCTGATCCCGCTCAAGGCGGGGGACGTCTACTCGCAGGAGAAGGTCCGCAAGTCGGTCGAGGCGGTGCGGAACGCCTACGGCCAGATGGGGTACGTCGAGGCGACGGTCCGGTCGCTCGACCGCCAGAGCGTCGATTCGAACGAGGCCGACCTCGTGCTCATCGTCCGCGAGGGGAAGCGCTCGATGACGGGCGTGGTGACGGTGAAGGGGAACCAGTTCACCCAGTCGCGCGTCATCCGCCGGCAGGTGCGCGTGCTGCCCGACCGCCCGCTGGACACCACCAGCCTGAAGGAGACCGAGAGCCGGCTGGAGGCGCTGCGCATCTTCAAGCAGGGCACGGTGCACATCACGCCGCAGGGCGAAGACCCGCAGAACCTGGGCTTCCGCGACGTGCTGGTTGAGCTTGAGGAAGGGAACACGGGGGCGATCGGCTTCGGCGCCGCGGCCAGCAGCGACGGCGGCGTGGTGGGCAACATCTCGCTCAACCAGCGCAACTTCAACATCGCCGACACCCCCGACTCGCTGGGCGAGCTGTTCGCCGGGCGTGCGTTCCGCGGGGCGGGCCAGACGTTCTCGATCAACCTGCAGCCGGGCTCGGAGATCTCGACCTACTCGGTCAGCCTCAGCGAACCCTACCTGTTCGACACCGACTACGCCGGCTCGGGCTCGCTGGCGGTGCGCAACCGCAAGTACAGCCAGTACGACGAGAACCGCAAGGGGCTCTACGCGAGCTTCTCGCACCGGCTGGGCGAGCGCTGGATCGCGAGCCTCGCGCTCCGCGGCGAGAAGGTCGACATCCACAACATCGACGCCGACGCGGCGGTTGACGTCTGGGCGTCAGACGGCGAGCACGAGATCACAAGCGCCGCGCTCAAGCTCCGCAGGTCGGCGCTGGACAAGACCGTCCGGCCAACGCGGGGAACGGTGATCGACCTGACCGTCGAGCGCGTCGGCGCGCTGGGGGGCAACTACGACTTCACCAAGCTCGGCGCCGAAGGGTCGCTCTACGTGCCCGTCGACGAGGATGCGCTGGGCCTGCGCACGGTGCTGCTGCTGCGCACGGCGATGTTCTACATCCCCGAGAGCCAGGACGACGTGCCGGTGTACGAGCGGTTCTTCCAGGGAGGGCGCGAGTTCCGCGGGTTCAAGTTCCGCGGGTTCGGGCCGCGGAGCGACCGAAACGACATGCCCGGGACGCTCGCAACGACGACCGTCGGCGGAACATGGTCCTTCTTTGCGGGTGCGCAGGTCGAGAAACCGCTCCTGGACGAGTATCTCTCCGGCGTTGCGTTCCTCGACAGCGGCACGCTCACGTTCGACCCGAGCCTCTCCGACTACCGCGCCGCCGCCGGCCTTGGCCTGCGGGTCTACATCCCTGCGCTTGGACCGGTGCCGCTGGCGTTCGACTACGCCGTGCCGTTCCTCAAGCAGGACGGCGACCGCACGAGCGGGTTCTCGTTCTCGCTCGACCTGCCGTTCCAGTGACGCGCCGGCCGCGCCGGCGTTCGCGCCGGCGGGCTCACGGGCTGCGTTTGACCGCGCCGTCCCAGCGCGTGTTGAGCGCGTGCGGCACCGACAGCAGGTCGAGGCACTTGCCCACGACAAAGTCAACAACGTCCGCCACCGACGACGGCCCGAGGTAGAAGCCGGGGTTCGCCGGCGCGACGATGCCGCCCGCCAGCGTCACCGCCTCCATGTTGCGGATGTCGATCAGGCTCAGCGGCGTTTCACGGTGCACGAGGATCAGCCGCCGCCGCTCCTTCAGCGTGACCATCGCCGCGCGACCGAGCAGGTTGCTGCCGCTGCCGGTTGCGATGTAGCCGAGCGCCGTTGACGAGCACGGCACGACCACCATGCCGTCGTGCAGGAACGAGCCGCTGGCGATCACCGCGCCCACGTCCTTGTGGGGGTGGATGAACAGGCGCTCGGCCGCGGCGGCCGCGCCGGCCTGGCCCAGCCTTGCTGCAAGGGCCGGGCAGAGCGCGTCAAACTCGAGCGCGGCGATGCCCAGCTCGTCGTGCAGCAGGCGCCGACCGTACTCGGTTGCGACGAGGTGAACCTGGGCCCCGGAGGCCAGCAGTTCTTCGAGCAGACGCGTGGCGTAGAGGGCGCCCGATGCGCCCGACACGCCTACCACGAACCGGCGCTGCTGTGTGCCGGGCGGCGGGGACGAACCGGGGTGTCCGTTGCGTGCGCTCATACCGGCCGCGGCGGAGGGGGAAGCAAAGGGGGGCACCGGGCCGAGCAATGATAGGGGACAGGGCCCCGCGCGACCGTGTCGCGTGGCAGGCCCGGATTGTCTAAAGTCGGCCAACCACCATGAACTCCCCCAACTTGCCGAACCTCTCTGCCTCCTCACTCACAGCCGCCCGCGTAGCCCGCGCCGTTGCGCCCATCGTCTTGGCGTGCGGCGCGGTGATCGGCGGCTGCTCGCACAGCACCTGGCCGCCGGTGGAAGACGGCAGCCGCCAGACGAACCCCGCGCAGATCAACAACGCGCCGGTGCCGCAGGTGATCGGCGAGGCGCTGAGCCTGGTGACGCTCCGCTACCCGCCGGTGGGCAACGCCGAGCGCGGCAAGGTGTACGACGCGCCGTTCGCCGTCTGCCTGCCGGAGGGGGCCGACGCCGAGAGCTACGACCGGGTGGTGGCCCGGGTGAGCCGCGACGGGCGCAGCGCTGAGGCGGCGACCGAGCAGAACACCGATCTGCCGACGTATTACATCACGCGGGTGATCGTGCGCGGAGTCACCGCCGAGGTTGACGTGCTGCACCCCGTGCCGCTGCTGGGCACCGACGCGGACGGGCGCGCGCGTTACCAGGGCGTGACGGTCTACCTGCTGGGGAGCTTTGGTTCGTGGAAGGCCGACCGGCACCACACCTTCCCGGTGGGGATGTTCGACGTTCCGGCCCGCACGACGCGGCCGATCGAGCAGAAGACATGGGGCAAGGGGACCTGAGCGGCCCTACCGGCCCGCGCCGGGAGCGGCCGGCGGGTTTGCCGGTGCGCCCGGGGGCTGTGCTGCGCCGGGCGCATCGGGCGGATTTGTTGCACCACCCTCGAGGGGCTTGCCGGTGCGGACATCCTGGCCACGGAGCCGGCGCGTCATGTCACGCGAGAAACCGGCCATGCGGCCGCGCTGCTCTGCGTTTGTGAGCTTCTGCCCGCGGTCGTTCATGAACCCCATGAAGCCCGCTGCACGCTCGGCGTTTACGGGCCGGCTGCTGGCGCCCTTCATGCGTTCCTCGTCGCGCTTGGCCTGCTTGCGGGCCTCGTCGACGCGTTGCTCGTCCTTGATGGGCACCGAAACACCCGCGACGTCCTCGAACATCTTGGTCATGTCAACAAACGACTGGTCGAGGAAGGCCTCGCGGTCCTCGGGCTTGACCTGGCTGTACTGGATCGCGAACTTGTCCCAGATATCAACCATCAGCTTCTCTGAGTTCTTCTGAAGCTGGGCGCGGGCCTTGCCGCCGATGCCGGCGGCGAACCCGGCGACCAGCGCCGAGTCGTTGCTGTCCATGCTCTTGAGGCGCTCGATGAGCCGCTTGATCAGCGCCAGGCGTTCGTCGACGGGCAGCTTGTTGAACTCGTCGGTAAGCAGCGTGTAGTCGAGCACGTCGGCGAGGTCGTCGGCGAAGACGTCGGGCACGGCACGCGGACGGAGCTGGACGTAAGCAAAGGCACCGCCGGCGCTCACCATCACCACCAGCGCGCTCACGACCGCGCGGCGGAGCCACTTGCGCCGCCAGAGCTCGCCGGCACCGTCGGCGATGTCACGCAGCGACTCGGACGCGGGCTTGCGGTAGCGCTGCTTTTTGCCCGACTGCCACTTGGGGAAGAGGTCTTTGAGGAGGCTCTCTGGCATGGGATGCTCTGTTGCTAGACGGACAGGCAAAGGGTTGAACGCTCACGGATTCGGCGGAGGGGCGGGCGGATTGCCCGGGACCTGGATCGTGCTCTGGATCTGCTGCATGTTGTTGTCGAGCTTGAGCCAGTCGACGTGCCAGTCGGCAAAGTAGAGCGCGTTCTGTCCGCTGTTGCCCGGCTGCTTGTGCCAAGGCTTGCCGTCGCCCATGATGGGGAAGTCACCGTTGGCCTCGTACATCCGGGTGACCGAGAAGCCCGCGTTGCGGTCGAAGGCGAAGAGCTCACGCACGACCATCAGTGTTCCGGCCCAGTACTCGTAGCTGATGCCGAACTTGGCGCCGACGTCGGCGTCCTTGTCGCTTGGGCAGAAGTAGGGGTCGCGGTACTGGAACGGCGAGTTCGGGTCGTTTGGATCAAGCCGGTCCGGGAGCGGCGCATCCATATAGCTCTGCAGCGTGTCGAGCAGCGCCGGGTCGTTCACAAGGATGGCACGCATCTCCTCCGGCGCGCGGGCCGTTGCGTACTGGAACGGCAGCACGTTGGGGAGCATGTCCTTGTTGTCGCGCCGGTACCCCTCCAGCGCCAGCCCGAAGCTCCGCAGGTTCACCATGCACTTGGTCTTGCGCGCCGCCTCGCGGCTCTTGGCCAGACCCGGCAGGAGGATCCCCAGCAGCAGGGAGATCACCACCATGCACACCAGCAGTTCAACCAGCGTGAAACCGGCCCGCTTGAGCAAGCGGGGAACGTCTGGCAGAGCGCGGGTGGTCTGAAGATCGGCCATGTGTGTTGCTCCCCACGTGGGTGCTCCGCTGATATCGGCCATCGGCGGCTCGGTTGCAGCGCGGGCAGGCTGGAGTAAGGTGTTTTGGGCCGCGTCGAAGAGCCGGCAACCGAGCAGAGGTTGTCACAAGGGGCCGAGACTGCACGAACGGGGGGTCGCCCGGAATGCTCGCCCAGGCTTGTGCTTTCGGCCGATTGTGGTATGCTGAGAGTGTCTGTCTCGCGGCGTTCCGTTCTGGAAGCGCCGTTCCCGCTGTGGGGAAAGGAAAGTGGAACATGGCCCGGACGCACCGCGCGTTCTCGTTGGTCGAACTGCTGGTGGTCATCGCGATCATCGCGCTGCTGGTGGGCATGCTGCTGCCCGCCCTCGCTGGGGCCCGAAAGGCCGCCCGCGAGGTGAAGTGCCGCTCAAACATCAACCAGTACGTGCGCGGCATGTTCCAGTACGCGATCGACTTCCGCGACCGCGTCGCCACCTATTCCTGGCAGCGCACGGGCATCTACCGGCGCATGACCGACGGGCAGCTGCGCGGCCCGTTCGGCAGCGACTTTGACGCGGCCCGCGACCAGATGATCGACATCATCCAGTCGCGCTCGAAGGTGACCAACTTCAACTACACCGGCCCGTTCGCGCCGCACCCGAACCTTTCGATCTGCATCCTCGGCGACTACCTCACGGGCGTGATCCCCGAGCCGATCGCCGCCTGCCCCGAAGACGGCGCGCTGCTGCGGGCGGCGGCCGACCCGGTTGCGTTCTACAACGGCCTGTCGTCACAGACGGTCGTTACCACCACCTCCGACCCACCCCTGTTCGCCCGCGCGTCGTACCAGTTCCCCTACCCGTTCTGGAGCGTCGACCGCGACGAGGTGGGCTGGCAGGTGCGCATCGGGCCGGTGAACGAGACGCTCAGCTGGTCGGGCGACCCGCGCCTGGGCCGGCGCAAGTTCAGCGACCTGCGCTTCCCGGCGCTGAAGGTGATGTTCTATGAACGCTTCGCGCGGCACGCGAAGTACCCCATCTATTTCACCCACCCCTACGCGGAGGTGATGGTGACCCTCGGCGACGGCAGCACCCGCAAGCTGCGCACCGAGGAGACCAACCTCGGCGGCTACCTGCTCACCAACGGCACCATCCAACGAACGACGATCAGCTACTCGCCCCTCCCCGCGCGCGAGGAGCCGCCGTGGCCGGGGGGGCCGATCGATCAACCCCCCCACTTCGCCAGCACCATCGGCGGCATGAAGGGGTGCGACTTCGGCAGCAACGAGGTGCTCAGGTAGAGCGCCGGTAGCGTCAAGGTCGTCTACACACGCGCGATCACGCCGGCGCGCACGTCCGCACGCGCGCCGGTGATGTGGCGCAGCGGCAGCGCTCCGCCGTCCCACGCCAGCGCACCGAGCACCGCCCAGCCGGCGGCTTCGCGCATCTCCACGGGCATCCCGTGCGGCCCTGCGCTGCTCTCTTCGACGCGGCACGATGCGCAGCTGCGCACCGCCTCCATCAGCGCGGCGTTGCGCACGCCACCACCGGCAACGATCAGACGCTGCGCGTCGGCCGCGCGGGCACGCTCGCCGATGACCGTGCCGATCGCCTCGCACGCCGCGGCGGCGAGCGCCCCGCCCGCGCTCCCGGCTCCGCCCTTCCAGTGCCGCCCGATCCACGCGCTCGCCTCGTCACCGGTGCCCAGCGAGCGCCCCGGCGCGCCCTGGGCGCGCAGAACACCCAGCAGGTCGTCGAGCGCATCGGCGTCGGGCTCCGCGGCGAGCGCGGCCGCGCCGCCGTCATCGAACGGCACGCCGAGCGTTCTGCGGGCGACCAGGTCGAGCAGCTGGTTGCAGGCGCACAGGTCATGCCCGGTGAAGCCGCGCTCGCCGGCTGCTTTTCCCAGCAGCGTCGCGTTGGCGAAGCCGCCGAGGTTCACCACCATCCGGCACTCGGCTCCCGTGCGGTCGCGGAACATCACATAGTCGCTCAGCGGCGTCAGCGGCGCACCCTGACCGCCGGCGGCGATGTCCGCCGCGCGCAGGTCGGCCACCACGGGAACACCCGCGGCCTGGGCGATGAGCGGCGCGTTGACGAGCTGCCAGCTCACGGGGGGCTTGTGAAAGACGGTCTGCCCGTGCACGCACGCAGCTTCGACGATCTCGCTACGGCGGATGGCCTCGATCGCCTCCGCGTGCAGCAGCGAGAAGCCGCGGCACACCTCGGCGATGCGCCCCGCGGGCATCGGCGTCTGGTCGGCCAGGTCGCGCAGCGGCCGCTGCCACTGGCCCAGCGGCAGCGACACCCCGCGGACAAACCGCGCCGACATCTCACCGATGCCGCTCCCCTCAACCTCCACCAGCGCGGCGTCGAGCCCGTCAACGCTTGTGCCCGTCATGCAGCCAATGAACAGTCGCGCCATGCGCAGAGCGTATCGACTGTGTTGGCTATTCGGGTGCCGCAGGCTCCTCTGGCCTTGCAGAGCAGTCTGTGTTCTGACAACCTCCGCAGCACAGACTCCTCCCAAGGCGGAGGAGTCTGTGGCACCCCGCTCCCATCTGCCCTGCTCTTACCCCAGCTCCCCTGCCACCCGTTCATACCACTCCAACGACTTCGACAGCCCACCCTCGCGGCACCACGTCCGCCACAAGCGCGCGTGCTCGGCCATCACCCCGCGGCACTGCTCCGCAAGAATCTTCTTCGCCTGCTCCGACAGCCCACCGGGGTAACGGCGAGCGACGGCCCGCGCCGCCGCCAGTCGTGCACCGTCAAGGGCGTGCTCCAGTTCGTCACGCAGCTCGCCGACGACGCGGCTGGGCACGCGCACGCCGCCGAGCTCCTCCGCCGCGCTCCGCCACAGCTCAAGACTCCCCGCTTCGCGTCGCTCCTCGATCGGCACATCCAGGTCCACCGCCAGCGCCCCGGCGTTGCGCAGCCGGCCCGTCATGCCCGGGCGCGAGAGCCCGAGTGTGCAGGCACGCAGCGGCGCATCGATGTCGCCCGTCCTCTCGACCCACGGGCCTGCCTCCAGCGACGGGTCACCCAGCGCGTGCAGGCTGGCGCTGCGGGCGTCAAACCCCTCACCGTCGCGGGCATTCCACGAGGCCGCAGCGCCGTGCGCCAGCCCGAGCAGACCGATCGGGCGCTGCTGCCGGTGCCCCTTGTCGCCCCAGTCGGTCGTCAGCACGCCCGATGCGCCCGCGGCCGCGCCCTGAGCGACGGCGCTCGCGATGTTGCCGCGGCGCTCGGTGGTCCGTCCGAAGAACGTCAGCCACGAGCTGGTGCCGGGGCAGACCCAGACCTCGCGCCCACCGGTGGTCATCTTCTTCGTCGGCGTTGCAAAGTCATGGTCCGGCTCGTACCCCCACACCAGCGCAAGCCCACCCGGGTCGATGCCCGCCGCGGCCTCGGGCTGATTCGTCAGCATGTCGGCCCAGAACATGGGGCGCTTGCCCACAGCGCGCGCCGCAGCGCACACGCTGTTGACAAACTCTGCAAAGACCGCCGCTCGCCCACCCTCACCGCGCCGCGCGACCTCCGCGCTGCTGCGCCCGTAGGCGATGTCGTACACCTCGTCGCAGCCGATGTTCACCAGCGGGCACGCGTAATTCGGGAGCAGTTCTTCCAGCAGCCCGCGCACGAACGCAACCGACGCCGGGTCGGTCGGGCAGAGGCTCCACGGGCCCTTGCGCGGCCAGACGTCGAACATCCAGTCGCCGTGCGTCTCGGCCAGGTGTGCGTAGGCGGGGAGCTCGAGCCAGCGCGTCAGGTGCCCGAAGCAGTTCTGATTCGCCGCGAGCTCGATGCCGCGTGCCCGGCAGTGCTGGTCCAGCTCCCGCACCTGCTCGGCGGTCATCGGGCTCCACCCCTCCCACACCTCCCGGTGGTCCTTGTAGGCGAACGTGTGCTCGGTGTAGAGCTGCAGGTGGTTGACCTTCCACGACGCCAGCAGATCGACCTGGCGCAGCAGTTCAGGCATCGTCGGCACGCGGCAGCGCGACACATCCAGCATCACCCCGCGCGTGCGGAAGGCTGGCTGATCTTCAACCGCCAGCGCCGGCAGTCGCGACCCGAAGCGACGGATCAGCTGCGCGAGCGTCCAGAGCCCGTAACGAGCCCCGGTGATCGACGGTGCCGCCACCCGCGCGAGCGGGCCGCCGGGCGTGGCCGCCGGCGACACCCGCACCGCGTAGCGCTGCTCGCGCAGGCTCGGTGACGGCAGGTCCAGCGGCGTGTCGATCAGCAGTTTGAGCGTCGCGCCCTCGTCCACCCGCCGACCTCGCACACCCGCCGCGGCGAGCACGGGCTCAACCAGCCAGGCGGGCGCTCCGGAATAGGTCACTTCACCCGCCGGCGCAACGTCCACGCGCCCCCCGGCCCCGCCGAGCCGCTCAATCTTGAGCGGCGTAGGCAGCAGGAGCAGGTCGTCATCGCGCGGCGTGTCGGCCATGGCCCCCAGCGTACACCACCAGCCAATCGCCAGACGCTCCGCTCCGTTCTCTCTACTCTACCGCCATGCCCATCCTCGACCTGCGTTCAGACACCGTCACCCGGCCCACCCCCGCCATGCGCCAGGCCATGGCCAGCGCCGAGGTGGGCGACGATGTGCTCGGCGACGACCCAACCGTCATCGCCCTGCAGGAACGCGTCGCCGAACTGCTCGGCAAAGAAGCCGCGGTCTTCGTCCCCAGCGGCACCATGGCCAACCAGGTCTCCATCCGCAGCCACACCGAGCCGGGCGACGAGGTGATCGCGCACCGAGACTCGCACATCATTCACTACGAGACCGGCTCGCCGGCCGCGCTCTCGTCGGTCATGATCGCGCCCCTCAGCGGCGAGGGTGGGCGCTTCACGCCCGCCGATGTCGCGGCCGTCGTACGCCCAAGGTCGTCGCACTTTGCCTGCTCGAAGCTGCTGGTCGTAGAGAACACCTTCAACCGCAGCGGCGGAGCGGTCTGGTCGCTCGAGCAGGTCGCCGCCGTCACCGCCGAGGCGCGGCGCCACGGCCTCGCCTGCCACCTCGACGGCGCACGGCTGTGGAACGCCTGCGCCGCCACCGGCAAGGCGCCGCGCGACTTCGCCCAGCACTTCGACACCGTCTCGTGCTGCTTCAGCAAGGGGCTCGGCGCCCCCGTCGGCAGCGCCGTCGCCGGCAGCCGCGCCCTCATCACGCGCGCTCACCGGTTCCGCAAAATGTTCGGAGGGGCGATGCGCCAGGCGGGCGTCATCGCCGCCGCGGCCCGCTTCGCCCTTGAGAATCACCGCGACCGCCTGCCCGACGACCACGCCACCGCTCGGTTCCTTGCCGAGGCGCTCAGCGCCATCCCCGGCGTGTCGATCCTGTATCCGGTCGAGACCAACATGGTCTACATCCAATGGGCGACCGGGCCCGAAGCCAACGATCTCACGGCCCGCCTGCGCGAGAAGGGCGTGCTGACCCTCCCCGGCCCGGGTCGGTCCATGCGCCTGGTCACCCACCTGGACGCCCCCCGTTCCCTCGTTGAATCGTGCCTTCCGGCCTTCCGGGAAGCCCTCAAAGCCTGATCTGCCCCTGTTTTTTGCCCGCGCTGGGCCTCCCCCGCTTTCCTCCTCGCAAGTTTGCGTTTACTATCATCCCAAGACCCCCACCCTCATTGGAGCCCACCATGAACCGCCAGACCATGCTCACCTTCGCCGTCGCCGCGGCACTCACCGCCGCGTTCCTTACCGGCACCTCGGTCGCCCGCTCGGCCAAGAGCACCCCCGACAACAAGATCGCCACCGTGAACATCCAGACGGTCTTTGACTCCCTCGCCGAGCGCAAGGACAAGCTCGACCAGCTCCAGCTCGAGGCCGGCCGCCTCGAGGGCGAGTTCAAGGCCGTCAACGACCAGATCAACGCCGCGCGCGATGCGGCCAACAAGATGCCCGAGGGCCCGGCGAAGGAGGCGGCGCTCGAGGCGGCCGTCGACCGCGACATTCAGGCCAACATCGACATCAAGCGCGCCAAGACCCGCCTTGAGAAGGCTCAGGCCGCCACCATCCGCTCGATCTTCGAGAAGATCCAGTCCGAGGCGAAGCTCGCAGCGCTCAAGAACGGGTTCACCATGGTGATGGCCGCCGACGACTGGGTTCAGATCTCCCCCCGCGCCACCGCGCAGGAGGCCACGCAGCTCATGAGCCTCCGCCGCTTCCTCTACATCGACAAGCAGCACGACATCACCGCCGATGTGCTCAAGTCGCTCAACGAGGCTTACGCCGCAACCAAGAAGCCCGCCACGCCCGCGCCCGCGGCCCCCGGCGTGCCCGCGAACTGATGCCCCCGCTGACGACAGGCAAACTCGCCGCCGAACTGGGCGCGGCCCTCAGCGGCCCCGCCGACACGGCGATCAGCAGCGCCGAATCGCTCGACAGGGCGGGCGCCGGGCACATCACGTTCATCCGCTCCGCCAAGTTCGCCAAGGCGTGGCCCACCAGCGCCGCCTCCGCGGCGCTGGTGACGCGCGGCATCGAACTCCCGGCGGGTGACGGGCCGGCCCGGGCGGTGCTGACGGTTGCCGACGCTGACATGGCGATGATCCGCGTGCTCGAGCTGCTGGCGCCGCCGTCGGTGGTGCCCGAGCCGGGCGTGCACCCCACCGCCGCCATCGACCCCGCGGCGACGGTTCACCCCTCTGCGCACGTCGGCCCGCACGCGTCGATCGGGCCGGGCACGAGCGTTTCACGCGGCGCGGTGCTGCACGCGGGCGTGCGCCTCGGCGCGGGCGTCAGCATCGGTGCCCACACAACGCTCCACGCAAACGTTGTCGTGCAGGACCGCTGCACCGTCGGCTCGCACTGCACGCTCCACCCCGCGGTGGTCATCGGCGCCGACGGCTTCGGATACCGGCTCGACCCCGAGGCACGCGCACTGGTCAAGATCCCCCACATCGGCAGCGTCGCCATCGGCGACCACGTCGAGATCGGCGCCGGCTCGTGCGTTGACCGCGGCAAGTTCGGCGCCACCACCATCGGCGACGGCACCAAGATCGACAACCTCGTCCAGATCGGGCACAACTGCACCGTCGGGCGCTCCGTCGTCATCTGCGGGTGCGCGGCCCTCGCCGGCAGCGTCACCGTCGGCGACGGCGTGCTCATCGGCGGAGGCGCAGGCGTCGCCGACAACATCGTGGTGCACGCGGGCGCGCGCATCGCGGCCCAGGCGGGCGTCATGAACGATGTGCCAGCCGGCGAGGCTGTGTGCGGTGCGCCCGCCCTCCCGCAGCGTGACTGGGCCCGCGCCCACATCGCCCTGCGGCGGATGGCCGACCCCGCCAACAAGCCGCCACAACCCACCGCCCGCGGATAACCACCCATGACCGCGACCTGCCAGCCCGCCGAGGCCCCTTCCCATTTCGGTAAGCACCTACTAACCTCTGGCGTGCCTGGCACAGCCCTCAACCCGCGCACGCTCGCCCGGCCGGTGCGGCTCACCGGCACGGGGCTCTTCACGCCGGTGCCCTGCACCATCACCATCCACCCCGCGTCCCCCGGCTCGGGCATCACCCTCCGCCGCACCGACCTTCCCGACCAGCCGCTCATCCGCGCCGATGCACGGCACGTCTTCACGCCGCTGCCCGAAGCGTCGCGCGACGCCGCACGGCACACCGTGCTCAACCCGGCGCCCGGCAAGGCGGGCGTGCACACCGTTGAGCACCTGCTCAGCGCGCTGTGGGGCCTCGGAATCACCGACGCGCACGCGGATGTCAACGGGCCCGAGGTGCCGATGCTCGACGCGAGCTCGCTGCCGTTTGTTCACGCCCTGCGTGAGGCAGGCTTCGCGCCAACCGCCGCCGGCGCTCGCAGCGCAGAGCCGATCGTCGTAGACGAGCCGGTCGAACTCGCAGACGGGCACGGGCCTAGCGCGCCGCGCATCACCGCCGAGCCGGCGGACGGCCCGCGGCTTGAGCTCACCTACCGCCTCGACTACGGGCCGACCGCGGGCCCGGTGCTTGGCCCGCAGGAGGCGAGGTTCACCCTCAACTGGCAGGACCCTGACGTTGACGGCTACACAGCGCGGGTCGCGCCCGCCCGCACGTTCTGCACGCAGAACGAGGCTCAAGCCTTCCGTGCCGCCGGCTATTTCGCCCACCTGGGCCCGGGCGACGTGCTCATCGCCGGACCCGCAGGCCCGATCGACACCACACTGCGCCTGCCCCACGAGCCCGCCGTGCACAAGCTGCTGGACCTGCTCGGAGACCTCGCCCTGGCGGGCCGCCCCGTCTTCGCCAAGGTCACCGCTTACCGCTCCGGGCACACCCTCAACCACCGCCTCGCGCGAGCGCTGATGGACCTCCGCTAGCGACCGCACGCCAAGCCGAGCAATCGGCTACCGCTTGAGCATCCCCTCAACGACCTGAGCGAGCTGCTTCGCGTCGCGCGCGGCCGTCGCCCGCGCAACCGTCGCTTCTTCAACCTTCGCCGCCCGCAGAGCCGTCTCGGCGCGCTTCCAGAGCTTCTCCGCCGCCTTGGCGTCCGCCGCCAGATAGAGCTCGCCGATCAGCTCCTGCAGCTTTGTCAACTGGATGGTGTCGTGGTGCGCGTAGTAGCGGTCAACGATCTTCCGCTGCGTGTGGGTGAGGTCGGGCCGCTTCGCCATGCCCGAGCGTACGCCCGCCTCCCTCGCCCGCGAAGCGGGAGAGGGTGGCTGCGGCTCGGCGAGGCCGGGTGAGCGTGCTTTGAAGGTCACACCCCCATCCACATCCCCACCCCTTCCGCCTCACTCCCAATCCCCCGCCTCCCGCTCGATGTCTGGATCTTCGCTCTTCGCTTTTCGCTCGTCGCTTTGCTCTGCGCCCCTTGCCTTCACCTTCACCGCCGGGTTCCCCGCATAGACCCACCCCGCTTCAAGGCTCTTCATTGCCACGCCGCGCGCGCCGAGCACCGCCCCGCGCCCCACTTCCACCGACGGACCAACGAACGCGTCCGCCGCCAGCCACACATCGTCACCGATGGTGATCGGCGCCCGCACCAGCGGCATCTCGGCCCTGCGGTAATCGTGCGTCCCCGCGCACACGTGCACACCCTGGCTGATCGACACGTTCTTGCCGATCACCACCTTGCCCAGGCAGTAGAGGATCGCCCGGTCCCCCACCGACGAGTTCTCGCCGATGGTCAGGTTCCACGGCTGCTCGACCCGCACGCTCGCCCGCACCCGCACGCTCGCGCCGACCGTCGCGCCGAACCGGCGCAGCAGCCACGCACGCACGCCGTACCAGTTGTGGAACGTGCAACGGAACAGGAGCGAACCGCCGTACATCCAGGCCGCCCGCGCGGCCTTCTCGCCAGGCGAATACGGGCTCTGTGCCCGTGCCTGCTTACCCAGATTGCCGCCGCTGTTCATGCCGCAGAGCATATCGACCCATCCACCGACCCAGCCCAGCCCGATCGCGGCGAAGCGGGCATCCCCCAGGTTCACACCGCCGCGTTATCCGCACCGGGCGAAGCTCCCTGTTTTCCCCAACCGCTCCACGCGGGCAGGGTTCATCGCTCCGCACAGACGGATTTACTTGTCTTCATCCGCCTGCGCGGCATGATGTGCTGTCCCGTGATCGGCACGGGCAGTGTCTCTCAAGCAGAGACCTCTACGAGGCTGAGGGAGTCTCGATAACCAGTGGTTGGAGTCTTCACATGCACAAGCTCTGCATCGGCGCGATCACCGCGCTCACGCTCGTCTCGGCCGCTTCGGCCGACCTCGCAAACTGGTCGTTCACCGCCGGCCAGGCGGGGAGCAACTACGCCCAGAACAACACCGGCGGCGCCATCCAGAGCGCAACGTCGATGTTCAACTCGGCCACGAACCAGTTCTCATTCTCGGTGCAGTTCAGCAACCAGATTACCCGCGGGTTCTGGCTGGCGGTGAGCCCCGGCGACAACCCCAAGACCCACTCGGGCGAGCTCGCCCTGATCTACTTCGACGCCTCTGTGATGGGCAACCTGCGCATGACCGTTTACAACTACAACGGCGTCAACGGTGACTCGTCGTACTACGACGGCTCGATCGCCTCTGGCACGCAGGCCCCCGACCGCATCGCGTCGACCCTCAACGGGTTCGCCGCGAACATGAGCGTGGTCGACAGCGGCGGCGGCCGCACCATGAGCATCAGCTTCAACGCCTCGGCGATCCAGAGCCACGTCCCCGTCTATCCCGGCAACACGCCGTGGACCGGTGTGGCCTTCGGCCAGCAGATCGGCGTCTGGTTCCACCCCGTCGCCTCGCTCTCAACCACGTACGGCGCCAACGGCTTCCTCTCGACCTGGAACGCCAGCAACGGCGGCTGGCTCGACGGGCACAACTTCACCACCGTACCCACGCCGGGCGCCAGCGCGCTGCTGGCCGTCGCAAGCCTCGGCCTTGCACGCCGCCGCCGCGTCTGAGACCGGTCCCACGCTTCACCGAGCCCACCCAACGCCGCACCCTCACCGGTGCGGCGCTTTCATTTCCCCGCCGCACGCCAGGCACCCCCGGCCCGGTCATCCACTACCCTCGTGCGATGGCCGACGCGCAACCGCCATTCCCAAGCCAGGACCACCTCGCGGCCTACCTCGCCCAGCGCGATGTGCCATGCCCCGCCTGCAACTACAACCTCCGCGGCCTGACCGCCGACCGCTGCCCCGAGTGCAACCGCGAACTCGTCCTGCAGATCCGGCTCGCCGAGCCGCGCCTTGGCGCGTGGATCGCCGCGCTCTCCGCCGCGGCCGCGATGCTCGGCTTCAACGGGCTGCTGTTTCTTTACTTCCTCGCGTACGCGGCCCGGGGCCGCCGGTACGGCCCACCGTGGCCGTCGGTGGCCTCATTGGTGGTCTTCACGATCATCGCCGCCTTCGGTCTCTCGCAGTTGATCAAGCATCGACGCGCCTTTGGCAACCTCAGCACCGGTGCCCGCGGCACGTGGGCGGCCGGCGCATGGATGGCGACCGCGGCCAGCGCCATCGCGTTTTTCTCGTTCGTTGACAACTGACCGGCCCGCACCGGAACGCCAGCTGCACAACGGCCATGACATGCGATCCGCTCAACCGCCGGCGCGCTCAGCAACCCGCAAAGAAGTAGTCGATGTACACGATAAAGTCGTTGTTGTCATACGCAGAGTCTGAACCGGGCACGCCGCCCTGCTGCCCGATATCGGCCAACGGGTTCTGGACGAAGAAGTGGTCGATGAACACGATGAAGTCGTTGTTGTCGAGGTTGCCGTCAGCGCCGGGGACGCCCCCCTGCTGGCCAAGGTCCGGCCAGCACATCACCGGCGCCGGCCGCTTCCACATCACGGCCTGGGGCTTCTGCAGCACGGCGTTGTACGCGCTCCCGCCGATGTACTGATACCCGTCGCTGGTCCAGATCGCCCGCGCCTGCGAGAAAGAATCGGGGTCGGCGTACCCCGCGTGCACCGCCGTCAGGAGCGAGTGAAGATCGAGCCATGAAGCCGATGTGCCGTTCCACAGCGCCGCCCTTGGTGCACCGCCCGTGATCACCGATCCGGCCTGCCAACCCCGATCGACCGCGTACGCCTCAGACTCCGAATCGGGCACTGCGCCCGCGGGATGAAGATCAACCCAAGAGGCCGCGCTCCCGCTCCAGAGTGCGGCGTGGTATGGCGTGTCGACCAGCACCCGCCCGACCTGCTGACCGTCACCGATGCCGAACGCTTCGGACCGATCACCGAGCGGGTCAAGGTCCACCCACGATGCCGCCGTCCCGTGCCAGACCCCCGCGTGCGAAGCGCCGCCGAAGGTTGCCGAGCCGACCTGCGTGCCGTTCTGCACGCCCCACACCACCGAGCCGTCCGCCCCCGCCGGGTTGAGGTCCACCCACGATGCCGCAGTCCCGGTCCACATTCCCCCGTGAATGGAGGAGCCCGGCATGCGTGCCACACCCACCTGCTGCCCGCCGTTGGTGCCGAACGCGCTGGAGTAGTTCGCGCCGGGGGGCATCAGGTCGATGCGCGACGCCGCGGTGCCCGACCAGATGCTTGCGCGGCTGATGTTGCTGATGAACACGAACCCAACCTGCTGGCCGCCATCGATGGCGAACGCCTGCGACTGCGTCGAGCCCGCGGGGTTCAGATCGACCAGCGACGCTGCGCTCCCGCTCCAGATCGCCGCGTGCGAGAACTGAACGGGCGTGTGCGACCCCGCCTGGATTGAGCCCGAGCCGCCAAACACCGTTCCCGAAGCGGCTGACGACGGGCTCAGCACCGTCACCGTCCACTGGCCAATGGCGGTCGGCGCCAGCATGCAAACCGCAGCGGCCACCGCACCCGCAAGCAAGCGCTGGGGGGTGCGCGAATAGACGTTGGAACATGCTTTGAACGCGCGTGATGCCATGAAAGCCTCCAGACGGGGTCGGCATTGACCCTTTCAAGCCTACTTCAGGATGCACCCAATACAAGGGCAAGGAGCGTTTTTTGCTGCTTTCTCCTTGCCCGCACGCGGATAAATCGACTGACCACCCGCTCCATGCGCTCTGCCGCCGCGTGCTTTGAGTGCACCCGCAGAAGTACCACGTGCGTCACCGCGTCTACGACCCGCGCGAGGGCCGCTGGATGCAGAACGACCCGCTCGGCTTCGGCGCGGGTGACCAGGACCTCTACCGCTACTGCGGCGGCGAGTACTCGATGGGGTATGACCCGTTGGGGTTGGAATGGAATGAGAGCCAATCGTGGGGGGTCTTCAAATACGTTGGTGGAGCACTTGAAACTGAGCTTGCCCAGATCCGGTGGACGGGTTGAGTGTATTACCTTCGGCTTGCCT
>CAYOGE010000043.1:0-28844 GCA_964403525.1 uncultured Phycisphaeraceae bacterium | reverse complement strand
ACACCACGGGCATCGAGCCCGACTTTGCGCTGGTGAAGTTCAAGAAGCTCGCCGGGGGCGGGTACTTCAAGATCGCCAACGCGTCGGTCCGCCCGGCGCTTGAGGCCCTGGGGTACACGGGCGAGCAGATCCGCGAGATGATGTTCGACCTGCTGGGCACGCTGACGGTCGACGTGACCATCCCCGGCACCACCAGCAACCTCAGGGCGGCGCTGGTCAAGGCCGGGCTCAACGACGAGGACATCCGCAAGATCAACGAGGCGCTCCCCGGCGCGTTCGAGCTGGTCTTTGCGTTCAACGCGTTTGCGCTGGGCGAGGAGGCGCTCGCTCGGCTGGGCGTGGACGCCGACGCGGTCGCCGCCGACCCGTCCTGGAACCTGCTGAAGCACATGGGCCTGAGCAAGGCCCAGATCGACGGGCTCAACGACGTCATCTGCGGGCGGCAGACGCTCGAGGGTGCGCGGCACCTCAAGGCCGAGCACCTGCCGGTCTTTGACTGCGCCAACCCCTGCGGCAAATACGGCACGCGCTTCATCGCGCCCGAGGGGCACATCAAGGCGATGGCCGCGGCGCAGCCGTTCATCACCGGCGCCATCAGCAAGACCATCAACCTGCCCAACAACGCGACGGTGGAGGACATCAAGGCCGCCTACCGCCTCAGCTGGGAGCTCGGCCTGAAGGCCAACGCCCTCTACCGCGACGGGTGCAAGATGAGCCAGCCGCTCAGCACCACCATGGACGCGGCGACCAACGTGGGCGAGTCGAAGAAGGAGTCGGCCGAGCTTGCGGCGGCCGGTGTTGACGCGGCCGAGCAGACCGTGATGCAGCAGGTGGAGGAGGTCGTGCGGATCGTCGAGCGTCCGATGCGCCGCCGCCTGCCCGACACCCGCGCCAGCATCACCCACAAGTTCAACGTCGCCGGGCACGAGGGGTACCTCACTGTCGGCCTGTTCGAGGACGGCATGCCGGGCGAGCTGTTCATCACGATGGCCAAGGAAGGCTCCACCATCGGCGGGCTGATGGATGCGCTGGGCACCAGCACCAGCATCGCGCTGCAGTACGGCGTGCCCGTCGAAGGGCTGGTGAACAAGTTCACGCACCAGCGTTTCGAGCCGGCCGGCATGACCACCAACAGCGACATCCCCTTCGCCAAGAGCCTGGTGGATTACATCTTCCGCTGGATGGGGATGCAGTTCATCACCGGCTACCGCGAGATGAACGCGCCCAAGCGGGGCGTGACGACCGGCGGCGGCTCGGCCGAGGACGCGTCGGTTGCGGCGGTCGCCCGCCTGAGCGAGCCGGCCCCCACTCCTGCCCCAAGCACTCCTTCCCCCAGCGCGGCCGCTCGCGGCGAGGCGCTTGCGATGGGGGGCGTCGGCCACCGGCACGTGCACGTTGAGACCAAGACGACGCGCATCGATATCGACACCACGGTGGCGGCGTCGGGCGTGGCGACAACGGCGCACGCGCAGTTCACCAAGGCGATGGAGGACGCGGGCGACGGCCCACCGTGCGACGTGTGCGGCACGATCACGGTGCGCAACGGCACGTGCCACAAGTGCCTCAACTGCGGCAACTCGCTGGGGTGCTCATGAGTAGTCGCTAGTCGGGAGTGAAGGCAGTTGCTCCGCACGGACCGCGCGAGCGTGAACAGACTTCGGTTCGGCCCTGGCCCGCATGATGCGTGCCTCGGCCCGGCCAGAGCGCGCCGGTGCTGAAGGACTCGCACCGGCGCGGGCGCGGACGCAGGACGGAGAAACACGAGCGGCCCGTGGAGGAGGATGGACCCCGCCACCAGGCCGCTCGACAGGGCGAGGCCTCCCGACGGAAGTGGGAGCGCCAAGCCACGCGGGCCCGGCGGCTGTGTCGCTCGAGTCCGCGGATCACCGGCGGGTTTCCGCCGGGCTCCGCGGCGGTGAGCGACCAAGGACGAGCCGCCAAGGAACGGATATCTGGCCCGCTCTCCGTCCTGCGAACCGGCCGACTGGAGGTCGGGTGAACCTGGGGTGGCGGGGGCGTAAGAATGGAGAACCTGCGCGGTGGGATTTTCCACGAAAAGGCGGAGAATCCTCGCCACGCGGGCGGGTGCGCGGTAGATTCATTTCATGACCAAAGCCCAATCGCTCGGTTCGCTGCTCTACGCAGCCTCGGTGGTTATCGCCCTCTCGGCCGCGCACCCCGGCCGGGCGCTTGCCCAGTGCCCGCCGACGTTCGCCGCAGCGACGTACTGGTCTGTCGGCAGCCCTTATTCCGTCGGCGTGGGCGACTTCAACAACGACGGCCGACCCGACATCGTCGCTGCCAACTTCTCAGGGTCCAACGCTACGGTCCGCCTGGCGAGCGCGGTCACCCCAGGCGCATACGACGGGCCGATCAACTTTTCGCTGGGGCTGAACCCGCGGGGCTGCGCGGTGGCCGACTTTAACCACGACGGCATCGCCGACATCGCCGTCGTCTACAACGGCGGCGGCCCGGCCAACACCAAGCTGGCGATCATCATCAGCAACGGGAACGGCACGTTCCAGGCGCCGGTGCTCTACGCGACGGCGAGCCAACCCTTCGACGTCAAGGTTGCCGACTTCAACCACGACAACAACCCAGACGTCGCCGTGGTCTGCGGGTGCGGGACCATCAGCGTTCACCTGGGCAACGCCGACGGCACGTTCCAGCCCTACACCAGTCACGCTGCCGGCTCCAACGCCAGCGGCCTGGCGGTTGCCGACTTCACCGGCGACGGCACGCTGGACATGTACATCCCAAGCTACGGCGGCCAGAACATCCGCGGCGCCGTGGGGTTGACGGGCGCACCGACCTTTGGCGCCCTGCTCACCCACAGCAACGGCGGCTACTTCGGGCCGTGGCAGGCGGCGAGCGGCGACTTCAACGAGGATGGAAGGGCCGACGCCGTCGTGACTTTCCGCCTCACCAACCGCGTGGCCGTTCAGCTCAGCAACACCGACGGCACGATGACGGCCCTGGCCGGACCGTTCGCGGGCAACCAGCCGCAGGACGTCGCCTGCGCGGACTTCAACGGCGACGGGCACCTTGACGTGGCGGTTGCAAACTGGGGCCAGTCGAACGTGTCGGTCCACCTTGGAGATGGCACGGGCGCGCTGGGCGCTGCGACGTACTACGCCGTCGCCGCCAACCCCAACGGGATCGTGGTCGCCGACATGAACAGCGACGGCAAGCCGGACATCGTCGTCGCGTGCCAGACGGCGGGCAACATCGCCGTGTTGCTCAACACTTCGCCGACGTTTGCCTTCACGCAGCACCCGCAGACCAGGCGCGTCTGCCCCGGCGGCACCAGCGGCGCTTCGTTCACCGCCGCGGCGACGACCAGCGTTGCCGGGGGGATCACCGCCTACCGCTGGGAGCGGCTGGTCGGTTCGACGTGGACGACGCTGACCAACGGCACGCTCGCGGGCGTGGGTGACGTCAGCGGGGCAACGCTGCAGACGCTGGCCGTTGCCAACGTTCAGGGCCAGCCGGGAGACCTTGTCGCCAGGCTGAGGTGCGTTGCCACCAACTCCTGCGGCACCCTGCCGAGCAACCCGGCGGAGCTGCGCATCATCCGCCCGTGCGGCGGGGCCGACGTCGGCGGCGTGGGCGGCGTCTATACCGGGTGCGGTGATGGTGTGCTCGACAACAACGACTTTGTCGTCTTCATCGACCTGTTCTTCAACGGCAACGTGCTGGCCGACGTCGGCTCGCAGGGGGGCGTGCCCGGCGCTGACGGGCAGTTCAACAACAACGACTTTGTCGTGTTCATCGACATGTTCTTCAGCGGGTGCACGATGTGAGCGGCCTCGCTCAAGCGAGCGGAGATCGCAGCGTCACTTGCCCGTCTTCGGTCCCACGCGCACAAAGCCCGCCTTGGTGCAGAGCTCGTGGGTGCGGACGACCGCGCCCCAGGGCACGCCCTCGCCGGGGCGGATGAGCACTTCGACGCTGGTGAGCGACCGCTCGCCGACTTTGGCCTTGAGGGCCTCGACGACCTCTTCGATCGGCGCATCGGTGAGCCCAGCGCCGGTTGCGACTGCGGCGAGACCGGGGGAGGGGAGTCGCAGGTCGATGGTGAAGCGGACCGGCGCGGTGGAGAGGGGGTCGTTATCTCTCGGACCCTGCCCTGTCCCCTGGGCGGTGTTGCCGCTGCCGGCGGTTGGAGCGGGGCGCGGCACGAGGCTGCCGAGCAACCACTCGGGCCCGAGGAAGGCAGCGCTGACCATGAAGAAGACCAGGATCACCATCACCACGTCGACCATCGGGGTCATGTTTGGGCCAAAG
This sequence comes from uncultured Phycisphaeraceae bacterium, assembly GCA_964403525.1. Taxonomy (GTDB): domain Bacteria; phylum Planctomycetota; class Phycisphaerae; order Phycisphaerales; family UBA1924; genus JAJTGZ01. The sequence continues at coordinate 24,557 of CAYOGE010000043.1, read as the reverse complement.
TGCAGGCTGGCGACGTCGAGGGCGCGGCGGCGGCGGAAGGAGGGCGTGCTGCTCATCGGGTTGCCTCCCGATTCGGGAGCGCAGAGCACCACCCTTGCAGAGCCAAGGGTGGTGGCACCCGGAGGGAAACGGGTGAGCTGCTCACTGGGCACCCCCGGGGACAAGGTCGGTGCGGGCGGTGGCGTAGTCAACGCGGCTGATGCCGAGCTTGGCGCAGGCGGTGAGCACGGGCTCGACCGCTTCGTAGGGGAGGTCTTTGTCGGCGCGGACGGTGACCTTGCCGCGCGAGATCGGCTGCGGTTCGCTGCGGGCGAGGCGCGCGGTGACGGTGGACTGGCGTTCGAGGCGTGCCTGCAGCAGGCGGATGAGGTCCTCGCCGTCCTTGGCGAGCTGGCCGTCGACGCTGATGAGGGCGATCGGCTTGCCAGCGGTCGTCGCGTCGCGCGCGATGGAGACGACGACAGCGTCCTGCCGCTCGGCCACCTGCCCGATGCTGGTGCCGGGGAGGTGGATGCGGGCCTTCTCGTTGGCGGCGAGCTTGCCGACGATGAGGAAGAAGATGATGAGGCACATCACCACGTCGATCAGCGGGGTGACGTTGATCGGCTCAGCGCCGAGGCTGGACGACAGGATTGAGCGGTAGCGTCTCAAGCTGTTCTCAAAGGCGGAGTCTTCTTACCACAGAGACACAGAGGCACAGAGGCACAGAGAGATTCAAGGGAAGGACCACGAACATACACAGACGAGCACGGGTTAAGGCATGGAGAGAGGAATGGCCGGTGGCGCGAATCCGATTGTGGTTCAGCGGATCGAATCCGCATACTGGGTGCGCTTCCACTGCGCACTCCGCACCTTTCTCTGTGTCTCTGTGCCTCTGTGGTTAACTCGGTTTGTTGAAGGCGGTAAACGCGTTAGGAGCGGGTGCGGTCGGGGCGGGGTCGCGGAGTTCGCAGTAGCCTTCGACCAGTTCGGCGCTGACGGCCATGGCGCGGGTGCAGAGCCCGTCAATCTTGCTGCGGTACAAGCCGAAGACCAGCAGGGCGGGGAGGGCGACCATCAGGCCGAGGAGTGTGTGGAAGAGGGCCTTGGCGATGCCGCCGGAAAGGTCCGCGGGGGTGGCGTTCCCGGCGGTGGTCTGCAGGGCGCTGAAGGCCATGACCATGCCGTAGACCGTGCCCGCCAGACCCAGCAGCGGCCCGATGTTGCCGATCACGTTGAGCGGCTCGATCTTGCGGAACCAGCGCGAGCACTGCTCGCTGGCGGCCAGTTCGGCGGCGTTGCGGATGGCGGCCCGTTCGCCGGGGCAGGCGTGGGCGGCCCTGAGCACGTGCCCGTAGAAGGATGTGTCGCGCTGCAGCAGGGCCTCGAGCCCGGCGGTGTTGCGGTCCTGCAGGGTGCGGCGGATGGCGCCCTCGCTCTCGGAGGGGGCGATGTTCCGCGCCGAAACCTCGATCAAGGCCTTGATGATGATCGTCACCGCAAAGAGGGAGGCGAGCAGCAGCAGGATGGTGAAGGCGTCGAACGATTTGAGGAAGAGGTCCATGACCGCGCCGCCTGAGGAGGAGGGAGCGGTGGTCTGGGCCAACGTGAGAAGGGGTTGAGCGTCCATGCTGGAGGATGGTATCGGACGGGTGGTTGGCTTGGCGTGAGGGGGAGGGGGACGGGGAGTGACGGGGTGGAAGACAGGAGGAGACCTCCCCTTTCCTTCCTGTGTCAGGTCTCTTCCGCATCGTCCTCGCTCAACTCCCTTGAAACCGAGTACCCACCGGTCAACCACCGGTGCAGGTCGGCCAGCCTTGCCTGCTCGCTGGCGAAGGGCCATGTGGGGCTGTCGGCGGGGACGTGCTTGCCGGTGATCGGGCAGGTGGTGGCGGTGTGCTCGCCGGCGCGGGCCAGCAACGGGGCGAAGCGGGGCCGGGCGCGGAACGCGGCGGGCGCGTCGATGGTGAGGTGACGGACATCCTCGCCGGCGTGGGTGAGGTGGAGCGTCAGCGTTCGGGCCGCATCAAACCCGGCGAGGCGTTCGCCCAGGCGGCTGGGCCATTCGATCGCAACGATGCATGGACGGGCGGTCGCCGCGTCAAAGCCGATCGCGTCGAGGTCGTCGCCGCCGCTGAGCCGGTAGGCGTCGAGGTGGATGAGCGTGTGCGAACCGATCGCGCGGTAGATGTTCATCAGCACGAAGGTTGGGCTGCAGACCTGCGATTCATCCAGATGCAGGCCTTTGGCAAGCCCGCGGACGAGGTGCGTCTTGCCGGCTCCGAGGTCACCCTCCAGCAGCAGCACATCACCCGGCCGGAGCGCGGCGGCGAGCTTCTCACCGACGGCGACGGTGTCATCGGCGGAGAAGGTGGTCAGGGCCAGGCGGGCCGGCTCTTGGGGTCTGGTCACGATCGGTGCTCCCAGCCGAGTGTGGCGGCGTCGTGCGATTTGCCGGCGGCGTCGGTGACGGTGCAGCGGGGAGCACCGATGCCCGCCCCATGAACGGTGACCGTGCCGACAAGGGTGATCGCCGTGCCGGTGGGTGGGCACCGCGGCGGCACCGGGGCACCTGCGGAGGCGGTGAAGAGCAGTTCGTAGTCCTCGCCGTCACCCATTGCCGCCCGCCAATCGGCCACGTGCTCGTGGCGGGGGAGCCGGGGCGCGTCGATCGCGATTGTCACACCGGAGGCGGTCGCTAGGCGTGCGCTGTCGATGCCCAGGCCGTCGGAGAGGTCCATCATGGCGTGGAGATCATTGCCGAGGAGTGTGGCGAGCCATTGCGCTTCGATCAGGCGCGGGGTGAAGGTGAGGTGACGCCGGGATGGAAGGCTGCCGCCGAGTGCGCCGGTCACATAGAGGTGGTCGCCGGGCTGGGCGGTTGAACGAAGCACCGGGCCGCGGGTGGTGTGGGGTGTGCCGGCGATGGTGACGGTGATGACCAGGGGTCCGTCGGTGGCAGCGATGTCGCCCCCGACGATCGGGCAGTTGAACGCACCGGCGGTTGCGTGCAGCGCATCGGTCAGAGTCTGGGCGTCAAGCTGCGACATGCCGGCGGGGATCGCACCGGTGGCGACGGCCCAGCGCGGCGTTCCGGCCATGGCGGCGATGTCGCTGAGGGAGCGGCAGACGGCCTTACGCGCGACAAGGGTGAGGTCTTCACCCTCGCGGAAATGCCGTCCGGCGATGACCTGGTCGGTGGTGACGAGCAGTGGGCAGTCGCCGGCGGATGCGACGACCGCGCAGTCATCCCCCGGGCCGATCATGACAAGCGGATGGGGCGCGGTCCTGGCGGCGATGTGGGCCAGCAAGGCCTGCTCACGCATAAGACAGGGTAGGAAAGTACGCAGCGGCTGTGATTGTGAAGCGGGCGCAAGGCCCGGCGGAGTTGTGACGGGACAAGGGGGCGTGCGCATCTTCAAGGGTGACCCGCGCTGACGGCATTGAAGGGAGGACCCGTGAACCGCATGACACTTCCGCGTGTGACCGGATCGCTCTCCAGAGCCGTTGGTGCGGCGACTGTGGCGGCCGTGATAGCCGTTGTGGCCACCGCTGGCCTGAGCGTGCTTGCGGGTGAGGAGTTGATCACGCCGGCGGCGAGCACGGTGAGTGGCGCCTCTCGCCTGCCGGCCCGGGTTGGCAAGCGCGCGATCCTGGCTGCGCAGGACCCCTTCCCGCACGAGAGCCTTGCGGTCTTTTTCCCTGCGCTCACCGTGGTGACAGAGCGTGCGGTTGAGTCGGCGTTCCAGATGCTGCCGGTGCGCCCGCTTCACGAAGCGATCGAGGTGCCCGAGAACTTCATCTGATCGATCGGCGGCGGGCCAGCCTCCGCCCCCCAGCCGCACCGCCCCCCCGCCCCCCCGCCCCCCCCGCGCTCGGCTATTCAGCGAGCACTCGGTCCACCGCCTCGACCACCTGCTGCAGGGAGATCCCCTCGATCGCGCAGCGGCTGGGGTGGTCGTCGGCGACCTCTTCTGGCGGCAGTGTCGGGTCGGCGACGAGCACGATCTCGCGCGGTGCACCCTTGGCGGTGAACGAAGGTGGGAGCGTTGTCCAGCGGGGGTCGGTCGGGCCGAACAGCGCAACGGCGGGCGTGTTGAACGCGGCGGCGATGTGGCGGGGGCCGGTGTCGTTGGTCACCATCACGCGCGCCCGCCGAACGGTGGCCTTGAGGCTGCCGATCGTGCCGCCGAGTTCGGGCAGGCAGACGACACGGTCGCCGTCCTCGGGGTGGTTGAGCTCGATGGCCTGCTGGATCGTGTCGACCAGTTCGGTCTCGGCGGGTGACCCGTTGATCGCGACCTTGAGACGGTGGTGACTGACCAGGTGGTGGGCGAGCGCTGCGAAGCGTTCGACCGGCCACCGCTTTGCCGGGTTGTTGCCGCCGGGGTTGAGCAGGGCGAAGGGTTCGCCGGGCTTGATGCCCCCCTTGCCCAGCACATCATCGGCCGCGGCCTCGTCGGAGCGTGTGGCGACAAGTGTGAGGCGCGGGTCGGGCTCCTGGGCGGGGGTCGCGTGGAGTGCCTGAAGAAAGAGGCGTGCCGCGGCGAGGTAATAGTCGACGGCGCTGACGGGCTGGTACCCCTTGTGTGGCGCAGGGCGTTTGAGCGGCTCGAGCTTGTGCGTCAGGAACGCGCCGCGGCCGTCGCGGTCGTAGCCGACACGGCGCTCGATGCCCGCCAGTCGGACGGTGAGCGCACTTGAGAAGGAGTTTGGCAGAAGGAGGGCGGCGTCGATCCGCATGGCGCGCAGGCGGGCGGCAACCTTCGCGGGACCGAGCGTGCTGCGCCCGTCGGCGATTACGACGTCGTCGAGCCACTCGAGCCCTGAGAGCAGTTCCTTCATCCCCGGACGGCCCAGGGCGATCAGGACGCTCCGTGGAAGCGCGTGCCGGATGAGGTCGATCGCGGGCGTAGCCATCACCGTGTCACCGAGCCATGTCGGCAGGTAGATGAGCACCCGGGGCGGCGGGGGCTGAACGGGGGTTGGAGCGGTGCTCGCCAAGTGGGCAAGCGTACAGATTTGCCCTCGGGTTTCAACCGGTGACAATCGCGGCCGCGGCGGCGAGGTCGCGGCAGCGGGCGGCCGCTTCGCCGGATGTGCCGACGAGGATGGTGCGGGCGGTGTCGACCCCGGCGGCCACGGCGGCCTCAAGGTCGCGTGGCTTATCGCCGATCGCCCAGGACTGCGCGAGGCTGAGCCCGAGTTCCCGGGCGGCGGAACTCACCATTCCGGGGCCCGGCTTGCGCCAGGGGTGCTCGCGGTTGTACGGCGCGACTGATCCGTTTGGATGGAATGGACAGAAGTAGACAGCGCTGAGCAGACGCGGGTCATCGGTCGCATCGGCGAGCAGCCGGCGCATGGCGTCGTTGACGGACTCGCAGTCGCGGAGCGTGCCGCTGCCGCGTGCGATGCCCCCCTGGCTGGTATAGACCACGACGGCGAAGCCCGCCCGCTTGAGTCGCAGCAGGGCACCCGCCGACCCTGCGATGAGCGCTGCGCGCGATGGGTCGTAGAGATCGCCGGGAACAGGATCGGAGCGCGTCGCGGCGGCGGTATCGAGGATCGTGTCGTCGCGGTCGACAAAGACGGCGGGTCGGAGGGTCATCGCATGCTCAGCTTGCGCTCTTGGGCGCGATGATCCACAGCACGATGTAGACGATGATCCCTGGGAAAGCGGCCGAGAGGACGCTCAGCAGAACGTAGCCGACGCGGACCAGCGTTGGGTCCCAGCCCAGCCAATCGGCGATCCCCCCGCAGACCCCAGCGATGATCCGGTGCTTGTTTGAGCGGTGGAGCGGCATGCGCAAGGGTAGCCGAGGTCGCCGGCTTGTCAGCCACAGCCGGCGAAGAACCGGTCGATGAAGACGATGAAGTCGTTGTTGTTGAACAAGCCGTCTCCCGGCGCGATGCCGCCTTGACTCCCCATGTCGGCGATCGGGTCGCCCGCGAAGAAGTAGTCGATAAAGGCGATGAAGTCGTTGTTGTCGAGAGCGCCGTCTGGCTGGTGCACGCCTCCGGTTGAGCCGAGGTCCGCGGGGCTGCAGAGGGGGACGAGCGAGACGGCGTCGAGGTACGGGCCGCCGTCAACGTTCTCAAGCCCGAAGAAGTGCAGCGTGGTCGACGGGCCGCTGGCGGTCAGGTTGAAGGCGTGCGGCTGCCAGGCGCCGCCGGTGGCGGCGCGGTCCCAGGTAACGGTCGCGACTTCGGCGCCTTCCCAGTCGATGCGCATGTGCTTGACGTTTGGGCCGGCGTTGAGCTGCCCCGCGAGGAAGAACGTGAGCCGGTAGTGCCCGCCGCTGACTGTCGGGACCGTCTGCGAGATGCCGCACGCCTGATAGAAGTTGAGCTCGACTGACTGTGCGCCCTCGACGGCCATCGGGTTGCCGAACGACGCGACCTGCGCGATGCCCTGCCCTGTGTTGTCGACGGTCCATGACTCGAAGACTGTGCCGGGGAGCCGCTGCGTCCATCCGCTGGAGACTACGGGCAATTCAAATCCGCCGTTGACAACAATGTTCTGTGCGACGGCCGCATGGCCGCAAGCGAGGATCGCGACAAGAGCGAGCGAAGGGTTCACCTGAGACACTCCAGAGGGCCTTGTGGTCAGAAGCAACCGAAGAAGAACTCGTCGATGTAGACGACGAAGTCGTTGTTGTCCCACTGGCCGTCTGACCCGGCCACGCCGCCCTGGCTGCCGAAGTCGGCCCGCGGGTCGTGCTCGAAGAAGAGGTCGATGAAGACGACGAAGTCGTTGTTGTTCAGGAGGCCGTCGGAACCGCGGACGCCGCCCTGCTTGCCGACGTCGGTGTTGCCGCAGGGCGGGCGCACGTAGGTGGCGAAGCCGCCCATGCTGGGCGTGCTGATCGTGCCCGACTGTGTCCAGGAATCGGTGCCCGGCTGGTAGGCGTATCGGGTGATGCCGCCCTGGAAGTGGTTGCCCACGAACATCTCCTGCCCGTCGGCGCTGAAGGCGAGGTCGATCGGGGCGGGGCTGTCGATGGCGGGCTTGGCGACGAGCTCGCCGCCGGGCAGAAGGCTGTAACGGAAGACCTTGTTGGAGAAAATATCGCCGACGTAGAGCTCGTCGCCTGACGGGCCTAGACAGAAAAAGTGCAGGCTCGATGCGCCTGGCACGGCGATCGGCGCGAGCGTGGTGACCGAGTTGTCGTTCTCGATGTGGTAGACGCGGATGATGTTGCTGAAGCTGGTGCTGTAGATGAAGCGGCCGTTGGGGTGGATCAGCACGCCGCGCATCGGGACGCCGGGGGCGATGTGCCCGTTGTAGACGGGCTGGCCGGTACCGTCGAATGCGAAGCGGTAGATGCCGTCGAACACCGTCGCGGCGAAGAGCTCGCCGGTTGTCGGGCTGATCGCCAGTTCGTGCACGCCGATCATGCCGGGCGTGGTGAAGTTGCCGTTGGCGGTCGCCACGAGCCCGTTGCTTGAGAGGGTGAAGCGGGAGATGCTGCCCTGACCACCGGTATTGCCGTGCCGGTTGCCGACGAACAGGTCGGTGCTGGTGCGGAACACGACGCCGGCGGGGTCGAAGACCTCGGTCGTGGGGATGTCGTCCAGCGGGGTCGGTGCCGCGCCGGTGTCGGCGAAGCCGAAGCGCTGCACGGGCTGCCAGGAAGCGGGGTTTGTGTTGCTGCCGGGGGGTGAGACGGTGACCACAAGCTCAAACGGGTGCTGCTGCGCGCCGGCGATCGACGCGGCGAGCAGGACAGGGGCCAAGGTGCACAGAAGTGGGCGCATGGTTGATCTCCTGCCCCGCGGGGGGCGTCTGCTGCATCTATGCCAGAAACTACCCCACTCTGACAGAATCAACAAGCAAAAACCCCAAAAAGCAGCATCTACCCGCGGCGGGGCGGTGGGGGCGGGCTGATTCTGCGAAGCACCGTGGCTTCCTACGCGCGACAAGGCATGTCCCTACGGCCATTCGGCAAAAGCCTGAACGGTGGCTTGCTCCTGAGCCCGACCGGGCGGTCTTTCCCAGATTAGCCGCCCGACCCGGGAACGGCGCATGGACTTGGCTGGCGTGCACAGCCGTGCCGCCCACCGATCACCTGACACACAAGGAGCCTCGACATGCTGAACAACCTTCACCGACTTGCTTCACCACTGGCACTCGCCGCGCTCGCCGGCGCAGCGCTCGCACCCGCCGCGATGGGCGATATCACTTCCACCGTTTCATTGAGCAACAAGGCGAGCTACAAGCTCTCCGGAGCGCCCGGCAACACGACCGCCACGGTCAACTTTCCTGCCGGGGGCGTCGCGTACAAGCTGCTGCTGAGCGGCACGCTCCACCGTAACACGGCCGGCACCTACCCGCGCGAGGCGTGCATCCGGGTCCGCCGGCTGACGCACCTGGCCCCGAACATCAGCATCGTCACGCACGAGTTCGTCGCGCAGCCGTTCACCACGACGGCGTTTGACGCCAACGGCAACGCAACGGTGACCGATGCGCTGCTGCTGCCGGTGCCCCAGAGCATGAACTTCAACGGGCAGTTCAGCGCCTGCACGATGTTTGACCCGGGCCACTACGAGCTTGAGTTCTTCGAGCAGTTCGACGATAACGCCGCCGACACGGGCCCCACGCCCGACGCGACCTGGACGAACCTGACGATCAAGTTCGACGATACCCCTCCGAGCCTGGCGACTACGCCCCCGCTCACCGGCACCGTCGGCACAACGACCCGGTACGGCGTCCGCTCCAACGACACGCTCGGGCACGGCGGCGCGTTCACCGGGTCGTTCATCGACCCGCTCCAGCAGCCCGCCAACGCGACGCGCATCAAGCACGTCCGCGTAACGGGGTACGTCACGCTCAACGCCGTGAGCACTGTGGGCGAGGCGGCCGGCCCGAACGAGGCGGGCCAGGCCCGTCTGCGTCTGCAGCGGTACGAGAGCGTGCTGCTCTCGCCCAACGACCTGCAGCCGTTTGTGAGCACCGACGACCTGACGATCACCCTGCCGTTCGCGACGTCGTCGACCGGGTACGTGTCGATGGACATCCCCATCGCCGGCAACGATTCGTGGGGCAAGCTGACGCGGAACGTCCCAACCGGTGCCAACGAGTCGTACTTCGGCATCAAGTACTGGGCCACCGCCTACGAGAGCGTCGACAACGCGACCTTCTCGCCCGACAACATCTGGAACGGCCTGAAGATCGAGCTCTTCTCCGACGCGCAGGGCCCGGGCGCGTACGACTTTGGGATGCTGCACGCGACGCCCAACGGGAGCGAGACCGTTTCGACGGCGGTCTCGGCGATGCCCGTGGGCCAGCCCGCGTGGTTCAAGTTCCAGCTGCCGGGCGTCGTCAGCGCCGCGGCGGGCACGTTCCTTGACATCGACACCGAGGGGACGACGCCGCTGTTTGACACGATCATCGGGCTCTACGGCGGTGACCCGGCCAACGCGGGCCAGCGCCTGGCCTTTGACGACGACGACGGGTCTGGCACGCTCTCGCAGCTGAGCTTCGGCGCAGTCGGCCCGCGTGCGGCCATCGGCAACTCGCAGCCCCGCAACGGTCGCGACAACGCTCTCGCCGCAGGCACCTATTACGTCGCCGCGGTTCCCTACGTCGCCGGCACCGGCACCGCGGCGCTGGGCACGACCGAGTTCGGCGCGACCAACCCCGACACGGCCGCCCACACGGTCACGCTGAACCTGCGCTACAACCTGCCCCTGGGCTGCGGCCCGGCGGACGTTGGCAGCCAGGGCGGCGTCGCCGGGGCGGACGGTGTGCTCGACAACAACGACTTCGTGGTCTTCATCAACTACTTCTTCAACCAGAACCCGATCGCCGACAAGGGCATGCAGGGCGGCGTCGCCGGCGCGGACGGGCAGTTCGACAACAACGACTTCATCGTCTTCATCGACCAGTTCTTCGCCGGGTGCTGATCTCGCTGCGTGCCCCCAGGATCTGAGACTGACGAGCCCCGGGCGCTTGACGCCCGGGGCTTTTCGCGTGGTCGAGGGGCGGCACGGCGGGGCGGCCCGCGTCAAGGCCCGGGTTGCGTGAGATGGGCGGGGGCCAGCGGCATGCGGCTGCGCCACAGGTTTGCGCCCTCTTCGTCGTGCGCCTTGGTGCAGATATCAACAAGGTCCTGGATCAGCACGGTCTGGCCGACGTAGGTACGGCCGACGGCGTAGTAGTAGTCGTCCCATGCCTGCTGAAGGATCGCACGGGCCTCGTCGCGACGCTGGGGCTGCGTCTGGAAGAGGATGTGCCCACGCATGAACCGGACGTGGGCCAGCTGGTCCTTCGGCGTGGCGACCGACGCGGTAACAATCTCGAGCGCTCGGCGAGAGTGGGCGTCGGCGGCCGCGGAGTCGCCGAGGTTGCAGAGCGAGAAGGCCAGCACGCCCTCGCAGAAGCCGACGGTGTGGTGGTCGGGGCCGACGGCCGATGTGAGCATGGCGATGGTGCGGTGCGCCTCGTCAACGGCTTCTTGATCCCTGCCGGCGAGCGAGAGGAACCAGAGCAGGTAGCGGTGGGCGTTCGCGGCCATCAGCTTGTCGCGCGAGTAGTCTGGGATCGCGTCCCAGACCTGGCACGACCGGCGTGCGAGGTCAACGGCGCGGTCGTTGTGACCGGCGAACACCAGCGCAACGGCCGCGTCCTGGATGCAGACCAGCTCAGCGAAGTGGTTCGGACCGAGGTGGTCTCTGACGATATCGGCGGCTCGCAGGGCCGCGGCGGAGCGGTCTTCGAGCTTCGCCTCGCCCGTTGCCGCCTCGACTTGCATCAGCAGGGTTCCCACGAGGTAGACGCTGTTCTTGCCGAGCAGTTCTTCCTGGAGGATCAAGAGGCGGCCCAGCGCGTCGGTCCGCCCCGAGGCTACGGCGGTCATGTAGTTGCCGCGCGTCGGCTCGCGGATGATGGGGATGTCGTGCCGCACCGCGGCGGCGACGGCGGGCCCGTCGGCTTCGCCGCCGGGTTCGCACCAGGCGCTCTTGATACGCTGGCTCAGGTCAAGCTGTGGCGCAAACTCGGCCAGCTCTGCGGCGTCGGCGAGTGAGGCCATCACCTCGGGATCGTCCGGCGGCAGCGCTCGTAGGCGGCGCGCCAGGGCGTCCTGCAGCAGGGGCTCGGCGTCTGCAAACCTGTGCTCGTCCAGCCGCAGCCTGGCCTTGAGCGCCTTCATCGAGGCGACGAGCAGCCCGGCGTCGGGGGGAGGGAGTAAGGAGAGCCCGGCGAGGGAAGCGTCGGCCTGGGCTTCGGCACTACCGCGGTCGCCGCGCGCGATGAGCACGCGCGCAAGCAGCGCTCGCGACTCGCAGGTGAAGAGGCTGCCGCCCCCCAGCAGGCGCTCGCGCATCGCCAGCGCCTCGCGGCACACTTTCTCCGCCTCGCTGAAGCGGTTGCGCACCAGCAGCACGGCCGCGAGTTGATGGAGCGAAGAGGCGATCTCCGGGTGACCGGCCTCGCCCTTGTGTTCCTCGCGCAGGCGGACGAGCCCGTGGCGGAGCGAAACCTCCGCATACTCCACCTGCGTCGCCGCCTTGCCACCGAATCCGGTGTAGACGCCGGCCCAGAGGCGTCGGATTTCCTGATCGACCTCCCGGTCGTCGGCGAAGGCGCCCGTCTCGAGCCTGAAGTAGAGCCTGCTGAGCCCCTTACCGATCACGAAGCTCAGCTCGGGGCGCTGCGGGTCAACGTTCGGCATCGCCTCGCGGAGCAGCTCCGTCACGGCGCGCGCCCGCACGTGCTCGGCGCGTGCCTGCTCCTTGCGCACGTCCGCCAGCCTTGCGGAGGAGCTCGCGCTGGCGAGGCTCAGCGCGACGGTGACTCCGGCGGCGATCACGAGTACCGCCGCAGCACCGGCGAGACCCAGCCGGCGACGGTTGACCATCACGGCCTTGCGCAGAAGGTACCACCCGCTCTCGCTCCGCGCCTCGACAGGCTCGCCGGCGAGGAACCGCTCGACGTCCTGGCCGAGCGCGGCCGCCGATTGGTATCGCCGCTCTTTCTCCTTCCGCAGCGCCCGCATGATGACGGCCTCAAGATCAACGGGGATCGCCGGGTCGCGGCGGCGCGGCGGCTCGGGCTCGACGGTGTGGATAACCCGCGCCGCCTCGAAGATCGATTCACCGAGGTCGTAAGGCAGCGCGTGGCACACCAACCGGTAGAGGATCACACCCAGCGAGTAGACGTCGGTCAGCGCGTTGATCTCTTCCGGCTTGCCCGATACCTGTTCGGGCGAGGCGTAGGCGGGCGTCCCCGCGAAGTCACCCGTCGCGGTCGTGCGGAGGCCCGGACCGCCCCCCACCGCGTTCAGCTTGGCGATGCCGAAGTCGAGCACCACCGGCCGGCCGTCGGCGGTGACGAGGATGTTGTCGGGCTTGAGGTCGCGGTGGATCACGCCGCTGAGGTGCGCGTGGTGCACGCCGGCGCAGACCGCGACGAACACGCGCAGCACGGCCCGCAGCCGGTCACCCTCGCTCGCGGCGCCCGGCGGCTTCCACTGGTCGAGCGGGACGCCGTCAACATACTCCATCACCAGGGCGACGCGCCCGCCCGCGCCGGCCTTGTCGGCGCCGATCGTGCGAGACTCGTGCACCGCCACGATGTTCGGGTGGCGCAGGCGAGCGATGATCTCAACCTCGCGCTCCGCGCGCATCCGGCGGCGCGTGGCCGAGGCCGTGCCGTGCCCGTCGCCCGAGGCTTCATCGCCGCCGGTCTTGGAGCCCACCCCCTCGGCCGCGAGCACCTTGATCGCGACGATGCGCTGCGTTGACTCCTGGCGCGCCTGGTAGACCACCCCCTGCGCACCGGTGCTGATCACACCCAGCGGCCTGTACCCCGCCAGGCGCGGCGCACCGATCGGCCCCAGGTCGTCGCCGAGCAGGCCACGGGCACGCCCGAGGAACTCCGCCTCTCGCCGCTCTTCGTCCACGCGGGCGCGGCAACTGTCGCAAGACGCCAGGTGCGCGGCCTCCGCGCCGGTGGGATCGCCGCCGCCGTGCGCCAGCCTGAGCACCGCCCCTTCGTCGAGGCACGCGCCATCACCAGCGGGCGTCTGGGTGCTCACGCGTCCTCCTCGAACGCCTCGGTCATCTGCTGCACCTCGGCCCGCAGGCTCTTGGTGACCCGGCTGCGGGCGACGTAGACCTGATCGACGCTCATGCCGCACTGCGCTGCCACCTCTGCCGCGGGCACGCCCCGCAGGGCGACCAGTTCGAAGGCCGTCAGCGTGCGGTCGTCGATCGAAGACTCGTCGCGGAGCGTTCCGAGCGCCTTCAGCAGGATCACGCGGTCGCGCTCGTCGGTCCAGACGCGGCGCAGCGTGGCCTCGTCCGTCGCGTCAACGATCGATGGGTCGGCTGCCACGTCACCGCCCTGGCCCCCCACTCCTTCACGCCGGCGCCTGCGCACAAGCGCGAGCGTGGTGTTCCGTGCGATGCCGAGGATCCACGAGCTCAGCCGCCCCTTGCCGCGGTCGTACCGACCCAGCCGGTAGGCCTGCACAAACTCGGCCAGGGTCTGTTGGGCAACCTCCTCCGCCTCCGCGGATGTCGCCCCCAGACGCCGGGCGAGCCCGGCGACCACCGGTCTGTACCGTGCATCCACCTGTCCCCACGCCGGCTCGTTGGCATGGTCCTTGAGTGCATCGAGCAGCCGCGTGGTTGTGCGGGTCGAAAGTGAGGATGAAGGGGGGTTGGTGGACACGGTGCGTCGGGCGAGTCTACCGCAACGGCGGCCCGACTGCACGGCGGAGCCGCTGCGGAGGAGGCGCCGCCCGGGCAGGATCAGCAGCCGTTGAAGAACTCGTTGATGAATGCCACAAAGTCGTTGTTGTCGAACGCGCCGTCAGCACCGAACACGCCGCCCGTGCTGCCGACGTCGGCGAGCGGGTTGCCGGAGAAGAAGTAGTCGATGAAGACGATGAAGTCGTTGTTGTCGTAGACATGGTCGCGGCCGGGGGTGCCGCCGACGGTGCCGACGTCGGCGGGGTCGATCGCCAGGCGGACGGGCGCGGTTGGCACCTCGCTGCACGGGTTGCTGACGATCACCCGGAACGAGACGTTGTCGCTTACTGACCAAACGCCAGAGGGGAACGCGACGACGCCCTGCGCCGTCGCGCCGACGGCGGTAAAGGCCGTCGCCCCTGCGCTGTTGGCTCCCTCGTTCACATCCATCCAGGCGGAGGCGTCCTGGTCTCGCCACTGCCAGCGGTAAGAGAAGTTGCCGGACCCGTAAGGCACGACGGCGAACGATGCGGGCTCCGCCGGGCAGGCCGCGACCGACACCGGCCGGCCGGCGGGCCGGACTTCAACAGGCACGCAGGGCCCGAACGCGACCTCGGCAAGACCCGTGTAGGGTGAGATGTTGCCGTTCTCGGTGGCGCGAACGATGAACTTGACCGAGCGCACCCCTTCGGTGACTTTGAAGGGCATGGTCTGAGCGGTCGCCACGTTTGGCAGCGCCGGGATGTTGGCGAAGGTGCCGAGTGTCGCGCCGGTGCCGTTGGGCCCGTCATAGATCACCAGGTCGAACAGCACGGGCTCGTAGTAGGCGTTTGAGGCGATGCCGTTTGACCGGTGGTTCCACATGTGGAACGCGCCGAGGGTCTGGGCTGTGTTAAAGGTAAACGTCGCCGACTCACCGATGGTGTGCCCGGCCTGCGTGGTCCAGTGGTTGTTTACCGCGTAGGTCGCGTGGGCATCTGTGAGCGTGAAGCCCGCCGGCAGGCCCGAACCATTGATGGTGTTGTTGACGCTGTAGCTGCTGCTGAACGTGCTTGTTGCCGTCGCGGAATCCGGACGGATCAACTGGGCTTGTGCAGCTGCCGCTCCCAAGAGTGCGCAGGAAAACAGAGTGATCGCGATCACGTGCACAGGCGTACCTCCCTCGGCCGAACCGGATGGTCCGGCAACCCTTCAATTTACACCAAGGCGGCTGTGCTCGCCACCCACTTTGCCGAATGTTTGCGTCCCGTACGGACAACCGTTCTCGGACGCACGAACCGCCGCTGCGTCGCCGCCGCTGCGCTTGCTGCCGTTTCAGCACCCGGCGAAGAACTGATCAATGAACACGATGAAGTCGTTGTTGTCCCAGACACCGTCGGTGCCGGGCACACCACCGGTCACGCCGCGGTCCGCGAGTGGATTCTGCGCGAAGAAGTAATCGATGAAGACGATGAAGTCGTTGTTGTCGAGGTGGCCGTCTGACCCGGGTGCGCCGCCCTGTGCTCCAATGTCTGCCGGGCACGCGACGGCGTTGCCGGTGCGGAAGGCGACGCGGGTGATGTTGCCGAAGGCCATGTGGTTGTAAGGGACGCCTGCGGGGGGCGGGCTCTGCTGGATACGGGGCTCGAAGATCCAGCTTGCGTAGTAGTCGGTGTTCGGCTGGAGGGTGTTGGCGGGGACCGTCTTTGTGAAGACGGGTGTCCCTCCGACGGCCAGGCCCGAGAAAACACCGGGCCCCTGCGCTGCTCCGAATCGCTGATTGATGGTCAGCCCGTTCATCTGCGTGTTGGCGGGTGGAGCGATCGCGAAGGCGTTCACCGCGAGCGTGAGCGGCTGCGCAGGGTTCATCCCCTGAAGAGCGTTGTACGACGCGGCGGAGAACGCGGGGATCACGCTGGGCCACGCGCCCGCGCCGGAGGGCTGCTGGAGAATGTAGTTGGTCTCGACGATGTCGTCGTTCTCGTCCAGCACGGCGACGGTGAACGTATACGGGCCGTTTGGCCACGCTGCCATCAGCGCTTCGCGCGTGGAGTAGTTGAAGAACGGCGTGGTGTAGAACGAGCCCGCGCTGGAGGTCGAGACCAGGCTGCCGTTGGGTTTGGCAACACGGACGTCGTCGATCGTGGGCATGTTGCCGGTATCGAAACTGATGTAGGCGCTCACCTGGTGGCTCGATGTCGATGTGGGCGCGGCGGCGGAGGTCTGCTGATAAACGGCCTGGTATTGAATGACCAGCGCGCTCACCTGCGCTGTAGCGGTTGACGCCGCGGCCGCCAACCAGGCAAGCGCCGCGAGTGACGCAGCAGAATGAGGGCGGCAACGTGCCGCAACGGGGGGTGAAGATCGGGCGGCTGCTTGGTTCATTGGCTGAATGTACCACTGAACGGGTGTTCCGCAAGGCCGCGGTGGGCGAAAGGCGCATTTCAGCGACAATTCCTGGGAAGTTCCTGTGTTGTGGATGAAGCCGGAATGAACAAGCCCCGGCTCCGGGCCGGGGCTTGCCGTGAAACCGGTGAGCCGTTCGTGCCTTGCTTTGCCCTCAACGTACCGATGCCCCGCGACACGGGAGCTCGCGCGTCATGGCGGATCGCTGCGACGCGGCCGGGCTCAGCACCCTGCGAAGAACTGATCGATGAACACGATGAAGTCGTTGTTGTCCCAGACACCGTCGGTGCCGGGCACACCACCGGTCACGCCGCGGTCGGCGAGTGGGTTCTGCGCGAAGAAGTAATCGATGAAGACGATGAAGTCGTTGTTGTCGAGCTGGCCGTCCTGGCCCGGTACACCGCCCGCGATGCCGATGTCCGCCGCGCACGCCGGCGGCACCGTGCCGACGTCGAACGCGATGAACAGCACCTCGAAGTCACCGGTCTGTGAGACCGAAGCGCTGGCCGAGGCGGGGCCGATGGGCCCGCCGGTGCGCCACTCGATGTTGGCCGTCCACGCGCCCTCGCGGTCGCTGGCGGTCAGGATGTTGGAGAAGTCCATCACCGTCTCGCCGCGCCCGTTCTCGTCGGGGGGGCTGGGGAGGTTGTTCTGCAGGTTGTAGTCGCTCACCGCCAGCAGGTAGCGCCCCGCCGCGAACGTGCGCGTGAGCGTGGAGAAGAGCCCGCTGCCGCCGACGGTGCCCGCCAGCGTGTCGTCGTTGTTGAACCCGTCGATCGGCTGGAGCGTGTCGCGGTTGTAGACCCAGATCTCCGGGTCGGTGGTCGAGCCGGTCATCGTCGCGCGGATCGAGTACTCCGCCGGGGGCAGGTTCGTTCCGAGCACCGACGGGGTGATCGTCGTCCGCGCCAGCACCGCCGAGTAGGGCGCGGTCGTCGCGGTTGCGCCCGTCACGCGGTAGTAGAGCTGCTCCTGATACCCAAAGCCGTACCAGGCGATCAGCCTGCTCGTGTCGGCCTGCGTGTACGAAGTCTGCGCGGTGGCGTCTGTGCCGGCGTTGATCACACCGGCGGCGGTCTGCGTCAGGCCGCGGAGCGTCGCGGTGTGCCCGGCCGTTCCGCCGGTGGTCAGCGTCATGGTGTAGCGGTAGATCGCCCGCGGCGCCGGCGCAACGGTGATGAGGAAGTTGTCGGCCGAGGCGATGCCCGCCACCGTGGTTGATGTGCCGGTGGTCGTGCCCGTCACGCGGTCGCCCACGGCGAGCGTGGCCGGCGTGGCGGTTGCCTTGGTGTCGTTGGGCTCAACCTCGGGCACATCGGCCGCCAGCGCGGGGACCGAGAGGAGCAGGCCAGCGCAGAGAGCGATCGACAGCGTGCGGGTGTTCATGGGTTTCTCCTGTTGAACAGTTCCTGGTGGGTGGCCGCTGTGGGTGCGGCGCGCTCCTCATCCTGCGAGCAGGGCGGGAGGATCGACTCGGCGATTCTCTCCGATTTCGGAGGAACCGCAAGAGCAAACTCCCGGATTCTCATAAAGGCCGCTGCGACCGCGATTACAAGCAAAGAGCCCCGGCTCGTGCCGGGGCTCGGGGGTGATCTGAGAATAGCGAGCCGCTTACTTCGCCTTGAACGTGCTCTTGAACGCCGTGATGGCGTCGGTCAGCGGCTTGTCGACCGCCTTGATGTCGCGCTTGCTGGCGAGCTCATCGCGGACGGCCTTGCCCAGGCCGCGCATGTACTCCAGCAGGCCCTTCTCGAACGCCGTGACCGACGAGACGGGCAGGTCGTCCATCAGGCCCTTGCTGGCGGCGAAGATCGAGATCACCTGGTCGATGACCTCCATGGGCTTGTACTGCGGCTGCTTGAGCAGCTCGACCATGCGGGCGCCGCGGTCGAGCTGGCGCTGCGTCGCCTTGTCCAGCTCGGTGCCGAGCTGGGCGAAGGCCTCCAGCTCGCGGTAGCTGGCGAGGTCGAGACGGAGCGAGCCGGCGATCTGCTTCATCGCCTTGATCTGGGCGTTGCCACCGACGCGCGACACCGAGATACCGACGTTCACGGCCGGGCGCACGCCGGAGAAGAACAGCTCGGGCTCGAGGTAGATCTGGCCGTCGGTGATCGAGATCACGTTGGTGGGGATGTACGCCGAGACGTCACCCTCCTGCGTCTCGATGATCGGCAGGGCCGTGATCGAGCCGGCGCCGTTGTCGTCGCTCAGCTTCACCGCGCGCTCCAGCAGGCGGGAGTGGAGGTAGAAGACGTCGCCGGGGTAGGCCTCGCGGCCGGGCGGACGCTTGAGCAGCAGCGAGAGCTGGCGGTAGGCGACGGCCTGCTTCGAAAGGTCGTCGTAGATGACCAGCACGTGCTTGGGGGTCTTGCCCTCCTTGCCCTGCCACATGAAGTACTCGCCCATCGCCGTGCCCGAGTAGGGGGCGATGTACTGCATCGGGGCCGGGTCCGAGGCGCCGGCGTTGACCACGATGGTGTAGTCCATCGCGCCGTACTTCTTCAGCGTGTCCACCGTCGCGGCGACGGTCGACTCCTTCTGGCCGACGGCGACGTAGATGCACACCACCGCCTCGGGCGTCCCCCAGTACTGCTTCTGGTTGATGATCGCGTCGATGGCGATGGCGGTCTTGCCGGTCTTGCGGTCGCCGATGATCAGCTCGCGCTGGCCGCGGCCGATGGGGATCATGCTGTCCACAGCCTTGATGCCCGTCTGCATCGGCTCGTGCACGGGCTGACGGTCGGCGATGCCGGCGGCGATGATGTCGACCTTGCGGCGCTGCGTCGTGTTGAGGGCGGGGCCATCATCCAGCGGCACACCGAGGGGGTTCACCACGCGGCCGAGCAGCTCGGGCCCGACGGGCACATCCAGCAGGCGGCCGGTCCCCTTGACCAGGTCCCCTTCCTTCACCTTCAGATACTCGCCGTACACGACCGCGCCGACCGTGTCGAGCTCGAGGTTGAAGACCTGGCCCATGACCGAGCCGCCCGAGGTCTGGAACTCGAGCAGCTCACCGGCCATCGCGTTGGAGAGGCCGTAGATGCGGGCGATGCCGTCACCCACCTCGACGACGCGTCCAACCTCGGACACCTCGAGCTGCGATGTGTACTGCTCGATCTCTTGGCGGATGACGGACGCGATTTCGTCGGTGCGGATCTTCACGTGAATAGTCCTCTCGGTTGGCCCCCATCCCTTAGGGGTTGGGGGGGAGGCAAGGGTAGACGGGGGAGCGGGTGAAGTGAAGGGTCGCGGGTTGGGCGACGGGGGCTGTTTGGGTGGTGGAAGGGGGGGGAGCAAAGCTGAAAGCGAAAAGCGAAAAGCGAAAAGCGGAAATGAAAAGCCCCAGAGCGCGGTCGCCCGGGGCCTTGTCTCTTCTGCCTTTCGACTCACGACTCAGGACTCAGCACTCAGGACTCTGCCTTTAGGCTGCCAACTTCACGCCGGTCACGGCCACCTGCCCGTTGCCGCCGGTGCCGAAGTTGACCGCGACCATCGTCGCGCTGCTGAACTTGTTGCTGCGCTGGGCCTGGATGGAGTACTGCACGCTGTCAGGACCGGGCGTGAAGGTGGTGTCGGTGAAGGTCTTGTCGCTGCCGGCGCTGCCGATGTACTGCCACGGGCCGGACGAATCGACGCGGCGCTTGATGATGTAGACGGTGCCCGAGGTCTGCTGGCTCGCTTTCCACTTGAGGATGATGCCGCCGTTGCTGAGGTCGATGCCGACAGAGACCTCCGTCGGGGCGTTGGGCGCGGGGATGGGAGTGGGCGGCGCGATCGGATCGATCTCGGCGAGCGCCAGCACAGCGCTCGGCGTCGCGGTGCTGTCGGCGAAGGCGCGGATGGTCCGCACCAGCTCGCCGGTGCCGTTGACGCCGTTGTTGAGGTTGCGCATCGCGGTGGCGGCCTCGACGACGCTGTTGCGGTACGCGATCTTCTGGGCCTCCATCGCGGCCACCGCGGCCTGGGCATCCTTGACCAGGGCGCTGTAAGCGGTGGTCTTTGCGCTCGTCAGGCCGATGGCCACGGCGTTGCCGTCGAACGTCGCCGCGTGCGCCTCGCACCAGCTGATGTAGGGGCCGCGGGGTGAGAGAGGAGGGATCGTGTTGAGGCTCATGGGATGCTCCGAAGGGACCAAGGGACCGGGAAGAAGTCGTGAGTGCTGAGTCCTGAGTGCTGAGTGCTTTCGACTCACGACTCAGGACTCACCGCTCGCGACGCTCTGGCCCGGAACACCCGGGCCTGCCCTTGAGGTCGGTGCGCCGAGCGTCCGACTTGTGCGGAGGATGAGCCGAGGACCGAAAAAAACGGGCCCACCACCATGTTTCTGACAGCGCAGCGGGGGATTGGCGCAACCGTTGCGCAAAAGAGCGCGAATGAACCGCCGATTCATCTCCATCGAACGCCAGCTCATGCCCATGAAACGTCGTTCCATGCCCATGAAGAGTCATTTCATCGCGATGAATCGCCGTTCGACCTCCATGAGACGGCGTTCGATGCCCCTAAAACGGCGCGCGACCGCGATGAAACGGCGTTCGATCTCCATGAATCGCCGCTCGATCGCCGTGAAACGGCGTTTCATCGCCCCCTTCTTGTCCCCTCTCGTGACTCACCACTCATCGCTCATACCTTCGAGCCTTTTTGGATAGGATCGGCGGCCCGTGCGGCGGGAGGCGCAGCCGACGAGAGCCGGAAGTCACCCAGCCACGCGCAGCGTGATTCCAAACTGTTCAGGTAGCCGCCCCCCGCGTCGCTCTTGCCCGGACCCGTGGGGGCCAAAGGCGCAGGGCACAAGGCAGTTCGCAAAGCCGATTCGCACTGCCGCGCCATGAAGATATTCGATCGCCTTGCGGGTAAGCTCCAGGGGCTAAGCCCGACCGGAAGAAGCAATGTAAAGGTGGAGGTGCAACGCTAATGGATCGCGTAACTGAGCAACTCTTGAACGACTACTCGGCGGATCATGGCATTGCCAATCTCCCAGAAGAGGATCGCTTTGAGCATTTAGCGTGCTATGTGGCCGTCGGCCAGCATTGCGCCGAGACCTTTGATCCGATCGATGTCCTCATGGCCAAGGCGACGGGTATCGACTGCGCCGCGACCATCGTCAACGGCAACCTGATCACCGAGGTTCAAGAGCTCAACGACATCGCAGCAAACGTAGATCTTGACGTGACGTTCGTCTTTGTACAGGCGGATAGGGGGTCAGGATTCGATCTCGCTAAGATTGGCAACTTCACCTATGCGGTCGGCGACTGCTTCAAAAAGACTCCGGCTGTGCCCCGCAACCAAGAGATCAAGAACTTTGTCGCGATTGCCGACGCGGTCTACGCGCGCAGCGCGAAATTCCGGAAGGGCAACCCCAATCTGCGAATGTACTTTGTGACAACGGGCAAGTGGGCCGGCGACTCACTGCAAACGGGAAAGGTCACCTCAGTCATCGAGGAGTTCAAGGCGGGCAACCTCTTTGGCGACGTCACATTCGTTCCGGTCGGTGCGGTGGACCTTCAGAAACTCTACCGCCAGCGAACAAGCGCGGTCGAGCGAGAGTTCACTTTCGAAAAGCGCGTAACGATGCCTCCAGTACCCGGAGTGGATCAAGCCCACATTGGGTTCTTGCCGTTTCCCGAATTGATGAAGCTGGTGGCCGATGGCGCAGGACTAGAAACTATCGGCAGCCTGTTCTACAGCTTTGGAAGCAGGCAAGCCCGATGAGCTGCTCTTGGATGCCGTGGAGGTCGTCAAGAAAGCCGCAGGCAATAAGTTTGATCGCGACTCGGTCAGAACTGAAGCCTTCACGAAAAAGGTTGAATTGGAGTTCGCCAAGAAGAAGTAGTCGACTTTGAGCGGCGATCTGACCCAAACCTGAAATCCGCGCGGTGGGCTTCCAAAGGCAGTCTTTTGGCGAAGGGGCCGCTGCGGGCGGCCGCTCACTGGCAGCATGGAGCACAGGTTTCTTTCTGGCACCCTCCCGGCAAGGCACGTCCGCCCGGGGCCGCCTCCTCCCGCCGACCCTGTGCTCCCTCACGTGGGGGCTCTTGTGCGTCATGCGACCAGTTGCGCAAAGGCCCCCACGTTATCAAAGAACAGTCTTCGCCTTTCCGCACTCAGGGCACACCCCAACCCCGGCATCACGGTTCAACCCGGCGAGGTTGTAGCCGCAGGTGGGGCAGTGGCCCTCCATCGCCCGCCCCCCCCCCCGACGAGCCCGACGCCCCGACCAGAGCACAGCCATCAGTGGCACGGCTTCAGTGCCACGCCCCCACCGCCCTTAGCGGCAAGCCCCCGGGGTTGTGTCACCGCATTGCAGGATGAACAAGGACCATAAGAGCGACGTTAATGATAGTGAAGATCAGCGCGACCGCGGCGCTGCGAGCGGCAGAGAGATGGACGCGGAACTTAAGGAGGATAAATAGGCACGCGCACAGCGCGGGGCAGCCCACCGCCATCGACACCCATAGGGGGACCGCGATGTTCGATGGCGGCGCAGTAGGTGAGGGAGGGTAGAGAACCGCCGTTGCGATAACCACTGCGCAAAACTCAACGATGATGGACATCGCCGCGACAGCGATCGCCGGCGAGAGCGCGATCGGGCGTTGCGCAATGAACTTCATTAACAGGACCAGCACGCCACCATAGAGAAACCCCGTCAATGCCGTACCAACTAGGAAGATACCGGAGACGGCCAGCGCCGCTGCGATGCTGCCGCCAGATACTCCCAGCGCGAACCCCAACGCGCCCACCGCCAGCCACATCCCAACCAGCACCCGCCTTATTGTGCGAGTAGAACCAAGGGTGTCGGATTGAACGCTTGAAGCCTCAATTGCTGCTGGGGGTGTGTCCATCGCGTGTAAGGGTAGCGTGCGTGGCGTGCACAGCCCCATCGGCCATGTGCTGCCTCACGTGGGGGCACCTGTGCGTGCTGCTACCAGAGTCGTCCACGCCCCCACGTCATCAAGAAACCGTCTTCATGTAACCGCGGCAAGGGTGAGGATGCAGAGCGATGCTCTTGACAGGTCAACTTCCGGCGTTCATGCGCTCCGCTCCTGAACGCACGGTCCGCACTCAGGGCACACCCCAACCCCAGCATCACCGTCCAACCCGACAAGGTTATTACCGCAGGTGGGGCAGACATCTGCCATGCCGGGTGTTCGGGGACGGAGCAGGTAGATGCAGAGGGCGGCTAGGACCCAGCACCCAATCGTCGCTGCACAAAAGCTGTAGGCACCGATCTGCCGCGATCGAAGTTGATCATCGTCTGACGGCGTTGCGGTCAACCACGCGTACATGAGCGAAAGATTGCACGCCGGCAGGCTGAGCAGGACGAGCAGAATTGGAACAGCGATCCGCACCATGCGCCGCGCTCGTCCGGGCTTCTTTGCGTTCACGTTCACGTTTCCTCCTTCGCCTTTCCGCACTCAGGGCACACCCCGCCCGCATCACGGTTCAACCCGGCGAGGTTGTAGCCGCAGGTGGGGCAGTGGCCCTCCACCGCCCGCCGCCGAGCCCGACGCCCCGACCAGAGCGAGAGGCCGCCGGTGGTCCAGAGCATCAAAGGGAGGGGCCAGAGGAAGTCCACGAGCGCTTCGTCTGCCATCAGGTCGCCCCGCTCTTGGAACGTCAGGCTCATGGCGACCGGCACTCGCGTACGAACGTGCCACCAAGACATCAACCACACCCCAGCGGCCAGCAGGCCGAGGGTGACCAGCATCCACCCGGCCGCGCGGCGTTTGCTTCCAGCGCGGCTTCGCTTGGCGCTCGGGCTGGGGAGGGTGGCGGGCATTGGGGACGGGAGGAGTCTAACCGAATCAGGTTCAAGGCCAAGGCATGCTTTTGGTAAGGGGGCTCGCTGTGGGCGGCCGCGCTCCGCCGATCCGACGCATCGGTTTCTCGCTGGCGGTCACCTCTCCTTTCCACCCCTCTCTCGCTCCTTCCTTCTTCCCTCCTCCCCCTTCGATACCTTCGGTACCTTCGTTGTAAAAAGGTTTTCCCTTCCCCTTCTGATCCGTGTCTATCCGCGTCCATCCGCGGCTGGCTCGCTGCCTTGTGCTTCGGCATCAGGCCGAAAGCCGGCCGGTCAAGGGGCGATCGTCACCCGCACCATCGGCGCGGGGCCGACGGCCAGCCGATCGGCCCACCGGTCACGCTGCCGCCCGGCGCCGACGGGCAGCCGAACGACTGGGTGCCAATTCCGGGGACGGCAGACCGGCCGATCAAGTGGAAGCCGCGGTTTCCGATACCCACCGACACGGGCGGCCAGCCGAGCGCAAGCTGGGACAAGGAAGGTCACTGGGACGCGGATAACGGCAGAGGCGAGCGGTCGCGATACCTGCCGGATGGCACGCCCATTGAACACAGCATCGCCGTCTCTGCGCCGGCGCTCGAGCCGTTCCTCGGTGCGGGCCCACCCGCCGTGCTGATGGGTCTGCTGGTGTTGGGGATCGTCGTGCTAGGTTCTGTTTGACGGATCGAGCAACCGCAGGCACCTCTGGATCATGGCG
>CAYOGE010000042.1:0-31113 GCA_964403525.1 uncultured Phycisphaeraceae bacterium | reverse complement strand
AGGGGGGGAGAGGGGGGGAAATGCAAAACGCCGTGCTGCTGGGCAGCACGGCGTGGAAGGAGGGGCGGGAGGGGCGGGGGAAGAAGGCGGTCGATCAGCGGCGGCGGCGGCCGGCGGCGATCAGGGTGCCAAGGCCGAGTGCGGCGGCAGCGCCCGGCGTGGGGACAGCGCGGATGTAGGTAAAGCCGCCACCCTGGGGGCCCCAGCGGTCGAAGCGGATGTCGAGGTAGATGTTGTCGGCGATGAGGTGGAGGACCATGTTCTGGCCGACGAGCGAGCCGGGGTTGCCACCGTGAGCCTGGGCCCAGGGGGTGTAGGTGAGCGAGGCGTAGTTGGCGGTGGTGCCGAAGGCCCACTCGGTGCCGACGGGGCTTGGGCCGTTGGCGCCAGCGCCGTCGTAGGAGGCTTCCTGGGCGATGTTGAAGATCCCCTGCGTGAAGCCGCGGGTGATCCAGACGTTGTCGGTGATACGGTCCTGGCTGGCGGCATCGTTGGGGTTTGTGCCGCCGGTGTTGATGAAGGTGTACGTCAGCCCCGACCAGACGGTGGGGACGATGCCGGCCGAAGCGGTGGAGCAGGCAGCGGCGGCGAACAGGGCCGCGCTGGCACAGATGGAAACGCAGTGACGCATGACTCGACCTCCCTATCTGAAAACCGGGCCATCGGCCCGAATGGATCGCAGCCCGACGCGAGGGCGAACGACGTTTTCAGTCTACCGCACGCGGAGGCGTTGAACCAGTGAAATCGCGGCAAATCTGCGTGCGGAAAGGGGAATGGGAGGTGGGTTCCGGTCGATGGGCGGTTGCCCATCTTGCCAACGGGGTGCGGATCGGGTGCGAACCGTCAGCGTGGGTGCTCGCTGAGCCGCAGCGCGGCCCGGTGCTTCCAGTCTTCGGCGAGCCCTTCGAGGGTGGCGAGCTCGGTGAGGTCGGCGGGGTCATCGCGTCTGGTGAGGAGGAAGCGGTTGAAGCGGGCGATGGTCCACCGCGGGTTGGGGTGGGAGGCACGCTCGACCGCATCGCCAGCGCGGATGGTGCCCGGCCTGAGCACGCGGGTGTACCAGCCGGTGCGGCCGGTCTGGAGCATCACCTTGCCGAGGGTGTTGTCACCGAAGCGCAGGCTGAGCTTGAAGCAGGGCTGGCGTGGCTGGGTGACCTGCAGCAGCGATGTGCCGATGGCGAGCGTGTCGCCGATCGCGATGGTTGATTCATCGAAGGAGGAGATGGTGAGGTTCTCGCCGAACCCGCCGGGGGTGAGCGCTTCGGTGTGATGCGGGGCATCGGCGGCCCAGGCGGCGTAGTGCTCGGCGGGGTAGATGTAGACCGCTTTGTCCGGCCCGCCGTGGACGGTGAGGTCGGCCTGCTGATCACCCTCGAGCCCGAGGGTGCCGATGTGGACCGGCCCGGCGACGGGGCGTTTGACGAACGCGCTGGCGACACCTTCTGGCCCGAGCGGGGCGATGCGGCCGGTCTGGATCGAGATGAGCGTGGCGGCCGCCCGCGTGCCGGTGTGAGGGAGTGTGGACACTGGGCGCTCCTGCGGTGGCGAGAACGATTGAAGGCGCGAGCACGGACTGTCGGCGGAAGGGCCCGTGTCGGATGGGCCGCGTCTACGATCGGCCCGCATGAAGATCCACGAATACCAGGCGCGCGACCTCCTCACCTCTGCTGGCATCCCGGTTCCCGGAGGGCGGATGGTGCAGAGCGTTGACGATGCGGGCGCCGCGTTCAGTGAAGCGGTGGCCGGGATGAGCGCGCCGCTGGCGGTGGTCAAGGCGCAGGTCTACGCGGGCGGGCGCGGCAAGGCGGGGTTCGTCAAGCTCGTCAAGACCCGCGAGGAGGCGGTCGCGGCGGCGAAGTTCATGCTCACCAACCGCATGAAGAGCCCGCAGACCCCGGCCGACGGCCTCGAGGTGAAGCGCCTGCTGGTGGCCCAGGCCGCGGACATCGCCAGGCGTGACGCCAAGACCAACGAGGAGTTCTACCTCGCGATCACGGTTGACCGCAAGAGCCGGCGGAACACGCTGATCGCCTCGCGCGAGGGAGGCGTGGAGATCGAGACGATCGCCCACGACCGGCCCGAGGCGATCGTGAAGGAGACGCTCCACCCGCTGCTGGGCCTGCAGCCCTACCAGGCGCGCGAGGTGGCCTTCAAGCTGGGGTTCAAGGGGAAGCAGGTCGGCCAGGCGGTCGACATCATGCTGAAGCTGGCGAAGCTCTTTGTTGACAAGGACTGCACGCTGGCGGAGATCAACCCGCTGGTGATCACCCCGCCCGACGCCGCCAACCCCGACGGGCGCGTGATCGCGCTGGATGCGAAGTTTGACTTCGACGACAACGGGACGTTCCGGCACAAGGACATCCTCGCGATGGAGGACACGGCGGAGGAGAACCCGGCCGAGTCTCGCGCCCGCAAGTTCGGCCTGTCGTACGTCGCCCTCGACGGCAACATCGGCTGCCTGGTCAACGGCGCGGGCCTGGCGATGGCGACGATGGACATCATCAAGCTCGAGGGCGGAGAGCCGGCGAACTTCCTGGATGTCGGCGGCAGCGCGACGGAGGAGGCGGTGACCGAGGCGTTTGGCATCATCCTCAGCGACCCGCGCTGCAGGGGTGTGCTGGTCAACATCTTCGGCGGCATCATGAAGTGCGACATCATCGCGCAGGGGATCGTCAACGCCGCGACCGGGTACACCAACCCCGACGGCAGCAAGGGCTTCAAGGTCCCGCTGGTGGTGCGGCTCGAGGGGACGAACGTTGAGGCGGGGCGGCGGCTGCTGTCGGAATCAACGAGCAAGGTGCCGACGCTGCAGGCCGCGACCGACCTGGGCGACGCGGCCCGCAAGGTGTGCGCCGCGGTGAAGTAAGGGGGATGCATGGCGGACCATCCGGCTGCGAGCAGGACCTTTACGGCGACGATCATCGGCGACGGGGAGGGCTCGACGATGACGGCGATCGGCGTGCCGTTTGACCCGAGGGGCGTCTTCGGAAAGGCGCGGGCGCCCGTGGTCGTGCGACTCAACGGGCACACGTTCCGCTCGACGATCGCGGTCATGGGCAAGGATGCGGCGGGGAAGCCGTGCGTCTTTGTGCCGCTGCGCAAGAGCAACCGCGAGCCGGCGGGCGTGCAGGCGGGCGACCGCGTCAAGGTCACGTTGACGCTCGACACGGCCGTTCGCACCGTTGAAGTGCCAGGCGACCTGAAGCGTGCGTTGAAGTCCGCCGGTGTGCTGGATGTGTTTGAGGCGATGAGCTACACCCATCGGCGCGAGTACGTTGAGGCCGTGGAGGGTGCGAAGAAGCCGCAGACACGCGAGCGGCGCATCGAAGGGTGCGTCGGCAGGATGCGCGAACGTGCCGCCGCCGCGGCGTCAACGAAGAACAGGCGGGCGTCGAAGAAGAAGGTCAAGGCCAAGTGACCATCCGACGCCAGCCGAGCGACTTCCGCGTCGTCGAGCGGCTCGACGCCGCGTTCTCGGCGGCCCTTCAGCCCACTCCCTCCAAGGGAACCCCGTTCGCCATCTACCGGCTGGACAAGACGTCGCTCACAACGCCCGAGGCGGTGTCGCAGTTCGCCAAGCGGACCGGCGCGGGTTCTGGAGCGGTGGAGTACGGCGGGCTCAAGGACAAGCACGCCTGCACGTCGCAGTTTGTCTCGATCGCTGCGCGGAGCGGAGCGGAGGCGTCGAGGCTGCCCCCCACCGCCGCATCATCAACCGGCGAAACCGACGACCGCGGCGGTTGGACGGCCGCGCGGATCGGCTGGTCGGCGTTGCCGATGAGCGCGAAGGCGATCGGCGCCAACGGTTTCACCCTCGTCGTGCGCGACCTGTCAAAGACCGAGAGCGACGAGATGACGCGCCGCTCTCGCCGGCTGATCACCGCTGAGGGGACGCTGCTCTTCACCAATTACTTTGGCGCTCAGCGCTTCGGCAGTGCGCGGCACGGGCAGGGGTGGATCGCTGAACGCCTCATCGCCGGCGACTTTGAAGGCGCTCTCAAGCTCGCGATCGCCACTCCGGCTCGCAAGGACACCGGCAAGACGCGGTCGTTCACGCGCATGGCGGCGACCGGCTGGGGTGGGGGCGAAGCGGGCTGGAAGAAGCTCGCTGAAGAACTGCCGCGCATCCCGGAGAAGCGTTGCATCGATGCGCTGGCGGCGGGCAAAGACTTCCGCGATGCCTTCGCGCTGCTCCCGTCCTTCCTGCAGGCGCTCTACGTCGAGGCGTTCCAGTCGCACCTGTGGAACCGAACCGCCCACGCGCTGATCACCACCCGGGTGAACGGCTCGGCGCGGATTACCACTGAGGATGAGTTCGGCGAGATGCTCTTCGCCGACGAGCGGGCGATCCCCGCCGAACTGCGCGCGCTCAACCTGCCGCTGCTGGCGCCCTCGGTGAGGCTGGAGCCCCCGTGGGCCGAAGCCGCGGAGGGCGTGCTGGGAGCGGCCGGGTTGAAAACGGCCGATCTGCGGGTGCCCGGCCTCAAGCGTCCGTTCTTTGGCGCAGCGGACCGGCAGTTGTTCGCCGCGGCCGACAAGTTTTCCCTCTCCCAACCCGTTGATGACGATCTGACCCCCAGGCGGATCAAGCGAACCGTCGAGTTCGAACTGCCGCGCGGGAGCTATGCGACGGTCGTTCTGCGTGCGCTGGGGCAGTGAACCCAGGCCAGCTGTTGCGCGTAATCGCTGGCCAAGATCGTCGGCTGACGGCGGCGGAGAGCCGATAGACGTACTCAGAGGCTTGCCTAAATCCCCAGACTGAATCGGCGGAGAACGCACGCTCGCCCCGGCTAGACTTGTTTCAGAGAACTTTGAAAACTCGCGGAAACCGCCCGCCAGACCCCACCATGACACTTCTTGAAACGATCAATACCCCGGCCGACCTCCGCAAGCTCTCGGTCGAGCAACTCCCGCAGCTCGCTGCCGAGATCCGCAAGGCGATCTGCGATCAAGTGATGGTCAGCGGCGGTCACCTCGCCCCCAACCTGGGCGTGGTCGAGCTGACGATCGCGCTCCACTACGTCTTTGATTTCGCCCATGACCGCCTGCTGTTTGATGTCGGACACCAGTGCTACCCGCACAAGCTGCTCACCGGTCGTCGGCGCATGCTCGCCGGTCTGCGAACGGGGAAAGGGATGGCGGGCTTCCCCGAGCCGCGCGAGAGCCTCTTTGACCTCTTCAGCGTCGGGCACGCGGGCACGGCGATCAGCACGGCGGTGGGGATGGCCCGGGGGGATGTTCTGGCCTCGGAGAGCTACGAGCCCGACGCGCGACCGAACGGACGGCGGGTTGTTGCGCTCATCGGTGACGCGTCGATTGTCAACGGTGTCGCGATGGAAGGTCTCAACGGCGCGGGGACGCTCAAGCGTCAGTTCCTGGTCGTGCTCAACGACAACGGCATGAGCATCAGCAAGCCGCAGGGGGCGATCGCCGAGTACTTCAACCACATGCGCCTGAGCCACCGTTATACAGGGTGGAAGAACACGGCGAAGGAGTGGCTCAAGGGTGTGCCGGGCGGGACAACCATCCGCGGCGCATACCACAAGAGCACCGAGGCGATCAAGCACCTGATCAACGAGGCGGGGTGGTTTGAGCACTTCGGTCTGGTGACCGTCGGGCCGGTGGACGGGCACGACCTGCCGACGCTCATCCGCGTGCTGCAGGAGGTCCGCAACGTCGACAAGCCGATGGTGCTGCACGTCAAGACGATCAAGGGCAAGGGCTTCTCGTTCAGCGAGGACGACAGCAGCACCTTCCATTCTCCTCCGGCGTTCAGCGTGCAGGGCGGCGCCGCCAGCCAGGCGACCGATGTTTCCAGGCGGCTGGACCCTGACGCGGGCCCGCTTGTCAACGAGGGCTGCCGCGTTGAGCTGAAGAAAGACGGGCGCAGCTTTACCGCGGCCATCGCCGACATCATGGCCGAGGCGATGGGCAAGGACCAGAGAATCGTGGCCGCGACGGCCGCGATGCCCGACGGCACCGGCGTGAGCAAGCTGCTGAAGATGTTCCCCGACCGCACGTGGGACACGGGCATCTGCGAGAGCCATGCGCTGGACATGATGGCGGGCCTGGCCAAGACGGGCTTCAAGCCGTTCTTTGCGGTCTATTGCACGTTCCTGCCGCGCGCGTTCGATCAGGCCTTCCAGGAGGCGGCGCTGCAGGGGCTGCCCGTTCGCCTGCTGCTGGACCGCGCCGGCCTTGTGGGCGGCGACGGCGCGGTGCACCACGGGTTCTGCGACGTGGCGCTGCTGCGTGTGCTGCCCAATGCGGCGATCACCGCGGCGATGGATGAACCGAGCCTTGCCGCGGCGGTTGAGTTCATGCGTACGTACGAGGACGGGCTCTCGAGCGTCCGTTACCCGCGTGACAACGTGAGCGACCGGTTCACCTCTGGCGGCCAGACCTGCCCGCCGTTTGTGCTCGGCAAGGCCCGCTGCCTGACACCCGAGTTTGACGTCGGCGGCTCGGGCAACGACGGCGGGAGCGCGGGCGGCGTGCCCGAGTGCGCGGTGCTGGCGTTTGGCACGTGCGCGATCGACGCGGTTACGGGCATCGACGAGCTGCGCGGCGACTACCGCGTCGCGGTATACGACGCGCGGTTTGCCAAGCCGGTTGACCGGGAACTGATCCGATCGCTGCTCTCGCGGCGCGTTCCGATCGTCACGGTTGAGGACCACTCGATCGTCGGCGGGTTCGGCTCGGCGGTGCTCGAAGCGGCCCAGGAGATGGGGCTCGACTCGTCGCTGGTCACGCGCCTGGGCCTGCCCGACGCGTGGATCTATCAGGACTCACGCAAGCGCCAGCAGGAGATCGCCGGGATCGACGCGGCGGCGATCGCGAAGGCGGTGCGGGTGGCTGTGGATGCGGCGACCGGCCGCGAGGTGCGCGACGCGGTGACGCGGTAAACGCGTTTGATCAACGAAGCGAGCCGAGCCAGCGGGCCCATATTGACAGCACCAGCAGCATGTAGAGCCGCTGCGAATGGTCGCGTGTGACCATTCCGCTCTTGCCGGTGCCCAGGTGCTCGTCGAGCATCTGGCGGACGTACGCCATGTTGAGGTCGATCCCCAGCGAAGGCGGTCCGAACGGCTCGGCGGAGTTCATGTGGTCCAGCAGCAGCGTGCGCAGGCCGCCGTAGTCGCTGCGGAACCACTCGCCGATGGGGATCGCGAAGCCCATCTTGGGCCGGTCGACGATGTGGGCGGGAAGATGGCGGCGTGCGACGGCGCGCAGGAGGCCCTTGCGCTGGCCGCGGGGCATGAGGGAGGACAGGTTGGCGCTGCGTGCGACGGCCGAAAGAAGCGGATCAAGGAACGGGGAACGGACTTCCAGTGCGATGCGCATCGACGCGGTGTCGCTTTTGCGCATCAGGTCGTCTGGGAGATACGAATGGATGTCCTCTGCGATTGCGCTGTCCGCACCGCTGGCTGGTCTACCGAACGTGCGCTCGATCTCGAAAGCTGCGGCGACAGCCCGCTTTGACGTGAGACGTTCGAGTTCAGAACGCGGGTAGATTGAACGGAGGTCAGCATACCGGTCGTGGCGCGCAGCATCAGCGAGACGGTGAAGCCGCGACCGCCTTGACCTCGGGCTGGCGTCGGGCTGCACCGGGCACACCGCAAGTATGGGCCAGAGGCGCAGGAGGTTTGCGCCACGGTAGCGTTCGTACCCGCCGAACATCTCGTCGCCCCCATCACCACTGAGAGAGACAGGCGCCTGACCTCTCACCGCGCGGGCGAGCCAGTACACTGGCAGAAGCGAAGAGTCGCCAAAGGGAAGACCCAGACTCTCGATCAGGTCCTGCAAGTCTGTGACGGGATTGGCTTGACAAGGCAGTGTCTGATGGGTCGTTCCCAGCGTTCGAGCGACTTCCTCCGCGTACCGCGACTCATCGAATGAGTCCTCGGGCATCCGCACAGTAAACGTCTGTACCGAGTGGTTTTCTCTGTGAGCGAAGGACGCAATCAAAGACGAGTCCACGCCGCCGGAAAGAAAGCAACCGACCTTGACGTCGGCCTCAAGGCGAGCACGCACACTTGCCCGGAGCAATGACTCAACCTCATCGCACCCAAGAGCCTGGCCGCGGCGCAGGAATATCGCGGCCGAAGAGAGCACGCCGGACATGCGCGGATATGCGTGCCGATCTATGAAACTGTGGAATGCCCAGCCCGACGCACTGCCCGAGACAATTGTTGAGGGAGGGGCTTCATCGACCGCCTGGATCGGCAGCAGCCCGTCGGCGCCGAATCGAGCCCAACGCACGACATTCGCGCTGTTCACAACGCAATCGACGCCGCACGCTCGTCGCAGATGGACAAGCCCGGGCAGGCTGCTGGCAAACGCGAGCAAGACATCGCCGCACCGATCGACCCGAGTGCAGTAGAGCGGCTTCTGGCCCATCTGATCGCGAGCGAGTGTCACGCTTGCGGTTCGCCGATCCCAGACGCCGAAGGCAAACATATCTTCGAGGCGTTCAGGCATACCGCCGATCAAGATTGGCATTCCGTCATTGTCGTCGGCGATTCCGGGTCCCCACTCTCTCCAGCCGTGCAGCAGCACCTCCGTGTCGCTGTGATCGGTTGCAAAGCTGTGGCCTGCGCCCTGCAGTTGCTTCCGTAAGTCCCTGTGGTTGTAGATGCACCCGTTAAACACGACGGCGAGCGTGTCGGGCAGATCGGGCAGCTGCTCGTAGTGAACGGGGGCATCGGCCTTGCCGTGGAAGAGGAGGGGGCAGTAGGTGAGCGGGGAAACGGAAGGGACCCGCTCGCTTACGCTCGGGGCTCGTGAAGGCGTGGCGAGCTGCGAGACCATCGGCTGCGCGCCGCCGCCGTGGTCGATGATGCTCAGCCGCCGGTGCACCAGCGCAACGTCAATCACCGTTCCGTCTGCGCGGACGGCGCGGTCGCGGAAGCGCCCCTGGCCGTCGGGGCCGCGGTGGCGGATCGACGCATCGAGCACGTTCAACCACGTCTCGGGGATTGCGTCGAACGGCGTCCGCTCAAGCGCCGCCTTGGCTGCCTCGCCCGGAGGGGTGATCCGCAGGATGCCAGCGATGCCGCACACGTGCGGAGAGAATACGGGGGGGTGCGAACGGAAACCCGGCTACCCGTTCTGCGCTGCGGCGGCGGCCTTGCGCGCCCGGGCTCTGCTCACCGCCCGGGCCACGGCTCGGCGCTGACGCTGCCAGTCGTCCCACTCCTGCAGCACCTGCGGGTCGGCCTTGAAGAGCCACGCCGTGTGCAGCAGGCGGGTGATCAGGATTGCCACGGCAAATGGCACGGCGACCGAGAGCTCTCGCGCAAAGTTCCAGTTGAGCATGAACCACTGGCCCCCCATCGCGACGCCATAGAACACCGGCGACAGGCAGAGCCGCTGGAGTTGGAGCGTGGTCGCATCACGGACGAAGCCAACCTTTGGTCCGTTGGCCACCGGCGGAATCGCCGACACATGGCCGGACTCCCCGCCGGGCGCTTCTTTCCTGTCCGTCCCAAAGCCTGGGATGTGCGGCAGGTGCGTGCCGTGGGTGGCGTCCTTGATCACCGACAGCCCAGGCGGCGGCGACGAGTCGATGACGTCCTCGGCCTTCTCGATCAGCGTCTTGGAGCGCCTCCAGGAGTCGGGCCAGTGGTTGGCCATCCAGTGCAGCCCAACCGCCAGCACAAGGTCGATCAGCCAATCGGCTGCGGCCGCGACGATCATCAGGATCGTCTTGTCGTCGTCACGAACGCCGATGTAGCGGGTGAAGTGGATGACGAGCGTGCCGCCGATCGCCGCCATGACCGACGCCACCGTGATGTTCACGTTGATGTTGACCAGCCGGCGGCGGTAGAGAGAGGTCATCCACATCCACATAAGGGTGGCAGAGCATATCGGCTGCGTCCAGCGGCCGCAGGAGGTCAGCGCAGGGTTTTGAGCCTTTTGCGCGCGATGGTCGTGGCCGCGCGTGAGCGGTCAACGCCGATCGCACTCCGCCCGAGGCGAGCCGCGGCGACGAGGGTCGTCCCGCTCCCGCACGTCGGGTCGAGCACCACCCCCCCCTTCGGGCAGCACGCATCGACGAGCAGTTCGAGCAACGCGAGGGGCTTCTGCGTCGGGTACCCGGTTCGCTCGGCCGCCATGTTGTTGATCGAGGGGATGTCGAGCACATCGGTGGCCTTCTTCGTCTGGCCCTTGAGCCGGTTGCTGGTGGCGGGGATGCGCGGCGGCTTGAAGTAGTAGCGCTCAGGATCGAGGCAGTAGAAGAGGATGTCGTCGTGCTTTCGGGCGAAGCGGCGGGGGGAGGAGCCGCCGAGCCCGTAGGACCAGACGAGGTGGTTCACAAAGCGGTCCTCGCCGAGCAGGTCGTCGAGCATCAGGCGGATGTGGTGCGTGGTGCGCCAGTCGGTGTGGATGAGGATGTTTGCGGTGGGCTTGAGGGCGGGGAGGGTGGCCCGAAGGCGTGCGCGAAGCCAGGCGGTGAAGGCTCGGGGGCTGCCAAACGCGTCGGGGTATTCGGCAACGGTTGTGCGGCCGCTCACCGCATCGGCTTTGGGCGGCGTTTTCTTCGGCTTGCCCGTGTTGAAGGGGGGGTCGGTGTAGAGCAGATCGACCGACTCTGGGGCGAGGGTGAGAGCGGCGGTGAGCCAGTCGGACTGTCGGACGTCGGGCAGCACAGGGCGAGCCTAAGCGGGTTGATGCCGCTCGTGCAACTGGGCACAGCGTGGAGCCGTAAGGAGAGGGACGGAGGCAGATATGCGCGAACTGATCGACCCGCGTCTGATGTACCTCAAGGCATGGCTTCTTCTGCTGGCGGGTTGCGGCGCGGCAACGCTGCTTGTGATGGAGAGCCCGTCGCTGAAGACCGCGGTGCTTATCGGCATCGTCGCGTGGGCGTTCAGCCGGCTCTACTACTTCATGTTCTACGTGATCGAGAAGTACATCGACCCCTCGTTCCGCTTCGCGGGCGCAGGCGGAGCCGTGAGGTATGTGCTGGCCCGGCGCGGAGGGCTTACGACTGCGCAACCGGCGCACGACCGACGCTGTAATAAGTAAAGCCGCGCTCGCGCATCATCGAGGCGCGGTAGAGGTTCCGCCCGTCGAAGATGACCTTGCCCTTCATCACGCCGGCGAGCTTGCCGAAGTCGGGGCTCTTGAAATCGTCCCAGTCGGTGCAGATCACCAGCGCGTCGGCACCCTCGGCGGCGGCGTACATGTCGGCGGTGATCGTGACCGATGCGCCGAGCTCGTGCCGGGCGTTGTCGGCGGCGACGGGGTCGAACGCTGAGACTGTTGCGCCGTACCCGAGCGCTTTGCGCATCAGCGTGATGCTGGGCGCCTCGCGGATGTCGTCGGTGCGCGGCTTGAAGGCGATGCCCCAGAACGCGAGCTTCTTGCCGTTGAGCCCGCCCGCGGCCTGCTTTGCCGAGAAGTGCCCGAGGATCTTGTCGAAGAACCGCTCACGCTGACGCTGGTTGACGTCGTGGACAGCCTTGGAAAGCTGCGTGGGGACGCCCGACTTTTCGCCCATCATGATGCAGGCGAGTGTGTCCTTGGGGAAGCACGAGCCGCCGTACCCAAGCCCCGGGTAGAGGAACTGGCTGCCGATGCGCTTGTCTGCACACATGCCCTCACGCACACGCCCGATGTCTGCGCCGTACGCCTCGCAGAGATTGGCCATCTCGTTGATGAAGCTGATCTTGGTCGCGAGGAAGTTGTTGCTTGCGTACTTGACCATCTCGCTGGAGAGCACGTCCATCAGGTAGACGGGATGGCCGTTGCGGACGAACGGGTCGTAGACATCCCTCAGCGCGTTGCCGGCTTCGGCGGACTCGACGCCGCAGACCACACGGTCGGGCTTCATGAAGTCGTCGATCGCGGCGCCCTCTTTGAGGAACTCGGGGTTGTTGGCGATGTGGAAGGGGATGTCCGCGCCCGCGCGGGCGGCGATGCGGTCGCGCACCTGCAGGCTCGTCCCCACCGGCACCGTGCTCTTGACCACGACGACCTTCGGCTTCTGGGACGGGCCGAGCGCCTTGAGTGCATCGGCGACCGCGTCCGCCGCGGCGAAGATGAAGCGGAGGTCGGTGTGCCCGCGGTCGTCGCTGGGCGTGCCGACGCATATGAAGATCATGTCGGCGTCTTTGTGTGCCGCGGCGGCGTCGGTGGTGAAGGTCAGCCGGCCGGCGGCGATGTTGCGCAAGAGGAGGTCGTCCAGGCCGGGCTCGTAGATCGGGCTTTTCCCTTCGCGCAGGCGGGCGACCTTCGACGCGTCAACGTCGACGCACGTCACGTGGTTGCCGGTGTTCGCGAGGCAAACGCCCGTGACGAGGCCCACGTATCCGGTTCCGACCATGCTCAGCCGCATGCAAACCTCCAGGAAGGGGGGACTTTAGAAGGGTGGCGACTATACCCTCACGCCCCTATGTCTACAAAGCCACGGAAGGTTCGGCGTTCGTCCAAGGCCCGCGGAAAACCCGCGTTCACCGCCGCCACGGCCGACCGCTACACGCTCTACCAGCTCGCCGTGCAGGAGCCGGAGGCGGACCTGGACTTTCTCGACCGCGTATACCGCAAGCGCTTCAACCGTTTGCCGGCCACCCTGCGCGAGGACTTTGCGGGCACGGCTCTGACGGCGTCTGAGTGGGTCAAGCGGCGCGGATCAAACCGCGCGGTCGCGGTTGACCTTGACCCTGTGCCCCTGCGCTGGTTCGCACGCAACATCGAGCCCTCGCTAAGCAGCGACCAGCGCGAGCGGCTCACGGTCATGCGGGCAAACGTGCTCTCACGCGAATCACAAGCCTCGGCGGGGCGCGAGGGCTTTGACGCCGTCTTCGCGTTCAACTTCTCCTATTGGATCTTCAAGAAACGCGACGCGCTGCTCGCCTATTTCCGCTCGGTCAGAGCGTCGCTGGGCAAGCGCGGCCTCTTCCTGCTCGATCACTTCGGCGGGTCGGACACGATGGTCGAGCTGGTCGAACGCACGCGCAAGAAAGGGTTCGTGTACGTGTGGGACCAACGCAGCTTCGACCCCATCAGCGGCGACATGACCTGCCTGATCGGATTCGAGTTCAAGGACGGCACGAAGATGCCCGCGGCGTTCCGTTACGACTGGCGGCTCTGGTCGATCCCCGAGTTGAAGGACATCCTGGCTGAGGCCGGGTTCTCGACGGTCGACGTTTACATTGAGGCCGACGACAAGGACGGCAACGGCACCGGCGTCTACACCCGTCGCACCAGGGGCGCCGCTGATCGTGCGGTGATCTCCTACATCGTCGCCGAAGCCTGAGCACAAGAGGCGCGGCCTGTGCCGGGCCACTAGGATCAACCGATGGCCCGCATGATGGACCTCTCGACATACACAGACGCCTCCCCCGGCGGGGCGGCCGTTATGCTCGCGGTTGGGCAGGCCTGCGCTGAGGTGGAGCGGCGTGTCTCTTCGACGCTCGCCAGTGATTTGCCCCCCGTCAACACGCTGTGCAGGCACCTCGAGCAGTACCACGGAAAGATGGTCCGGCCGGTGCTCGTCATTCTCTCCGGTCTCGCGACCGCCAGCGCAAAGAGCGACATCAACGGCCCTGTTCCCGACGCCGCCGTTTCGCTCGCTGCGGTGTGCGAGATGGTGCACCTGGCGACCCTCGTCCACGACGATGTGCTCGACGAGGCGGACGTCCGTCGCAAGACGCAGACGGTCAACCGCCTTGCAGGAAACGAGGCCGCGGTCATTCTGGGCGACTATGTGCTCTCCGCAGCGTTTGCCCTCTGCAGCACCCTCGGTGACGCGGCGATCGCCGAGACGATCGGGCGCACGGGCATGACGCTCTGCGCCGGCGAGCTGGTGCAGCTGCACCACCGCCAGAACCTCTCGCTCGACGAACGCACCTATTTCGAACTGGTCAAGCGCAAGACCGCGAGCCTGATCAGCGTGTCGGCGGCGCTCGGCTGCCGCCTGGCGGGCGGTGACGCCGAATTGCAGGCACGGCTCGGCGCGTTCGGCGAGAAGCTGGGGATCGCGTTCCAGATACAGGACGACCTGCTCGACATCACGGGTGACCAGCGCGTGGTCGGCAAGAGCCTCGGCAAAGACATGGAGAAGGGAAAGCTCACCCTCCCGGTTATCCACCACCTTGCCTCGGCGAGCCCTGCCGCCCGCGGCCGGACGCTCACGCTGCTCAGCGAGCCAGCACCAAACGCTAGCGAGGGCGGGCGGGCCGACTTGGTGGAGCAGCTGGCGACAACAGGGTCGATCGATCACGCCCGGCGCATCGCCGAGTCGCTTGCGAACGAGGCGAAGCGTGAGCTTGAGGCGCTCCCCGAGAGCCCCGCCCGGCAGATGCTCGTGCAGATGGCGGAATCGGTGGTCGCCCGGGCGTTCTAGAAATGATCACGTTTGGAAAGGAGCCTCGATGAGCCTCAGTGTGGCGGTTGTTGGTGCAACAGGTGCGGTCGGTCGCGAGATGCTCGCCGTGCTGGAGCAGCGGAAGTTTCCGTCCGCCTCGGTCCGTGCGTTCGCTTCGCCCCGCTCGGCCGGCGTGAAGATCCCCTTCCGGGGCGGTGATCTCACCGTCGAGCCCCTCGCCGACGGCTGGCACAAGGGCGTCGATTGTGCGCTCCTCTCCGCGGGGTCATCGATCAGCAAGGCCGTTGCACCGGCCGCGGCCGAGGCCGGCACCGTGGTGATTGACAACTCGTCGGCCTTCCGAATGACGGCGGGCGTGCCGCTGATCGTGCCCGAGGTCAACGCCGACGACCTTCCGCGGCGCGGCAAGGGCTGCATCATCGCCAACCCCAACTGCTCGACGATCATCTTGCTGATGGGCATCACGCCGCTCCACCGCGCCTTCGGCGTTGAACGGGTTGTCGTCTCGACCTATCAGGCGGCCAGCGGTGCGGGTGCCCAGGCGATGGCGGCGCTCGAAGCAGAAACGCGCGAGTTTGTTGCCGGCGGACCGCCGCGGGCGATCGCCTTCCACGAGCCGTACGCGTTCAACCTCTTCTGCCACAACTCAACCGTTGATGCCGTCACCGGCCTCAACGGCGAGGAGCAGAAGATGATCGACGAGACCCGCAAGATCTGGAACGACCCTGGCGTTCGCGTTACCGCCACGTGCGTGCGCGTACCCGTGATGCGGGCCCACTGCGAGAGCGTCAACGTCACGCTGAAGAACGCGGCGACCCTCGCGCAGGTGCGTGAATCGCTTACAGCGTTCCGCGGTGTGAGCATCGTTGACGACCGCCTGACGAACCGATTCCCCACACCTCAGAAGGCCAGTGGCGGCGATGACGTGCTGGTCGGCCGCCTGCGTGCCGACCCGTCGCAACTCGCCGCTGGAGCCTCCCCGGAATCGGCGACGCGCGGGTTCGATCTGTTCCTTGCCGGAGACCAGCTCCGCAAGGGGGCGGCCCTCAACGCGGTGCAGATTGCCGAGCGGATGTTCCTTTGAGAGCCAAAAACCTCGATTTCGGTGCAGTGCTGGACCGCAACGACCGACCTACCTAAGGTTCTGTTCGAGCCGGTGGCCTCGCTGAATGCCCTTCTCCAGCAACGGAAACGGCACACGAGCTTTCGCTGGCAGCGTCGCGACGGCACAGCCGCGGCGTGAAACCAGTACGGCCGCCCTCGATTCCATTGTTTGGAGCACACGAGCAACGCCCGAAACGGTTTGTCCGTTCGCGCCCAATCCGGGCCGCGCGGTCAACGCCGGTGGTGGTCGCAATGCGACCCCCTCCGGTGATCGCTGTTTGTGTATCCGGTTACCCAGTTATGAAGAAGATGAACGACTCTATGAAGAACCACGCTCCCGCCACTACCCACGCTCACTCATCCGCCCCCCACCATCACACCTCACGCGACACGGAAACGGCAGCGTTCCCGCTCCACGCGTCCAAGAGCAACGCCGAGGCCGGCCCGACCAAGACCTTCGCGGACCTTGGCCTCATGCCGTTGATCCTCGACGCCGTCAAGGCCGAGGGATACACAACCCCCACGCCGATCCAGGCCGCGACGATCCCCGCAGGCCTCGCCGGGCGCGACATCCTCGGCTCGGCGCAGACCGGCACCGGCAAGACGGCGGCCTTCGCGCTGCCGATCCTGCAGCGCCTGCAGCAGGCACTCCCCGATAAGGCGGCCCGCGGCCCGATCTTCCCCCGCGCGCTGATCCTTTCTCCCACGCGTGAGCTTGCCTCACAGATCGCCGAGAGCTTCACGACCTACGGCAAGAACACCGTTCTGCGTCACACCACCGTCTACGGCGGCGTAAGCCAGTTCCACCAGGTCAAGGCGCTGCGCAACGGTGTAGACGTCCTCGTCGCCACGCCGGGCCGCCTGATGGACCTGATGAACCAGCGCCTGGTCAACCTCTCGCAGGTCTCCATCTTCGTGCTCGACGAGGCCGACCGCATGCTCGACATGGGCTTCATCGAGCCGATCCGCAAGATCGCCTCCGCGCTCCCCCCGCGCGACAAGGTCGCCCGCCAGACGATGCTCTTCTCTGCCACCATGCCGCGCGAGATCCAGGGGCTGGCCGAGTCGCTGCTGAAGGACCCGCTGCGCATCGCCGTGACCCCCGCCAACAGCACCGTGGCGCTGATCGAGCAGTCGCTCTACATCGTCCCCAAGGAAAAGAAGGCCTACCTGCTCGAGCACCTGCTTGAAGAAGGGAACATCCGGCGCGCGGTGGTCTTCACCCGCACCAAGTTCGGCGCCGAGCGCCTGGGCAAGAAGCTCAACATGGCCGGCATCACGGCCGAGAGCATCCACGGCGACAAGAACCAGAACGCCCGCAAGCGGGCGCTCTCACGCTTCAAGGACGCGCAGGCCCGCGTGCTGGTCGCCACCGACGTCGCCGCCCGCGGCCTGGACGTCGACGGGATCACCCATGTCTTCAACTTTGACCTCCCCTACGAGCCGGAGGCCTATGTGCACCGCATCGGCCGCACCGGCCGCGCCGGCGCCAAGGGCATGGCGATCTCGTTCTGCGACCCGGCCGAGCAAGGCTTGCTCCGCGCCGTCGAGCGGTTCACAAAGGTCCGCATCCAGCAGGTGACGAAGATCCCCGACATCCGCGCCCGCATGACGGCGGAGTCACAGCGCGAGGCCACCGCTCACGCGCCGAGCAACTTCCAGTCCGCCCGCGAGGGCCAGGCCGCTCGCCACGAGAACGGCGGGCGCCAGCAGTCGGGCTACCGCGAGCGTCCCGCCTACCTCGGGCACGCGCCGCGCACGCCCCACGCGGCGCCGCAGGCACCCCACGCCCCGGCCGCACACGGCGATCGCCCGCAGCGCACCCGTCGTGAGAACGTGCCCAACACCCTGCACGAGCACAAGGCACAGGCAAACCACAGCCACGCCCCGGCGCACGCGCCCAAGGCCGCAGCGCCCGCCCACAAGGCACCGGCCCACGCCGGCAAGCCCAACGGCGGGTTCGCCGGCCCGCGCCCCGGAGCCAAGCCGGGCTGGGCGAGCAACGGCCGCAGCCGCGCGCCGGGCAAGGGCGTCCGCCCCAGCAGCGGCCGCTGAGTCCGCACACCGCTTCAAAACAATTAACAAGGCCCGGGCTTACGCCCGGGCCTTTTCTGTTGCCGGCTCCCTGATCGGTTCAGTACGCCTTTCGCAGTTCCGCCCCCGGATAAAACAGCGGCACGATCTGCCGCCACTGCTCGCCGCGCTCGGCGAGTTCCTTCACCGAATACTGACACATTCCTACGCCGTGCCCGAACCCACGCCCCTTGATGTTCACCACATCGCCGACGATGGAGACTTCCATGTCACCCGAGTTCACGCGTGTCGCCCTGGTGATCGCCGGCAGCCCCTTCGCCTCCTGATTCAGCGCAAACCGGAGTTGCTCGGCCGACATGACAAACGACCGCCCCCCGCCGCTGACGGTGAACTTCGTCGGCCTGCCGGCGCTGTTGCTGTCGGTGAGCGTCACGCCGGTCAGCGCGGTGAGCTCCTTCACAGGGTGCCCGTTCACCCGCCCCCACTCCTTCAGCCGTGCGACGGCCTCGCTCCTGGACCGCGCCGTCTGCCACCGGTAGAACGGTGACGATGAGCCGAGGGTCGCGTCGCGGGCGCCGCTTGAACCCGCGGGCACCGCCTGGATCGGCCCGGCGAGGTTGTACTCGTACCCACGGGTGATCGGCCACGTGTCACGGGCGGAGCCCGGGCGGCCGCCGCACGTGCTGCTGTAATACGCACGCAGCACCTGCCCGTTCCACGTGAGGATCACCCCGCCGGTCGCTTCCACCGCGTCCGCTGCGGGCCCCTTGTCGA
Source organism: uncultured Phycisphaeraceae bacterium (assembly GCA_964403525.1). Classification (GTDB taxonomy): domain Bacteria; phylum Planctomycetota; class Phycisphaerae; order Phycisphaerales; family UBA1924; genus JAJTGZ01. The sequence continues at coordinate 12,866 of CAYOGE010000042.1, read as the reverse complement.
CAGCACCCTTGTACGCCTGGTCCTTCACGCTGCTCTCAACGTCAAACTTCTGTCCGAGGCTCCGCGCGTTGGCACGCTGGTGCAACGCGTATGACCGCGCGCACACCGCCTGGCAGCAGAACGCCTGGAACGGCCAGTTCGGGAACATCTCCGCCGTCACCACACCCTTGAGGTACTCCTCAACGCCTACCTGCTCGATCACGTCGAACGAACGCACCGTCACGTCGGGCCGGACCTGAAGTCGCAGCTTGCCCCCGAACTTCCCACCGTCGAGCGTGATCTTCGGCGCCAGCCCGCTCGAAGTCGCCGCCCGCGCGAGGTTGCCCGAAACCATCGACACACCCCTTGTGCCGTTGCTGAGCATGTCTCGCTCGGGGGCGAGCTCAACCTCGGCAGTCCGCGGGTAGCGTGCCGTCAGCCCCGCCGCGTCCGTCAGCGTCCACACGGACGCGTCGAGCCCTACCGACACCGGCGACCGCAACGCCGCCGGCGGGCGCGAGGCATCAACCGGCATCACCCAGACCGTATCCCCCGGCGTTACGCCCACCCTTGCCGTCGTCCCGGAATCGCGGAGCCGCACACGCATGTCGGGCTCGCCCGCCACGCCGGGCACCACCGCCGTCTCGATGTCGGTGGTGCTGTTCGCGGTGGTGCTCGCAGTTGTTGCAGGTGTCGCGCGAGACTCTCCAACCCCCGGCATGGCGATCTGATCACAGCCGCCGCTCCCGCCGAGAGTAACCACCAATGCCAGACCCGCAAGGGACACGCGAGCAGACCAACGTTGACGCTGAAGGGGGGACATCGTGAACTCCCGTGCGAGCCCGCTCTGAGCGCACCTCGTGCGCAGTCGGCGATGCATACCCGTCCGGTATCGACCGGGGCGCAGCCCCCCGGCCATAATTCCAGCACCGACCAGCCCCCCTACTCCGCCACGCCGCCGCGAAGTTGCTAGCCTCTCGGCGATGCCCACCCGCTCGCAACTCGCCTGGATGAGCCTCACCTGCCGGTCGCTCTACCCGTTTGTGCTCTGGCCGCTCGCTCAGGTGCCGCGCGACCGCCGCAGCGGGTACAAGGTCATCGATCTCCCCAGTGGCACCGGCGTGCTGACCCGCCCCCTCGCCGCGGCCGGGTTCACGGTTCTCCCCTCCGACCTCTTCCCTGAGTATTACACCGGGTTCGAGCAGCGCCTGCCCGCGGCCGATGCGCGGAACACGTTTTCTGCGATGACCGAAGAGCCCATGCCCGCCTGGCTGGCAACCGACCTCTTCGGGCCCACCGGCACCGCGCCCAACGTCACGGGCCTGAAGCCTGTCGCGGCAGACATGGAGGGCACGCTCCCCTTCGGGCCAGACGACCTCGCCGATGCGCTCCTGTGCGTAGAGGGGATCGAGCACGTCAAGGACCGGCACGCAGTGCTGAGTGAACTCCGCCGCCACCTCAAGCCGGGCGGACGGCTGATCCTCACCACGCCCAACCTGCTCTCGGTGCGTGCGCGGCTTGCCTACTGCTTCGCGGGCCAACGCGCCTTCAAGAGCTACATCGACGAGTACACCAGCGTCTGGGGGCGCGGCCCTGATGGCAAGGGGGGGGAGCGCATCTACCACGGGCACGCCTTCCTCGTCAGCTACTTCCAGGTGCGCTACTCGCTCCACCACTGCGGCTACAAGGTCCGCGCCCTCCACCCCAGCAACTGGAGCCTCACCAGCATCGCCTTGCTCCCGCTGATGTGGCCGCTGATCGCCCTGGGGACGCTCATCAGCCAGAAGCGGGCGAAGAAGAAGTTCGCGAAGATGAAGGCCAAGGGCGAAGTCCCTGCAGGCGTTGAGCCGCCCTACGCGGAGATGTTCAAGCACCTGTTGAGCCTGAACCTGTTGCTGAACGCGACGCTCATAGTGGAGGCGGAGGCGGTGTGAGTTCGCCTTGCGATCTAGAGTATTCGGTTCGACCGCACTCGGGGCATTGCTGCACGAATACTCGGCCCTTCGCGTCAGAAGTTTCCGACTTTATCGGCGTGCCGACCAGCGAGTAGCCGCATCGAGTGCAGATAGGCTTCAACTCGATTACTCGACGGCGGCGGCGTACACGAGGGGGATTCATCGCGGGTGTCCACCAATGCGTATGCCCGCAGCCGGAACAGGTTCGAAAGATGTTGCCGTCGTCCAACTCTCCCGCTTCGGTGCCGATGTTTGCTGCTTCGCAACGAATACACGGAAGATCGATCTCAAACCGTTCCGCCTCGCTCGCGTAGGAAGCGGTGGTGGCAAGCCTGCTCGAACTGAACCACCGAGTGGATTTGATACCCCGCCGGCCAATCTGAACGACCGTGCCGTAAGCTCCAGCGCTCCCCACAAGAGTGCAGAAGGCCGCGGCCCAGTCATTCGAGAGTTTCCAGACAAACAGCCCCGCCCCCATGCAGACCACGAGAGCAACAGCGACACGAAAACGCCGCCACAAGCGCAGCCTGTTCACCGAGACCCGAACTGAGTGAGGTGTTCTCATCCCATGCACCAAGGCCCATCCTGCACACAACTCGTCACCACCGGCCCCTTCACCGGGTCAACAAACAAGTTGATCTCGTTGCGCACCCCAAACGCCGGCGTATAGACCCCCGGCTCCACCGTGAAGCCCGTCCCCGGCATCATCCGGCGCGTGTCGCGCGTCTCCAGGTTGTCCAGGTTCATGCCGATGCCGTGCACCATCGCACCCGGTGAGAGCGAGTGCCCCGTCCGGTGCTTGATGAACTGGCCGTACCCCGCCGCGATGATCACACCCCGCGCCGCCTCGTCGAGCTGCCACCCCTCCACCTGCTCCTTCGCCTTCCACGCCCTTTGGGCCGCGGCAACGGACGCGTCCCGCGCCGCCCGCACCGAGTTGAAGACCTTCAGGTGCTCCGCCGGCAGCTTCTCGCGCGGGCCGCAGAACCCCGTCCATGTGATATCCGCGTAGACGTGCTCATCGCCCGGCACCCGCGACCACATGTCGATCAGCACCCAGTCCCCCGCCTTGATCGGCGACGAGTGCGTGTCGTCGGGCCCGTAGTGCGGGCTGCCGCTGTTGGCGTTCACCGAAACGATCGGATCGTCTGGGTACTCAAGGCCCAGCGCATCAAACCGACCGGTGACAAACTTCTGCACCGCCCGCTCCTGCACCGTCCCGTGCTGCTTGAGCTGCGCACCAAGAAACGCCCACGCCTCTTTCATCACGCCGTGTGTCTGCTCACTCGCCCTTGTGTGCGCAGCCAACCCCTTCTCGCGCCAAACCGCGGCGAAAAGCTGCACAACATCGGCCGACGACACCACCTCCACACCCTGCGACCGCACAAACTCCAGCGTGCCCGCATCGACCACGCCCGCCGTCGGCAGCGCCCCCCCGGGCGAATACTCCATCGCGACACGCTTCCCGACGCCCGCCAGCATTGCCGCCACCTTCACCTGCATGTCGGCCCAGCCGACGTACGTCGCCGCCGGGATCCCCGCGGCGACAAACGACGACTCGTCGATCACCGAGCAGAGCACGATCGGCTCCCCGCGTTGGGGCAGGAGCCACCACACCCGGCGCGTCAGGTGCAGCTTCTTGCCGAAGATGCGGGCAAGCACCGCGTTGTTGTTGCGGAAGTCGTACACCAGCCATGCGTCGATACGCTGGTCGGCCATGAAGCGTTGCGCGTCTGAATAGGGCATGCGGGGAACTCCAAAGGGCGACCGAACCGGCGTTGGGCGTTCTGAGAACTCCCGCGGCCGCGCGCGGGCAAGAGAAGTTGATGGAGAACACAAACCGAGCAGCAATCGTATCGAACTTCATTCAGAGAGGTCAGCAGGAGGTCCAGCCTAGCGTTGTGCCGACCGATAAACGCCTGACCGGCCTACCAGCAACCCCCGGCGGATGCCCGCCTCAGCTTCGAGCGACACCCCACACCATGGCCAGCAACAAGAACCTCAACGAGCGTCCAGGCGCAGACCGCGGGCCCAACGGTCCCGGCGGTGGCAACAAGCAGCAGGGCCCCGGCGGCAACGGCGAGGGAACACCCCCGCCCAACAAGCCCTCGCGCGGCCTGCTGGCGCTGGTCGCGATGATCGTGGTCGTTGTGGTGAGCGTGCTCATCTTCACGTCGTCGGCCCGTTCGGGGCACGAGTACACGTGGAAGGAGTTCGAGACCGCCTACCGCGCCAACCGCTTCGTCGACAACAGCCTCCACGTGACCGACAACGGCCTCGTCGCCGAGCTGCAGACGACCGACACACCCAACGGCTCCAAGTTCGTGCACGTGGTCTTCAACGCGCCCGACCGCGACTTTTACCTCAACCAGCTCAAAGAACTCACCGGTGGCAAGTTCAAGGTCGACCTCCCCACCGGGCTGCTCACACAAGTGCTCATCAGCTGGGTGCCGCTGCTGGTCATCCTCGGCGTCATCTGGTTCGTGCTCATCCGCGGCCTGCGGAACGCGGGCGGCGGGCCCGGCGGCATGCTCGGCTCGTTCGGCAAGTCGCGCCACAAGGTGCTGATGCGCGAGAAAACCGGGGTCTCGTTCAACGACGTCGCCGGCATCGACGAGGCCAAGAGCGAGGTCGAGGAGATCGTCCTCTTCCTCAAGAACCCCAAGCGGTTCACCAAGCTCGGCGGGCGAATCCCCCGCGGCGTGCTGCTGGTGGGCGACCCCGGCTGCGGCAAGACACTCCTGGCCCGCGCCATCGCCGGCGAGGCCGACGTCCCCTTCTTCTCCATCAGCGGCTCGGACTTCGTCGAGATGTTCGTCGGCGTCGGCGCATCGCGCGTGCGAGACCTGTTCAAGCAGGCGAAGGAAAACTCTCCCTGCATCATCTTCCTCGACGAGATCGACGCCGTCGGCCGCCGCCGCGGCGGCGGGTTCTCCTCCGGTGGGCACGACGAGCGCGAGCAGACCCTCAACGCCATCCTGGTGGAGATGGACGGCTTCACCACCACAGACGGCATCATCGTCGTCGCCGCGACCAACCGCGCCGACGTGCTCGACCCAGCCCTCACGCGCCCCGGGCGCTTCGATCGGCAGATCGTCGTGCCGCTCCCCGACGTCAAGGGCCGGCTCGAGATCCTCAAGGTCCACGCCAAGAACAAGAAGCTGTCGCCCGCGGTTGACTTCGAGCGCCTCGCCCGAGCCACCCCCATGTTCAGCGGTGCCGACTTGATGTCCCTCATGAACGAGGCCGCCATCGGCGCGACCCTCGCCGACAAGGACTTCATCGAGATGGAAGACCTCGAGGAGGCACGCGACAAGGTGCGCTACGGGCGCGCCCGCAAGAGCCGCGTGCGCGAAACCGAGGACACCAAGCTCACCGCCTACCACGAGGCCGGGCACGCCGTGCTCAACGCGCTGCTCACCGACGCGGACCCGCTCCACAAGGTCACCATCATCCCGCGCGGCAACTTCGGCGGTGCGTCCTTCAGCCTCCCCGAGAAGGACCGGCACGGCTACGGCGCACGCTACATCGCAGCGCACATGCGCATCGGTTGCGGCGGGCGCATCGCCGAGGAGCGCATCTCCGGCGAGTTCTCCAGCGGTGCCGCCGGTGACATCGCGTCGATCACCGGCATGGCTCGCACCATGGTCGAAGAGTGGGGCATGTCCCCGCGCCTGGGCTTTGTCCGCTACGCCGGGGAGGACAAGCGCAACTCGTTCGTACCGGAAAAAGCATTCAGCGACGAGACCGCCAAGATCATCGACGACGAGATCAAACGCATCGTCGACGAGGCCTACAACGATGCCAGCCGCCTCCTCACCGAGAACTGGGAGAAGGTCGTCGCCGTCGCCGAGGCGCTGATCAAGTACGAAACGCTCGAGGCCGCCGAGGTGCACAAGCTGATGCGCGGCGAGGTGCTCGGCAAGCCCACCATCCGCGACCTGCTCGCCCAGGAGGCACGCAAGGCGCCGCCCGCGCTCCCCACGCAGGCCAAAGGCGGCGAGCCCGAACTCCCCCCCGGCGCCATGCCAACCCCCGCATGATTCCCTCTCCCAGCTTCGCTGGGAGAGGGTGGCCGAGGCTCTGCGAGGCCGGGTGAGGGTGCCTTGTTTCCTAGCGTTCAACGCGCCCACACCGCCCGGCGACCCCGGGCGATTTCATAGGTCCTGTGAGTCTCACTCGACCCATACCACGCATTCCTACCCTCGCCCCATGGCACCCCCGCGCAAACAAGACTGGGGCCTCTACCCCACCGAGATCGACGGCACACCCGCCTGGGTCACGGCCGAACTGACCTTCGCCGAAGAGCCCAACACCACACGGACCACGTTCGTCCACATCCGCTTCCCGCTCGCCGGCTGCAACGAAGAGGGCCTGCCCGCAGAGCAGGGGCTCGATCAGATCGTCCAGATCGAAGAAGAACTCCTGCCGCTGATGGAGGAACGATTCAAGGCGCTCCACGTCGGGAGCATGTCGCACGCGTCACAGCGGCACCTCTTCTTCTACACCGCGAGCGACAAGGGGCTCGCCGAAGCCCTCCGCCCGCTCGCCGCGATGTTCCCCGGCAGCGCCCCAAGCGCCATGTCACGCCCCGACCCGACGGGCGACATGTACACCCAGCTTGTCCTCCCCGACGACTGGCAGAGCGAGTTCATCCAGAACCACCGCGTCTGCGAGGCGCTGCTGAGCGAGGGCGACAACCCCGAGACGCCGCGCCCCATCGACCACCTCGCCGTCTTCACCAGCGCGCTCGGCCGCGAGCGCTTCGCCTCCAAGGTTCGTGAACTTGGATACCGGGTCAAGCCCATCGCCGACGGCGATGGTCAAGACGACGAGGTCTTCGCCCTTGAGTTCGAGCACACCGGACCGACCGACCCGTTCGACCTCACCGAGCGCACAACCGTGCTGACCGATGAGGCCACCGAGTGCGACGGCGAGTACGACGGCTGGCAGGCACCGCCCACGAGGTAGCGGGTACTCTTCACCGCGTCCCCCCCCACCCCCACTCCCCGCCCCCTCACCCACACCGCGTCATCCCCTCCGGAGTTCCCCATGCCCCGCTACGTCGACGGCTTCGTCATCCCCCTCCCCAAGAAGAACCTCAAGGCCTACATGAAGATCGCCAGGCAGGCCAGCGTCGTCTTCAAGGAGCACGGCGCGCTCGAGTACTGCGAGTGCGCAGCCGACGACATCAAGACAAGCTGGGGCACCCCCTTCGGCAAGCTCGCCAAGCTGAAACCATCAGAGACCGTCGTCTTCTCCTGGGTCACCTACAAGTCCAAGGCGGCCCGCGACAAAGCCAACAAGAAGATCATGAAGGACCCACGCCTCGCCGCGATGATGGACCCCAAGAACATGCCCTTCGACATGAAGCGCATGAGCATGGGCGGGTTCGTGATCTCCGTCGACGCCTGAGAAGGGCGGTGCGAATCCCCGCCGGATCTCATCGCCGGCGCTTCGCAGACACTACTGCTCAACGGCACCATCGAGCGTGCGCTGCTCACCCTCGCCCGCGGGCAACGCCGCGGCTCCTGCAGCCGCTCCCGCACCGGCCCGACCACCGATCGACCGCGGCTGCACTTCAACCGCAGGCAGCCCCGTCACCGCCTTCTTTGACTGCACCCCCGACGCCTCGATCTTCCGCACCTGCGGAAGCACACGCGTCTGGTACGATCCCACAAACTGGTTGTACTTCGTCGCAGTCGACGTGATCGCGCTCCCCAGCCCCTCAAGGTGCTCCACCGCCACCGCGATCCGCTCGCTCAGTTCCTTCACATCGCCGACCAACTCGCCCGCCTTCTCACTGAGCATCCGCTCCTGGAATCCAACCGCCACCGCGCGGAGCATCGCGATCAGCGAGCACGGGCTCACCAGGATCACCCGGTGCGCCGCCGCGACTTCCAGCAGGTCGGGCCGCCGGGCCAGCGCGGCGTCCACAAACTGATCGCCCGGCACGAACATCACCACAAACTCCGGCGACCCCTTGTACTGCCCCCAGTAGTTCTTCTTCGCCAGCAACTTTGCCTGATCGGCGATCCCATCGGCGAACCGCACCAGGTGCGCCTCGGCGTCATCGGGCGAATCCGCTTCGAGCGCATCAATGTACGGCTTGAGGTTCGCCTTCGAGTCCACCACCAGCTCGCGCCCGTTGGGAAGCCGCACGATCATGTCCGGGCGCAGCATGTTGCCCTGATCGTCAACCGTCGTGTCCTGCTCGCTGAAGTCGCAGTACGACCGCATCCCCGCCAGCTCCGCCACGCGCCGCAGCTGGATCTCACCGTACCGCCCGCGCACCTGCGGCTCGCGCAGCGCCTTGACCAGCTTCCCCGTCTCGCTCCGCAGCTGCTCGTTCACCACGCCCATCGACCGCAGTTGCTCGCCCAGCGACGCACGCTGGCCCGCCCAGTCGGTCTGCACCTTTTCAAGCGCCACCGCCGTCCCCGCCAGCTTCTCCCGTATCTCCTTCACCAGCGTGTCGATGCTCGTGCGCTTCGCCTCGATCTCGTTGCTCGACTGCGCCCCCACTTCCTTCAGCTTGGTCTCCGCGTGCCTGGCGAACTGCTCGCTCGCCTCCTTCAGCGCTCTCCCCGCGCTCGCCTCAAACACGCTCTTGAGCGCACCCTCCGCCTCCCGCAACACCTGCTCGGTCTTCTGACGGACCGCCTCGGCCGCCGCGACCCTCTCCTCCGCCAGCGCCCGCACCGAACGCAGTTCCTGCTCGCGTTGCTCGCCCGCGGCCTCCAGCCGCTCACGCAGCGATGCACACTCCACACACTTGTCGCGCAGGCTCGACTCGCTCGCCTTCAACTCGCCACGCAGCGACTCGGCGCTCGCCCGCACCAGTTCCGCCGCCGCCACAGCGCTCAGGCGTTCCGACTCCGCTGTCGCCGCGCGGCGTTCCGCCTCCCCGCGCGCAGAAGCCCCCCGCAGCAGCAGCAGACCCAGGCCCACAGCGACCAGGACAACGACGATGAGCGCAGCTTCCAGCATCACCCCAGCATAGCGGAAGATGGTCCCTTCAGAAGGTCTTTGTTTGGATAATCAGTACGCGACCCGCCTGCCAATCCGGCACCCGTTCAACCACCCCCGCCAAGTTGCTGGCAGCAGGCGGAACGGGCAGGCCTCCAAACCCACCGCCGCCCCCCCGCTTTCTGCCCGTATTCAGCCCCCAGTCCACACGCGCACCGGCTCACCCGGTGACCCCGCCGCTGGCACCCCCCTTGCCACCTGTCTGGCACGATGCAGTTTGCCCGCCACCCCCACAACCAGCCTGATCGCCCGCGCGGCCAGACGGCTGGCCCGGGTGGTGCCGCTGGCCCGGGTGGTGCCGCTGGCCCGGGTGGCCCCGGCTGCGGCGAGCCCGCCCCCGGGCGGCTCACCCTGCTCCTCTCCACCGCCCCCTGGCGGGCCAACCCCTGGGCCGAGGCACTGCCCGCCGTGCTGGCCCCGATGGGCGTGCAGGCAGTCCACGCCACCAGCGCCCGGCAGGCCGAGCGCATCATCCGCTCCATCGAAGTCCACCTCGCGGTGGTTGACCTGAGCACCCCGCTCGACGACCTTCCCCGCCCCGCGACCGGTGACGAGAGCCACGCCCACTTCGAAGAGGCCGGCACGCGCATCCTCGAGCTCCTCAGCCGCCTCCACCAGGCGCCCCCCACCGTCGTGCTCAAGAGCCCGCAGCAGAGCCGCGACGAGCACCGCCAGGTCCACCACGCCCTCCGCTGCAACGCCTTCGCGATCGTTGACCGCACCGCCGCCGACCTTGAGACCATGCTCAACGTCATGCAGCGCGCCCTCGCCCGCCACTACAAAGACCGCTGGCCCACGCAGGGCCCGCACCAGCCCCCACCCAACTTCGTCTAGCCCCCGTCCTTCTCCCAGCTCCGCTGGGAGAAGGTGCCCGAGGCTCCGCGAGGGCGGATGAGGGTGCCTTGATCTGCCTCGAATCTGAACGCTGAACTTTTTCCTCTTCCCCGTCTTCACTCACGACTCACGACTCAGCACTCACGACTACGTCCTCACGTTTCACGTCTAACTGTTTCTGGGAGATTTCGAAATGGCCAAGAACGCGTCCTCGTCAACCCCCTCCTTCCGCCCCCTGCACGACAAGATCCTCGTCAAGCGCGACACGCCCGAGGACAAGACCGCAGCCGGCATCATCCTTCCCGAGAAGGCGAAGGACACCCCCAAGACCGGCCGCGTCGAGGCCGTCGGCACCGGCACCCTCAACACCGAGACGGGCCACCTGGTCCCCCTCACCGTCAAGAAGGGCGAGCGCGTCCTCTTCTCCTCCTACGCCGGCACCGAGATCAAGCTCGACGGCAAGGAGTTCCTCGTCATGAGCGAGCAGGAAGTCCTCGCCGTCATCGAAGACTAAAGACCTTTCACCACAGAGGCACAGAGACACAGAGAAGAAAAAGGCATTTGGCGTTGAAACCCATCCCCCCTCTTCTCTCCTGTCTCTCTCTGTGCCTCTGTGTCTCTGTGGTAAACCTTCTTCTGCCTTTCTCTTCAAGGAATTAACCAATGGCCGCTAAACAGATCACGTTCGACACCGAAGCACGCGAGAAGATCCTCCAGGGCGTCAAGAAGCTCGCCCGCGCTGTCAAGGTCACGATGGGCCCCTCCGGGCGCGTCGTCGTCCTGCAGAAGTCCTTCGGCGCCCCCACCGTCACCAAGGATGGCGTCACCGTCGCCAAGGAGATCGAGATCGAGGATGCGCTCGAGAACATGGGCGCACAGCTCGTGAAGGAAGTCGCCTCCAAGACCTCCAAGGATGCCGGCGACGGCACCACCACCGCCACCGTCTACGCCGAGGCCATCTTCGTCGAGGGCCTCAAGAACATCACCGCCGGCGGCAACCCCAACGAGATCAAGCGCGGCATCGACATGGCCGTCGCCGCCGTCGTTGACGAGTACGCCAAGATGTCCAAGAAGGTCGACTCCTCCAAGGAGATCGCCCAGGTCGGCACCTGCTCCGCCAACCAGGACCAGGAGATCGGCGACATCATCGCCCAGGCGATGGACAAGGTCGGCAAGGATGGCGTCATCACCGTCGAAGAGGGCAAGTCCCTCCAGACCGAGGTCGAGCTCCTCGAGGGCATGCAGTTCGACAAGGGGTACCTCAGCCCCCACTTCGTCACCAACCCCTCCTCGATGGAATGTATCCTCGAGAAGCCGTACATCCTCATCCTCGACAAGAAGCTCTCCAGCGCCAAGGACATCCTCCCCATCCTCGGCAAGATCGCCGAGAGCGGCGCAGCCCTGCTCATCATCGCCGAGGACATCGACGGTGAAGCCCTCGCCACCCTCGTGGTCAACAAGATCCGCGGCGTGCTGAAGGTCTGCTGCGTCAAGGCGCCCGGCTTCGGCGACCGCCGCAAGGAGATGCTCGGCGACATCGCCGTTCTCACCGGCGGCAAGGCCGTGATGGAGGAGCTCGGCATCGACCTCGAGAAGCTCGAGCTCAGCGACCTGGGCCGCGCAGCCAAGGTCACCGTCGATAAGGACAACTCCACCATCGTCGAGGGCGCCGGCAAGGGCTCAGAGATCAAGGGCCGCATCGAGCAGATCCGCCACCAGATCGAGGCCACCACCAGCGACTACGACCGCGAGAAGCTCGAAGAGCGCCTCGCCAAGCTCGCCGGCGGTGTCGCCCAGATCAACGTCGGCGCGGCCACCGAGGTCGAGATGAAGGAGAAGAAGGCCCGCGTCGAGGATGCGCTGCACGCCTGCCGGGCAGCCGTCGAAGAGGGCATCCTCCCCGGCGGCGGCGTCGCCCCGATCCGCGCCCGCAAGGCGCTGGAGAAGCTCAAGAAGAACGCCAAGGGTGACGAGCGCACGGGCATCGACATCATCAGCCGCGCACTGGCCTACCCCATCAAGCAGATCAGCACCAACGCGGGCTTCGACGGCTCGATCGTGGTGAACAAGATCGAGGAGAACGGCGAGGGGAACTTCGGCTTCAACGCCCTGACGCACCAGTACGGTGACCTGCTCAAGATGGGTGTCATCGTCCCGACCAAGGTCGAGCGCGTCTCCCTCCAGAACGCGGCCAGCATCGCCGGCCTCCTGCTGACCACCGATGCGGCCATCGTGGACATCAAGGAAAAGAAAGCGAAATCTGGCGGACACGGCCACGGCGGTATGGACGACATGGACTATTGAACTGAAGGCGGGCCCGCGTAACCGCGCGCCCGCCTCTTCTCCAGGGGTCTATTTATGCCTCCAGTTGAATCGGCCTCGGTTGTCCGAGACGAATTAGACCGCCTTGGGGGTCGTCGCGATCCCGAGGGACAGAGGTCAGTTCTGCTCGGAAATGGCTTTAGCCGATCGTATAACGACGGAATCTTCTCGTATGAATCGCTTGTGCAAAATGCAGACCTAGGCGTCCACGCAGGGAGCGTTGCCCGACTTTTCGATCAGCTGCACAGCCGCGATTTCGAGTATGCCGTATCGACCCTGGAAACCAGCCGGAATGTCCTCAGCGCTTTCGCACAGCAGGGCGCTGCTCAGAACCCGCCGGACACAGTCTTGGCAGGCGCAGCAGCCACCTTGAGGCGCCAGTTAGGGGCAGCCGTAATCGCCAATCACCCGATTGCGTCAACCGTGCTTACCGATGCCGAATGCGATGCTTGTTCTGCTTTCCTGACGCCATTCGATCGTTTGTTCACGACCAACTACGACCTGCTCCTCTACTGGGTGTGCGTAAAGGACCATGTCAATTTGAATTCTCGCTGGCGAGACGGTTTCGGCTGGAATACCGACAATGTTGGCCATCTATATTGGCCCAGCATCCACTCCTCCGGACAGACAATTTTTTACCTTCACGGCGCATTGCACCTGTACACGCATAGTACCTTGGGGCTTGAGAAGCTCTGAGCTTGCCCAGGTCCGGTGGACGGGTTCAATCGATGGGATACTTCCCGTCGG
>CAYOGE010000041.1:0-33812 GCA_964403525.1 uncultured Phycisphaeraceae bacterium | reverse complement strand
GCCACCGTCGCCAGCGCGCCGGGCCCGCCGTCAGCAGCGCCGGCCGCGTTGCCCGTTGCCGCGCCGCCGGTCCCACTCACCCCGCCGCCCAAGCCCGCCCCGCCGCTCACCGCCAGGCGTTCGTTGAACTTTGTCTGACTCCCTCCCGCCACGGTGATCAGCCGCTCAAACGCCGCCACCGCCGCGAGCGCCCCCTCGATGTGCGCCGCCGGCAGCGCGTGCCGCTTGAAGGCCCCGACAAACTGCCGCAGCCCCTCCGGGCCCGGCAGCTTGCCGATCGCCGCCGCCGCGCCCGCCTCACCGGTGAGTGCCGACACCACCCGCTGGCACGTCACCCTGAGCACATCCAACTCGCGCGCCAATCCGCTGGCGTGGCGGGTGTGCTCGGGCAGCCCGACGATCAACTGGCCAAGTTCCGCCCGCAGACGATCCCACACTCGCTGCGCCTCGGCCCATTCGGCCGCCGTCAGCGGCCGCGGCCCAAAGGTCTCCAGGATGGATGAAGCGCCGCTCAAGACCCTGACGGTACCTCCTTCCACGAGCGGAAATCGTGGCCCCTGCCCTCGAGAACCTGCTTTTTCCATTCCGGCACGGGCTGACATGCCTTGCTTCATGGCAAAAACCCCTATTCGGTAGCAGAGTGGATCCGATGGGCGTGAGTGTGCGGAGAAAAGACTCGAAAATGAGACTTGCACTCAGTACTGTTCTGAGTATAGTTCAACATCGTATCGAATGCACATGCGTTTCACCTTTTTCTCCAGGAGTCGGTCATGAAGTCGAACCTCGTCTGTATCGCTGCGGTCGCGCTGCTCGCGGGCTCCGCCTGGGCCGTTGAGCCGATGGGCAGTGAGATGGTCCCCCCGCTTCCGGGCGGGCTGAGCACTGTCGGCTACGGCGTCAACACCGCCGGCACGGTCGTCGGCCAGGCCGACAACGCCAACGGCCAGCTCGTCGCCTTCGTCTACTCCGCCGGCACGACGGAAGAGCTGCCGTCACTCCCCGGCGGCGGGAGCGCCCAGGCACAAGGGATCAACGACAACGGCGTGATCGTCGGCTTCTGCTACGACAGCAACGGTGTCTCGCGCGCCGTGAAGTGGACCAAGAACGCGGGCGCCTGGACGATCACCGACCTGGGCACCCTCCGCGCCGACGGCACGGGCTTCGGCGTGGCGCAGCGCGTCAACAACGCCGGCGCCATCGTCGGCTACAGCACGCGTGAGGGTGGCAACTCCTACCACGGAACGATCTGGCACCCCGACGGTTCGACGACCGACGTGGGCACGCTGAACTTCGCCGGCAACTTCGCCTACTCACAGCTCCTGGGGATCAACCAGTTCGGCGCCGTGAGCGGCTACGCCTACGCCACGCTCCAGGGCCCCGAGCACGGCATGTACGTCAGCACCGACGGGCGCAGCCACGACCTCACGCCCGCGGGCCAGTTCGGCCTCGCCCAGTGGCACCAGATCACCGACGACGGCTTCCTCGGCGGCTACGTCAGCGGCCCAACCACGGGCGGCGAGTTCCGGCCGGCGATCGCGTCTGAAACGGGCGGCATCGTCCTCGCCCCCATGCTCGAAGGGCTCGAGGGTGGCTACGGGTACGACATGAACAACGGCAACACGCTCGTCGGCGTGATGTTCCACCTCGAGCCCGACCCGTCGCTGAGCGTCTTCCGCGCCTTCAAGTACGTCGGCGGCGAGACCGTGGACCTCAACAGCGTTGCCGTCGGCCTCACGGGCACGATGTTCGAGGCTCGCACAATCACCAGCAACGGCCTGATCGTCGGCACCGCCGACTCGGGCCTGGGCGTCACCGAGGCCGTGCTGCTCTACCCCATGCCCCCCGCCTGCGCCGCCGACATCGGCTCAACCGGCGGCGAGCCGGGCGCCGACGGCCTGCTTGACAACAACGACTTTGTCGTCTTCATCGACTGGTTCTTCGCCCAGGACACCCGCGCCGACATCGGCGCAACCGGCGGCGTTCCGGGGAGCGACCACGCCTGGGACAACAACGACTTCATCGTCTTCATCGACCGCTTCTTCGCCGGCTGCAACTGAGCCGCGCCACAACGACACACCCTTACCGCCTCCGACGGCGCCCCGCGCCCCGGGGGCGGTTTCGTTTTCTTTGTCACCCCACCGACTGGCGCAACGAAAGCGGCCCGGCGTCTGCACGCCGGGCCGCGGTGATGATTACTGATCGTCCGCGGGCCGACGCGGGCTCAGCAGCCCGCGAAGAAGCGGTCGATGAAGACAATGAAGTCGTTGTTGTCCCATTGGGCGTCGGCACCGGCGACGCCCCCCTGCCGCCCAAGGTCGGCGGAGTTTGACAGCGAGAAGAAGAGGTCAACAAACGCGATGAAGTCGTTGTTGTCGAGCGTGCCGTCGGGCGCGTGCACGCCCCCCTGCGAGCCAAGGTCGGCGACGCAGGCGCTGCTGCACCCGCCGCGCGGGCAGAACGGCACGATCCGGGCGACGTCCGAGCGGGCGGCGACGCCCGTGCCGCTCGCGTTGGCGATCTCCCACTGCAGGTAGACCGGCTGGTTGGGCTGGAACTTGTCGAACGCGACGTCAAGGCGGACAGTCGCCGTCCCCGCCGCCGAGACCGTGACCGGGTCGAGCGTCTCGCCGCCGGTCACCGCGCCGCCCGGCGCTGGCGCGGTGGTCGACACGCGCAGCGTCGCCAGGCGACCGGCGGTTGAGTTGCCAAGCCCCACGCGGCACTCGGTCGAACCGATCACGGGCGGGTCGGTCGCGATCACCAGCGGCACCACGCTTGAGCCCGAGGGAGCCGAGCCGCCGCCGAGCGCCGTGGGGCTGAGCTCGGTCCGCAGCGTCCACAGACGCGGCTTATCAAACGGGAACGTCGACGACGCGACGCGCGGGTCGGTCAGGCCGTTGCGGAGGAAGTCGGCAAGCTGCACCAGCTGCGTGGGGTTGACGTTGATGTTCTGCACCACCGGGTCGAGGTTGTCGTTAAACTGCGGCGCCGCCCCGGGGATTCGCGCATAGAACCGGATGACGTCCTCGATCGTGGTGATCTGCCCGTTGTGGAAGAACGAGTTCTTGAGCCCGATGTTCCGCAGCGAGGGCGTCTTGAACCGCCCGCGGTCGTTGTTGTTCCCCGTCACCCCCTGGCGGCCGATGTCCTCGGCCACCGGGCGCAGGCCGAGGTTGTGGAAGGCGTTGTCGGAGAACGTGTTGCCGCCGTGACAGGCGTTGCAGTGCGCGGCCGGCCCGGTGAAGACGTTGAGCCCCTGCACCTGCTGCGGAGTCAGCGCGTTGTTCTGGCCCGCGGTGAACGCGTCCCACGGCGTCTGGTTCGGCACCAGCGTCCGCTCGTAGGTCGCGATGGCCATCGCGATTCGATCCGCGGTCACCACGCCGCTGCCGAAGGCCCGCTGGAAGAGCCCTGGGTAGCTCGGGTTGTCGGCCAGCGCTGCGCTGACGTCCGCCGGCACCTGATCGACCAGCGCCAGCGGCCTGGCCGCCTGGACCTTCGCGGTGATCTGCGCCCACGTGCGCCCGTCGTGCCCCATCTCGGCGGCGTTGACCGGCGGGGCGACCGACTGCGCCTCGAGCGCTGCGCCGTTCGCCAGCACCGTCAGGCCCGAGGTCGGGCTGACAAACGACGGGCCAGCGCGGCCGTCCCAGAAGTTCTGCGTGAAGAACGCGCCCATGAACGCGCTGGGCGCGGTGCGCGTGGTCACCTGCGACGCGAAGGCGAAACCGGAGACGCTCTTGAAGTTGTTCGATGCGTCAGCGCCGATGACGCCCGGCGATGCGAAGATGTCGTCGGCGCTGGGGGAGAGCGCGTCGGGCCCGCGGTTGACCCCGCGCCGGTTGTCGCCGCCGCCGGCGCTCGGCGTGTGGCACGTGCCGCACGACACCGTGCCGCTGGCTGAGAGCTGCTCGTCCCAGTAGAGGATCTTGCCGAGCACGCGCTTGTTCTCGGTGATCGGGTTCCCCGCGGGAACCGGCGGGTTGCCAAGCGGGGGCGGCGGGCCGGGCTGTGCGAACGCGGGGAGTGCTGCGACAAGCAACGACGCTGCGGCGAACAGGTTCTTCATGGCTGATTCCTGGTTCCTGGATACAGGTTCCTGACAACTACAGAGGCGAAAGGCCACCACGGAGACTTCAACTGGGCACCCCAATCACTGACCGCCGGGAGGGGGCGGGGGCATCTGCGGACGGTCGTGCCCGCCCCTTGGCGCGGGCGGCGCGCCCGCGTCGTCGTTCTTCGGCGCGTCACGATCAGGGCGTTCATCGCGGCGGCCCGCACCGTCACGACCATCTCCGCGCGGGGGCATCGCCCGCGGATCACGCGGCTGCGGACGCCCGTCGCGGTTCATCTCACCGCCGCGCATGTTCTCATCACCGCGCGGGCCGCCCGGGCGACCGTCGTGCGGGCCACGCGGGCCACGGTCGATCTGCCGTTCATCACCGCGCACCTTCTCGTCGCCCCGCGGACCGCCCTGGCGTTCGTCACGCGGTCCGGGTCGCCTCTGACCGGGGGCGCCGTCCATGCCGGCCGGGCCGGGCCCGCGCTTGCCCATCTGGTCCATCGGGAATCCACCGTCACGCCCACCCGGCCCACCCGGCCCGCCGGGCCCGCCGGGCCCGCGCTGCATCTGGCCAGCACCGCCCGGACCACCACCGGGCCCGCGCTGCTGCATGCGATCCATCTTGCCCATCGGGCCTCCCATCGGTCCCATCGGTCCCATACGACCCCCTGGGCCCATGCCGCCCATCGGGCCACGGCCACCCGCTGGACCCATCGGCCCCATGGGGCCAGAGCGCGGGTCACCCGGCCTCATCTTGGCCGGCCCGTCCATCGGCCCGTTCATCGGCCCGTTCATCGGCCCGTTCATAGGCCCGTTCATAGGCCCGTTCATCGAGAACTGCCGCCCGCGCCCGTCGGGCGCGTGCCGCATGCCGTCGGGGTGACCCATGCCTGGGCCGGCAAACTGCCGCGGCCCCTGACCGCCGCGCTCAACGCGCATCTGGTCCGCGTGCTGCTCAGGCTGGTTGTTCGCGCACCCCTGCAAGAGGCCCGCGGCTGAAACAAGAACGGCGATCGTGAAACGGTTCATACGGTTGCTCCGGTCTGTGTCCGGCGGAGGGCCGGCTTCACGGGAACAGTTGGCCCCACCCCGGCGTCGGGGGACACGGCTCAACAAAAACACGTTTCGAACTTCGATCCAACGGGGCGTCCCCCAGACCCCCGCCGCCGACAATCACCGTGGAGGCCACGCCTTGAGCACCCAGTCGACCAACCCCACCCCCCCGGCAACGACCCGCTTTGATCACAGCGGGCGTGAGGTGTTCGAGATCCTCGCGCGCGAGCACGCCGACATGCTCACCGCCTACCTGCGCAGCCTCATCGGCGCAGACTCATCGGTGGACGACATCTTCCAGCAGGCGATGCTCGTCGCCTGGCGGCGCCTCGGAGATTACGACCGCTCGCGCCCCTTCGGCCCGTGGCTCCGCGGCATCGCCCAGCGACTGGTGATGGAGCACCACCGCAAGGGGAAGTCTCGCCCGGCGTCCACCGACCCCGCCGTTCTCGCCGAGCTTGACGTCCGCTTCGATCAGGTCAACCGAGTGCCGGGCGACACGTTCCGCGAGCGCGCCGACCGCATGGTCGAGTGCATGGCCAAGCTGCCCGAGGTCATGCGCCAGGCGCTCGAGCTGGTCTATGCGCGCGGCCTGCTCATCATCGCCGCCGCCGAGTCGATGGGAGCCAGCGAAGAGGCCACCAAGAAGAGAGTCCAGCGCGGGCGCCAGCTGCTGGCCCAGTGCATCCGCTCAGGGGAGGTTGACTGTGAATAACGAATCGCTCGACAACACGCCCATCGCACCGCCGCCCGAGCACGCCGAGCCCGCAAAGGCCGCCGACGAGCTGCTCAGCCACGGCCTGCTCACCTTCCTCCACCAGGACCCGCCCGCCGAGACCGACCGGCGCATGCGCGCCGTGATGCGCCGCATCTCCGACGAATCACCGCTGCACGCGCCCGGACGCAACGCCCGCTTCGTCTTCCCGCACGCACGCCGCTGGGTCGCCCTCGCCGCCTGCTTCGTCATCGCCGCGAGCCTGGTCTACCTCGGCCTCCCCGCCGGCAGCACGGCGCAGGCGATGGTCCAGGCCTCCGCCGCCACGCTCCGCGAGCCCGGCGAGCGGCGCTTTGAGATCCGCGTCCAGCCGCGCGGCACCAAGCAGCTCAGCGAGTCACCCATCGGCACGCTCGACACCAGCGGCGGCGAACTGATGGTCATGCGCATGCAGCCGGAGGAGGGCGTCTGGGTCACCTTCGGGCGCGACCCCCGGGGCGCGTGGCTGGTCCACCCCGACGGACACATGGAGCGCAACCCGCAGGGCGCCGCCGTGCCGCGCCTGGGCATGGTGGGCGAGCAGCCCGTCCTCCCCGAGAGCCTCGACCGCGTGCTCGACGAGCTCGCATACTCCTACACGCTGGTGCAGACTTCCGAGAAGACCGGCGACGGCGCCGCGACGATCGAGCACATCGTCGGTACACGACGCGCCGACCGCGCGCCCGGCGTGCCGCGCATCGAGGTCTGGATCGACACCAAGAGCAAGTCATTGAAGAAGGTGGCCATGTTCTTCCCCGAGCCGCCCCGCGGCATGGGCCCTGGCCGTGGCCCCGGCGGACCGGGCGGACAAGGTGGACCGGGCGCCGATGGCCCCGATGGGCCAGACGGCCCGCGCGGCGACCGCCGCCGCCCGATGCTTGATGGCCCCCGCGATGAAGACCGCGGCGGGCCGCTCCCTCCTCCCCCACTTGACGGCGGGCGCGGGCCGGGCCGTCGCGACGGGCGCGGGCCAGAAGACGGCGGCGAACGCGGGCCGGAAGGGCGTGGGCCGCGCGGCAACCCGCTCATGGTTGAGTTCCGGCCTGTTCCCCCGCCCCCCTTCGCGCCCGGCTGGTTCACCCCCGAGCATCATGCAAAGCGGCCGCCCGCGCCGCGCCCGTGACCGGTTTGGCAGCAGGGTGCTCGTCGGGGTGTGCGATCTTGGCTGCGCCCAGCACCATCAGCACAAACAGCACCGCCGCCGCGACGAGGCGGTAGTAGCCAAACGGCGCCAGCCCGCGCCGATTGAGAAAGCCCACCAGCCAGTGCACCGCCACCGCCGCGCTCACGGCCGCGACCAGCGCGCCCAGCAGCACCGGCCCGTAGCCGAGCATCTCGAACATGTTCTGCGTCCCCTGCTCCTTCGCCGCCTTGAGGTCCTTCACCAGCGAGTACCCCGTCGCCGCCAGCAGCGTCGGCATCCCGAGCAGAAAGCTGAACTCGGCCGCGGCCGCCGGGCGCAGGCCGCTCAGCGCCCCGCCGCTGATGGTCATCATGCTCCGGCTGGTCCCCGGCCAGAGGGAGACGCACTGCAGCAGCCCGATCCGCAGCGCATCGCCGGGGGTGAGGTCGGTCACGTCCTTGCCCCCGCCCGATGGGCCCGCGAACCGCCTGGGCGAGATGCACGACCGGTCGATCACGATCATGAAGACGCCGCCGAGGATGAAGGCGATGATCACCGCCGGCAGGTTGAACAGGTACTTCTCGATCGTGCTGTGCAGCGCCAGCCCCACCACCGCCGCCGGCACAAAGGCGATCGCCACGTTCACAAAGAGCGCCAGCCCGGCCGGGTCCTTCCCCAGCACCCCCTTGAGCATCTGCACAAACCTCGGGAAGTAGAGCCCCAGCACCGCCGCGATCGCGCCCCCCTGGATCGCCACCTCGAACGTCTTCACCGCCTCCGCCCGGTGCGCGTCGTCCTGCAGGCCCATCAGGCTCGCCGCCGTGATCAGGTGACCCGTGCTGCTGACGGGCAGGTACTCGGTGATCCCTTCGACCAGACCCAGAACGACCGCTTGCCAGAGTTCGAGCATGAAGCCTCCGTGCTGACGCGTCTGCATCGGTCAGCAGCGCCCTCCGGCACCAACGCTCCATGGCTCGGCGCGGCCGCGCCGCGCTCGGGTCAGTTCTTCCTGATCGACATCAGCATCGCGTCGAAACTCGCCGCGGCCTCGTTGACCACCTGCTCCGGGCCCACCAGCTTGATCTGGATCGGCCCGCGCCCCCCCTCGATCACTACGCCGATGAACCGCGTGTTCGCCTGCGCGGGCGAGCGCGTGCTGTCGGCCGCCATCCCGCTGTACGTGCCGCGCGCGTCGAGCTTGTGCACGATCAACCCGTTGACCGACTGGCTCGACTGCTTCGGCTCGCCGCCGCTTGAGGGCTCGATCTGGTTCGCCCAGCGGTTGAGGTTGTCGTCGGCCGTGCCGCCCAGGGTGTAGAAGATCGCGTGCACCTCGCCCGACGACCCCTTGTAGACAAGGTCGGCCTTGCGCATCTCGCTGCCGGTCGCCTGCGCCGTCCACGCCGGCTGCAGCACGAACTCAACCCCGGCAAGCCCGAACGACTTGCCCGCCTGCGAGTTGCCGCCCGCCGCGATGTCGTTCGCCGCGTCGACCGCCTGCTGCTGGTTGTTCTCGATCGCACCCTTGGTGTTGCGCACCATGTCGCGTACCCCGCGCGCCGCGTTCGCCACGTCGCCCGAGCCGCCGCCCGAAGAGCTCCCCCCACCCGGCACCGGCGGCGGGGCCTTCTCCTCGCAGCCGAGCGGCCCACCGGCGCCCAGCGTCAGGACCAGCGCAACAGCACCCAAACGCAGCGCAAGGGAGTTCTTCATCGCCAATAGTACGTCGAGCATGCCCCCTCGCCCCACCATCCCGCTGGCCGACCCCGCCGACCCGCGCCTGGCCGACTACGCGGACGTAAAGGAACGCCAACTCGCCGCAGAGTTCGGCGCAGCCGTGCCCGGCGGCTCCCCCAATGCGCCCTTCGGCAAGTTCTACGCCGAGGGAAAGGTCGTCCTCCACCACCTGGTGCGCTGCGAACACCAGACGCTGAGCGTGCTCGCCACCCCCGCGCAGGTCGAGGCCAACGCCGCCGACCTCGCACTCCTGCCGCCCAACGTTCCCATCTACACGCTCCCCCACCAGCAGATGGAGTCGGTCATCGGCTTCACCATCCACCGCGGCCTGCTCGCCGTCGGCGCACGCCGAAAACCCCGCACCGTCACCGAGCTGCTCAACGAAGCCGCCAAGCGCAGCGGCCCGCTGATCATCCTCGAAGACCTCTCAAACCACGACAACATCGGCGCCATCTTCCGCAACGCCGCAGCGCTTGGTGCCTGCGGCGTGCTCCTCTCGCCGCGCTGCGCTGACCCGCTCTACCGCAAGTCGCTGCGCGTCTCCGTCGGCCTCGCCCTGCGCCTCCCCTGGGCCACAGCCGAGACCTGGCCGGGCGACCTCGACCTGGTCCATCGTGCGGGCTTTGAGACCCTTGCCCTCACGCCGGCCGGTGAAACAAGCCTCGCCACGCTCGCGCCAGATCAAGGTACGGATTCTGTTCGCAAATTCGCCCTGATGATCGGTGCCGAAGGTCCGGGCCTGCGTCCGGAAACGCTCGTCCGGGCCCGCCATCGCGTGCGCATCCCCATGGCCGCGGGCGTTGATTCGCTCAACGCCGCTACGTGCTGCGCTGTCGCCCTCTACGAACTGGTGCGTCTGGCGCCGCCGGCTTCGCCGCTCCCTTAAGGGGTCGGAACAAAACAGTTCACTGTGCGTCGAACAGTTGTGGCAACGGATACCCGGTTTTCGTTGTATACTTAATCGTGTGTTCCCGGCATCGCCCGGGGACCGATCGACGAACATATTGGACGGGAGCGTTCTGCAACCGCCCGCTCACGATCTTTCGAACCGCACGCAGGAGTCTTCATGATGAAGCAGCTTTCCTCCATGTTCCTCTCCGCCGCCGCGCTGGTGGCCGTCGCCGGCCTGGCGATCGGCGCGCCGCCCATCGCCACGCCCGAGATCGCCCGCGAAGGCAGCGCCGGAGAGACCCGGCGCGACAAGCTGACCGAGATGGAGCTCAAGCCCGCCGCGATCAACTGGTCGCTTCTGACCGACTGGCAGAACGGCACCGCGCCAACCGCCGAGTCGCTCAAGGACAAGGTCGTCGTCATCACCTTCTGGTCCGGCTGGCACCCCAGCAACATGTCGCTCATCGCCCGCGTTGCACGCATCGCCGAGAGCAACAAGGACAAGGGCGTCGTCGTCATCGCCGCCCACAACGACACGCGCTACGAGAACGCGGCCGACGCCCTCTCCGCCCGCGGCATCAAGCTCCTCACCGCCAAGGACGCGGGCAACAAGCTCCGCGCAACCCTCCTGAGCGACAACGACCCCGACATCTACGTCATCGACCGCGCCGGCAACCTCCGCTTCGGTGACATCGCCACCGACTCACTCGAGCGCGCCGTCTCCATGCTCGCCGCAGAGACGCCCGCCGAGGCCGCGGAGGCGCCCGCCAACTTCGTCACCGGCCTCAAAAACGCCGCCGCCGAGGCCGCCCGCACCAAGATCAAGGGCACCGGCATCGACGCCGGCCAGAAGATCAAGGTCTCCTTCGCGCCCCCCAGCCCCGAGGCCTACGACAAGGCCTTCTGGCCCGCCAAGAACGACAAGGAAGTCGTCGACGCCATGGGCACCGACTTCCAGAACCAGCAGGTTCCCTTCGGCTTCGAGGCCGTCCAGTGGCTCAACACCCCAGACGGCAAGGCCCCCGACCTCATGGGCAAGGTCGTCATCATCGACTTCTGGGCCACGTGGTGCGTCCCCTGCAAGAAGGCCATGCCCCTGATCGACGAGATGCAGCGCACATACCGCGACGACCTCCAGGTCGTCGGCCTCTCGGGCTTCAAGTTCGGCGGCAACCTCACCGGCGAAGAGGCCGAGAAGTACCCCCAGGGCGAGAGCCGCCCCACCGTGCAGCAGTTCCTCCGCGAGCACAACACCGAGTACGCCCACGCCTACGACGTCGGCAGCGCGATCATGAAGAAGGCCTCCGTCAAGGCCATCCCCATGATCTACGTCCTCAGCACCGACGGCGTCGTCCGCTGGCAGGGCAACCCGCACCAGCCCAACTTCCGCAACATCGTCACCCAGATCATCGAGCGTGACCCGGGCGTCGCCGCTCGGCGCGCCGCCGTCAAGAAGGCCATCGCCGCCAAGGGCGGCTGAGCCCTCCGGCACCCCGCAGATCAATCGCGCCCGGGACGTGTACCGTCCCGGGCGTTTTCATTTCCCCCACGACCCCAACCCTGCGCCGCCCGCGACCACTTGAACAACCCCCTCTTCCACATCGCCCTCCACCAGCCGCAGATCCCCAACAACACCGGGAACATCGGGCGCACCGCCATCGCCACCGGCTGCGCCCTCCACCTCATCCGCCCCCTCGCCTTCGACACCTCCGAGAAGGCCTGCCGCCGCGCGGGGCTCGACTACTGGGCACGCCTCGCCCCCCTCGAGCACGACTCGCTCGACGACTGCCTCGCCGCCGTCCCCGCCTCCGACCGCATCTGGGTCTTCACCACCCGCACCGACCGCACCGTCCACGACGCCGACCTCAACCCCGGCGACCTGCTCCTGTTCGGTTGCGAGACCAGCGGCCTCCCCGCCGACGTCATCAACCGCTTCCCCGGCCGCGCTGTCCGCCTCCCCATGGCGCCCGGCGAGCGCAGCCTCAACCTCGCCACCGCCGTCTGCGCCGCGGTCTACCTGGGCATCGACCAGATGCTCCGGCGCGGCCAGGTGCGCATCGGGCCCGGCGCCACCATCGACCGCGCCGGCATCAGCGCACCCCCGAACCCCCGCTGATACACTCTCAACCGATGAAGAAGACCGCGGCCAGACCCGCCAGAATCGCACTCCTCGCCGCCGCCGGCACCCTCGCCGCCGTCGCCGGGTGCGCACGACCGCTCCTCTCACCCGAAGAGACACGCTCACCCTTCGACTCGTACGACTCTGTCCGCGGCCAGTACGCGCCGCAGAAGATCTTCGACGACGTCGGGCGTGAGAAGCCCAACCTGCAGCAGCGCCTCTCCGCGAAGGACTGACGCGCAGCGCACACCGCCGCTGGTCGGGCGGCGTTCGGCACACTCCGCATCTGTTGCGCATCGCGCAGCGCGTGAGGGTGGTGGCGATCAGCAGGACCGAGAATATTTCCGGCAATTGCCAAGCGCCCCCGCGCCCTACGCCGATCCATGCGGTCGGTCGATCTACAGTTCAGTATCAGTGGCTCCACGGACGTGAGCATTCCATGGCAAGGTCTCGCCGCACAACCAAGTCCAACCGTTCCAAGGCCCCAAGCGCCGGCGCCCGCGCGCGCACCGTCTGGCTCTGCCTGATGGGCGCCATGACCGCCGTCGGCGGCTCGCTCCTGCTGCTCGACCGCCAGCACGCCCCGCGCGTTGACGGGCGCACCATGCCCGCCCTCGCCTCGATGGGCACCACCTACAACCTCGAGTCGGTCCTGCGGACCAACAAGCCCATCGACACCGGACGCTGGAAGGCCATCGTCATCCACCACTCCGAGTCGCCCGTCGGCTCGCCCGAGTCGATCGCCAAGGCCCACACCAAGCTCGGCTTCAAGGGCATCGGCCACCACTTTGTCATCGGCAACGGGCGCGGCATGGACGACGGCGACCTGCACGTCACCTACCGCTGGATGGACCAGCTCCCCGGCGCCCACGCCGGCGGACGCAACGAGAAGTTCTTCAACAACAACGCCATCTCCATCTGCCTCGTCGGCGACGGCTCACGCGAGAACTTCACCGCCGCCCAGCTCAACCGCGCCGCCGCCCTGGTCGACAAGCTCTGCGACGAGCTGAGCATCCCCCGCGACAAGGTCTACCTCCACCGCGACATCGCCCCCACCGCCGACCCCGGAACGCTCTTCCCCGAGCAGCAGTTCAGGGCCATGATCGCACAGAGCCAGTAACGCCCCCGCTATCAACACACCCACGCACGATCAAGCACCCGCCGCCCGGTGCCTTGTTCAGCGCTCCACGCACGCCACCTGCTTGCCACGATCACCGTCTGCCGCGCGGCCGCATGATGCCGGCAAGCACGACCAGGGCGAGGCTTCCCCCAGGGGCAGGAATGGTGGCCGCGATGCGGAACCCCGCCACGTCGGCACCTTCAAGCGGGTCGGATTGTCCAGCGACTCCGCCAGCTGCAAAGAAATTGCTCGAACTTGATCCGGTCAGATTGGCCCCAGCAAGCCTGCGCCCTACTGGCAAGGTGCTGCCCGCAAAGGACGTCCGCTTCAGAGAAAACGCCTCGGTGGTTCTCCCTTATCAGCCTGTATCGGTGCGCCTATTCCGCCCGTCCGCACTGTTCTTTCTCCGTTCGGGTCAACCGACCACCCCCGCCAGCCGAATAGGTGCAAGCAGTTTACGGAACCGTCGTTGTACGGGAAACGGTCGTACGCCGGCCGCCTAGACTGAGGATTCTCGTGCGGGGCCGCCGTTGGGCGTCCCTGAGTCAGGAACGACCATGGGTCTGTTGTCACAGGACGCCGACGTGCAGGTGTTCAAACAGGGTGAGATGATCGAGAGCTACCGCGTCATGGCCGAACTCGGCCGCGGTGCCGCATCGATCATCTACCTCGTCAACGACACCAAGACCAAGCGCATCCACGCCCTCAAGCACGTCGTTAAGCAGACGGAAAAAGACGAGCGGTTCCTCGAGCAGACCGAGGCCGAGTACGACATCGGCAGCCGCCTGGACCACCCCGTCATCCGCAAGATGGACCGCCTGATCAAGAAGCGCTCCGGGCTCCTGGCGGTGACCGAGATGTTCCTCGTCATGGAGCTCGTCGACGGCGAGAGCCTCGACAAGAAGCCCCCCCGCACCTTCGACGTCGCCGCCGACATCTTCGAGCAGGTCGCCAAGGGCCTCGCCCACATGCACAACAAGGGCTACGTCCACGCGGACATGAAGCCCAACAACGTCGTCGTCTCCGCCGGCGGCGTGGTGAAGGTGATCGACCTGGGCCAGTCGTGCGCCGCCAACACGGTCAAGAAGCGCATCCAGGGCACGCCCGACTACATCGCCCCCGAGCAGGTCCACCGCCGGCCCATCACCCACAAGACCGACATCTACAACCTCGGCGCGACCATGTACTGGTCGCTCACCAAGCACTTCGTCCCCACCGCACTGGCCAAGGGTGACTCGCTCGTCGGCAGCCTCGACGACACCATGATCAAGCCGCCGCGCCGCCCGTGCGAGATCAACCCGCGCGTCCCCGAGCTCTTCGACAAGCTCATCATGGAGTGCGTGCAGATCGAGCCCGCGATGCGCCCCTCCAGCATGGGCGAGGTCGCCGAACGCCTCAACCTCATCCGCGGCAAGCTCCTCGCCGAGGCCGAGCTCCGCAAGAGCGGCTCCTTCCGCAACGTCGCCGGCGCCGACGGCGCCAAGTAGCGTCATTCAAACCTTAAAGCCGTGCCTCCGCTCACCGTGCTCCGACGGTGAACGGTGCAGCTGTGGCCAGCGATCGTTCAATGGCGAAACACACCGAACACGCCCAAAGCGGCCTAATCGCCGCCACGATTTGCATCGCTCCCGCGGGCAGCACGCCCGCACGATACCGTTCACCCGTGCCCCTCCCCTCACAGGTTGACCTCGCCTCGCTGCCGCAGGTGGTCGCGTGCCTTGAGGCCGGCGCCCGCGCCAACCTTCAGGCAAAGTGCCGCGCCGGCTCGATCGACCACGTGAAGGGACCCGGCACGCTCCTGGCCACCGGCGACCTGCACGACAACCCGGTCCACTTCCAGCGCGTCATCGAGATGGCCGGGCTCGACAACGAAAGCGGCGAAGAGCCCGCCCACCTCACCCTCCACGAGCTCATCCACGGCGAGAACCTCCACGACGGCATGGACCCTTCCTACCGCGTGCTCGTGCGCGCCGCGGCCCTCAAGGCCGCCAACCCCGAGCACGTCCACGTGCTGCTGGCCAACCACGAGCTGAGCCAGATCGCCGGGCGCGGCGTGATCAAGAACGGCGTCAACTGCGTCAAGGCCTTCAACCAGGCCGTGGAATACGTCTTCGGCAACGACGGCGCACCGGCGGTGTTGGACGCCCTCGGCGCCTTCATCCGCTCAATGCCGCTGGCGCTGCGCTGCACACCCGCAGATGCGCCCGCCGGAGACATCCTCTGCGCCCACAGCCTCCCCGGTAACAGCGACATGGAAGCCTTCGACGCGACGATCATCGAACGCCCGCTCACCGAGGCCGACTACCAGCCACGCACCGGCTCGGCCCACCTGATGGCCTGGGGCCGCGGCCAATCCCCTGCGACGCTCGCCTCCCTCGCGGCCCGCTGGAACGTCGCGCTCTTCATCCTCGGCCACGAAAAAGCCGACGACGGCTGGCTCCGGCTGGAGCCGAACACGATCATCCTCAACAGCGATCATCCCCGCGGATGTGCCTGTCGGTTGCCACTTGAGGGAATTCCATCACTCGATCGAGCGGTCACAGGCACGTCGGGACTCGCTTGAATGACACAATGGGCAAAGTTTTTGCCCATTTCTGAAGAAAATGACCAAATAGATGCAACCGCACGCCCAAACCACCTCTTTGAGTGTCTTATTGTGAAGATCGAACAGGTACGCTCGTCGCATCGGAGGCAGGTGAGCCTCCAGCAAGCGCCTCGCGAGACGGCCAATGGGTGGGCCGGTCGCGCGGCGTCACATCCGAGGAAGTGAACATGGGCGCAACTGCCCCGATCGATGTACATGCGCAACAGGACGAGCAGTTTGCAATCGCCTGCGTCTCCGCCACGATTCAACTCCGCTTCGCCTCTCTCCAGCCCGCCAAGCAGTGGACAGAATCGGCCGCCACGGCCGTCCGCACGCTCGTGAGTCAACTGGGAGACCTCTCCGCCGGTCGGCAGCGCCGCGGCCCGTCGTACGTCATCGTCGCGCTGCTCACGTCCGGTGACAACGGCCTCACCCCCACCGCGGTCGCCACCTCCGGCTACGACCGGCTCGAGGAGGGAGAGAACGAAGCCCGCGACATGGTCGCCGACGCGACGCAGGAGCAGCACTCGTTCGAGATCCGTTCCGGCAAGCCGAGCCGCAAACGCATCATGATGCCCATGCCCGCCTTCCGCGGCAGCCGCTGGCTGGCGATCCAGATCGACTCGGGCCTCTTCGCCGACGACGCCAACTTCACCGCGCTGATGTCCCGCGGCATGACGGTCTTCCGCACGGGGCTGATGACCTCCTACGAGCGCTGCGTCGTCGGCGCCGAGCGGCGCGAGTCGGCGCTGATGGACCGCCTCACCCCGCCCCAGCAGTCGGTCGCCAAGCTGCTGCTTGAGGGCATGACCGAGGCCGAGGCGGGCAAATCGCTCCACCGCAGCAAGCACACGGTGCACGACCACGTTAAGAGCATCTACGCCGCCTTCAACGTGCAGAGCCGCGTCGAGCTGGTGCTCAAGTGGATGGAACTGATGGCCGAGCCGGGCAAGCCCCCGGCGTGAGCCGCGGCCTCAATACAACCATTCCTGTCGGGTAGACTCTCGCGGGTGCCAAAGCCCCCGCGTGAAGCCGTGCCCCTCTGCCCGCGCTGCGGGTACGACCAGTCCGGCGCGTGCTCGGCGTGGCGCGACGAGTGCCCCCTCGAAGGAACATGCCCCGAGTGCGGCCTGCGGTTTGAATGGGCGGACGCGTACAACCGCAACCGCCGTCCGCTGCCTTGGCTCTTCGAGCACAAGCAGCGATGGTCGCCCGGCCTGGTGCGGGCGTGGAGATCGTGGGGGCGCACCATCCTGCCCGGCCGCTTCTGGCGCGACGTCTCACTCGCCCACCGCACATCGGCGGCCGTGTGGCTCTGGCCGGTCGTGCTCTTCTCGTCGACGATCTTCGTTGCAGGCACGGCGCGCGCGATCGCCGGGTGTTATTCAAAGTACCCGTGGTTTCCTTACGTGATGACCGGCAGCTTCGCAGGCAGTCCACCGCGCCCGGGCGGGCCGGGGTTCCTCGCACGCGTGCTCGACATGCTCTGGGTCTATTGGTGCTACCCCCTCTGGTTTGGCAACTACGGCGGCTGGACGCGCGAGCAGTATCTGAAGCTGTTGCTGGACACCTGGGCCGTTCCCGCGGGGACGCTCGGCGCATCGCTCCTGTGCGCGCTGACGCTGATCGGGCTGCGGAGTTCGCGGCGCATCGCCACCGTGCGCGGCGGTCACGTCTTGCGCGCTGCCATCTACCGGCTCGCGCCGCTGGTGGGCTTCTACCTCGCTTGGATCACCGCTTTCATCCTGCAGGACTACCGCTGGGGCCCGCCGCTTGGGGGCTGGGAGGGCACACTCATCGCGACGATGCTTGTCGGGTCGCTCGTGTGGGGGTGGCTCTGGTGGTGGACGGCCATCACGCGCGGGTGGCAGATGCCCGGTGCACGCCTCGCCGCTGCACTGATCGGCCTGATCGACGCGCTCGCTTTCGTCGCCGTCGTGCTCACGATGTCACCCACGATTCTCAGCGATCTGGCCCACTGAGCAGGGTCATCACGGCAGACGCTCCAACGAAAAAAGCCCCCGCCAGACGGCGAGGGCTTTGAAGAAACCTGCTGAAGGACACGACTGCTCGGAACGCGGATCAACGCTTGCTGAACTGGAAGCGACGACGCGCACCGGCCTGGCCGTACTTCTTACGCTCGACCTCGCGGGGGTCGCGGGTGAGCATGCCCGAGCCGCGTAGCTGGAGCTCCAGGGCGGGGTCGTATTCCTTGAGGGCGCGGGCGAGGCCCATCATGAGCGCCCCGGCCTGGCCCATGAAGCCGCCGCCGTCGAGACGGGCGAAGACCTCGACCTTGCCGAGCGTGCCCGTGAGCTTGAGGGGGGCGTAGCAGTTGGCGCGGTCACGGTCTTCCGCGAAGTACTGCTCAACGCTCTTCATCTTCTTGCTGCTGCACTGGATGGTGACCTTGCCCTCACCCTTGGCGGCGCGGATGCGGACGCGGGCGACGGCGCGCTTGCGGCGGCCGGTGCCCCACCACCAGCCGCTCTTGGCGGGCTTGGGTGAGCCGCTGGCGGCGGGCTCAGCGGTCGTCTCGCCTGCGGCCGCCTTGGTGGCGGCGGGCTTGGCGGCCTTGGGGGCCGCGGGCTTCGCGGCGGCCTTGGGGGCTGCCGCTTCACCCTCGGGCTTGGCGGCGGGCTTGGCGGCGGCCGGCTTCGGTGCCGCCTTTGCCTTGGGCTCGGGCTTGGTTGATTCGGGCTTGGGTGAGTCGGTCATGGTGTTTCTCGTGTGCCGCGCCGTGCTGTGCTGGGCGGCCGGATTGATCAGGGTCCTGTTGAGCGGTGTCTTGTGCGCGTTAGATCTTGAGCTCGACGGGCTTCATGTCGGCGTGGGGGTGCTCAGCGCCGGGGTAGACCTTGAGGTTGCTGAGCATGACGCGGGCGAGCCGGCTCTTGGGGAGCATGCGGCGCACCGCGTCGCTGACGAGCTTCTCGGGGCGACGCTGACGCAGCGAGCCGTACGACTCCAGGCGGAGACCGTCGGGGTAGCCGGTCCAGTGCTTGGACATCTTCTGCTCGGCCTTGCTGCCGGAGAGGCCGACCTTGGTCGCGTTGATCACGACGACAGGGTCGCCGGTGTCTGCGAACGGTGTGTACTCGGGACGGTGCTTGCCCATCAGGACGGTGGCGACCTCGGCGGCGAGACGGCCGAGCGCGATGCCGTCGGCATCGATCACCCGCCAGGTCTTCTTCACGTCCTTGATCTTCCAGGTGGTCTGGCGACGCATGAGACGCTCCAACTGCGGCCCGGACTTTGCGTGCAGCGGGCGAACCGCGGCAGCCTCATCGGGGCCTGAAACTCGCCGCCTACCGGGCGGGTCGGGCTGGCCGGCCGGAGCCGGGCCAACAGATTTGCGGACGTTTCCCACCGCCAGCAGCCCAGAGGCCGCGGAGATGGGCCGAGAGGTTAGGCGCCAAGGGGTGGGCTGGTCAATGCACGCCGACGGGGAGATTCGCAGGGTGGGACTCGCCGCCGACTGCGTGGCAGGCCGATGATTGCCCCATGCCCAGCGGCCCGTACGACCCTGACCCGAACAGCCAGCCCCCCATGAACCCACACGGACACCTACCGCCAGACGACGGGCGGACGAACCCCCCGCGCCCGCTGGTGCCGCTGATGGCCCAAGTCTTCAACGGACGGTCGATCGCCGACCCCGGCAACCCGCGACGGCGGCGCGGATTCTGGATCGCTGCCATCATCCTGATCACGCTCGTCACCGCGATGCAGCAGGTCAACGTCATCCGGCAGTTGTCGTCTGACAAGTCAAAGCCGGCGGAGCAGACGACCAGCGCCGAGAGCCCCGGCAAACCCAAGGACATCGAACCGCTCGGCGCCGACCTCGACCAGGCCGACATCGCCGGGCGGCTGATGGTGAAGCTGGTGCACGCCGCGGAAGGAAAAGACCGCGAGCAGATGGCGCGGGAGATGGCGCAGTTTGTCAACCCCGGCGACCAGCCGCAGATCGACAACGCCGTGCGGATCGTGCCCGCGTACACCGAACTCGCGGGGCGCGAAGAGGCCCTCACAGAGATCGACCGCCTGCGCAAGCAACTGGCCACCGACGACGGCCCAACCGCCGCCGAAAAGGCCGAACTCTCGGCCGATCTTGACGCGCTGTCGCGCCTCTACACCGGCGGCTCGGCAGCGCTGAGCGACGCCGACCGCGAACGCATCAGCAAGCGCCTCGGCTGGCAGGGCCGACTGGCGCTGACGTTCGACGTGCCCGACACCGACCCCGACCGCGCCGAGATGGTCGCAAACGGCGTCCCGCTTGTTGTGTTCCTCGCGCTCATCGGCCTGGGCCTGCTGCTGCTGGTGCCGATCGGCCTTGGCATGTGCGCCTGGGCGTGCGTGCTGATCGGCACCGGGCGTCTGCGTTCGCGCATGGACCGACCGCTCGCCGGCGGCAGCCTGGGCGTTGAGGTGCTGGTGGTCTTTCTCGCGGGCTTCGCGGGCCTGCGCCTGCTGATGGACCTGGTAGCCTTCGCGGTGAACCAGGGGTGGTTCGGCGCAGCGCTCAAGGCGTCACCTGAAGGGACGCTCGTGCCCGTCACGCTCGCGCTGCAGTGGCTGATCCTCCCGCTGGTGGTCTTCTACCCGCGTCTGCGCGGCTACCCCGCCTGGCGCGTCAAGCGAGCCCTTGGCTGGCACCGCGGCGAAGGGTTCATCCGCGAGATGGCCGCCGGTGCCGCGGGGTACCTCGCGTGCCTGCCGCTCTACGTCGTCGGCGCTGTGCTGGCCCTGCTGCTTGGCATCCTCGAGCACTTCATCATCAAGCAGATCACCGGCAACGAGCCGCCCGGACCAGTGAACCCGATCGCCGGACTCCTGGCCGAGTCGTGGTGGATCGCGCTGCTGGTCGCCGCGCTGGCAACGGTCTGGGCGCCGATCGTCGAAGAGACGGTCTTCCGTGGGGCGCTCTTCCGACAGCTCTACGCGCGGATCGGCGTCGTCGTCGCCGCGCTGTTGAGCGGCACCGTCTTCGCCATGATGCACGGGTACTCACCCTCGCTCTTCCCGCCGCTGATCGTTCTGGGCGCGGGCTTCGCGATCATCCGCTGGTGGCGCGGCTCGCTGGTGGCGACGGTGACCGCCCACGCGCTGCACAACGGCACGCTGATGGTCGTCATGCTCGTGCTCTTCTCGCTGCTGAAGTAACCCGCGCGTCCTCAAGCGCTGCGCACAAGCGGCCCGCACCCGTCAAGGCGGCGAAACGCCGGCCGAACCGTTCGGCCCGCGGCGTCGTAGCCAACCGCGTGGGCACGCACACCGCGTTGCGCCCGCGCACGCACACAAGGAGACGAAGTCATGACGACCGAAACGCTCCAACTCATCAAGTTCATCGCTCACATCGTGCACGAAGAGACCGGCGAGCCGCTCGACGGCACCGGCCTGACGGCCCGCTTCTACGACCGCGACTTGTTCAAGGACGACGCGCTCGGCCGCGCACCGATCTCCAAGACGGGCGTCGCCGAGATCGTCTGCAGCGCCGACCAGTACCAGACCGGCCTCCTGGGCAAGCTCTTCTCGCGCCTCAAAGAGAAAAAGCCCGACATCTACATCGAGGTGATCGACGGTTCGGGCGAGGCGATCTACCGCTCGACCGTCCGCTGGGACGTCGACCCGCTGAAGGCCGACGAGGTGACGGGCCGGGTAAACCCAACCGTTGACCTGGGAACGTTCCACTACCGGAAAGGGAAGGGGATCAACGACGCGGGCGGCTTCGAGATCGGGCGCGTGATGGTGTGACGGTCGCAGCGGCCCGCGACCGGGCCGCGCACCGGCCAACACGCCCGCGCCGCCCCGGTTCACCGCGGCGGAAGGGTGTATCCTCGACGCTGTGACCCCACCACCCCCGACCGGGCAACCGAAGACGAAGGACGCGAGCGCGGCCTCAAACGCCGCATCCATCGCGTGGCTCGCCTCGATCGCGCTGCTGGGCGCACGCTCGCTCAAGCTGAGCGTGCTGATGAAGACGCCGCTGGGCGAGTGGCCGCTGTGGTTGTTCGTCGTCTTCGCTGTCGCTGCCTCGTTCCTGTGGGGCGCGGTGGAGTGGCGCACACTCAAGCCGCTGCTGGCCCGCTCGTGGCGCGTGGCGAGCGAGATGGGGTTTGCGGCGGTCCTTGGCGTGCTGGCATCGACGCTGCCGCTGCTGGGGTCGATCGCGCTTTACGCCTACATCAAGCCGATCGCCGAGTGGCTGCGGACGCACCCCGAGGGGCTGTGGATCTACCTCGCCGGGTTCGTCGTGCTCGGGGGGATCGCCCTGCTGCCGACGTACGCCCAAAGCGCCCTTGGCGGCTTCGCGTTCGGTGCGGCCAAGGGCATCCCTCTGGCGCTCGCCGGGTTCGCGGGGGCGGCACTGCTTGGGTACTGGATCGCGCTGCGCGCCAGCCCTGAGCGTGTGCGCAAAGTGGTTGACCGCGACGTGCGCGCCGGCGCCGTGCGCCGTGCACTCGTTGGCGGCGGCTTCATGCGCCAGACCGGCATCGTCACGCTCCTGCGCCTGCCCCCCACTTCACCCTTCGCGCTGACCAACCTCGTGCTCGCGGCCGCGGGTGTGCGGCTGGCACCCTTCGTTGTCGGGACGATCATCGGCATGGCCCCGCGCACAGTGGTGGCGGTGATCATCGGGGCGGGCGTGCAGGAACTCACCAGAGACACGCTCGAGTCCGCCGCGCCAAAGTGGGTCTGGTGGGCGGGCATCGCCGTGAGCATCGCCGTGCTGGTGGTGATCATGCTGGTCGCCAAGAAGGCGCTGGCGGGCGTGCTCCGTGAGCACGGCGAGAAGCCCCAACCGCCGAGCGTACCCTCGCAGCAATGAGCGGCCCGCCCCCTTCACACAC
The DNA here is from genome assembly GCA_964403525.1 of uncultured Phycisphaeraceae bacterium. Taxonomy (GTDB): domain Bacteria; phylum Planctomycetota; class Phycisphaerae; order Phycisphaerales; family UBA1924; genus JAJTGZ01. The sequence continues at coordinate 11,520 of CAYOGE010000041.1, read as the reverse complement.
GCCGGATGTTGACAGCGCGCTGACCGCCGCGCAGGTGCGCAAGGTGGCTTCGCTGGCCAAGCTAGAACTCGCCGACGACGAGGTCGAACGTCTCCGCGGCGAGCTCGGCGCCATCCTCACCTACGCCCAGCGGCTGCAGGCGCTGAACCTTGACGGTGTTGAGCCGCTGACGACGCCGCTTGAGATGACCGGGCCCATGGCGGCGGATGCGCCGTCGGGCGCGCTGCCGACCGAGGCGCTGTACGCGATTGCCCCTGAGACCGACGGGCCGTTCATCAAAGTCCCCAAGGTGCTCGGCGATGGAGGGGGCGCGTAACCGATGTGGGCACCGCTGCAGGAACTCGCTGGGAACGTCCGCGCTGGCCGCACCACCGCGCGGTCGCTGGTTGAACGGTCGCTGGCGCGCATCGAGGCTGTCAACGGGCGCATCAACGCCTTCGTCGAGGTGCACACGGGCGCGGCCCTGGCCCGCGCCGACGCCCTCGATGCGCAGGTGAAAGCAGGCCGCGACCCGGGTGAACTGGCGGGTGTGCCGGTGGCGGTGAAGGACAACATGTGCACGGTGGAAGGGCACACCACCTGCGGCAGCGCGATGCTGAAGAACTACCGCTCACCCTTCGACGCGGCCGCCGTCGAGCGACTCCACGCGGCGGGGGCGGTGATCGTCGGCAAGACAAACCTGGACGAGTTTGCGATGGGCTCGTCAACGGAGTCGAGCGCCTTCGGCCCGACGCTCAACCCCTGGGATGCCACACGCGTGCCGGGCGGGTCGTCGGGCGGCAGCGCTGCGGCCGTCGCCGCCGGCTGCGTGCCGGTGGCGCTTGGTTCTGACACCGGCGGCTCGATCCGCCAGCCGGCGAGCCACTGCGGCGTGGTGGGGATCAAGCCGACGTACGGGCGCGTGAGCCGCTGGGGGCTGGTGGCGTACGCGTCGAGCCTCGATCAGATCGGGCCGCTGGCGCTGCGCGTGGCCGACTGCGCGCTGGTGACGCGGGTGATCTGCGGCCATGATCCGCGCGACAGCACCAGCGCCCCGGTGGAAGCGGCGGGGCTCGACCGGGACATGGATCAAGGCGTTGAGGGGCTGGTGATCGGCGTGCCGGCGGAGGCCCGCGGAGCGGGGAACCACGCGGGCGTCGCGAGCGCGCTGGAAGGGACGCTCGGTGCGCTCCGGCTCGCGGGCGCGGAGGTCATGGACATCGAGCTCCCGCACGCGGGGCTTGGCATCGCGGCCTACTACCTGATCGCCACCGCCGAGGCGTCGAGCAACCTCGCCCGCTTTGACGGTGTGCGCTACGGGCACCGGGCGCTGCTGCTCGACGGCGACGGGCTCGATGCTCTGTACTGCCGCTCGCGCGCGCAGGGGTTCGGGCGCGAGGTGCGCAAGCGGATCATGCTGGGGACGCACGCGCTGTCGAGCGGCTACTACGACGCGTACTACGGGCGGGCGCTCAAGGTGCGCCGGCTGATCAAGGGTGACTACGACGCGGCGTTCGCCAAAGGGTGTGACGCGGTGTTGATGCCCGCGTCGCCGGGGCCCGCGTTCGTGCTCGGGAGCAAGAGCGGCGGGGGCGACCCGCTGGCGATGTACCTCGAGGACGTCTTCACGGTGGGCGTGAACCTGGCGGGACTGCCGGCGGTCACGGTGCCGGCGGGGTTTGCGAGCGAGGGAGGGAATGCGTTGCCGGTGGGGATGCAGCTCATCGGGCCGGCGCTGAGTGAGAACCGACTGCTGCGGGTGGCGGGGATGGTCGAGCGGGCGATGGGGGTGGCGGAGCTGATGGCAAAGCTGTAGCCGAGCCGCCCCGGGTGCCACAGCGTCCCGCGGCTTTGAGCGGGACGCTGTGCCGCGGAACCCTCAACGCACAAAGACGCTGACTCCTCTCAGAGCTGAGGAGTCTGCGGCACCCGGCGCTGAGTGAGAACCGGTTGCTGCGGGTGGCGGGGCGGGTGGCGGCTGGAGCGTGGAGAGCAGCGAATCGGTCAGCACGCGTTACCAAGCCGGTTGCAAACGGTGTTCCGGGCTGGCTCACAATGCCGAGATTACTCCGTTGCCATGCGGGCGTGGGTGTGGTAGTCTCATGGTGTATGCCAGCCATGGGCTGGCCGTCGAACTGGGCACAAGCCGCACTCTTTTGGAGTCGTGGATGCGTTGCCGGGGCTTCACGCTGATCGAACTGCTGGTGGTGATCGCGATCATCGCGCTTGTGGTTGGCATCCTGCTGCCCGCGCTGGCTGGCGCCCGCAACACGGCCCGCATGGGCGTGTCGCTCAGCAACATGAAGCAGATCGCCACCGCTCACGAGCTGTACCGTGTGGAGCACCGCGACCAGTTGCCGATCCCGATCGTTTTTCAGAACGCCAGTGGGCCGGGGTACGCCGGCTCGGTCATGATGATCGGGGGAAAGTTCGCCCGGTCGCTTTGGGCACCAACCAATTTCGACTTCTGGCCGGGGGAGCGGCTGCTCAATCCCTACACCAACCCTAGCGAAGTGCTGCCGCACCCCCGCGACATCAACCCCGGATGGACCATCGGCACCGCACGACCAGCGCCCGAAGCCGGCATCCGGGAACGGATGGAGCTTCCGAACTGGCGCTCACCAGGAGATAAGGTGTCACGGGAGAGCCTCTCTGGTCAAGACCTGACGATCAGTCAGTACAACGATCGTGGCACTTCCTACCTCTTCAACAACATCTGGCTCACCCATGCCAGCGCAGTAATGACCGGCGACCCGTACGATGCCGAAGGACTCCGCCGTGCGGCTCGTTGGGGCACCAGAATCTACAACCAGATCGAGACTTCGAAGCTTGTAGTTATCTTCGACGGCGTGGGGGCCGCTGTCTATGTTGCGCCGGTGATAGGGGGGCAATATCGTCGAACGCCGGGCGAGTATGGAGGGATGGACAAGTCGGTCATGGGGTTTGCCGACGGGCACTCTTCGTACGTGCAGATGAGGCGCATGACGGGGACGTTCTACGGTTCGGATGAGGGGGCTGGATCGATGCGGTTTCCTGGCTTTGAGTACAGTCTGCAGATCGACTCGATAACACCCCGCTGATACGGAGGTGGGCTGGAGGTAGTGGAAAGAACAGTGTGCGTGGGTACCGCCTTGGGGCGTCCCTGTCGTACGGTGCCTTCGGCGGGTCGCGGGGATGGCGGAGCGTGCGACAGGCGTTGCGGGGCGGATGGCGAACCTGTAATTGAACCACGCCGGGTGCCACAGCGTCCCGCGGCTTTGAGCGGGACGCTGTGCCGCGGCACCCTCAACGCACCAAGACGCAGACTCCTCTCAGAGCCGAGGAGTCTGCGGCACCCGGCATTCAACAAGTACGCAGGCCGTTGCACGCTCGGACCCTGTGCTCCCGCACAGGGCTCGTGCTCCGCTGTGCACGCAGATACCATGCCCCACTATGGCCCACGACCCCCTCAGCGACGAGCTCATCTCCCTGCTGCAGAAGACCGACCCGCTGCTGGCGACGCCCATGGCGGCCGAGCGCAAGCGCCAGGAGACGACCATCGAGCTGATCGCCAGCGAGAACCACGTCTCGCCCGCCGTCATGCACACCATGGGCTCGTGGCTGACAAACAAATACGCCGAGGGCTACCCGGGGGCGCGCTACTACGGCGGGTGCGTGCACCACGACGAGATCGAGAACATCGCGCGCGAGCGGGCCAAGTCGCTCTTTGGGTGCAACTTCGCCAACGTGCAGCCGCACTCTGGGGCGCAGGCCAACACCGCCGCCTTCATGGCGCTGATGAAGCCGGGCGACACCTTCTGCTCGCTGGTGCTCAAAGACGGCGGGCACCTCTCGCACGGGATGTCGATCAACTTCAGCGGGGTGTTCTTCAAGCCGGTCTTCTACCCGCTCCACTACGACCCCTCGCACCCGGAGTTTGAGCGGATCGACTACGACGCCGTGCGGAAGGTCTGCCTGGAGCACCGGCCCAAGCTGCTGCTGTGCGGGTATTCGGCGTATCCGCGCACGATCGACTTCGCCCGCTTCCGCGCCATCGCTGACGAGTGCGGCGCGCTGCTGATGGCCGACGTCGCCCACGTCGCCGGGCTGTGCACCCACAACGGGTGCGCTTACCCCAGCCCCTTCCCGCACGCGCACGTGGTGACCACCACCACCCACAAGACCCTCCGCGGGCCGCGCGGCGGGCTCATCATGACCAACGACGAAGAACTCGCCAAGAAGATCGACAAGGCGGTCTTCCCCGGCGTGCAGGGCGGGCCACTGATGCACGTGATCGCGGCCAAGGCCGTCGCCTTCGGCGAGGCGCTGCGCCCCGACTTTGCCGCCTACTGCAAGAAGGTCGTCGCCAACGCCCAGGCGCTGGCGGGCGCGCTCACCAGGCGCGGCTACCGCATCACCACCGGCGGCACCGACAACCACCTGATGCTCGTTGACCTGCGGCCCAAGAACGCCGACCTCACCGGCGCCGACGCCGAGAAGTGGCTCGAGGCCGCGGGGCTCATCTGCAACAAGAACGGCATCCCCAGCGACCCGCGCCCGCCCAAGTTCACCAGCGGCGTGCGCCTCGGCTCGCCCGCGACCACCACGCGCGGCTTCGGCACAAGCGAGATGGACGCCGTCGCAAGCCTGATCGACCGCGTGCTGACGAGCAAGGGCGACCCCGCCGAGACCGAGCGCGTGCGGGCCGATGTCGCCGCGATGTGCGTCAAGTTCCCCATGCCCGGCTGAACGCCCGAGGGTGAAACCCGCGGAAATCTCAACCGCCCGGCCCGCCGGGCCGATAGCAGGGCGATGCCCTCACGGTTCGAGACCGCCGCGCCGACTGTTGCCGCGGCGATCCCGTTCCGTCTCGACGAGCACGGGGTGGTGCAGGTGCTGCTGATCACCAGCCGCGCGGGGGCGTGGATCGTGCCCAAGGGTGGCGTCGAGCGGGGCCAGACGGCCCAGGGCGCGGCGCTGGCGGAGGCGTGGGAAGAGGCGGGGGTTGAAGGGTGCATCGTCGGCGAGCGCCTCGGCGTCTGGCACACCTCACGGCGCGGCACGCCGGCAACCGCCGATCTCTTTCCGCTCCTGGTCGAGCGGTGCGCCCCACGCTGGCCCGAGGACCACTCCCGTAATCGGCGCTGGGTTTCCGTCCGCCAGGCCGTTGAACTGGTCGAGCAGGCCGACGTTCGCAACGCCCTCGAGCGCCTCGCCCGGCGCGTGCGAACGATGCTCAGCCGCCACGCGGCCTGACCCCGACGCGAACCATCCGAGCAGAAGATGCCGATGCTCGACCACAAGCCGGTGACCCCGCGCCGTGACCCGACGCTCTGGTTCTATTTCACCGACACACCCGGCCTGACGGTGGTGGTCGCCCTGCACCTGCTGATCGGGCTGGCCGAGGCGGTGCTGATCTTCGGGTTCGGACGCGGCAGTTGGGCGACCGACCCCATCGCGTGGGTCCACGGGCCGCCGCTGGATGTGCCGATCGGTCGCGGCGGCGGCGTGACGTATTCGCAGGTCTTCCTCGGCCTGGCGATGTTGACCATCGCTCCCTGGGCAGCGCTCGTCAGCCGGCCCGACTGGCCGCGCTGGCCGCAGGCGGTGCTGGCGGTGGTCGCGGCGCTGCTGGTGTTGGTGCACCTGGTCATGCTCGCGGCGTTGCTTTGACCGGGCGGCAATGAAAAACGCCCCGGCACGGCGGGGCGTTGGCTGTGCTTCTGGCGTCGGTCCGGTTCACTCATCGTCGCGCGGGCGCGGCGTCACGGGCGCGGGCATGCGCGTGAGCACCTTGTCGATCAGGCCGTACTCGAGCATCTCCTTCTCGTCGAGCCACTTGTTGCGGTCGCAGTCGAGCTTGATCTTCTCCTCGGTCTGGCCCGACGCATCGGCGTAGATCTTGTAGAGCCGGTCGCGCAGGCGGAGCATCTCGCGGGCCTCGATCTCAAGGTCGGTCGCCTGGCCCTCCATGTACCCGCCGATCAGCGGCTGGTGCATGAGGTTGCGCGCGTTGGGCAGGGCGTAGCGCTTGCCCTTGGTGCCCGAGCACGCCATGAGGCTGCCCATGCTCGCCGCCTGACCGATCACGTACGTCGCGACGTCGCACTGGACGAACTTCATCGTGTCGATCATCGCCAGGCCCGAGGTCACGCTCCCGCCGGGGCTGTTGATGTACATGTGGATGTCGGCCTTGGCGTCCTCGTGGCTGAGGAAGAGCAGCTGCGCCGTCACCAGCGAGGCCATCTCGTCGGTCACCGGCCCGCCCACCATGATGATGCGGTCCTTCAGCAGGCGCGAGTAGATGTCGTACGACCGTTCGCCGCGGCCGGTTTTCTCGATGACGATGGGTACCAGGTAGGACATGGGTGTGTTCCGGGGTGTGGACGGGGTGGGAAGGTTCGCGAAGATGCGGAAGGTTGGAAGGACGGCTCAGCGGGCGGCTGGCTTGGCGACGACCTCGTCGCACAGCCCGAACGCCTTGGCCTCTTCGGCGGTGAAGTAACGGTCGCGCTCGGAGGCCTCGCGGATGACCTGGGCCGTCTGGCCCGTGCGCTGCGCGAGGATCTCGATGAGCTGGCTCTTGGTCTTGATGATCTGCTCGGCCTGGATGCGGATGTCCTCGGCCTGACCGCCGACGCCGCCCGAGGGCTGGTGGATCATCACCTTGGCGTGGGGCAGGATGAAGCGCTTGCCCTTGACGCCCGCCGCCAGCAGCACCGCCGCGCCGCTGAAGGCGCGCCCGATGCAGTAGGTGTTGACCGGCGAGGAGATGAACTCCATCGTGTCGAGCACCGCGAGGGTGTCGTCAACGACACCCCCAGGCGAGTTGATGTAGAAGTGGATGTCCTGGCCCGGCTTCTGCTTCTCCAGGTAGAGCATCTGCATCGTCACCCGCGCCGCCGAGCCGGGGGTGATCTCGCCGATCAGGAAGACGACGCGGTTCTCAAGGAGAAGCTCGTCGATGGTCATTTCACGCGTGCGCTGGTAGGAGATGCTCACGGATGGTCCTTTGGTGCAAGGGGCATCGTCGCGGGCAGTGGCCCGGGATCGCGCCTTGCCACTGTATCGGCAACGCCCGTGCCAATGTCCAGAGTGAGTAGAAAGAGGAATCGGTCTTTCGCGGTGTGCCCAAACCGCTATGCCCTAGGTGAGACTGCCTGCCGACTTGGCAGGCCGCAGCCGCGCAAACCCGGCGACAACGGGGGTAGCGCAACATCGGCGCGTCGGGAAGGGACGGGGGGAGAGCGGTACGATCCCCGCCAATCTCCCCAAGGGGTACCCGGGCCGGTGTGCCGGCGGGTGCCAGGGGAGCCTGACGAAGTTGGAGCCTTCTTGACGACCGCGATCATCAGCGATGTGCACGGCAACCTCGAAGCCCTTCAGGCGGTGCTGGCGGACATCGATTCGCGCGGGATCAAGCGGATCATCTGCCTGGGCGACATCATCGGCTACGGCCCCAACCCCATCGAGTGCGTTGACCTGGTCCGCACACGCTGCGAGTGGGCGCTGATGGGCAACCACGACTTCGGCGTCCTCTACGAACCGACCAACTTCAACGCCGGCGCCGAATCGGCCGCGTTCTGGACGCGCGACCGCCTCGACGCCGAGGCCGACGACAACCTCCGGCGCGAGCGCTACGAGTTCCTCGGGCGCCTGCGCGTGCGCGTGGTCGAGACCTGCCCCGACGGGCGCACCAGCCTGCTGGCCGTGCACGGCTCGCCGCGCAGGCCCATCAACGAGTACATCTTCCCAGACGACGTGACCAACGCGCCCGACAAGCTCTCGACCATCTTCGAGCGCGTCCCGCGCGTCTGCGTCGTCGGGCACACGCACGTGCCGGGCGTCTTCACCGACGAGCCCGACTTCTACCCCCCGGGCGAACTGACCGACAGCACGTACCTCTTCACCGAGTCGGAGAAGGCGATCATCAACGTCGGCAGCGTCGGCCAGCCCCGCGACATGGACCCGCGCTCGTCGTACGTGCTGCTGAACGAGCGGGGCGTCACCTTCGTGCGCGTGCCGTACGACGTTGAGGCCATCGCCGCCAAAATTCGCGCCGTGCCGCAGCTGCCCGAGTGGCTGGCGGACCGGCTGTTCGAGGGTCGGTAAACGGGACTGGTGCCGCGGGGGGGCTCGGGCGCGGCTGGCGGATTCTTCAAAGGACGGACGACTTCATGGCTGACGGTCCCAAATCGCTCGCTCGCTTTCTGATCCCCATGGCGATGGCCGGCCTGGTCGTCTGGCTCGGCTTCGCGCTCTTCGGCAAGAAGGCCGCGCCGGTCGTGACGCAGCCGCCCGCGCCGGCCGCCGGCTCCGCCGCCACCCCCGCGCCGGGCAGCGCGGGCGCAACCGAGCGCGGCTACACCGGCCCGCTCCAGGCCGTGGTGCAGAAGGCGCAGCCGTGGGACCCCCTCGGCTCGCTCCAGGGTGAAGGCAAGAACGACCCGCTGATGCTCGTGCAGTTCCAGCCCGAGGGCGCAGGCATCCTCGAACTCTCGCTGGCGCGGCACCACCAGGAGGCCGACAAGAAGAGCGCCAACGTCGTGCTTCAGAAGACGCAGACCATGGCCTACGCGCCCGGAGCCGAGCAACGCCTCGTCCCCTTCGCGATGCTGCAGGTGGAGATCGACGGCCAGCCCGTCAAGCTCGCCGGAACCTACCTCGACGGCCGCGGCGAGACGGTCGCCTACGACTGGAAGCAGGCGTCGCCCGGCGTGTTCGTCGCCGAGATCGCCGACAGCACCGGCAAGACCGTCGCCCGCGTCACCCGCACCTACCGCCTCGTCGACGACCTCTACGAGATCACCCTCGAGCAGGCCTTCGAGAACCTGACCGACAAGCCGATGAAGGTGCGGTTCTCGCAGCTCGGCCCCGTCGAGTTGCCCATCGGCATCATCCGCTACGGCGGCGACCCGCGCCGCGTGCGCCTGGGCATCCTCGCCAACCCCACCGTCGACCCCACCGGCACCGCCGTCGAGGGGCAGTCCCCCCTGCTGACCCGCGCCGACGTGCTCGGCAAGGCCACCGTCATCGGCGGCACCTGGGTCTGGCCGGACATCACCGTCTGGCCCACGCCCAAGGCCGCGGCCGAGAACAAGTCGCTGGCGTGGATCGGCGTCACCAACCGCTTCTTCACCGTCACGGTCCACTCGCTGTCCGCACGCCAGCCCGCCCGCACGGACCTCGCTACGCCCGGGCCGGACATCCGCCTCAACTCGTGGGAGACGATCGACCGCGTTGTGCTCACCGGAGAGCCCGACTCGGGCGGCAAGATCGAGACCAACGCGGCGGTCGCGCTGCGCGGCCTCTCGCCCGTCATGACCGTGCCTCCCGCCGGCACCGTGCACGCGGACGTCGGCGTCTACGCCGGGCCGATCGACCGCGGCACCCTCAAGGCGGCCAACGCCTACGACGGCGGCATCAAGCTCACCGACATCGAGATCTACTTCTGGCCGGGGCCCTGCTCGTTCTGCACCTTCCAGTTCATCGCCCACGGCCTGCGCTTCGTGATGACCTTCTTCGCAGAGCACGTGGTCTTCGACTGGGCGCTGGCGATCATCCTGCTGGTGGTCTGCGTGCGCTCGGCGCTGCACCCGATCACCAAGTGGAGCCAGACGAGCCTGCAGCGCTTCGGCAAGCAGATGCAGCGCGTCGGCCCCAAGCAGAAGCTGCTGCAGGAGAAGTTCAAGGACGACCCCGCCCGCCTCCGCCAGGAGGTCGCCAACCTCATGCGCGAGGAGAACGTCAACTACGCCCAGGCGCTCGGCTGCCTGCCGATGCTGATGCAGACGCCGATCTGGATCGCGCTGTCGAGCCTCATGTTCTTCCTGTTCGACCTGCGCCACACGCCCGCGTTCTTCGGCGCGTTCCAGAAGCTCACCGGCGGCGCGTGGCACTTCCTGGCCGACCTCGCCGAACCCGACCACTTCATCACGCTCCCCTTCGGCTTCGACGTGCCCCTGATGGGCCACATCGACTCGCTGAACCTCCTGCCGGTTGTGCTGGGCCTGGTCTTCTTCGTCCAGCAGAAGTACCTCACACCGCCCCCCACCGCCCAGCTCTCGCCGGAGATGGAGACGCAGCAGAAGATCATGAAGGTGGTCATCGTCTTCCTCTTCCCGCTGATGATGTACAACGCGCCGTCGGGCCTTGCGCTCTACTTCATCACCAACAGCACCCTGGGCATCATCGAGTCGCGCCACATCCGCAAGGAATTTGAAAAGTCCGAGCTCGCCCGCGAGGAGCTGCTGAAGAAGAACCCGCACGCCTTCAGCCGCAAGGACAAGAACCCCGGCTTCATCGCCCGCCTCCAGGCCCGCTTCGCCGAGGCCCAGTCACGCGCCGAGCAGCTCAAGCGCCAGCAGCAGCAGGCCAAGGACAAGTACGGCCCCAAGCGGTGACCGATGCCCGACCAAGCCACCATCGCCGCGTGCGCGACCGGGGGGCAAGGGGGCGGCGCATCGGCTCGCGCGCTGCTGCGCCTGTCGGGCCCCGCGTGCGCGAGCATCGAGCACGCGCTGATTGAGCGCCCCGCGCCGGCAAGGTCTCCCTTGGCCGCGCGCCTGCGCCTGACCGAAACACTCACGCTGCCGTGCCTGGCGTGGTCGGCAAAGGGGCCACGCACCTACACCGGCGAAGACACCCTCGAGCTGCTCATCACCGGCAACCCACACCTTGTGCGCCGCGTCCTCGAACGGCTCTGCGCACACGGCGCTAGGCCCGCCGAGCCGGGCGAGTTCTCCGCGCGGGCCTACCTCAACGGCAAGCTCACCCTCGAGCAGGCCGAGGGTGTCGCGGCCATGGTCGCCGCAGAACGCACCGAGCAGCTCTCCGCCGCGGCCGCCGTGATGAACGGCGCAACCGGCGCGGTCTACCGGCACTGGGCCGAAGAAACGGCGACACTCCTGGCGCTGGTGGAAGCGGGCATCGACTTCTCCGACCAGGAGGACGTCGTCGCCATCGAGCCGCGCGTGCTGCGCGAACGCACCGGCCGCCTGATCGCGGAGATACACGCGCACCTGGGCGGAAACGCCGGGCGCGAGCAGCGCACCTCGCGCCCGAGCGTCGCGCTCGTCGGCGCGCCGAACGCCGGCAAGAGCACGCTCTTTAACGCCCTGCTGGGGCGCGAGCGTGCCGTTGCCGGCCCCGTCGCGGGCACCACACGCGACGTGCTCGTCGAGCCGCTCACCCTCTGCGCGCCGGGGCGCACGCCGGTGGTGGTTGACCTGATGGACCTGCCGGGCCTTGAGGCCAATGCCGAGGGGACCGGCGCGCTGGCCCAGCAGGCGGCGAGCGAGGCGCTCGCACGCGCAGCCGTGCGCGTCCACTGCTGCGAACGCGGGCGCTTCGCAGACCTGCCCAACCCAGCGGCCGCCCGCGACGTCCGCGTGCGGACCAAGGCCGATCGGCCCGGATGGGTGGAGGGCGCGGAGGTCGCGGTCTGCTCACTCACCGGCGCGGGGCTCGACCAGCTGCGGGGGCTGATCGCAAGCGCAGCCCGCGGAGCGGGCGACCACGGCGCCGCCGCCGCCGTCGCCCGTCACGCGCACGCGCTCGCCC
>CAYOGE010000040.1:0-34360 GCA_964403525.1 uncultured Phycisphaeraceae bacterium | reverse complement strand
GATCGCGCAACCTGACACGCGCCGAACAAGCGATCCGTCAAACAGAACCTAGCAGCCGGCGAAGAAGCGGTCGATGAACACGACGAAGTCGTTGTTGTCGAACAAGCCATCTGAGCCGGCGACGCCACCTTGGCTACCGACATCGGCCGCGGCGTTGGCAGCGAAGAAATAGTCGATAAACACGACAAAGTCGTTGTTGTCCAGACGGCCGTCGGCGTGCTGGGCGCCGCCCTGGGCACCCACATCGGCAACGCCGCACCCGTCGACGACAAAGGCGATGACCGCCGCCCCGCCGGCGATGCCGTCACCGCTTGGCAACACCCCGCCCGTGACTTCGCCGTCGAGTTGCAGACCGGCCGCGACGTCGGTCGCGGCTGCGGAGATTGTGAGCGTGTAGCTGTCGGGCTCCAGAGCGCCGCCGGTTGCGGCCACGACCAGCCGCTGCCCGCCGCTGGACACCGAAACGCCCGCGGCGACGGTGCCCTGGCGTGCACCGGTGAGCGTCACGGCTCCGGGGGCAGTCAAGCTCGGCACAGTCATCGGCTTGTGGAACCACGCCTGCACGCCGCTGTGCACGCCGAACGGGGAGTGCGAGAGCGGCGCGGGGATCGTCTCGGTGACCTTGGCGGGCCCCTCCGGGAAGGCTACCTCCGTCTTGCTACCGGTCTCACTGGTGCTTGTCGAGCTTGCGACCGCCAGGACCCATACATCCGGGTCCAGGGCCGCGTTCGTTACCGCACCGGCGGGGCACGGCAGCAGCAGATGCTCTCGCCGGGCGTCGTTGCGGGCCACGAGCGTGGCGGGCACGCCGCCAAAGTCTGCCCGCACATCCAGGGGCATCGTGAACGTCGGCCAGCTCCCCTGCTGCACCTGTTCGATAAAGACCTCCAGGAAGCTCTGGCCGTTCACGGTCACCGGCCGGGTCGACCACTGGTAGGTTGGCGCACCGATGCCGTACACCCACGGCTGAAAGAACCAGTCAAGGCTTGACCCATAGAAGCTCTCGCACACCGCCTGAAACTGAGCCGTCGTGGCCGTGCTGTAGAGGTTTGCCGCTCGATAGGCCCGCAGCGCTTCGAAGAACGCGGTATCGCCCATCGCGTGGCGCAGCATGTGCAGGGCCCAAGCGGCTTTGTTGTACGAGAAGGCCGAGCTGAAGATGCGGCTCTCGCTGGAGATGTCGTAGCAGTAGACGCTCCCGTTGACCGTGCTGGGGCGGCGCGCGGCCATCAAGCCCTGCAGGCCTGCGAGCCCGTTCACGCCGATTGACGCGGGGCGGTTCTCACGCCAGATCCCCTCGCTGTAGGTTGCAAAGCCCTCGTTGAGCCAGATGTCCTGCCACGTTGCGCACGTCACACTGTCACCCCACCACTGGTGTCCGAGTTCGTGCGCTGTAAGGAACTGCTCGGACGGGTTGCCGCCCCCCTGCCCTGTGAACGTCTGGTGCTCCATGCCGCCGCCGAAGACGAACTGGTAGATGCCGTACTTCTCGTTGCAGAAGCCGTACGGCCCGTACTTGTCGCTGAAGGCCGTCAGCATGTCCTTTGTTCGCAGCCAGTTGTTGCGGAACGCTGGCGTGTCGCTCGCCGGGTAGACAAAGAACTGCATGAGCATGTTGATCGGCGTGGTGTCGTACGGCGCCGAGGGGGTGTAGCTCCACGTGTCGGTGAACCGGTTGTAGACCGTGGCGCTGAAACAGAAGAGGTACGGCGAAGTCTGGTAGTTGGTAACCCAGCGGAACTGCTTCTTCGCGCCCGCGACCGGGGTCTCGCTCACAAGCAGGCCGTTGCTGGCGACCGTCAGCGTGTCGGGAACGATGAACTTCAAGTCGCCGGTCGCTTTGTCGTTGTTGTTCTCCTTCACCGGCCACCAGGTGTGGGCAAAGCGTGACTCGCTCAATGAACAGACGACGGGGTTTCCGCTCTGGGTTGAGAAGACGATCGACCCGAACCCGCCCGACACCGGCACGCCGTTGTAGGAAACCGAGATCACAAACTGCTGGCCGTTGGCCTTCACCGTGGGCATCGCCACGCGCATCACCTGCGGTGATGCAGCGATCGGGCGTGTGAACGTCGCGGCAACACCGTCGACCGTCAGCGCCGTCACGGTGAAACCCTGGTGCAGTTCGATGTCCATGCTCGCCAGGCCGGCGGTGAGGCTGCGCACGGTGATCTGGTTTGTGCCGATGAGGGTCGTCGTCGACGGCACGATCTCAAGGGTGAGGTTGTAGTTGAGCACATCGGTGTTGCCGATCAGCGCGGGGTCGTCCCCCACTCCGCCGCCGAGCCCGCCGTGCGGGACCCCCCACGATGCCCCTGGCGTGTTGGTCCCACGCGCGGCGGCAACCGCCTGGCGGAGCGTCGCGCAGTGGGGGCAATCGGCCATCTCTTTCAGATCGTCATAACGGCCGGGCAGACCGGCTCTGACGGGCCGATCGTCCGGCTCTGGCGCAGCGATCGCGCCGGCCGGAAGGCAAAGGGCGCACACCATCAAGGCAACCACACCACCCGCGGCCCCCACGGCCGCGGACGCTTGCTTCATTGTCCACATTGGCACCAACTTACCACACATTCTGCCCGGGCACAACCCCGATGGGCGTCCAGACATCAAAAACCGCGAGGAGTGCAACCAAACGGCGGACCTCTTCTGCGCGGCTTCCATTGCCCGAACGGGTGACCGATCGACCGCCACAAGCCGCGGTCGCGACGGCAGTCTCCATTCACAATCACGGTCAAGCCGCACGGGCTTGACCGCGCCACCCAGCCGAAATCCGTTCTTGACCCATCAGTGCTGCTTGGGTTCAGCGCTCGCGGTCTTCTCGGTGGGCATTGCCGGCTGCGCTGTAAACTCACCCGGTGCAGGAGCAGACCCCTCGGGCTGCCGGGCCGCCAGTGCGCCGACGATCGCTTCCTGCCATGGGTGCTCGCCCAACCAGTCGACACGGCCGGTGCTGATGTCGAGCACCGCACCAACGACCTTCACCTTTCCGCTGCGGACCATCTCCACGATCATCGGGCTGCCTTTGTAGAGGTCAAAGACGCTCTGCCAGACATTCTCGCGGACGGCGGCCTCTATCAGTTCAGCGCCCTCGAGTGAGGGGTTCAACTTCTTCGCGCGGTCGACGGCGGGCCTGATGCTCTCCAGCAGCGAGGCGATATTGGACGTGGCCTGTCCGCCGTCAACAGTCGCCTTCACCGCTCCGCACTTGCTGTGGCCCATCACGACAAGCACGGGGGCCCCCAGGTGCTCCAGCGCGTACTCGATCGTGCCAGACTCGTGCTGACCCGCGATGTTGCCGGCGACGCGGGCGACAAACACTTCTCCAACGCCGCGGTCGAACACGCGTTCAACAGGGATCCGCGAATCGGCGCAGGTGAGCACGACGGCGAACGGTCGCTGCCCGAGGTCCGCCGTTGCCTTTCGGCGCACGGCGCTGACGGACGGGTTCTGCACGCTCCCGTCGAGCCAGCGCTGGTTCCCTTCTCGAAGGAGCGTCAGCGCCTCTTCGGCGGTTTTGGGCGTGTCGGCGAGCGCCTCGTCACCAGCGGCTCCTTGTGCGTTTCCGCCGGGGGGCGTCTTGCCAACCGGCTTGATGCTGCTGACGGGCTTGATGGGGCTGAGGGGCGCCCGGGGCTCACTATTGGCGGCAGGCTTGGAAGCAGCCGCCGCCGCGGGCGGAGCCTTGAGGCTCACGCTCTTGGCGACCGGCACCGGCTGGTAAGCGGGCTTTGCGCCGTCCCCACTGCCGTGCGCGTCGCCGTGGCCTGCGGGCTCGGCCGCCGGAGCGCCGTGACCGTCTGCGGTCACGCGAGGGGCGAGCGCAAGGCACGTTCCAGCGGCGATGGCGAAGATGGAAAGACGAGACAGGCGGGTATGGAACATGCGAGAAGGCCTCCTTGCCCGCGGTATCGAGCCGAGCTACGCGCCGCTCCTGCCAGACAGGCCACGCCCACGCAACACTCCCCCTACTACCGGAGCAACCTCTCAGCGGCCGGGCGTTATCGGCCCGTCGCTTGGGCCGTAGGATCTTGCACTGATCGGAGGCTTCAAGATGCGCTCGTCGATTGCACCGTTAGTCCTCGCCATCATGCTGCCCGCGTGCTCGAGCGGTCCGGCTGATTCTGCGCGAGCACCGCACGAACAGACGGCCACCGCAACCGCGTCACACGCGGGTCAGCGTCTGCACGAACTCGTCAGCTACATGTCGGGTGCGTTCGACAGCGCCGAGCAGGCGGCGACCGACAGGGACTACTTCAACATCCACCTCCACATGGTCCCGATCTGGTCCGAACGCGACGACGGAAAGTGGCTCTACGTTGAGCAAGCAATGGCGGAGCGCCTCGACAAGCCCTACCGCCAGCGTGTGTACAGGGTGAGCGCTGTTGGGGGAGACCTCTACAAGAGCGAGGTGTTCGAACTGCCGGGAAACCCGCTCGACTTCGCCGGGTACTGGCAAACCCCCGCGGCGTTCAGCGCGCTCTCGCCCGAGTCGCTCGTACCGCGGGAGGGGTGCGCAATCACGCTGAAGGACACCGGCAAGGGGTTTGTCGGCGGTACGCACGAGCAAGACTGCGCAAGTTCTCTGCGCGGTGCCGCCTATGCAACCAGCGAAGTATCGCTCGGCCCGCAGACGCTGATCTCGTGGGACCGCGGCTTCGATGCCAACGGTGTGCAGGTGTGGGGCGCAACAAAGGGCGGCTATGTCTTCCGCAAGCCGGCTCAGTAGCGGCGAGCAGCAAGCCTGTCAGATCGCGTGCTTGCCCGCCCCGCGGTGTTCGTGGATGTCGTCGGCCGTGTCCGGGGTGCGGTCTGGCCCGTCGCTTGAGATCGTGAATGTTCCGTCGGGCTCGACGTGCAGGCGGAGCGACCTGCCCCACGCGTCCTTTGTATCGCGCGGCCCGTGCTTTCGGGCCGCGGCCGCCTCGTCGAGCGAGTCGGGCATCCTGCTATTGACGCGTTCGAACTTCTCGACATCCTCTGCGAGCATGTTGATCCGGACGTGCGTCACAACCTGCGGGGCGATGCCACCACAGACCGCGCCGCCGCACCCGATCAACAGGGCAATCCCGCCGAAAAAGACCGCGACCACCGCCCAGACCGTGCCCAACGCTCCGAGGATCACGCCGGCGACAGCGAACCCTCTGGGGTCCTTGCGCAGGCCGATCAACGAGAGCAACAGGCCGATCGGGCAGAGCAGCCCGCAGCTGACCCACCCGACCAGCGAGACGATAAACCCTGCGAGACCCATGCTGTTTGAGGGCCGCGGCACGTAAACAACACTCGGTTGCTGGGACATCGGCGTCTCCTCGGGTGGACGCCGAAATAGTACGTGTGCCGCGGGCGATCGGGAGGCATGTTCACGCGGCCCGGCGGCCGTGATCGATCAGCACCTTGATGTTCCCCCGCCGTGCCGCCTCCAACAGAGCGGGGGCATCGTCGAGCGGGCCCCTCCTGGTGATCAGCGGCTCCACCTGCACCTGCCTATCGGCGAGCGCCGAGAGGGCGTCGGCGATGTTCCCGCAGCGGCTGCCGATGAGCTCGATCTCGTTGATCACCAGCGGCGCAAGGTTGACCGGCTGGCTCCACGCCGGGTGGTTTGCGCCGGGGGCGGGCGCGTCGACGGGGACAAGCAACGGGCTGATGGTCGACTTAAGGATGATCTTCCCGCGCGGCCTGACCATGGCCATCGCCGTTGTCAGGCCCGCCGCTGTGCCGGTGCAATCAACCACCACGTCCTGGTCCTGCCGCCGGCCGGCCTCGTCGATGTGCCGGTGCTTGATGCCCCAGCGCTCGCAGAGCCCGAACTTCTCGGGGTGCTTGCCGAGCAGGCGCACCGAAGCGTTGAGCCGGGCCATCACCTGCACCGTCAGCAGCCCCAGCTTGCCGTCACCGAGAACCGTGATGTACGGCTTCCCCTCCGCCTTGAACATCTGCGCAGCGTGGAGCGCCCCGGCGAGCGGCTCGGCGAAGACGGCGTGGTCGTCGTCAACGCCGCTCGGCACCGCGTAGAGATTGATCAGCGGGATGGTGAACCGCTCGGCGAAGACACCGTCGCGCCCGCTGACACCCAGCACGGTGCGGTGACGGCAGTGCGTGCTCAGCCCGCGCTTGCACATGTCGCAGTGCCCGCAGACGATGTTGATGGACCCGACAACACGCTTGCCGACGAGGGCCTTTTTGTCCTTGAGGTACTGGGGAGCGTCGTCGGGGATGTTGACCGACTCTACAACGCCGACGAATTCGTGGCCCATGACGCCGGAGAAACCGGTGATGCCGCTGGCGATCTCCGTGTCCGACGAGCACACGCCGGTCAGGATCGGGCGTACCAGGGCCTCGCCCGGCGCGCAAACGGGCTCGCGCCACGCGCGTTCAAGCGTCACCGACGAACCGTCAAAGCGGAGTGCGCGCAATGAAACCTCCGGTTGATCTTCTCTCCACACAGCGGGGCAGCCGTGGGGTATCGGCACTCCGCGGGTACGAGTTGAGCGCGGGCGCAAGGCCGCGCGGAGTCGCACCGCATCACCGCCGACGGCCAGAGCTCGGCGTTCTCACTGATCACGGCATTGCATAGCCGACAAAGCCCTCGCCTGTGCGGAACGGCCAGCGCGGGGGCGTAAAGGGTCTGCCCCGATAATCAGGTGCCCGGAGGGCGATACCCCACAGGCGTGCTCGACGCTTCGTTGGGCGGGCCGGGAACGAGGGGGATGTACTCCCAGAAGTACTTGCCCCGGCTGAAGTTGGGGTAGAGGTACTTGCTCTGGCGGGCAAACGGGGCGGTCGTGGCGGCGGCCCAGTCCTGCCATTGCTTGGGCTCGTCGCCCTCGTCTGTCCCGGTGAGCACCCGCAGCGACTCACGCGCGGTGCGTGAGACAGCCAGATCGTCGTCGTTGAGCGCGCCGATCAGCGCGGTCAACGCCCGCGCATCGGCGTACTGGCCCAGCGCGCTCGCCGCGGCCTGGCGCACGTCGTGATCAAGCTCGCGCCCGTCGTCGACCAGCGGGACGAGGTCGGGGATCACCGCCGGGTTGTGCAGGCGCTGGAGCGCACGGGTCGCGGTCTGGCGGACGCGCTTGTCGTCAGACTTAAGCAGCGGCACGATCAGCAGGGCGTCTTCCGGCGTCCCGTGGAACGCGAGCGCACGCGCAGCGACCGCCCTGACGCCGGCGTCTTCTTTCTCGTTGGCGACCATCTCGCGGTAGACGCGCAAGTAGACGTCGGCCCCACCCCACGGCGCGTTGCTGATCCATGTGACGCCCTTGTACCGCTTGTCGGCGTCGAACGGGTCCGCCATCATCCGGGCCGCCTCCGCGGGCGACGGCGGAGCGACCAGAGCAAGGATCCCGTTCTCTGACACTTTCTTGCGCGTCGAGGCGTCGAGGCATCCCCCGGCGCTGAGGGCGGCCGCGGAGGCGAGCAGGAGCAGCATCAACGTCGCAATTCGGGGCATCACTGGAGTGTACCGACTGGAGGGTCCCTTGTCAGTGGGACGGACCGCCGGGCGCCGACTCGGGGTCCCGCATGGAGACCGGCGTGCCCAGGATTTCGGCCGCGATGATCGCCGACCGCCACTGCTGGGGCGTTGAGGGCAGAACAAAGGCAGACACCGGCGCCTCGGACGCCTTCTCGACGTTCGTAGACGCCTGCATCTTCGCCAGCGTCCGCTCGCGCTGGTAATAGGCCGCGTCGTGCCGGCTCTCCTGCCGGGACTGGAGCGTCGTGCGCGCCTGCCGCGGCTGCTCGGGTGCTGTCGGCCGTCGCTGCGGAGGGGCACTTCGCACCTGCGGCTGCGGGCGGGGTGACGGCTGCTTGGCCTGTCGGCGTTGCTCCTGTGGACGGGGCGGCAACGGGCGAGCCTGCGCTGGGCGCGGCTGCGGCGCAGGGGCCGGCTTGGCTCCTCCGATCACCACAACCGGCCCGCCGGGCCAGAGTTCACGGGTGATGGGGCCGCCGCCCGTCTGCGTCGGCTGCAGTACCGGCGGCTGCTCGCTCCGCCCGGCGGCCTCCTGCTGCTGCGTTCTGAGTTGCCGGAGAGCCTCTTGGCGCTGGGCCAGCGCCTCGGCCTCGGCGCGCTGCGCCTGGCGCTGCTGCGCGGCCACCTGCTCGGCGAGCGGGTCGCGCCCCGTGCGGAGAATCGCCTGCTGCCGTGCCGCCTCGGCCTGCTGGGCGTCTCGTATCGCTTTCTTGCGAAGGTACGCCTTGTACGCCGACTGCAGGCCCCCCAGCAGCAGCAGGATCGCGTAGATCAGGATCGTGTACTTGCCGGGCATCGCGGAGTGAGGATAGGTAAGGATGTTGGCTCAGAGCGTTGCCACACAACCGCGCCCGGAGGCAGGCAAGCCGCCGGTCGATCTACCATCGCCCATGGTCGATCCGCTGATGGGGGCGTGCAGGTTTGGTGACGAGACGCTGCCCGAGCCGTTGCCGCCTGAGCCGTTCGGCGTGCTGCTCGATTGGATGTCGCTCGCCGGTGGGAGCGGCGACGCAGCGAAGAAGGTGCAGCCTAACCCCAACGCCATGACCCTCGGCGTTGTCGACAGTGCAGGCGTGCCGAGCGTGCGTGTCGTGCTCGCTCGCGGCGTTGACGTAGCGCGAGGCTTCGTCACTTTTTACACGAACTACCAGAGCGCGAAGGGACGGGCGATCGGCGAGACCCCAGGCGCTCCTGTCGCCCTCGGGTTTTTCTGGGATGACCTGGACCGGCAGGTCTGCATCCGGGGGCTGGCGGCACGGTCACCCGAGCGTGAGAGCGACAGCTACTTCAACCACCGGCCGGTCGCTTCACGGATCGCTGCCTGGGCGAGCAACCAGAGCGAGCCGCTGACGTCTCGGGCCCAACTGCTGAAGCAGAACGAGGATGCACAGGCCCGCTTTGGCTATCGCGAAGGGATGAGCGCTGCGGCAGAAGCCGAGCTCGTCGTGCCACGCCCGCCCTGGTGGGGGGGCGTGCGGGTCTACGCGCACAGCGTGCAACTGTGGCGCGGGCACAGCGCCCGGCTGCACGACCGCGCAGAATGGACGCGCGACCTGATGGCCGCAGAAGTGGACGGCGTGCCGGGGTTTGTGGGCGGGGACTGGCGGGTGACGCGGTTGCAGCCATGATGCTGCATTCCGGGTGCCACTGGGCTCGGCTTTGCGAGCCCAGTGCGGCGCGGGAACGCGCCCGAGCACTACCCTCGCAAAGCCGAGGGTAGTGGCACCCGAAGCAGGTGCGATTCAGCGATTGACCGACACCGTCACCGGCTTGCGGCGATACGCGAGGTTGCCGAGCTGGCCGCAGGCGGCCATCTGGTCTCGCCCCTTGGTGCGGCGGCGCTTGGTGTAGACGCCGTGGGCGGTGAGGCGGGCGACGAAGGCATCGACCGACTCTTCACTGGGGGCGGGCCAGGGTGAGCCTTCGCGCGGGTTATAGGGGATGATGTTGACGAGGCCGTGCAGGGCCGGGCCGGGCCAGCGCTTGGTGGCGGGGTCGAACGTCGGGGCGTTCTCCCAGAGGCCGAAATCGTCGCCGCGGACGTAGGCGGCGAGCTGATCGGCGTGCTCGGGGGCGTCGTTGACGCCGGGGATGAGGACGTACTCGAGGCAGAGGTGTGAGTTGGCGGTGGCGGGCCAGGCGACGAGCGGCTCGCGGAGTTTGGCCATCGGCATCGCGCGGTTGATCGGCATGATGGTGGAGCGGACCTCGTCGCTCGGCGCGTTGAGCGAGATGGCGAGGGCGACGCGGCTCATGCCGGGCCTGGCGATGTACTGCGCGAAGCGAGCGATGCCGTCGACGCGGCCAACGGTGGAGACGGTGATGCGCGAGGGGGCGATCGCCGGGCCGCGCTGGTCGGTGAGGACGTCGATCGCATGCAGGACGGCATCGAGGTTGTCCATCGGTTCGCCCATGCCCATGAAGACGATGTTGCGGATGTCGGCTTCAACGTCGGGGCGCTGCACAAGCCAGCGAGCGGCGAACCACTGCTGGACGATCTCCCACGGCTGCAGTGAGCGGATGAGCCCCATCTGGGCAGTCTGGCAGAAGCCGCACCCCATCGCGCACCCGACCTGCGAGGAGACACAGAGTGTGTAGGAACGCTCGCGCTTCTTACCGATCATCGGAATAAGCACGGACTCGGTCTCGAGTTGTTCGTCATCCTTCCGGCCCTTGACCCACTGGGTGAACTTCAGGACGGTCCCCTCTTCGCTCTCGCTGGTGTGGAGGCGGTTGATCGCCCCCACTTCGACCTGGGCTTCGAGGCCTGAGCGGTCACCCTCGCGGAAGAGCTTGGCGTATCGCTGCTGGGCGGCGACGTGCCCGCCGGGAACGACACCGCGGAACGCGGTGACGAACTGTTCGGCGGTAAGGCCGAGGGGATTGGGGAGGGGCGAGTTCACAGGAAGACGAAGGATAGGGAGGGCGGCTTTCCGGCTCTGCGAAGAGCAAAGGCCTGAGTTTCACTCCGATTGCGGTCGTAACGCGGGCGGCAGCGGCTTCCATGGATGCCGGCTCAAGCGGTTGCGGGCGGCGAGCGAACGGAAGTAGAGATAGACAGCGCGGGTAGCCACTGAGAACGCGGCGATCTGGATGAGGAGCCTGACTGGCACGTCGCGAGCGTAATAGTTGTGACGGTGCCAGGAGTTGACGTTGCTCCAACTGGCCCAACCGATGAACAGGACTAGGGCGGCGGCGATCAGCCACCGTGTGCGCCAGGGCCAGAAGATTGCGGCGAGCGCGATGAAGATCGCGCAGGGGGTAAGGAGTTCGTAGTACTCCCCGATCGTGACCGCCTCACCGAATGCGACCGATGCGTTGCGCCACCCGGCGCTGAATCCCTCGACCGTCGCGTACCTGAACGTCGTGCCGAAGAGGTTGGCGTACGCCCACAGGGGCGGCACGATCAGGAAGATCAACCAGATCACGGGCAGGCGGCCCACCACCGGCACGAAGTACGTCCGGGAGTTGATGCGGTGGCGCAGGCGAAAGGGCGACCCGCACTCGGGGCAGATGGCGTCTGGAGTAAGCCCGATCAGGCTGTAGCGACACTCCGCGCAGACGGGCCTGGAGACCGTGCGGTACACCCGCCGGACACGCCACACGCCGAACATCGAAGTGAGCACTACGAATGCGAACCAGAGGCCCACGAGGAGGGTCCTTTCAACGGTCGGTTCGACGTTGAGGGCCGGGCGGTTGCCCGATTGCCGGATCACTGGGGGGAAAGTACGGCCTCCGCCGCTCAGCCGAGCAAGTCTGTGGCAGCCGAGCGTTCTCGCTACCATCTCACCGCATGGACGCCCCGGCCGGAAACGCGGGTGAAGGGCTCAACGCCGCGGCGCTGGCGGGGGTGGATGCTCAGTTGTACCTGCACCCGCAGACGCTGGCGCGGCTGGGCTCGCTGGAATTGCGCGCCAAGGCGATCGTCGAAGGGGTCATGAGCGGGGCGCACAAGTCGCCGTACCAGGGGTCGTCGGTCGAGTTCGCCCAGCACCGGGCGTACGCCCAGGGCGACGACCTGCGCCGGCTGGACTGGAAGATCTTCGGGCGGACCGACAAGCTGCACATCAAGCAGTACCAGCAGGAGACGAACCTCGACCTCGTGCTGCTGGTCGATTCGTCGGGGTCGATGCGGTACGGGTCGCGAACGTTCAGCGAGGCGAGCGGCGAGGGGGCAAAGGCGGCCCTTGACGGCCGGAGCAACTGGAGCAAGTTCGACCATGCGACGGCGGTGGCGGCCGCGATCGCGAGCATCTGTCTGAAGCAAGGGGATAGGGTGGGCGTGGTGGTGTACGCCGACGAGGTGCGCCGGTGGGTGCGGCCGAGCAGCGCACCGGGAACGTGGCGGCAGATCGTCGGTGCGCTGGCAACTTCGCCGATCGAGAAGCCGACGAACCTGGGACGCGCGGTTGATCAGGTCTTGGGGAAGCTGAGCGGGCGGTGCCTGGTCGTCGTCATCAGTGACCTGTTCCAGGACTCAGAGGAGATCCGGGCGGCGCTCGCCCGCCTGAAGTTCCGCGGGCACGATGCGATCATCGTTGAGGTGCTCGACAAGCAGGAACGAGACTTCGACCTGAAGGACGAGCTGCCGCTGCTGGGCCTGGAGGGGGAACCGGAGATCAAGATCGACCCGCGCGCAATCCGCAAGGAATACCTCGCGGCCCTCCAACGGCACCTGGACGAGGTCGGCAGGGTCACGCGGGGCATGGGCTTTGACTACATGGTCGTGAGCACACACGACTGGCTAGGGCCACCGTTGTCGGCGTTCCTGGCTTCGCGCCAGGCAAAGATGAAAAAGAGACACTCGTGAAAAGGGATCAAGGCATCGAGGCAGCAAGGGATCAAGAAATAAGAAAGTAGTAAGCGTTGGGCGTGCTTCATGCGGGGATTCTGGCTGCTGGATTGGCCGCGGTGGCGGTGCCGATCATCATTCATCTGCTGTTGCGCCGGCGCAAGCGCCCGATGGAATGGGGTGCGATGCGGTTCGTGCTGGAGGCGTACCGCAAAACCCGCCGCCGAACGACCCTTGAGCGCTGGCTGCTGCTGGCCTGCCGGTGCCTGCTGCTCGCGGCGCTCGGCGTTGCCCTTGCCCGGCCGCTCGTCTCGGGTCAGGATGGAAGCGGTGGCAACGGCCGGACCGTGTGGTTCGTGCTCGACGACGGCCTGATCGGGCAGACCACCGAGGAAGGCAAGTCCGACGTTGCCCGCGCGGTTGCGAGGTGCAAGGGTGTCCTCGGCTCGCTCGGGCCGGGCGACAGAGCCGGGATCGTCCTCGCGGGTTCACCCCCGCGCGCCCTCGTGACACCCCCTAGCGGCAACCTCGCCGGCGTTTCCGCTGCGCTCGACGCACTCTCGCCCTCTGATACCCCCAGCGACTGGCCGGGCGCCCTCGGCGTACTCACAGACTCGATCATGAGCGACCGAGCCGTGCGGGCAAACGCCACCGATGGTTCGGACATCGTGTTCATCGCGCAGGGTGCCCGCGCCGGGACAGGGCGCATCGGCGACCCCCTCCCGCGCCTTCCGTCTGGCGTGCGCCTGGTGCTCGCCGAGCCTTCATTGCGGGCTCCGTCAAACGTTTCGGTTGCGGGCGTTCGAGCGCTCCGCCCGGTGCTCATCAGCGGCGTCGAGGGGAGCGAGGCCGCTCAAACGGTGACGGTGACCCTCCGTCGATACGGCGACAGCGTGGAGAAACAGGGCTCGTCACGCGTCTCCGTACGGCTCGGCGAGCAAGACCACGCCGCGAGCGTCGCGGTTGTGCCGTGGTCCGCGGGCCAGCGCGAGGCGAGCGCAACGCTGGTTGTTGACAGCGCGCACACTGCCGGCGCTGGCGGCGCCGCGGTCGTTCTGGCCTGGATCGACGGTGATGGCGACGCCGTTGCCGGCGACAACACCCGCCGCCTGCCGGTGTTGAGCCGCGAGTCGCTCCGCGTCGGTCTGCTCGCCGATGCGGCAGCCCGTGGCTCGTCGGTGAGCGGCGGCACCGCCGACCGGTTCCGGCCGGGCCAGTGGGTGACGTTCGCGCTGCGCCCGAGCGAGTCAGCAACCGTTGACATCGTGGAGATCGAGCCCGGCGCGATCGACGCCGCCCGGATCGCGGGCCTGGACGCGATCGTCGTCCTGTCGCCCGACGCCATCCCAGTCGGGAACGGGGCATCCAGCGGCTGGTCACGCCTGAAGGGGTTTGTCGATCGGGGCGGGCTGCTCGTCATCACGCCGGCGTTTGAGGCGACGTCCCAGCAGTGGCCTGAGGCGATGGCGAGTGAGCTGGGCGTCGATCTCTCCCTGGGCCGCGCTCCGAAGGAGTACCCCGCCGAATCGCCGGGCCGCTTGAGCGGCGCTGCACCGGTCGAGCTCGGCACCGCGGACATACTGGCGACTCTCCGCGGCGAGCTCGACGTCCTGGTGCGCCCGGTCGGCGTGAGCCGGATTCTCGCTCCGCTGGAAACCTCAGGGCTGGGCACCGAGGGCCGGGCCGACACGAAGGTGCTCGTGCGAACTGTCGACGGCGATCCGTTTATCACGCTTGCAACCAGAGCGGCGGGTGCCGCCGAGCGAACCGGGGCGGTATCCGGCGCAGTCATCTATGTGTCATCCGCGTTCGATCTTCGGTGGACAGACCTGCCCGCAAAGCCGCTGATGGTGCCGCTCTTGCAGGAATTGATCCGGCAGGGCATCGGGAGGGCCCGCCCGGTCCATGTGTCCGTAGCCGGGTCAAAGGCCGCAGCGCCGGCCGGCGCTACCACGTTGCGCTCGGCGGCAGCGGGCGCCCCCACCGCAACACTCTCGGTCGACACAACCGGGCGCACGACGGAACCGGTGCGGCTGGCGGGTGCGTGGCAGGCTGTGGATGGTCAGGGCGGCACGCTCGGTGTCGTCGCCGTGAACCCGCCGACCGATGCCGACACCACCCCGCTCTCGCGGGAGCGTCTGGCGTCCTGGCTGACGCCCGCTCTCCCTGAAAAGGGCGCATCTGAGCGGGCGCCGGAGATCGAGTGGGCGGGCAGCGACATCGGGGCGCGCGGGCTCAGCGCGGTGGTGCAGATCGGCGCGGAGAACCGCGTGGGGAGCGGGTCGCTGCTGTTGATTGCGGTGCTCGCGCTCGCCCTGTGCGAGGTTGTGCTCGCCCGAGCCGCCAGCGCTTCGTCGGTACGCTCGGGCGGAAAGGGGGTGGCCGATGCTTAACTGGCTCGCCCGACTGATCGGCGGCGGCGAAGGGTCGCTCGACCCCAGCTCGCCCGCGGTGCGGTTTGAGTTCGCCTACGCGCCGGCGCCCTGGCACTGGGCCTTGATCCTTGCCGCGGCCGCAGCGCTTGGCTGGTGGAGCTACGCGAGGCTGGAGGGCGCAGCTTGGGTGCGCGTGCTCACCGGCGCCGTACGGGCCGCGATCCTGGCTCTGCTGGTGGTGCTGGTGTGCGGCCCGAGGCTGGTCGAAGTGCGTGAGAATGTCGAGCGCGATTGGGTGCTCGTGCTGTTGGACCGCTCGGCGTCGATGGGCATCACCGATGCGCCGGCGGGGGGCGGTTCGGCGGGGGGCATGCTCAGAACCCGAGAAGAGCAGTTGCAAGCGGTTCTTCAGAAAGCCTCTCCCGTCTTCGCCGAGATGGCACGAACCCGCACGGTCAAGTGGCTCGGGTTCGACGCGAGCGCCTACGACCTTCCTGCCGGCGCCGGGATGCCGCAGCTTGAACGCCCGGCCGGCCCGCGGACCGACATCGGTGCGGCGATCGAAGGGGCGCTGGCAAAGGGCGCCGCGCGACCGATCGCGGGGATCGTGCTGCTCAGCGACGGTCGCTCGGCGCTGGAGCTTTCGCGCGCAGTCGTCAAGAGATTGACGTCTGAGAAGGTGCCCGTCGTCGTCGTGCCGCTGGGCAGCGCCGAGGGGCTCACCGACGTGGCTATCGGGGGCATCGATGCCCCCCCGGCCGCGTTCGTGAACGACCCTGTGCCCGTACGCGCAACCGTCACACGCACGGGCACGCGTCTGCCCGGCCCGGCGGTGGCCCGCTTGATCGACCGGGAGAGCGGCGAAGTGCTCGACGAGCAGCCCGTCGATTGGACCGCGGATGAAACGAGCAGGGTTCTCACACTCACGGGGCGCGCGGGCAACGCGGCCGGAGCCGGTGATCGAGCAAGCTGGGAGGTTCGGGTCGAGGCGGTCGACGGCAGCAAGGACCTCATCGAGGCGAACAACAAGTCAGACGTCGGCTTCACGCTCGTCAACAGGCCGCTGCGGCTGCTGTACGTTGACGGTTACCCGCGGTGGGAATACCGCTTCCTCAAGAACATCTTCTCGCGTGACGAGTCGGTGAGGTTCAGCGCCCTGCTGCTGTCGGCCGGACGCAAGTACCTGCAGGAGGGGAGCGAGGAGATCGACTCCCTGCCCGATTCCGCGGGCGGCTGGGACGCGTTCGATGTGATCATGATCGGTGATGTGCAGCCGGGCGTACTCGGCTCAGGCCAGCTCGAGCAGATCCGCAACCGGGTCGCCGTCGGCGGCGCGGGCCTGCTTTGGGTCGCGGGCCCCTCCGCGGTGCCCAGCGCCTACCGGACGACACCGCTGGCCGACCTGCTCCCCGTTTCGCTCGGCGGCCTCGCCGGCAGCGGCACCGACGCGATCGCCCTCTGGGACCGCGACGTGGTGTTGAAGCCCGCTCCGCTCGCGGAGGGGCTCGGCGTGCTCCGGCTCGGCGAGCGCCAACCCGACGGCTCGTACTGGCCCGCTCAGGTGTCAGACCCCGGGGCGGGGTGGTCTCGCCTCCGCTGGATGCAGAGGCTCGAGCCGGGCTCGCTGAAACCCGCCGCCGAAGCGCTCGCGATGGCAGCCCCGGTTGATGGGGTCGGCGCGCAGACCCCCGCGGTTGTGACGATGCGCTTCGGTGCCGGAAGGATTGTCTACGTCGCCACCGACGAGGTGTGGCGGTTCAGGTACGGCCGCGGCGAGGACCTTCCCGAACGCTTCTACATGCAGTTGATCCGCCTCCTTGGTCGCGAGTCCGTCGCGCGCTCGGGCAGGCCTGCGGTCCTTACGCTGACGCCCAAGGACGCGGAAGTCGCGTCGCCCGTGCGCGTCGGGGTTGACCTGATCGATCAATCGCTCCTGGATGCGCGTCCGACCGGTCTGACCGTGCGGCTGTCCAAGGCCACCGCATCGGGGGAGGCGGAGCGCGTTGAGGTCTTGCTGAAGCCGACGGGTGATGTCGGCGGAGGTCGCGCTCGATCCTTCGTCGGCACCTGGGTGCCCCAATCGGCCGGGACATGGACGGGGATCGTGACCGACGCAATCCTTGAGGGCAAGGGCGTCTCAGCGACCGCCGAGGTGGCTCTACGCGATGACGAACTGCGCCGTCCCGAGGCCGACCACACGCTGCTGACGGCGCTGGCCCAGGACACGGGCGGCACCGTTCTGACTGAATCCACAATCGATCGGCTCCCGGATGTGCTCCCCAAGCGAGAGGTGCGCACCCTCAGCGTCGCCCGGCTGGAAACACTCTGGGACCGGCCCACGGTGCTGATGATCCTGATAGGGCTGTTGACGATCGAATGGGTCCTGCGGCGGGTCATCCGGCTGATCTGATGCCGGCCATCAACCGTCAAAGCACAGTGAGAGGGGTGTGAGCCCCTGATTCGACTGATTCTGGGCCCGTTCAACCCGTATGAAAGGCAGAAATCCAGGCATCGACCCGAACCCGGGGGGCGTAAGCCGATACATTGATGGGGCTATTGGACCGTGAGGGGAACCGGGCCTGCCGCCCGGCGCATCGACTGTGTACAGGAGCACTGATGGATCGCGTGCAAGAACACCGGCTGGGCGAGGGTCGCGAGGCTGCGTTCGCCCGCCTGGCATCGCTGCGCCGCCTGATCCGTGCGGCGCTCGTACTCGACAAGGTCGGGTGGCTGGTGGCCTGCGTGATCGCCGCCGCCATGCTGGTGGGCGTCGCCGACTTTGGCCTGCGATTCCCTGCGTGGACGCGGACAGCGCTCCTGCTGATCGGCCTGGCGACGGTCACTTGGTACTGGCTCAAGCGCGTGCGCCCCGCGGCCCGCTTCCGGCCGAGCCTGGAAGAACTGGCCCTCCGCGTGGAGCGCGGGCGTGCCGCTGGCGAGGGCGTTGCGGGTGTGCTGGCATCGGGCGTCGGGCTGGTGGGCGCTCCGGGAGCCGAAGTGGTCGTGGACCGGGCAAGGTCAGCACTCGATCGTCTACGGATTGTGCGCATCGTCGATTGGCGCCGTCCTGCCACGGCCGCGTGCGTGAGCATCATGGCCGGAGCCGCGCTGGCGACCATGCTGGCGTTTGCGCCGCTGGCGACGCTGCTGGGGGCCCGGCGCGTGCTGACCCCTTGGAGCGGCGTCGAGTGGCCCAAGCGCACGGGTGTTCGCGACATCACCGGAATCACCGTGCACCCGCTCGGGAACGCGTTGACGCTCCGCGCGGCCCTGGTCAAGGGTGACCCGGCCGCCCTGGTAACGGTGAAGTACCGAGTCGGCAACGGGCCGGTGCGCGAGCAGGCCCTCTCGGCGCAGGGACGCGAAGTGGTTCTGCCCCTGGAGGCCGGAGCGACCGAGGGACCGGTGAGGGGGGCGCTGCTCGAAACGCTGCTTGAGCCCGGCGTGCTGGGCGCCGGCACGCTCGATCGATCACAGGAGAGCACCCTCGAGTACTGGTTCGCCTCTGCCGACGACCGGACAGACACAGAGAAGGTCCGGCTCGTGCCGCCACCGGCGGTCATCGGCGCAGAAGTGAGCGTGACGCCGCCGCCGTACGCCCGCGAGAAGGATCACCGCGTGCTCGAGGCCGGATCGGGCACGGACCAGCGGGCGACGGTGGCAGGCGTGCTCGCCGGCTCACGGGTTGAACTCACCCTCCGGCTGAACAAGCCGGTGCAAGGCCTCAAGAACGGAGGCTCAGCGATAACGCCCGAGCGCACCGCGTGGGCCCGGGCGGCACTCGGCGAACAGGGCGCTGCCCTCGCCGCGGCGGACGACACCACGATGTCCTCCGAGCCGACCGTCTGGCGGATTGCCTGGACACAGCGCGAGTCGGTGCGCATCGTGCCACACCCGCTCGATACCAACGGCCTGGAACCGTCGCAGGAGTCGGTCTATCGCGTTGAGATGCGAGAGGACCGCTCGCCCGAGGTGGTCGTGGTGCAGCCGGCGCAGGATATTGAAGTGCTCGCGACCGCAAAGGTCCCCGTTGTCGGCGAAGCTCGCGACGATGTGGGCATCCGATGGGCCGAACTCGCATACTTGATTGCGGCACCGAAGGCCGGCTCGTCCAGCACGGCTACAGAACCGACGCTCGACTACACCCAGTTGCTGCACGTTGAAGGTACCGACAGATCGGCGACGCTGAGCGGCGAGGTCGACCTGCAGGGCCTGAACGTCAAGGCAGGAGAAGAGGTCTGGCTGACCGCCGTTGCGGCGGACACCTACGAGGTGGACGGCAAGGTCCACGAACCGGTCCGCTCTGCCGTGCGCCGCGTGAAGGTCATCTCCCCCGAGGCCATGGTCGAACAGGTGTGGAACGAACTCGCGGGAGTGCGGCGCGCGGCGGTGAGATCGACCGAGCAGCAGGACGCCCTGACGGAGCGGACGAAGAAAGGGGCGGAGGGTCTCGCTCGCCAGCAGAGTGAGATCACCGACAGCATCGCCCGCATGAGCAAGACCACGGCCGAGATCGCCAGAAGGGTTCGCGACAACGGGCTGAACGACCAGGACCTTGACGCAACACTGTCGCAGGCCGGGTCGCTGGCCGAGCTGGCGAAGGAGGCCTCGCGTCAGGCCGCCGAGGCGGCGCGCCGCGCCGACGAGGCAAAGGCCGCGGGCCACGAGGCTGGCCGCCGTCTAGCGCAGAGCGAGAGCGCCGCGGCTCAGGAGCGTGCGGCCCGCGCGCTGGAGCAGCTCGCCGAAACACTCGACCGAGGTCAGGACGCGTGGTCAACAACGCGGGCGGTGCAGCGGTTGATCGAAGACCAGGCCGCGCTTCGGAAGCAGACGGCGGACCTTGGCGAGAAGACCGTCGGCAAGGCAGAGGACGAACTGTCAGGCGCAGAGAAGCAGAGTATTTCTGAGCTCTCGGAGAAACAGGAGCAGCTCGCCAAGCGCACCGACGAGCAGCTGAAGAGGCTGCAGGAGCGCGCCCAGCAGATGAAGTCGAGCGACCAGGCCGGTGCCGCGGCGATGGAAGAGGCCGCCCGCAAGGGCCAGCAGTCGGGAGCGAGCGAGCAGATGCAGCAGGCCGCCCAGCAGATCAAGCGCAACCAGCAGCAGGGCGCGGGCCAGCAGCAGCAGCAGGCACAGAAGAGCCTTGAGCAGGTGCTGGATCAGCTGAAGCAGAACCAGAAGAGCCGCGACGCGACGCTGAAGCGGCAGATGGCCAGCCTGATCGAAACGCTCAACCGCCTGATCGCGCTGCAGGAGCGCGAACTCGGCCGCGTCACGGCCGCGATCGCGGCTGACGCTAACGCCGGGGGCTTGGCCGGTCTCGATCAGTCGATGCTCAAGCTGCACACCCTCACCCTCGGCGCGGTGAGCCAGGCGAGAGAGGCGGGGCGCGAAGGACGCCGGGCGGCCACGCTGATCAGCGACGCTGCGAACGCTCAGCAGGCGGCCGTTGTTGCCCTCCGCGCCGAGCCTGCAGAAGGTCCCGCGGCGGAAACCGCCGAGCGCGAAGGCCTCGCGAAGCTCACCGACGCACGCAACGAGGCTCAGAAGCAGCAGGACGAAGCCGCCAAGCGGGACGCGGACCGGCAGCGCGCAGAACTCAAGCAGAAGTACCAGGCGATGCTGACCGAGCAGGCAGCGCTGCGCACCGAGGGGGCTGACCTGGTCGGCAAGGAGCTTGACCGGCGGTCACGCTCGCGTGCGCGCGGGCTTGCGGACCGGCAAGAATCGCTCGCCGAGCAGGCCGGCGTGCTGATGAACGAGACCGCTGAGCTGAAGAGCGCCGAACTCTTCGTCCTGGCGCACGACCGCCTGGACACCATGGCCCGCGCCGCCGCCGAGGGGCTCCGCGCGGACCTAATCGCCGAGGCTGTCGCGGCCCGGCAGAAGGGCGTTGAGCGTGTGCTCCGTCAACTGATCGATGCCCTTGAAGAGAGCAAGTCCGACGAGGAGCAATTCCGCGAAGCCGAACAGGGGAGTGGCGGCGGAGGCGGAGGGGGCGGTCAGCCCCAGCCGCTGGTCCCACCGGCCGCCGAGGTGAAACTGCTCAAGTCGATGCAGCAGGAGGCGCTCGCGCTCACGCGCGAAGCCGACGAAGCAAAGAACACTCCAGCGGCGACCGAGGCCGCGAACCTGCAGCGGGCGCTCGCCGAGCGCGGCGCCCAGCTGCTGAAAAAGATGCAGCAAGAGGGAGGTGGCCAGTGAACCTGCGTGCCATCAGTGCGGTGCTCGCCGGCGTTTCGGCGGCGTCGTTGTTCGCGGCTATTCAACCGCCGGCCCCCGGCCAGGCACCTGTCCCGAGCAAACCCGATCCTGCTGTGCCGCAGCCGGCCGCCATGCCTGCCACGCCCCCATCCACCACCCCCGCGCCAAAGCCAACGCCGCCCAAACAACCACTCCCTTCCCTCGACGAGGCGCTGGGAATCGCCAAGCCGAGCGAAACCAACAAGCCGGCCCTTCCCGGAAGTGATGCAGCGCCGGCCGTGCCGCCGCTGCCGGGCGACCTCGAACGTGCACTGAACGCCGAAGCCCCGGCGAACGAGCTGCAGCGGGCGGTGACGCTGATGGAGCGATCAGCGAAGAGGCTTGAGACGGCCGGCGACACATCGATCGACACCCAGCGCGTTCAGGAAGAGACGGTGCGTTTGCTCGAAGCGCTGATCAAAAAGAGCGGTCAGAAGCAGAACCAGCAGAGTTCGTCGCAGCAGAAGCCACAGGACGGGAGCAAGCAGCAACAGCAGCCGAACCAGTCACAGCAAAGCCAGAGCGAGCAGCGGCCGCAGCCAGGCAGCGATCCGAGCAACGACCCCGAGCGCGGCGGCACGCGGAACGCTCAGCTGCGCCCCGCCATCGATGGCGCGCGAGCCGCCTGGGGAAACCTCCCGCAGCGCGTCCGGCAGTTGCTCATGCAAGGCTCGGGCGATCAGTTCAGCAAGGAGTATCAGCGCCTGACCGAAGAGTACTACAAGCGACTCGGCGAGGGGAGCAACTGACATGAGCCTGACCGGACCCGTCGTGTGCGGATTCCTCGTCGCTCTCGCTTCACAGCCCGAGGCCCTGCGCGTCGATCCGCCCGCGCCCGGCGCCGGCCTTGCGAGCCCCGGCACAGCGGCGCGCCAGCCCGCGGGCAGCGCCGGTGCGCAGAACTCCGCCCTGGAGGGAGAGATCACGCCGGAGCTGACGCAGGCGGTCGACCGCGGGCTCGCCGCGCTCGCGTCGATGCAGAACGACGACGGCTCGTTCGGCTCAGGACGGTTCGGCAAGAACGTGGCTGTAACGAGCCTCGCGTGCCTGGCGCTCATGGCCGACGGAAACGTTCCCGGGCGCGGCAAGTACGGCCAGCAGGTTGACAAGGGCCTGCGCTACGTGCTGAACTGCTCCAGCGAGACCGGGCTCATCGCCGGCGACAGCATCAACGGCCCGATGTACGGGCACGGCTTTGCCACGCTGTTCCTCGGCGAGGTCTACGGCATGACCGCCGGCGGCGGCGACACCGCCCTGGCCGACCACGTGCACGATGCGCTCGTGCGGGCCTGCCGGATGATCGAGCGCACACAGAACGACGAGGGCGGCTGGCGGTACAACCCCGTCCCGTTCGACGCGGACGTCTCGGTGACGATCTGCCAGATCATGGGCCTGCGCAGCGCCCGCAACGCCGGGCTGGAAATCCCCAAGAGCACGATCGACCGCGCGGTCGCGTACGTCCGTGAGTGTCAGATGCCAGACGGCGGCTTCAAGTACCAGAAAGACTCGGGCGTCAGCGCCTGGCCCCGCAGCGCCGCGGGCGTGGCGAGCCTCTATTACGCCGGCGTCTACGACGACCCGGCTGCAACCAGGGGCGTTTCATACCTGCTCAAGGCCGCCATGCCCGGCGCTGCGATGCGCACCGAGGCGCACTACTTCTACGGCATGTACTACACCGCACAGAGCATGTACCTCTCCGGCGGCAAGGCGTGGGAAACATGGTGGCCCGCGGCCCGCACCGAGTTGCTCCAGAGGCAGGCCGGCGGCGGCGAGTGGAACGACAGCGGCGTGGGCAGCGCCTACGGAACGTCGATGGCGCTTATCGTGCTGCAGATGCCCAAGCGCTACCTGCCGATCTTTCAGAAGTAACCAGCGAGCGCTGCACGCGGGAGGCCTTGATGTTGACAGCAATTCTGGCGTGTGCAGCAGCGGTCGCGGGGCCGCTCGAGTCGCAGCGGGCGTTGCCGGCGCAGGTGGTCGTGCTCGACCATGGGCTGCGGTCGACCGCGGGCGAATTGGTTTCCCTCGCCCCCGACGCCGCCGTGCTCAAGCGTCCAGAAGGCGAGGTGACCGTCAACCGACCCGTGGCCGTTGTGCGCTCGGCGTTGTGGGGGCCAGACCGTTCCTGGCCCGGGCTGCAGCCGGTTCCACCGCAGGACAGCACGCCAGGCGTGAGCGCCCCCGAGGGCACCGGCCTGTGGCTCGAACTCAACGACGGCTCGCGGCTGCACGGCGACCTCCTGCCCGCAAAGGGTGACGGACTGATGCTCGTGCACAAGCGGCTCGGGCGGGTGGAGTTCACGCTCGACTCGCTCGCTTCGCTCAGCATGACCGCCGCCGGATCGCAGCCAGAGGGTCCCCCCCCCACCATCGCACGCCCGACCAACGACACGCTCATTCTGGCCAACGGTGATCGGCTCGAAGGATTCGTCGAATCGATCGCCCTGCCGAAGCAGCCGCGCACGGGCAACACGCTGGAGGTGACGATCGAGCGTGCGGGCGACAAGACCAAGGTGGTCGTCCCGATCGATCGGATCGAGCGCGTCACCCTGGCCGGCAGCTCGCCGCGCAAGCCCGGGCCGCTCGTCTGGTTCGTCGGCGACGGCACCGGTGATGAGCGCACCGCCGCCGCAGAGTTCACCCTTGAGAAGGTCGGGGGTGTCGGTGCCGGGCGCGAAGCAAGGCTTGTGCGAACCAAAGGTGCCCTGCCAGCGCGGATCGATGTTGCCCTCCTTCAGGCAACGACGCTTTCGGGGTGGCCCGAAGCGGCGGTCCCGCTGGCATCCTGCACGAGTGACGGCGGCACACTTGAGCCGATCCAAGGGAGCGATCAGCCGCTTGGAACGCGCGACTTGACGATCGCCGAGCCGGGCGAGGTCCGGTGGCGGCTGCCCTCCGGAGCCTCTC
Source organism: uncultured Phycisphaeraceae bacterium (assembly GCA_964403525.1). Taxonomy (GTDB): domain Bacteria; phylum Planctomycetota; class Phycisphaerae; order Phycisphaerales; family UBA1924; genus JAJTGZ01. The sequence continues at coordinate 10,572 of CAYOGE010000040.1, read as the reverse complement.
GGATCACCGGCTGGGCGGTGCTGCCCGAAGAGTGCCGGCGCTGGGGCGACTGCACGGTGACGGTGACAACCATCGGTAAGCAAGCGACCGCGCCCTACCCCGTCGCAGAATTCACGCTCAACAGCGGCTCCCCAGTCGCTGTGATCGACGCAGCCTTCGCGAAGGACGGTGGAGACCCGCGGTGGCTCAGCGTGCGTGTCGGCGAAGGCAAGAACGGACCGACGCAGGACCGGGTTGTCCTTCGTCACGTGCTCATCGGTCTCAACGACCCGGCGCAGTAGGTCCGCAGCGACACATCGCCAGTACTAACGGGCCTTGATCGATGCCAGCGCAAGCACCACCAGCAGCACGCTGATGATCCAGAACCGCGAGACTACCTGCTGCTCGCGCCAGCCCGAAAGGTGCAGGTGGTGGTGATACGGCGCGCACTTGAAGATGCGTTTGCCCTTGCTCATCTTGAACCATCCAACCTGCAGCACGACCGAGCCGATCTCGAGCAGGAACACCACGCACATGAACAGGACAAGCGCCTCCTGACGGATGACCAGCGCGAGGTAGCCGATCAGGCCGCCAAGGGCGAGGCTCCCGGTGTCGCCCATGAACACGCTCGCCGGCGAGCAGTTAAACCAGAGGAACCCCATGCACGCGCCCGCCATCGCACCCGCGAGAACGGTGAGTTCCTCCGACTGCACAACGTACGGCACAAGCAGGTACTGGGCCGCGGCCTGGCTGCCGGCGATGCCGCACAGCACCATCACACCCAGCGCCACCGCGGCGCTGATGCCCGTGGCGAGGCCGTCCATCCCGTCTGAGATGTTGGTGGCGTTGGACATCCCCGCGATCATGAGGATCGCCACGACGATGTACGGCCCGCGCGAGAGGAAAAAGAGCCCCGGCGCAAAGCCCGCGCCGCCCCCCGCGTTCTCGTACGTCTTCTGGAACGGAAGGTTGAGCACGTGCGCAGCCGACGGTGCGCTGTCCTCGCGCAGCCCGTGGTTGAACGCGAAGTACCCGATAATGAGCCCGAGCCCGAGCTGAAAAACCAGCTTCTCCCACGAGCGCAGCCCCTGCCGAGAGCCGCCGGTCCGTGACGCCGCGGTGAGCTTGAGCCAGTCGTCAAACCCGCCCAGAACCGCCAGCCACACGGCGACGATGAGCCCGAGCTGGATGTAGAAGTTGCGCACGTCCGCCAGCAGCAGCGTGACAACCACGATGGCACCGACGATCAAGAGCCCGCCCATCGTCGGCGTCGAGGCTTTGCTGGTGGCGCTCGCGGCGAGCAGGCTCGAGTCGGTCAGGCCTGTGTCGCCGATCTTCTTCCTGCGCAGCCAGTTGATCACCGGCTTGCCGAGCACGATGACCGCCACAAACGAGAGCAGCGCCGCAGCCAGCGCACGAAAGTGGATCTGCTCGAAAAGCTGGGCGAAGGAATAGACCCCCCGCGCGATCAGCCAGTTACGCAGCAGTTCCATGAGCCACGGGATCATGGTGCGTTGCGCTCCTTGCCCGGTGAGATCGTCGTGCCGGCGGGTCTCGCGCCCGCCCGAGACGCCCCCGGCCTTGGCGCAAACCGCGCGATGATCGCGTCAACGATCCGCTCCATCGCCTGCGAGCGCGAGCCCTTCACCAGCACGGCGTCCCCCGGCTTGATGTACGACGCAAGCCGCTCGGCCGCCTCGTCCGACATCAGCGGTTCAACCGCCAGCAGCGCCCCGGGCGGGACGTCCCCCGCCGCCGCGCCGAACGCCGGCCCGACGACAATGACGGCACCGATGCCCGGCTGCCCGAGCGCAGCCGCGAGGACCTCCGCATGGGCGCCCGCGGCCGCCGCGCCGAGTTCGCCCATCTGGCCGATGATGGCGACGCGTCGCTGAGCCCCCGGCGTGAGCTGGCCGAAGGCGGCGAGTGAGGCGAGCATCGAGTCGGGGTTGGCGTTGTAGGCGTCGTTCACAACCGTCACCGGCCCGGCCGCGATGACCTGCTGACGCATCGAAGGCGCTTCCACCCGCAGCAGGCCCGCGGCGATCGCTTCGTTGTCCAGCCCCATCGCCTGTCCGACCCACACCGCGAGCATCGCGTTCGCCGCGTTGTGCTCACCGCCGAGGGGCACGCGCCAGACGTTGCCGTGCAGGTCCTTCCACTGGACACCCACGCGCGCCGCCTGCCCGGGCGCCGCGGGCTCAACCTCCACCGCTTGCGGGCGCCTGATCCAGTACGCTCGGTCCATGCAGCGTGAGGTAAAACTGTTCGTGTAGGTCGCCAGCAGACCCTCGAACGTGCGGCCGTCCTCCAGCGCCGGTGCCTCAGCGTGCAGCAGCGTTCCGTTCTCCTTCAGGTGCCGCGCGATGCTCCCCTCCTCACGCATCACGCCCGCAAGGTCTCCAAACCCCTCCAGGTGCTCGCGCCCGATGCTCGTAATGACGGCAATATCAGGGCGCACGACCGCCCCGAGCGTGTTGATCTCACCGGGGTGATTGGTGCCCACCTCGCAGAGCACAAACTGATCGCCCGCCCGCGCAGAAAGAACCGTCAGGGGCACGCCGACGTCGTTGTTGAACGACTTCTGGCTCGCGGTCCCGCACAACCCCCCGTTCCGGAGCACGGCGTCGATCAGACGCACGGTCGTCGTCTTGCCGTTGCTCCCGCACACGGCGATGAAGACGGTCCCCTGCTGTGCGAGGTGCTCTCTGTAGGCACCGGCCAGACGGCCGAGCGCCCGGCGTGTGTCTTCTACAACCAGCACCGGCGTCGAGCCGAGCCCCGCCACCGGACGGCACGCGATGATGACCGCGGCACCGGCCGCCGCGGCCTTGGCGGCAAACTCGTGCCCGTCGTGGTTCTCCCCACGGATCGCTACAAACACGCAGCCGGCGACCACCGCTCGGCTGTCAATACACACGCCCGTGAGAGCGAGATCGTCATCGGGCGGCTTGCCCGACCACTTGCCCCCCGTGGCGGACACGAGCGTTGAAGCCGTCCAGAAGGGCCCGTCGACGCGGGACGTTGCCGGCTCAGCCTGGGCCGGGTGCGATGACGCTGGTTCAGCAGGTGGGGTTTCGGTCAACGGGTCTCTCCGGTCGGATCGGCTGGTCGCGGACTGGCGGTGTGCCTGATCGGGCTGCCGCCACCCGGCACCGCCGCGTGGTGCGATTGCGCATGGCGTGCCGCCGGGATCAGGCGGCCGGGCTCGAACACCGCGGTCTGGACGTTCCTTGCGCGGAGCGCTGCGATCGCCTGCTCGCGGTCATCAAAGTGAATCTTCCGTGTGCCGCCCGCGTTGTCTGACAGTATCTGATAGTCCTCGTGCCCCTTGCCCGCCAGCAGCAGAACATCGCCCTCGCGGCACTCCGCAACGGCAGCCTCGATCGCCGTCCGGCGATCGGCCTCAACCCGCAACGCCGCTCGCTGCGACGGCGGCACGCCCCCGACAATCTGCCGGATGATCTCGACCGGGTCTTCCCTGCGCGGGTTGTCGCTGGTAATGAACACAACATCGGCCAGGCCCGCGCCTGCGGCCCCCATCCTGGGGCGCTTGGATGGGTCACGGTCACCACCGCACCCAAACAGCGCAAGCACCCGCCCGCCCCTGCCTTCGGCCTCGACCGCACGCCGCGCGACCGTGAGCACCGCCGCGAGTGAGTCAGGCGTGTGCGCGTAGTCGACATAAACAGTGAACGGCGCATCGGCGCCCGTCACAGGCTCCATCCTGCCCGGCGGTGCCGACGCGACCGCCAGCGCGTCGCCGATCACGCGCCCGTCAACCCCGCAGGCGTGCGCTGCGCACGCGGCCTGCAACGCGTTCATCACGTTGTGCACGCCGACCAGCGGCAGGAACACTTGCGCCGGGCGGCCACCTGTGAACGGCGCGTGCACATCGATGACCGTCCCGGCAGGGCTCTCGCTGACGATCCGCGCCGAGCAGTCGACCGGCGGAGATGCAACCCCGGGGCGCGACTTCATCGAGCACCGCACCACCCGCGCCCGGCAGTCCTTCACCATCGCCTCGCACCATGGGTCGTCGGCGTTGACCACCGCCACACCGCCGCGTGCGCCATCGGGGAGCATTGCAAAGAGCCTGGCCTTCGCCGACGCGTACGCCTCGACGGTGCCGTGATAATCGAGGTGATCGTGCCCGAGATTGGTAAAGACGCCGACGCGGTAGGCCAGGGCCGCCACGCGCCCCTGCTCCAGCGCGTGGCTTGAGGTCTCCATCACGCAGGCGGTGCAGCCGGCGTCCACCATGCGAGCGATCGTCCGCGAGAGTTCAAGCGCGGGCGGGGTGGTCAGTAGCGCGGGGGCGACCTCGACGCCATCGTCGATGCACACCGTGCCGATGAGCCCGCACTTGCCCCCCCCCGCGCTGAGGAGTTGCCGCGTCAGGTAGGCGCACGTCGTCTTCCCCTTGGTGCCCGTGATCCCGACCATCGCCAGGCGTGAAGAAGGGTTGTCGAAGAACCGCTCGGCCATCGCGGCGACAGCGCCCGGCAGGCTGCGGCTCGTCAGCAGCACAACCCTGCCGCTGGGGTCAACGCCGGCTGGGAGCCGCACGGCCGGGTCGTCGCTGAGGATCGCAGAGGCCCCCGCCGACACCGCAGCCGCGATGAACGCGTTCCCGTCTGCACGCTCCCCCTTGCGGGCCACGAACAACGAACCGGGCATCACGGTGCGCGAGTCCTCGGTGATATCGCAGATGCGCAGCCCGTCGGCGGCAGATCGGGCATCCGCGGGCACACCGCCACCGGCGGTCGATGGCACGACCGCCACAGGCAGCCCCTCCGTGAGCGCGCGAAGCATCATGGCGCGGGAGAGTATCGGCCCCACGCCTCGGGAAGGGACAGAAACACCAAGCCGCCGCTACGATGAGCGGTGAACCCCGACGACGAGGTATGCCTCTGCTTCCGCGTGTCGCTCCGCAAGGTGCGCACCTTCTGCAAGCAGCAGGACCCCCCGGTCGCGAGCCTGATCAGCGAGTGCCTGGGCGCCGGCACCGGCTGCGGCTGGTGCGTTCCGTTCCTCAAGCACCTGCACGCGCAGCACAAGGCCGGCACGCTCCCAGACCTGAACGTCTCGCCGGAGGAGTACGCCAAAACACGTCTTGCCTACCACGTGAGCAAGAAGCGAGACGAGACCGTTGTTCGCAAGGCGACCGAGGCCGAAGGGGAACCCGGCACCACCCCGCCCCCGCCTGATCTCTAGAACCCCCGCTTGTTGAACTGAACCGCCTTCCCATCGCGGTAGGTAACGGTTACCGAATGGTCACCGCACTTGTACACATAGACCGAGTCGGTGCCGCGGCCGCCCGACAGGCCCGTGCCGGACATCGACGTGCCGCTGGGCGTTTCGTCCTCTCCGTGCCCGCAGCGGAGAATCGCCTCAACTTCCTGGCCGGTCATGCCCTGCTTGAGCTGGTCGAACTTCTCGTCGGTGAGCTTCTGGTCGCAACCGGAAACGGTCATGACTGCGGCGACAGCGACGGCCGCAACGGCGGGGAGGAATGAGCGGTTCATAAGGGGAGCATACACGACAAGCCAGACGGAAGACCCATGAAAAAACCCCGCCGCTGGCGGGGTTTGTGGGGAAACCGGTGCTCCGTGGCTTACTCGCTGTCGATCTGGCGGAGGCTCAGGCCGTACTCGGCGAGCTTGGCCTTCACCTCAACAAGGCTTGTGGCGCCGAAGTTCTTGATGCCCAGCAGCTCGGCCTCTGTGTGGGTGACAAGGTCGCCCAGGCTCTGGATGTTGAGCAGTTGGAGGGCGCGGCGGGCGCGGACGGACAGGTTGAGCTCGGCGACCGCCTTGGTGAGCACGGCCTCCTGGCCCGAACCCTTGAGGCTCTCGAGCATCTGGCGACGGGCGGCACGGTGGGCATCCTCGCGGCCCTGACCCAGGCGAAGCCCCTTGGCCGCGAGCATGGTCTTGATCTCAACCAGGCTCTGATCGCCGAAGTTCTTGTAGCTGAGCAGTTCGGCCTCTGTCGTACGGACAAGGTCGCCCAGCGTGCGGATGTTCATCTTCTTCAGGCACGTACGGGCGCGGACGGTCAGCTCGAAGTCGGTGACGGGCGTATCCAGCAGAGCGCTGCGCTTGAAGCGGTCGCGCTCGTGGTCGTCTTCCATCTCCATCGTCTTGCTGGCGTTGACGTCCTGCATGTAGAGCCGCGCGCGCGGGTGGTTGGGGTTGGTTTCCAGCACCTGCTTAAGGCACCGCTCGGCCCGGGCCCAGTCGCCACGGTCCTCGTAAAGCACCGCGAGGTTCAGCAGCGCGTTGATCGGTGCGGGCGGACGCTCGATCGCCATCTCGTAGCAATCGATCGCCTCGTCCTCTTCACCGGAAAGGTCGAGCATGAAGCCGAGCTTGAACATGATGCGGGCGTCGGTCGGGTCCGCCGCACCCGCCTTGCGCAGGTGCACCAGGGCCGTCGCGTGATCGCCCGCGGCCTCGGCCTTCTCTGCCTTTGCGAATTCGGCCGACGCAACGGCCGCGTCGCGCTGGACCTCGCTGGAACCGATGACCATGTCCATTGGGTTGCCCATGAAACTCTCCGATGTGGTTCGCCGCGAGTAGACCTTGCCCCCCGGGCACGCCCGCGGTGGCACGCCGTAAGGCCGGTCAAGATCATAGGAGCGAACCCCCGAGCGGGAAAGCCCGCCGCCAGCCCAGTTTGCGGCTCCATCGCCACATTCGGGCACCCAGGCACCGTATCCTGACCGAACAGAACCTGGACGTTCGGAGCCGACCCTCACATGCCTTCCCCCATCTTCAGCACCACGCTCGACTGCGGAATGCCCCTGATCGTCGAGCGGATCCCCGGTGTCGCATCCGCCAGCGTGCAATGGCTTGTTCCCGCCGGAGCCGCCCACGACCCGGCCGACCGCACCGGGCTCTGCGCGATCATCGCAGAGATGCTCATGCGCGGCTGCGGCAAGCTGTCAAGCCGGGAGCAGGCCGACGAACTCGACCGGCTCGGCATCCTGCGGGCCACGGAGGTCGGGACCCAGTACATCCGCCTGAACGCGACGTTCGTCGGCGCCAACGCCGGCGTCTGCCTGCCGATGCTCGTGCAGATGGTGCGTCGGCCACGCTTCGACGTCGAATCGCTGGAGCCTTCTCGAAAGCTCTCGCTGCAGTCCCTCGCCGGCCTCGCCGACAACCCGCAGGAGCGCGCGGGTGTGCTGCTGACCAGCCGCCACGCCGCCCCGCCCGTCAACCGGTCCGTGCTGGGCACCGAGGAGGGGCTCGCCGCCGTCACTCACGCCGACATCGTGCGCGCGTGGGAGCGGCAGTGCCGCCCGCGCGGGTCGATCCTCGCCATCGCCGGCGACGTTGACCCCGCCTCGATCACATCGACGCTCAACCGGCTGCTCGCCGACTGGTCCGGGGCAGCGCCGACGATTACGCTCGGCACATCACCAACGCGCGGGACCTACTTCCACGAGCCAGACGAGAGCAACCAGACCCACATCTTCCTCGCGCACGAGGCACCCCCCGAGCCTTCGCCCGACGCGGCCCTGGAGCGCATGCACAACGCCGTGCTCAGCGGCGGAACAAGCGCTCGCCTCTTCACCGAGGTGCGCGAGAAGCGAGCGCTCTGCTACAGCGTCTCCGCCTCCTACGCCTCAGACAGGCTCTTCGGACGCGTGGTCGGCTATGTCGGGACCACCCCCGACAAGGCTCAGCAATCACTCGACGTGATGCTGGAGCAACTCCGTATGGCCTGCGGACCAAACGCCGCGGTGCTAGCGGATGAACTCGCCAGAGCAAAGATCGGGTACAAAGCGAGGCTGGTGTCGTCGGGCGAATCGACAGGGGCGCGTGCCTCGGCCCTGGCCAACGACTGGCACAAACTCGGCCGCGCGCGCTCGCTCGATGAACTCGCCGCCGAAAGCCACGGTGTATCGCTGGAGGCGCTCAACGCCTACGCGCGCCGGCGAACCTTGGGCCCGGTGACGATCGTCACTGTCGGGCCGGCCGCCCTTCGCGCGCCATGAAGCCCGCCGCTCACGCCCACTGCATGAGCACGTCGGCCAGGATCCGAACGCCGAACCCGCTCGACCCTTTGACGTACATGCCGCTGTCGCTGTCACTCACGTGCATGCCGGCGATGTCGAGGTGGCAGAACGGCACGCCCTCTTTGACAAAGTAGCTCAGGAACGCCGCCCCCTGTCCCGCGTGCGCCTTGCGGTTTGGGTTGCTGTTGAGGATGTCGGCGACGGGGCTCTTCATCATGTCGCGGTACTCCTGATCGGTGGGCAACCGCCAGACCCGCTCGCCGCTGGTGGCGCTGGCGGCCTCAACGCGGGCGCGGAGAGCGTCGTCGTCGCAGAAGAGCCCCGCGAACGTGCTGCCAAGTGCGGTGATCACGCCGCCGGTGAGCGTGCTGAGTTCGATGATGGCCGCGGGCGCATCGGTGTCACACGCGTAGCACAGCGCATCCGCGAGCACCAGTCGCCCCTCCGCGTCGGTGTTGGTCACCTCGACGGTCACGCCGTTGCGGTAGGTGATGATGTCGTCGGGCCGGTAGGCGTTGTCGCTGACGGAGTTCTCGGCCGCGCACAGGTACGCGACAACCGGGAAGCCCGGCTTGATGGTCCCGGCGCACAGACGCATCGCACCAAGCACAGCGCACCCGCCGTCCTTGTCGCGCTTCATGCCGACCATGCCGTTGTTCACCTTCAGGCTCAGGCCGCCGGTGTCGTACGTGACGGTCTTGCCCACGAGCACCAGCGGCTTCTGCTTCTTCCCCTTGCCACCCTTGGGTGTGTACTCAAGCCGGATCATACACGGCTTGTTCTCGCTCGCCTGGCCGACGTTGACGTGCCCCGCGAGCCGTTCGCGGCCGAGCGCCTTGCCCTCGAACACTTCGACGGAAAGGCCGAACTCCTTCGCGAGTTTCTTCGCCGCCTTGGCCATGAACGCGGGGGTCGCGATGTTCGGCGGTGTCTCGCTGAGCGTGCGCGTCAGGTTCGCCGCCTCGCCGATCGCCAGGCCCACCCTCGCACCATCGCTCATCGCAGCATCGTCGAACGCGATCGACGCCGCGTGACGCTCACGCTTCTCCGCGGACGTCCCCTTGCCCTTGAAGCTGAGGTTGTCCCAGGAGAGCAACGCGAACGCCTCACCGATGCAGCGACCGGCCATCTGCTTGTCCGCCGGGCTGCCCGCCCCCGCCGCCTCCAGCGCCGGCACGATCAGGAAACGGACAACGCCCCCCTTGATCACCCCCATGCGCCGCGCAACCGCCGCGCCCACGCTCCGGAGGCTCGACGCCTTGAACTTGTCCTTCTTGCCCAGCCCGACGACCATCACACGCGCCCCCGCCTCGGTGAACACGTCAACGATGCGCCCAGACTCGCCCGTGCACTCGGGGCGGCCGGCGCTCCCGGAGACGGCCTTCGCAAACGAGGCACCCTTGGGCAGGTGCGCGTCGGGCTTCTCTCCCTGGAACATGCCAACCACGACAACCTCGCCGCCAGCCTTGCCCTTCTTGCCCTTGCCTTCGACCAGTGTGACAGATGCCAGCATGTGTTCGCTCCAGAAGTGACGTCGGTTTGCCGGGTGCGCCGGGGCCGAGTCTAGGGGCGAGCCAACGGTGCGGGCAAAGGCGCGCCGCACAGCAAAGCCCGCCGCGGGCCCGCTCGCACAAGAAAAAGCCCCGGATGCGGTCCGGGGCTGCTGAAACATCGGGTTCTTGCCCGCACTACCTGCGACGCCTCATCGCCAGCAGCGCGCCGGCACCGAGCAACGCGGCCGTGCCCGGGGTGGGGATGCAGATCGTGTCGATGTTGATCCACGAGATGTAGGTGACCGTGCCGGGATTCGGGTTGCTGATGTGGATGACTTCAAACGGCGGGCAGAAGGGGAGTTGCCAGCCCGCTCCGGAGATGTAACTGCTGCCGCTTGGGCTCGGCGACGGCGTGATCGTCGGCCCCCACGGACCGCCGTTGGTGCCAGCCGGGCCGAACCCCGCGCTGATCACCGGCTCGGGCCCGCCGAAGTAGTCGGTCTGCACCCAGATGAACTTCTGGTGATCCGGGCGGTCGTAGTTTGGAACAACCACGTCGACCGAACCGCCGCCGGGGATGCAGATGACGCCGGGCTGCGTCGCGTTCGGCGGCAGCCACACGGCACCGCCGGTGAGGTAGATCTGAGGCGGCGGCTGACTCGGCACGCCCTGCCCCTGCGGGTTGTTCGGACCGTTGTTGAAGTTCCAATACCACGACGTGGTCGCGCCGGGCTGGGCCCAGTTCGCCCAGGGCGGCGGGAAGTTGATGCCCGCCTCCACCGTGCTTGCCAGTGCGCATGCCGCGGCCGCTGCGAACAACTTTGTTGTGCGTGTCATGGTTCTCTCTCCAATCGCGCGCATCCTCCGTACGAACCGGTACCGCCCCGCGCGAGCGGGCCTGTAACGGCCGATCCACACAGGATCGCGGAATTGTCTGGGCACGCCGGGCAACGAACCCCACCCCGGGTCACACACCAGCGCGTACGGACATGCTGAACTGCACGCTACCGCGCGGTGTTATACGGAACCCCGAAAAAACTCGTGCGCGTACGGCGCATGATCGGGTTGCGC
>CAYOGE010000039.1:0-34614 GCA_964403525.1 uncultured Phycisphaeraceae bacterium | reverse complement strand
CGAGGCAAGCCGAAGGTAATACACTCAACCCGTCCACCGGATCTGGGCAAGCTCACTCACAGTTGCAAACAACCGCCCGACGCTTGTGGATCAGATCCGCACGAGAGTTGAGAACGGAGACTTTCCGATTCTCGTCTCTGAAGGGGATGCCGCGCAGAAACTACGTCGGATTTATGCGAATGGGTATCTCTCACACTGCTACCAGAATCTCTTGGGCTCGCGTGGAGTGCTGGCGACCGTAGGTTTCAGCTTTAGTGAATCCGACCTGCACATTCGCAATGCAATTGGCGCAAGTCGAATTCACACTCTTTGGATAGGCTGCCACACCCCTGCCGGAGAACCGGTTTCGCCTAGGATTGAAGCTGCTGCAGCGGAGCTCACAACCCAGCGCGAAGCGATCAACGCGCCAGCTCGGCAACGCAATCGGCAAACAAATCCGCTCACCATTCGGTATTTTTCTACTGCGGAACTATCGATTTGGCGCTGACTGCCGACCATCGCCTCCACGCGCGAGAGCTCGCCACGCGGACCAATCGCCTCCACTCCACGCCCCCGATCTGAATCTGAACCTATTCGGTTTTCAATCGTTCCACAGAAAGCGAAAACCGTTTGTCAAAGAAACAGTCGCACGTGTCCTCGGGTTCTCCCCATTCGATGGAGCCGGGGCGAGACCAAAGTGGTACGAGCCGTTGTTCGTGCATTTGGCGTACTTGAGCGCTAAAACCGTGAGCGGTTCCGGCCATTCTGCACCCCCACCAATGGCACTCTCTGCCACGCCCCAGTTCTTCGCGATTTAAGCCGAGAACATCAAGATTCTGCGTATCAAATCCGAATCCGAGGAAAATTATCTGCTTCGCGGCACACAACCATTCCCTTGCCCGAGCGATTTCAGGCCGCTTGGCGCTCCTCTCTTCTCCAATAGCAAACAGCGTTTTGGGCGCGAAGGGATGGACGTCGCTGCAAACCTCGGCGAGAGTGGCGCCGGCACTGTGTAGTCCAAAGTGTGCTTCCTCCCGACCCTGCCATTGGAGGTCGCCCGGCAACTCTCCGTAGATGTGAGAAACGATGGACCTCGCCCACTCCAGAGCCTTGAGAGGATCCATCCGCCAGGAAACAGCCGCCATGGCCGCGAGGCGGTACTCGATCAGCCGGTCGTAGTTGAATGTCACAAGCCTTAGGGAGTGCTGGGCGTTCGCGTCACGGCCCGTTGCCGCCTGTATCGCCTGAAATACACGCGCGAGCCACCCGCCGTACGGAGCTTTCAATGCGAGTTGTTCCTTCTCCAACAGCGCCACACTAATGGCCATCTTCGCGAGGATGGTCCGCGTCTCATCGCCTCGTTGTCGCCCCGGAGCCCCGGTTTCCGGCAATGTCGCCAAGTAGGCGTCGATCGACGGTTGCCCGCTGTGCATGAACTCACTGGAGAGCTGGCGAGCCGCCGCTTTGTGATCCCAAACGCTGAAAATACTGAGGTAGTTAGATGCTCTGGAGATTGCCTCGGTCCACAGAATCTCGTTCAGCTTACTTCCGATGGGAAGTTCAAGACCTCTTCCCGCGCTAGCTCCCGCTCCAACCACAAGTACGGTGAGATTCCTGTTAGCCATCCGTAACCGTATTCGCGGGTGCGTGACATCAACTGCCCCCCCAAGGCGGGGTGGCACCGGCGGGGGCGTGGCATCAACCTGCCTCCCGTGCCACCGCACCGGCTGCTTTGAGACGGTCGGTGTGTCTTGATGCCTCGCCCCAATCCGCTCCCCAGCCGCCCAACCCCGCTCTCGCGCTGCCCCAAGCCGGTCGTCTGCCGCCCAAGACCCGTCGCGCCCCGCGTTGAACCGGTCGTTCGCCGCCCAACCCCGCCCCCGCGCTGCCCCAAGCCGGTCGTCTACCGCCCAAGACCCGTCGTGCCCCGCGTTGAACCGGTCGTTCGCCGCCCAACCCCGCTCCCGCGCTGCGCCTCCCCGCTCCTCCGCCGCGCCGGCCCGCCCACCGGGTGCCCGGGCCAACCCCTCCGATCCGGGTGGCACGGTCAACGGCTCTGCGCTGGCCGTGTGCCTTGGCTGCTGGTGGGAACGTGCATCAACCTGCATCCCTCCCCCTCACCTCCGCCGCCGCCGCCCCGCAGCCACCCCGCCAATCCCCAGCAACGCACAAGCTCCAGGCGTCGGCACCGGCGCAGTCACGCCCACATAAACATCATCCATCCCGTTGGCGAGGTCAGAGTTCCCCAGCGGCGTCACCACGATGCGCGCCATACCGACATCGGAGATGAATCCCGCGAAGGCCGTGCCCGCGTTCGAGGCGTCGATCGTCGCGACGATGTTGTTGAGCGCGTCGTAGCCGGTGATCCGCACCCAGTCACCCTGCGCGTTGCTCTGGCCGAAGGCATAGATGAGGTCGCCGGGGTTGTCTGGACGGATGACCCACGACGAGCCGGCGGGCCGGCCGTTTAGAAGATTGATGATCCAGAGGGAACCGGAAGGAAGGCCACCCGCCGCCTGCGTAATCGGCAACGGCGCGGCCGAGCCATCGGCGTACTCGGGCGCAAAGCGCCCGGGGTTGCCCGGCATGTCGCCGACCACCACGCTGCCGGCGCCAAACCCCTCGAAGTTCTCAAAGCTGATCGGCTGGAGCGTCAGGGAAAGGTGCGCGGCCTCAAAGGCCGCCCGCGAAGATGCATAGGTGGCGTTGACGCCGGAGAAATAGACGACATCGGCTTGCACAGCGCTGAGGCACGCCGCACAAGCAACCATCCCACCGACCGCCAATTGAGCGTGACGCATTGATCCCTCCAGTTACTCTGCCGACGCGAGCGATGACCCTTAGTCCGGGGAGAATGTAACTCACAACTCCCTCCCCGTCAATGCAATCGGAGGCGGATTCCGGCATCGCGGCCGCGAACCCAGGCCCTGCCCGCGCTCATGCCTCCCCGGGGGGCGAATAAAAGGTGCTCCAGTCTCACCCCACATACACCAACCTACCCAAACCTCCATCAGGACTCGCGCGGCGCAACCGCCGCCCCGTCAGGCCGACCACGCGAAGTCAAAAAACGACTCGAGCTTCAATGCCGGCCAGACGGCGGGGGCCTGGCTCCGGTCGAACCTGCCTCCCGTGCCACCCCGCCGGCAGCATTGAGACGGTCGCTCCCCCCCCTCCTCCCCATGCCTTGATGCCTTGTTCTGAACCGCTCCCCAGCCGCCCAAGCCCGCTCCCGCGCTGCCCCAAGCCGGTCGTCCGCCGCCCATGACCCGTCGTGCACGTACGGGTGACCGGGCCCGGCCGCTTTGCCGCTGCACTGAGCCGGCCATCGGTCGCGCATGTGCCGTCCTGCGCTGTGGCGGGTGGCGTGGAAAGAAGGTCTTGGCGCTTCACGGGTGACTGGCCGCTCTGCGGCCAAGTGACGCGGTCGGCTCATCGCTGCTGAGCACTCGCACGCGGCCCCTGCGCTTGCCTGTTCAGTCGCCGGGCGGCGCGTGGGCGAAGGTCACATCTCGTAGTTTGCGTGCGGGTTGGTGCCGGTGTTGATCAGGTTGCTCGCCGGGTAGACGTTCGGCCCGAACATGTTGCCCGCGGCGATCGCGTAGCCGTTGACGGTGTTGCCGCTCACGCTGTTGCGGATGATCAGGTTGCTGGTGCCGGTGATATTGATGCCGTTGTCGTTGTGGGCGCAGTGGTTGGCCTCGACGCGGCAGCGGGCACCCGTCACGTTGATGCCGTGCCCGGTGGTTGCGCCGGTGCCGTTGCTGGCGCAGGTGTTGCCGCGCAGGTGGCACTCGTTGCCCGCCGAGATGCCGTGGAGGTAGTTGTTCGTGCTGGTGCAGTCGAGCACCGAGCAGTTGTCGACACAGGTGATGCCGTTCCCCAGGTTGTTGTAGGCGTTGCAGCGGGAGATCGTGCCCAGGATGCCGCAACTGAAGCCGGAGCCGCTGTTGACCGCCGCGGTGCAGTCGATCACCACCGCAGCGCTGGAGTTGAACCCGGTGACGCAGCCGGTGGCGGTGCAGTTGACCAGCACCGTGCCCTGGACGGCGGAGAAGCCCGAGTTGCTGGCGTCGCGCACCGCGCAGCGGCTCACCACGCACCCCCATCCGCTGGCGTCGATACAGATCTGACCGCCGGAGACGGTGCAGTCACAGATCTTGCTGCTGGAGGTCACCTCGATTCCCCGGTAGAGGTTCCCGGTCATGGCCACGTTCTGCACGGTCGACTCGGCGGCGATGTCGATGCCGCTGCGGTCCCAGTTGTTGATGCGCCCGTTGCGGATGCAGAGTTGTGTCTCGGTGCCGAAGCCCGATCCGGTCTTGATGCCCGTATAGCCGAACCCCGCGGCCCCCACCCCCCGGAGCTCAAAGCCCATCAGGTCGATCGTCACACGGCCCGTAGCGATCACGATGCCGTGCTTGCCGGCGACGCCCTGCACGTCGCCCGTGAGGTAGTAGCTGCCCGGCTGGGTGATCCGGTAGAGCGAAAGTGAGTCCCCCGGCGTTGTCGCCGGCCCGATGGGAATGCGCGGCTCAACCTCCAGCAGCGTCCGGCCCGTTGGGCCGACCGACCCGGCCGGGGGCGTCAGCGGGCCGCCGTGGGCGAGCCTGGCCAGCGCAGCAGCGCCCGCCAGGCCCGCTGCCCCCAGAATCAGGCGACGATCAAGGTCGTTGTCCATGCCTGCAATCTACCACAGAAACGGTGCCCGTCGACCAAACTTGAGCCGCGGACGGCGGCAAATGATGTACGATCCCTCCCATGAAGAGCAACGCCAAGACGGTCAAGGAGTACCTCGCCTCTCTCCCCCGGAGGACCGCCGCGCGGGCGTCGAGACGGTGCGGAAGGTGATCCTGAAGAACCTGGACAAGGACTATGAGGAGGGAATGCTCTGGGGGATGATCGGCTACGCCGTGCCGCACCGGGTCTGGCCGCTGGGGTATCACTGCGACCCGAAGAAGCCGCTGCTGATGTGCGCGCTCTCGAGCCAGAAGAACAACCTGACGTTCTACCTCATGAGCGTCTACGGCGACAAGAACGAGCGGGCCTGGTTCCAGAAGGCCTGGGCCGATGCGGGCAAGAAGCTGAACATGGGCGGCTGCTGCATCCGGTTCAAGAAGGTTGAAGATGTAGCGCTGGATGTGATCGGCGAGGCGGTGAAGCGGACGCCCGCCAAGGCGTACGTGGAAAACTACGTCAAGGCGCTGGCGAGCACCGGGCGCGGGCCCGACGGCAAGAAGATCAAAGGCGACGCGAGCGCAAAGCCCGCCGCGAAGACGGCGAAGAAGGCACCCGCAAAGAAGGTTGCGAAGAAGCGTGCCAAACAGAAGGCCGCCCGCTGAGCGGAGCGTTTCGCTCACGCACCCGGCTGCGCGGGAGCTCCCTTCGCCGCCGCCCGCGCCAGCCCCTTGAGCATGCCGCGAAAGACCACCCCGTGCAGCGGGAGCACCGCGTACCAGTAGGCGATGCCCAGCAGCCCGCGCGGCCGGAAGCGGGCCGTCATGGTGAGGAGCGTGCCGCCGGTTCCGCCCTCGGCCCCGGGCGCCGGCTCAACGTCAAAGCCCAGCGTCGCCACGCCCGGGAGCTTCATCTCGGCCCGCAGCAGCAGCCTGCGCGGCGGCTCGACGGCCACAACGCGCCAGAAGTCCAGCGCATCGCCCACCTGCAGGCGTTCAGCGCTGCGCCGCCCGCGGCGGAGGCCCGGCCCGCCCGTCAGGCGGTCCATCGCTCCGCGGAGGCGCCAGAGCCAGTCGGCGGCGTAGTAGCCGTTCTCACCGCCCAGCGCGCTGACAGCGCGCCAGACCTGTGCCGGCGGCGCGGGCACCACGGCCTGGCGGCGGTCGATGAAGACCGTGCCGCCGGCCCACTCGGGGTCGCCGGGCATCACGCCGGCGTCGGACCACGCCGTCTCGACCGTGCCCGCCTGCACGCGGGCGAGCGCCGCATCCATCGCCTCGCGGATGGTCATGCACCGGTTCGGCATCAGTCGCTGGGCCGTGTCGTCGCGGCAGACGACGCGGTTCCTGAGCCCCTCGGCCAGCGGTCGCGCGATGGCGGCGTTGAGCGGCGTGATCAGGTGGATCCACAGCGAGCTGAGGCGCGGCGTGAGGACCGGCACGGGGATCACCAGCCGCCGCCTCAGCCGCATCGCGCTGGCCATCTGCCGCATGATCTGGTTGTACGTCTCGATCTCCGGCCCGCCGATGTCGATGGTCCGGCCCGCGGTGGCGGGCGTCTGCAGCGCGGCGACCAGGTAAAAGAGCACATCCCGCACGGCGATGGGCTGCGACTGCGTGCTCACCCAGCGCGGGGTGATCATGATCGGCAGCCGCTCGACGAGGTAACGCAGGATCTCAAACGACGCCGAGCCGGAGCCGATGATCATCGCCGCGCGCAGCACGGTGACGGGCACGCCCCCCTTTCCCAGCGCCGCCTCAACTTCACGGCGCGAGGAGAGGTGCTCGCTCAGGCCCGTGCCGGTCTCTCCCAGGCCCCCGAGATAGATGATGCGTTCGATGCCCGCGGCCGCCGCCGCCCGCCCGAACGTCTCGGCGAGTGCAAGGTCCTTGAGGCGATAGGCCGGGCCCGCCGCGTTCATTGAGTGGACGAGGTAATACGCGGCGCTGCAGCCGCGCATCGCCGCCGTGAGCGCCGCTTCGTCGCCCGCGTCACCCTCGACCACCTCGATGCGCGGGTCCGACGACCAGGGACGCGCCCGGAGCTTCTCCGCGCTGCGGGAGAGGCAACGGACGCGGAACCCTCTCTCCAGCAACCGCGGCGCAAGGCGGCCACCGATGTAGCCGGTCGCGCCGGTCAGGAAGATCAAGGGTGTGGGGCTGTCGGGCACGCTGGATCATCGTAGCGAGACGGCCCGTGCGCTCGTCGGCGCAAGACGCTCTGGGTGACCGCACGCCAATCGCAGCGCCGAGCCTCATCGTGCGCGACGACCGCGCGGGCATCAGTGCCGTCCGGCGGGTGACTGCTCGCCCTCGGCGATCGCCCGCACCGCTTCGGCGACGGTGAGGTGGATCGGGAAGAGCTCGTGCAGGCGGGTGACCTTCATCGCCTTTTCGATCCCGGGCGGCACCGCGGCGGCCATGACGCGTGCCTTGCCGCCGGTGCTGCGCATCAGTCCCGAGCGGAACGCGGTGAGCATGCCGATCGACTGGCTGTCCATCATCGTCAGACCCGAAAAGTCGAGCACGGCGTTGGAGGGCTTGCTGTCGGAGATCGACTTGAGCGCTTTGGCCAGTTGATCTGCGGTGGTGCCGGTCGCATCACCGGCAAAGGAAATGACAACGCCGTTGATGGCCGGCTCGGCGGCAGACTTGATGTTCAAAGTGGGCATGAGGTGCGCTCCAACAGCAGGGGGACCGGGTTGAGATTCGTGCATGGACGGGGTGCAAACACACCGCCCGCGATCGGGGCAGCGGACCAAGCGAAATGTACCCACATCACCCCAATCCGACGGCGCATTGGACCTGTGTAGAGGCAGGCCGCGACGGCCGATCTTGCGTTTAACGGGCACTGGCAGAGGCGGCTGTCCAACGCCAACCTCCCAGACCGCCAAAGCCCTTGAGCAACGCGGCAAGCCTCGGCACCACCCCGGTGACTCTTCACCCGTCCCATGCGATGTCGATGCGCTCGGTCCTCGGGCACCCCGGCCCGCCGTAGCGCTTGATCGCGTGCGAGCCCTTCGGCAGCGGGTGCTGTTCGATGACCGGTGCAGCAGCGTCAAAGAGCGCATCGGCGTCTGGCCCGGCGAACCCAAAGCTCGTGAAGGCGTCGACGGGGTCGCCCTCGCTGGGCTTACCGTCGCCCGAGTCTGTCACCGCCGCGGTGAGCTGTGACCCGAGCCGCGCCAGGAACGCGCCGTCAACGGCTGGGCCAGCGGCGATGCCGATCAAGAGCGCCTGCTCGGTGCCGTCGTTGCGCGCTGAATCGCCGCCGAAGAGCTTGGAGAAAAGTCCCATGGCGACAGCATACCCGAACACCCGGAATTCGATATGAACAGAATGACAGCATTGGGGCGTTGCCAAAGGCCGACAATTAGCAAGAGCTGGACGCGCCACAGCTTTTCGATCAGGGGTGCCCGCCCGAGGCTGCAGCACCCGCCACACCGACGACCATGAGAACGGCGTAGATGATGATGCCGAGCAGCCCGATGCCGAAGCCGATCAGGGTCAACAGCTTGGCGGTGCCGGCCCGCTGCCTGGCGAGTTCCATGTTGCCCGAATCGCGAGCGCTCATCGCAAGCGCGGCGAAAACGATCCCCGCGACACCCAGCGGCAAGCAACACAGGACTGTTACAAGGATCGACTCGACCAGTCACGTCTTGATCGGGGTGCCGTTGCTCATCACGCAGACTCCAGAATGGCCCGCGAAGCAACGGGCAACGATGTACACTCGCTTCGATGTCCACGATACCAAATCCCGACCCGGGTTACAAGCCCGCGGTGGAGGAATTTGCGGTCCGTCCAGTGGCTGAGGGGCAACGCCTCCCCGCCGCCGCACACCACCCATCGGCAGGGAAACCGACCCTGCCGGCACGGGCCTTTGCCGCCACCTTGCTCTTGGTCATCTCGCTCGGCACCGCCCTCCTTGCCTTCAGCGACCCTGTCGATGTGCTCGGCGGGGGTGGCTGCCCGACCCGCCGTATTGCAGGGGTCTACTGCCCCGGATGCGGCTCCCTGCGGGCGACGCACCAGCTTCTGCATGGGCACCCCGCTCTCGCTTGGCGCTTTAATCCGCTGCTGGTCGCTGTCGGCGTCCCGTGCGCGTGGATGGCGTTTTCGTGCATTGCGACTCTGGTCACGGGCCGGCCGGGGCTCTCGCTTGTCGCCCGCTCACCCCCCACTTGGCTGCTCTGGTCCGCCGCGAGTCTGCTGATCGGCTGGGGTGTGATACGGAACATCCCACTGGCAGCGCTCGACTGGACCCGTCCGCCTGTGCCCGGCTACCCCAAGTACTAGCTCTGCTGATCCGTCGCGTCTGCCCGGCGGGTGGCTGCGGTCGCCCCATTGTCCGAAGCGGTCATCATTTCGCAGCGCCGCAAGCCGCATGCCGCAAGCCGCAAGCCGTCCATCATGCGAATCGGCAAGAGATGGCCCGGCGAGCAAACACGTTATCCGGAGGCAATGGTTCGCCTGGCGGCTTCCCCGTGGTGCCCTGTGCGGCATAACCACCGGCCGTCGACTGCTGGCGGAAAGACCTGCGCGGCGCATCTGGCGAGACGGCACCTGGAGACCCCTGATGAAAAACGGCCGTCTGCTCGCCCTGCTGGCTTCTGTCGCGCTCGTCGCGGGCTGCTCATCTTCAAGATTGACCGCCGACACCGGTGCGTACATTCCGCCGGGCGGATCCGTCGTGCTCTCTGCAAGCGGCGGCGCGGCGAAGATCCGGGTCTCGCGCACCGAAGGCTTGGCGGACGATGAGGGGGCGGGCATTCGCATGTATTCGCAGCCGGCGCATGCAGAGAACGCCGAGTTGGCTCCGCCAGCGCACACGGCCGGGCAACTGCCGATTGGAGCATTCATCGCGATGAAGCAGGTTCCCCCCGGGCACAGCATTGTGATCGTCAACGACGGCAGCGCCACGACACGGGGGCGATCCATGTCGAAGGGGCAGACGGCTTCAGCATGGTTCAACAGCCCGCACGCACAAAGCGCTAGCCCCCCTCGCGCGACCCTCATTTCAGCAGTTCGACGGCGCGCCAAGCAGCCGCTGTCCACGGACCGACCCGCGTCACCTTGACCAGTTCCTCGCGCGCTCGAGTGTCGCCGGCCGGTGGCGGCACATCGCCCCACCGCTTGATGTACCCGTCGAGCACCTGCTGCGCATCAGCCGCTTCCTTCGCGGCCGTCTCCTGGTACGGCCCATCCACCCATCCGATGGCCTCGGCAAACCAGTCGGCGGTCGGCAACTGGTGGCCCATCTCGTGCTCGAATACGCGCACCTGCAGGCGGTCGTCGGTGAGGCGCTTGGTCATCGCCACGATCTCGCCGTAGTTGAAGTCCGCCGGGCCGGTGATGACGCCGATGCGGCGCGAGCGCAGCAGCGTGAACCGAGCCGCGCTGGGCCGATCGAAACCTGCGGGGGAGCGCTTGCCGTTCCCCAGAGGCGTGTCGAAGTAGGCGCTGGTCCCCACGATCGGCACCGCGCCGGTGAAATAGTCGGGGAAGCAGCACTGCAGACGCATGCAGCACCGCCCGCCCCCCGAGATGCCGCTGAGGTAGACGCGCCGCGGGTCGATGTGGATGCGCTCGCTGGCTGCGAAGAGCGCATCGATCACCAGTTGAAAGCGATCGACCACCGGCCGGTCGTTGCCCGCGTTCTCGATCCCCACGCACGCGATCCCCAACTGGTCGAGCCCCTTGAACAGCACCTGCGGCGGCTCGCCGCCCTGCATCGCGTTGATGTAGATCAGCAGGCCCGCGGGCTTCTTGGCGTCCAGCCCGGCCGGCACGCGCACGAAGAACTTCTCGTCCTCAAGCTTCCGCGCGATCCGCAGCGCGTTGGATCGCCCGCCGCTGATAAAGCGGTCGCCAAAGGTCTTCTCGTCGAGATAGAGCGGCGAAGGCGCCAGCGGCCGCGCCATCTCCACGACGGTGCCCTCGGCGATTGTCACCTGCGCTGCCGCCGGGTCGGCCAAGCCGGGCGAGCCGCTGCTGTACGGGCCGCGGTACCGGGGCCATCCGATCGACAGCGGCAGGTACTTCGCGGGATCGAGCAAGACGGTGCGCCCGGCTGCTGCGCCGCCCTCGGCGCGTTCCCTGGCGGCGGTCACACCGTCGGACCCGGTGAGGATCTCTACGCGCTTCGCGTCAACCCCCGCGCGGTCGATCAGGTGGACCGTGCAGACACGTCGGAACGTGCCGTTCAGTTCCGGCGCCTTGCCGCCGGTCCTTACGCAGTTTCCAAGCTGGCCGACCTGTGCCGCCGTCAGCACGCCGACGTACCCGCCGAGGTTCAGCAGCATGGGGCTCGATGTACTGACCGTCGGCCACGGGCCCGCCGGCAGGTCATCCGCCACCGTCATCAGCGCATGGGAGGGCGGCGCACCCGCAACCTCGAACACGCCGCGCTCGGGCGGCGCTGCCGACGTAGGAAAGCCCAGGAATGGCAAGAGGATGCATGCGATCAAGCCGCGCATACAGCACGGTACGGCGGAACCGACTCCCGGCTTCAAGAACCTCGCCAAACCATGCGAAGGCAAACGCCCTTACACCATTCTTCCTTTTCGCTACAGTGACCGTTGCGTTCGTGCAAGAACCGGGTATCTTCCTGACATACGACCGCAGGAGACCACCATGCACACCGCAACCCGGCCGTTCCTGACACTCGCCGCTGCTCTGGCCGCCTGCACCGGAGGCGCGGTGTTGGCCGACATCACCAACGGCGGGTTTGAGTCGGCCCCCGCGTTCACGGGCTGGACCACCAGCGGCTTTGTCGCCCTCTCCACCGCTGCGCCGGCCGCCCCAACGGAGGGGACCCGCGCAGCGCTGCTCACTGCTGGAAACACCCTCGCGGATGCTCTCGCATCGCTGCTGGGGTGCACGACGGCCCAGTTGATGGCCGAGGCGGGCACGACGACCGCCGTTCGCAACGGCGCCGCCGTGTTGCAGACGTTCACCGTCAACGACGGTGACTCGATCAGCTTTGACTTCGCTTTCAACAACGCCGAAGCGACCAACAACCTTGAGTGGCCCGACACCGCCTTCGTCGTGATCAACGGCGAGCCGCAAGCGCTCGCGGGGAGCGCCACTACGCCGCACGGATGGACGCCGGTTCAGCGATTCAGCAAGGGCAACCTCGCCGCCGGCACCGTTACGCTCGCCTTCGCCGTCTGCAACTTCGCTGACTTCGCGGTCAACTCACAGCTCATGATCGACAACGTCCAGGTCATGACCAGCGTCACCCTCGGCGCCTGCGGCCCGGCGGACGTTGGCGGCCAGGGCGGCGTCGCGGGCTTCGACGGGCACCTCGACAACAACGACTTCATCGTGTTCATCGACGAATTCTTCCAGAACGATGCGCGGGCGGACCTTGGAAGCCAGGGCGGCATCGCCGGCGCTGACGGTCTGTACGACAACAACGACTTCGTCGCGTTCATCGACGCGTTCTTCAATCGTCTCGCCGCGGGCGGGTGCGACTGAGGCCAGTTGAAACCAGCCCCGCCGGTGGATCGCCAGGCAGAAGTTGCGCGCAATCAATTCGGATCGACGGGACGCGTAACAACCCGGCCTCATCAGCGTTGGCGATCAGGCCTCAATGACCGCTCTTGCGCGACCCTGCCGAACCGCTCTGCCCGCCCTTGCTCGAAGACGACGAGGAACCGCCAGAGGATTGCGACGACGAGTCAGACGACGAACTCGACTGCGACGACCTTTGCGATGACGAGCTCTTCTTCGAGTCATTCGACGATGACGATGATTGCTTTGAGGAGCTCGCCGAATTCCGGGCCGACTGGCCCGGCGAACGGCCGCTCAGGGCGCTTCCGGCTGCCTGCTTCCCTGGCACGGTCATCTGTTTCAACGCTTGCTGCACCCACTTCTGCAGGTCGCTCAGAACTCGTTGCTCTGCCGGGGCTCCGTTGTTCCCACCACCCGTCGAGCCCGCCTGGGATGAATCGTTCGACGACGCGTGGCCGCTCGATGAACTCTGGGCCGTGCATCCATCGCCGGAGCTGTCCGACGTAGCTCGAGCGGCAGAGATTGGCTGACCCGCGGCCGCCGACCCGAGCGCAACCAAAGCCAGGAAGGCGAGACTCAACTGGGCGTTCGGCATGACGATCTCCTGCGGTGAGGGTGCACCCCGCGAGCCGGTCCGTCACTGGAGATGCGCCGGCAGTGCCGATCTGTCGACCCCCGCGCTGTCGCAGCAAACAGTCATTGAGGTTCCGTGCATAGCGAACAAAATCCAACCTCTTTGGCCACGGGCCCATCGGGCCCGGCACCGCCAGCGAACGGCTTCACCCCTGCTCGACCCGGATGGCAAGGTCCTTGCCGCCCGGGCCGGTGCAATCGATGTGCACGGCAAAGAACCCGGGGCGCTCAGCGTGGTCGTGCTTGAGCACCAGCGGCCAGATGATCCGCCGGTCCGTCTCCGGGATCGGCAGCGCGTCGATCGCGGCGGGCTCGTGCCAGTCGATCCAGCCGTCGGCCGTCTCCGCCGGAGTGAACTCCACCGGCCCAAGCACCCTGTAATAGAAGATGAGCCAATGCCCGCGCCCCTCAAAGGCCGACTCGCTGATCAGGCCGAGCAGGTGGAACCGCTCGATGGGGATGTCCAGACCGACTTCTTCCATTGTCTCGCGCCGGGCGCACGCCGCCGGGGACTCGCCGCTCTCCATGTCGAGCTTGCCGCCGATCGGCGAGCACAGTCCCTGGTTTGGTGACTTCTTGCGCCGCAGCAGCAGGAACCGCCCGCGGTCGTCGCGCAGGTCAACGAGCGTTGCGATCTTGTACGGCAGTGTGGGCGCCGGCGTTGGTGAGGACATCCACCGAGGATAGACGCCACCGCAGAGCGTTCCCTTGAGACGATCGATCGTCGCCGACGTGCAGGATCCGCGCACCCGGATGCGGACGGCGAAAAACACGCTGACTTTCACTCTCGGTTTGCCCTCGCGCCGATACCCTTTGCATGTCAGCCCTCCCCAGCATCCCCGCCAACCAAGGCGATCCTGTGCTCCTTCCCCGCCCGAACACCGGCCCCGCAACTCCCCCCCACCTGGCCCTGAGCGGGCCGGCTCAGCCGTGGGACGTCAAGGGCAAACGCTGCTACCTCGTGGGGATCGGCGGTTCGGGCATGCAGGGAATGGCACGCCTGCTCGCCGCGCGCGGCGCAATCGTGAGCGGCTCCGACAGCGGGCACTCGGTCACCACCGACCGGCTTGCAGCCGACGGGTTCGCGGTTGACTTTGATCAAACAAAGCACTGGCTCCCCGAGGGCACCCAGATCGTGATCGCCTCGGCCGCGATCAAGCCCGACCACCCGCAGATGCTCGAGGCCGTCACGCGCGGGCTCGAGACGCTCTGGTACGCCGAGGCCCTGGGCAGGTGCATGCTGGGCCGGACGGCCCTGTGCGTCGCCGGCACCCACGGCAAGAGCACCACCACCAGCATGCTCGCCTGCGTGCTTAGCGATTGCGGGCTTGACCCGACAGCGATCGTCGGCGCAACGTGCGCCCAACTTGGTGGATCGCACGGGCAGCGTGGCGGGGGCTTTGTCATCGGCGCCGACACGATCCCGGCTGACGGCCCCTGGCGCGGACGGCCGGGCGTCGTGGTCGCTGAGTCGTGCGAGTTCAACCGCTCGTTCCACCACTACCACCCGACCATGGCGGTGATCACCAGCGTCGAGGCCGACCACCTGGACGTCTACGGCACGCTCGACGCCGTTGTCGAGAGCTTCCACCACTTCGCCGCACTGGTCGCGCCCGAGAGCGAGGGTGGGCTGCTGCTGATCGCCCACTCCGGCGCGCACCGGCGCGAGGTGACCGCGGGAATCGCCGCCAAGGTCGAGACGATCGGATTCAACCCCGACGCCGATTGGTTTGTGTCGTTCGACCCGATCACCAAGGGCGCGAGCGTCGTGAACCGTTCGCGCTCGCTCGCGTGCACGTGGACGATGCTGATGCCCGGCTCGCACAACGCGGTCAACGCCGCCACCGCCGCGGCCTTCGCGCTGGTGATGGGGGCCGACTCGGGGGCGGTCGCCGCGAGCCTCAGCCGGTTCAGGGGCGTCGACCGGCGCGTGCAGTTGCTGGGCGTCTGGAAGGGGAACCAGGGGTGGGCCAACGGTGTACGAATCATCGACGACTACGGGCACCACCCAACCGAGGTCTCAACCACGCTTCGCGCACTCCGCCAGTCCGAACAGACCGAGACGCGCGGCGGGCGGCTGATCTGCGTCTTCCAGCCCCACCAGCACAGCCGCACGCGCCACCTCATGGAAGAGTTCGCCGCCGCGTTCGACGCGGCCGATATCGTGATCGTGCCCCACATCTATTTCGCCCGCGACACCGAGGAGGACCGCCACCGCGTCACCTCGGCCGACCTGGTCGACCGCCTGATCGAAAAGGGTGTCGCGGCGATGCACCTTTACCCGTTCAAGGCGATCGTCACGCAGTTGCAGACCACCTGCCGCGACGGTGACACCGTCGTGTTCATGGGCGCCGGGCCGGTGAACGAGATCGGGTACGAACTGCTGAAAACAAGCCGCTAGACCAGACCGCACAGACGCGAAAGCAAACCCCGCGCACAGCCCAGACCACACCCCCACAATGCCCGTGACACTCCCCGACGTCGCCATCCTCGCCGACCAGCCCATCGCAACCTGGTACAAGTGCGGCGGGCGTGCCAGGCGTTTCGCACGCCCCACCACGATCGACCAGCTCCGCCGGTGTGTGGAGATCGACCCGGCGCTTCGTGTGCTCGGGGAGGGCGCAAACCTGCTCGTCGCCGACGCGGGCGTAGACGATCTGGTTGTTCGCCTGGACCAGGGCGAGTTTGTCTCACTGCGGATCGACCAGGCCTCGGCGGTCGTGCACGTCGGGTCGGGCTACGACCTGATGAAGCTGATCCACGAGACGCACAAGGCCGGCCTCACCGGCCTTGAGAACCTCGGCGGCATCCCCGCCTCAGTCGGCGGCGCGGTGACGATGAACGCCGGCGGAGCGTTCGGGCAGATCGCCGACTTCGTGCACGCGGTGCACGGCGTCAACCGTCGCGGCGAGGTGGTCCGCCTCGCCCGCAACCAGATCATCTTCGACTACCGGCACAGCGATCTGGGCAAGCTCGGAACCGGCATGATCATCACCGGCGCCGAGCTCAAGCTCAAGCGGGCCGCCGGTGACACCGCCGCAGCCAGAGCGAAGCTCAAAGAAGTGATGGCCTACAAGAAGAAGACCCAGCCGATGGGCGCAGACTCCTGCGGCTGCGCGTTCAAGAACCCGGCCATCCTCCACGACCTGCGAGGAATCGCCGTCGCGGGAACGCGCGTCTCGGCGGGCATGCTGATCGACAAGGCGGGGTGCAAGGGCATGACCGTCGGCGGCGCCTCCGTCTCGACACAGCACGGCAACTTCCTCTACGCGTCGTCGCCATCGTGCACGGCGACCGACCTGATCACCCTGATGCGCCAAGTGCGGGAGAAGGTCAAGGCCGCGTTCGATGTCACGCTGCAGAACGAAGTGGTGATCTGGGGCGACACGCTTTGAGGCGGATTCACCACAGAGGCACGAAGACACAGAGAAAGGCGGCGGAAAGGGTGCAAGGCAGGGGTTGCCCTTCTACGCTCGCTCGGTGAATCGCGCCCGTACGCACGGGTCTTACCCCGTTTCGCTCTGCCTTTTTCTTCACTGTGTCTCGGCGTCTCTGTGGTGAACACCCATGTCAAAGAAGAAACACGTCCTCGTCCTCGGCGGCGGCCCTGATGCCGAGCGCGAAGTCTCCATCAAGTCCGCAACCGGCATCGCCGAGGCGCTCAAGAGCCACGGCGGCTACGCGGTGACCCTTGAGATCATCGACACCCTCTCGGCGGCGCAACTAAGCGCAGCCGATGCAGACGTGATCTTCCCCTACCTCCACGGACCGTACGGCGAGGGCGGCCCGCTGCAGGACCTGCTCGAGGAGGATGGGCGGCCGTACGTCGGCTCCGGGCCGCGCGCCAGCCGCTGGGCGATGGACAAGATCGCCACCAAGGCCGTCGCCGTCTCACTCGGCATCGAGACGCCCGCGTTCTGGGTGCTCAACGACAAAGACCCGGTCTGCCCGTGCCCGCTGCCGGTGATCATCAAGCCCGTCCATGAGGGGAGCACCATCGGCCTCCGCGTCTGCACGACCCACGCCGACTACACCGTCGCCGTCGCCTCGATCGCCAAGGAGCGGTCCAAAGGACTGGTGCGCTCGTACATGATCGAGCCCAAGATCGGGGGCCAGGCCGCGATCGGCACCCGCGGCGGCGCTCGCGAACTCACGGTGGGTCTGGTCGACGGCGAGACGCTCCCGCTCATCGAGATCAAGCCCCACGAAGGGCTCTACGACTACCAGGCCAAGTACACCCGCGACGACACACAGTACATCCTGGACCCCAAGGTGCCCGAGCACGCCGCCCGCAAAATGGCCAAGTCCACCAGGCGGATCGCCAAGGCCCTGGGCATCCGCCACATCGCTCGCGCCGATTTCCTGCTCGACCGCGACGGAACGCCGTGGTTCCTTGAAATCAACACCACACCCGGCTTCACCGACCATTCACTTGTGCCCAAGGCCGCCGCGCACGCGGGCGTCTCGATGCCCGACCTGTGCGCACGCCTGGTTGAGCTCGCCGCCCCAACCGGCACACCCAATCGTGCACGCCGGGCGATTGAGCAAGAAGCTCCGGAGGCCGACGCCTCAAGGGAAGAGGGTGATGCGGAACCCAAACCCGCACCGACCACCGCCCCCAAGCGCAAGGCACCCGCGCCCCGCAAGAAAGCCGCCAAAAAAGGCGGTTAGCCCCGTCTAGACTCTGGTCACTCCAGATGGGAAAGCGATGGCGACACCCCCCTCGAATCTTGGCGGCAATTTTCTCTCCGCGGGTGGGCGAGCGGCCGATACCAGCGGTGTGCTGAACGATCTTTCTCGTCGTCGCCTGCTTCAGGCCGGGTCCGTCTTTGGCCTGCTTTCGCTCGTTGGCTGCGCGAGCCAGCAGACGGCGAGCGGCGAACTCCCGGGCGTCCCTTGGCCCGATCCGCCCAAGGGTCCCCAGGGCACCAGTGACCCGACAAGGGTGACGACCGTCGCCCGTCCAACCCCGCCCGTCCTCACGCCCCAGCCCGTCCCAGCGCCCGGGCCGTCGCAGCCGATCGCCGGCCTTCCATCAGGCGTGATCCCGCGGACGCGCTGGACGACCGCGACGCTCGCCAACGCATCCACCGTGCGCCCGATGAAGGGCGTCAACTGCATCACCGTCCACCACGACGGCATGCCGGCGCCGTTCTTCAGCGAGAGCATGGACGACTCGATCCGGCGGCTGGTGTCGATCCGCGATGCCCACACCCGCCGCACGAACAAGTCCGGCGAACGCTGGGCCGACATCGGCTACCACTTCGTGATCGACCGAGCCGGGCGCGTGTTCGAGGGCCGCCCCCTCGCCTACCAGGGCGCTCACGTCGAAGACTGCAACGAGCACAACATCGGCGTGATGTGCATGGGCAACTTCGAGAACCAGTCGCCCTCCAGGGCACAGACCGACAGGCTCGACGCGTTCGTCGCCGACCTCATGCGCGAGTACCGTATCCCGCTGCGCTCGGTGCGCACCCACCGCGAGTGGCCCTCGGCTTCGACCGTCTGCCCGGGGCGCAACCTGCAGTTGTACATGGCACGCACCCGCGGGCGCGGCGGCGCGATGGCCCTGACCCTCGCGCAGAGCGACCCGGCTTTGCTGGCCTAGGCGACGCGGCGGCCCGCGCACACCACGGTTACCGAATAAGGCTCTCGCCCGTCATCTCGGGCGGCTTTTCCAGCCCCATCATCGCAAGCAGCGTCGGCGCGATGTCTGCAAGGCGCCCGCGTCCATCGCGGACGCTGGGCGCATGCCATCCCGCAGGGTCGCGGTCGCCACGGAGCGCCCGCCCCTTCCACTTCTCGCCCACGACGATCAGCGGAACGTCATAGACCGTGTGCGACGTGTGCGGGCAGTTGTTCGCGGGGTCCCACATCTGCTCGGCGTTTCCGTGGTCGGCGGTCACGACGAGCTGCCCCCCCTTTGCCAGAGTGGCATCGACCAGCGCACCGACACAGGCGTCGACCGTTTCGCACGCCTTGACCGCGGCGTCGAGCTTGCCGGTGTGCCCCACCATGTCCGCGTTGGCGAAGTTGACGATCAGCACGTCCTCGCAATCGTCGGCGGCGAGCCGGCGCAGCACCGCGTCACGAACGAGCGCCGCCGACATCTCCGGCTTGAGGTCGTACGTGCTCACCTTGGGGCTCTGCGGGTTCTCGCGCACCTCGCCGGGGAACGGGGGGTCGCGGTAATCGTTGAAGAAGAACGTCACGTGCGGGTACTTCTCCGTCTCTGCGCAGCGCAGTTGCCGCAGCTTCATCGACGACCACCACTCCCCGGCGATGTGCTTCATCTTGGGCGGACGCGGAAAAACCACAGGGCAAAGCGGCAGCAGCGCCTCCCAGTACTCAGTCAGGATCACGTAGTTGATCTTCAGCCTCGGACCCCGGTCAAACCCGTTCCGGCCGCTGTCGGGCGACGGCTTGACCTTCGCCCACTGCTCGTCGGGAAAGGCAAACGCCGCGGATATCTCGCGCGGGCGGTCGCCGCGGAAGTTGTAGAAGAAGACCGTGTCTCCGTCCTGCACGGGCGCTGGTGCGCCGACCGCCCGCGGCGTAATGAACTCGTCCCCCTGCATGCTCTCGCCCGCCGGGTGGTCGTAATACGCCTGGATCGCTTCGCCGACGGTCTTGAAGCGCTGGCCCGCGCCGTCACGACCCGTGAGCACGTCGTAGGCGAGCTTGACGCGCTCCCAGCGGTTGTCGCGGTCCATCGCGTAGTACCGCCCCGCGACCGAGCCGATGCGCCCAACGCCGATCTCCGCGAGCCTGGCCTCAACCTGCGCGGCAAACTCCTTGCCGAGCTTCGGGCCGCTGTCGCGCCCGTCCGTGAAGAGATGAACGATCACACGGTCCTTCGGCACGCCAAGGTCCTTGCACGCCTTGACGAATGCGTAAAGATGCTCAAGCAACCCGTGCACGCCCGCGTCGGAGTTGATCCCCATCAGGTGGACCTTGCCCCCCACCTTCAGCGCGGCCTTGATGTTGTCCGCCACCACCTTGATGTCGGCGAAGTCTCGGTTGCAGGCATCGGTGATGACCTTACTCTCCTGCTCGACGATGCGCCCGGCACCGATGTTCTGATGCCCCACCTCGCTGTTTCCCATCGTGCCGTCGGGCAGGCCGACGTCGGTGCCGCTGGTCTTGATCAGCGTCCACGGGTAGTCGCGCATCAGCCGGTCGGCCACGGGTGTGCCGGCGAGCTTCACCGCGTTGAAGGCGTCGTGGGCCGGGAACGGGTTCATCCCCCACCCGTCACGGACAATCAGGACTGTCGGGGTCGGCATACCTGAGGATACCGCCCCGACCGGGAGGCCATCGGGCGAACGAAGGACAGGGCAAGCCAGCTACCAGAGCCCACCGTTCAAGAAACCGCCGCGAGCAGTTCCTGCGGGCTGAACGCCTGCTTGATCTCGCGCTTCTGGCTCCACTTCACCTTGCCGTCCCTACCGATGACAACCGTTCCCCGCCAGCAGACGTTCAGGTCGGCCCAGTAGAGCCCGTACGCCTTGCAGACGGCCCTGAAGTTGTCGCTCAGCAGCGTCTGGGTCAGGCCGAGCTGCTCCTTCCACGCGTTGAGCGAGGGGGAACCGTCCGCCGAGATGCCCACCACCTGCGTGCCCGCCTTGCCGAGCGACCCGAGGTCCTTGGTGATGCACGACATCTCCGTGCCGCACACCCCGGTAAACGCGAACGGGAAGAAGCTCAGCACAACGTCGCCCTTCTTGAGCGCATCGCTGAGCTTCCAAGTCTGCCCGAAGGTGTTGGTGGGGAGCTCAAAGTCGGGCGCGGTTTCGCCGGGAGCGATGACGCTGTCACGGGGTACAAGGTGCTCGTTGGCCACGGGGAGTCCTCCTGTCGGGAATTCGATGGTTGAGGCCGAACCCTAGCTCGCACAATCCGCCCCCGCCGGTCGCTACACTGTGTGTGCTCCGTCACCCCGCAGGAGGCACCGTGACGACCCTCGACTCGCTCAAAGAACGTTACCAGGAAGTGCGCGAACGCTGTGCCGAGGCCGCACGCCGGGCCGGACGGAACCCCGCCGGCATCATGATCGTCGCCGTGAGCAAGTACGCCGGCATCGACGACGTGCGCGAGCTGGTCAACCTCGGGCACCGCGACTTCGGCGAGAACCTTGTGCCATCCCTGGTGCAGCGCTCCGCCATGATCGAGGAATGGCAGACCCGCCAGAAGACCCTGCCGCGGACAAAGGCCGGTTCACCCACGCCCGCCGCAACGCCCACGCCCGTCCGCTGGCACATGATCGGTCACCTGCAGCGCAACAAGGTCAAGAAGGCCGTTGAGCTGTCACGCCTCATCCACTCCGTCGATTCACTCCGCCTCGCCGAAGAGATCCAGCAGGCCGCCAACAAGCTCGCCAAGACCGCCGAGGTGCTCATCCAGGTCAACACCTCCGGTGAACCGAGCAAGTTCGGCTGCGCCCCCGCCGCCGCCGGGCACCTGATCGAGGCGATCGAAACCATGATCAACGTGCGCGTACGTGGCCTGATGACCATGGCGCCCCACAACGACGGCTCCGCACAAGGGACCGATATCGCGCGCGAGACCTTCTCGCGCTGCCGCGAACTCTTCACCGAGATGAGCCGCCTGGGCCTCGGCGGCGAGCATTTCAACATCCTCTCGATGGGGATGAGCGACGACTACCACCTCGCCATCGCCGAGGGGGCAAACCTCGTCCGCGTCGGGTCGGCCATCTTCGGCCCGCCCCCAGAAGGTGGCGAGCGGGCGGAGAACCTGCCCGATCCGTCCGATGAAGAGGACAACGACTGACCGGCCGGCGGGTGGCTGTTCGCGTGGCTTGTGCCACGGCACCCGTGCGCTGGCGGCCAGTTGGCCTCGCCGTCCGCCCCGCTCCAGCCTCGCCAACCCGATAACCTCGCCCGTCGAAGGCGGACCAAACCGCCGCTCGTGCCGTTGCGTTTTCCCGGCGATTCATAGTCACAGGATCGATCATGCCTACCCCTCCACCCCTCCCCTCAAGCGACCTCCCCACCATCAACCCCGGCCAGGCACGCATCCAGTCGTTCAGGGTGGTCCCCTACCTGCCCGACCCGCTCAGGCCGCTGATGGAAATCGCGGCGAACCTCTGGTGGACGTGGAACCACGATGCGATCGCCCTGTTTGCCCGTCTGGACCGTGACCTGTGGGAGTCAACCCACCATAACCCGGTGAAGATGTTGGGGGCGATCAGCCAGGAGAAGCTCGACCGAGCAGCACTGGACAAGACCTTCATTCACCAACTGAACACCGTTCAGGTGAACCTCCGCGAACACATGGCCTCGTCGGGCTGGTACGGGCAGGTGGCGGCCTCGGTAAACACCGGAGCGGGCGACAAGCCCTGCCGCATCGCCTATTTCTGCGCAGAATTCGGGCTTACCGAGTGCTTCCAGATCTACTCCGGCGGCCTGGGCGGGCTGGCTGGCGACCACCTCAAGAGCGCAGCCGAACTCGGCCTGCCGCTGGTGGCCGTCGGCCTGCTCTACCGCAAGGGGTACTTCCACCAGTACCTCAACCCCGACGGCTACCAGCAGGAGGTCTACCCCGAGCTGGACCCGGCGAACCAGCCCGTGCGCCAGGTGATGGACCCCAAGACCGGCGCGCAGCTGCGCGTGCAGGTCGAACTGCCGGGCCGGATGTTGACGGTGGGCGTGTGGCGCTGCGACGTCGGGCGCGTGCCGCTCTATCTGCTCGACTGCAACATGCCGGAGAACTCGCGCGAAGACCGCGACATCACGGCGAACCTCTACGGCGGCGACATGGAGATGCGCATCCGCCAGGAGGTTGTGCTGGGTGTCGGCGGGGTCCGAGCGCTCACCGCCCTCGGCGAGGAGCCGACCGTCGTTCACATGAACGAGGGGCACGCGGCCTTCGCAAACCTCGAGCGGATCGCTCGCTTGCGGGCGCAGACCGGCCTGAGCTTCGACGAGGTCCGCGAGGCCGTCGCGACCGCGAGCGTCTTCACTACGCACACGCCGGTGCCCGCCGGCATCGACCGGTTCCCCCCGCGGCTGATCGAGCAGTTCTTCAGCCACGCGCTGCCGGGCCTGGGGCTCGACCTTGAAGGCCTGCTGGCGCTCGGGCGCGAGAACACCGCCGACCGGGGTGAGTTCTTCTCTATGGCCGTGATGGCGATCCGCACGAGCCGCTTCGCCAACGGCGTGAGCCGCCTGCACGGGGAAGTGTCACGCAAGATGTGGAAGGGCATGTGGCCGGGCGTGCCCGTGCAGGAAGTGCCGATCGGGCACGTGACCAACGGCGTGCACGCCCGCACCTGGGTCTCCAGCGACTTCGTGCGTCTGTACGACCGCTACCTCGGCGACAAATGGCACACCGAGCCGCAGGACCCCGCGACCTGGCGCGCGATCGACGAAATCTCCGACGACGAACTCTGGAACACGCACTCACGCCGGCGGGAGAAGCTCGTCGCCTGGTGCCGCCGCCGGGTGCGGGCGCAGCTGGCCGCACGCGGCGCCGGCGCGCTCGAGATCGAGCGTGCGGGGTCGGCCCTTGACGCCAACACGCTCACGATCGGCTTCGCCCGCCGGTTCGCGACGTACAAGCGCGGCACGCTGCTGTTCCGCGACCCCCAGCGCCTGCTGTCGATCCTCAAGGACGAGCAGCGCCCGGTGCAGCTGATCATCGCCGGCAAGAGCCACCCGCGCGACGAGGGCGGCAAGCGGCTCATCCGCGACATCGTCGACTTTATCCGCAAGAACAATGTGCACAACCGCGTCGTCTTCATCGAAGACTACGACCTTGACGTAGCCCGCCGGCTCGTTCAGGGGTGCGACGTGTGGCTCAACACGCCGATCCGCGGGCTGGAGGCCTCCGGCACCAGCGGCATGAAGGCCGCGATGAACGGCTGCCTGCACTGCTCGATCCTCGACGGCTGGTGGGACGAGGGGTTCGACCCCGAGTGCGGCTTCGCCATCGGGCGCGGCGAAAACTACGACGAGCACAACCGCGACGAGATGGACGACATCGAGTCACGCTCTCTCTATCACCTGATCCAGAGCCAGATCGTGCCCGACTTCTACGGACGCAGCGCCACGAGCGACGCGGCTTCCGGCGCGGCCGCGCCGCCCCACCGCTGGGTCGCCCGCATGCGCCGGTGCATCAAGACGATGGCGCCCGCGTTCAACACGCACCGCATGCTGCGCGACTATGCAACGGGCTTCTACTTCCCCGCGCACGTCAAGGGTGCCCTGCTCAACAAGGACGCGCTGGCGGCGAGCAAGGGCCTCGCCCAGCAGCTCGAGCGCTACCGGCACAGCTGGCACAACATCAACATCGAGAGCGTCGAGAGCCAGAGCACAAGCGCCGCGGTCTCCGTCCGCTCGCTGGTCCGCGTCAGCGCCACCGTCCGCCTGGGGGACATCGCGCCAGAGCAGGTGCACGTGCAGCTCTTCCACGGACGGCTCGATGCACTTGGCGCGATGCTCGACGGGCACGCGCTGGCCATGCAGCACGCCAAGGACCTGGGCGGCGGGCGCCACGTCTTCTCCGGCGCGTTCGCGCCCGCCTTCAGCGGCGACCACGGCTTCAGCGTGCGGGTCATCCCCAGCGACCCGCGCCTGGTGAACCCGTTTGTGCCGGGCCTGATCACGTGGGACCGCGACGAGCGTGCCCCCGTAGCCGAGCCGGCGCAGGTGTGACACGCCGGGCCGCGCCTCCACTGTCAGTTGCGCGGCAGAAGCCGGAGCGGCGTAAACTCGCCCCGCATGAGCGAGCAACTGCGGGCACAGGTTCTGATCGTGGAGGACGACGCCGACCACGCCGACGTGATGGCCGAGGCGCTGCGGAAGTTCGGGCACGTCTGCACGATCGTGGGCGGGGTCGAGCACGCCGTCGATGAGCTCAAGCACGGAACGTTCGACGTGATCGTGACCGACCTGCGCATGCCTCCCTCGGCAGGGGCCGCCGGTGCCGACGGGACCAAGACCGCCGCCGACGGCGGAGACGCCGGGCTGGTCGTGCTCAGGTCGGCACGCAAGCTGCAGCCGCAGGCCGAGACGATCATGGTCACCGCCCACGGCGATGTGCCAACCGCCCGCGCCGCCTTCAAGGAGGGCGCGTACGACTTCATCGAGAAGCCGCTCGACCTGGCCGTGTTCCGCACGCTGGTCAACCGCGCCGCCGACACCGTCCTGCTGCGCCACGAGGCCGCCGGTGGCAGCGGCGCAGCGTCGGGCGCCGGCCTTGGCGACCTGGTGCAGCACGAGGGGTTCGAGGGGATCGTCGCCGGCAGCGAGCCTATGCGTCGGATACTCCGCACCGTCAAGAGCGTCGCGAACACCTCGCTGCCGGTGCTCATACGCGGCGAGAGCGGCACCGGCAAGGAGCTCATCGCCCAGGCGGTGCACAGGCTCTCGCCCCGGGCCAAGGGGCGGTTTGTCGCGATCAACTGCGCCGCCGAGACGCAGACGCTGCTCGAAGACCAGCTCTTCGGGCACGTGCGGGGGGCGTTCACCGGGGCGGACAAGGACCGCGAGGGCGTGTTCGAGTTTGCCAACAACGGAACGCTCTTCCTCGACGAGATCGGCGACATGCCGCTGCCGATGCAGGCAAAGCTGCTGCGCGTGCTCGAGACCGGCCAGGTGGTCCGCGTGGGCAGCAACGACCCGCGCCAGACCGACGTGCGCATCGTCAGCGCCACGAACAAGGACCTCCAGGGGATGATCGCACGCGGCGAGTTCCGTGAGGACCTCTTCTTCCGCATCAAGGGGGCAGAGGTGCTGCTGCCACCGCTGCGCGACCGGCGTGAGGACGTGCCACGCATCGTCAACCACGCGCTTGCAAAGGCGATGTCCCGCGTCTCGCCGGGCGCTCCGGTCCCGGCGATCACCGACGCGGCGATGATGCGCCTCGCGGCCTACGCCTGGCCCGGCAACGTGCGCGAGCTGCTCAACGTCGTGCAGAACCTCATCGTTGCGGCGATCGGCGAAGGGGGCGATGTGAACAACATGACCCTCGATGTGCGCCACATCCCCGACGACGTTCGTGCCGCGGGGGACGAAGGGGCCGGCGATGACGACGGCAATCAGGGCCCCAGCGGCCCGGGGGCCTCCTTGGCCGGCACCCCCCTTGAGCAGCTCGAGAAGCGGGCGATCCGCGAGACCCTGCGCCTCGCCGCCGGCAACCGCGAGGCCGCGGCCAAACTCTTAGGAATCGGCGAACGTACCCTCTACCGGAAGCTGAAGGAATACGGCCTACGCTGATCGCTGTGTTAATTGGATTCCGGGTAGTTTTCTTTGGAGCAACCACATGAAGAAGAATCTGAAGTCGCTGGTGCTGATCGCCGCCGCAGCAGCCGCTACCGCCCTTGCCGCGTGCAACACCGTTGAGGGCGTCGGCAAGGACATCGAGCGCGGTGGCGAGAAGCTGCAAGACGCCGCGGACTGATCGCGTCAATCGTCCGTATTTGAGCCTATCAAACTGCGAACCGGCAGCGGCCCCGCAGGAGTCAAAGCGAACTCAACCGGCCTTGCGTGCGACGACAACGACGTAGTTGCCGCCGCCCAGCACGGCCATTGAGTTGGCAACTCCAAGCGCGTTGCGCTGCCGGCTCTTTTTGGGTGCCAATGCCCCCAGCGCCGCGAACACCCACGCCAGCGGCAGGAACAGCGTCTGCGAGAGCGTCCGCTTGCCGCCGATCACGCGGTCGATCGTGAAGCCCGCCTCTTTGAGCGCAAGCACGAGCGAGGGCATCAAAAACGCGACACGCACGTTCGCCTCGGGCACGTCGGTCGATTGCTGGCACGCCCCCTGGTTCACGGCGTTGTCGAGCGAGCCGTAGACCAGGAACCGCAGCCGCCGCTCGATCGACGCGTAGTTGTTCAGGTTCAGCACCAGCAGACCGCCGGGCTTGAGGATGCGGTGAAACTCACGCACCGCGCCGCCGGGGTTGAACAGCCTGTGCAGCGCGTTGGCAGAAACCACAACCGGGTAAGTCGCGTCCGGGATCGACAGCGCGCGGTTGAGGTCCACGGTCGCGACGGTGTACCCGGGCGCACGCATGTTGCCGGGGTCGATGTCGGCGGTGTGAACGTCCCACCCGCGGTAACGCAGGAACTCGCTCAGCAGCCCCTCGCCGCACGGCGCATCGAGAACCGTCGTCGGCGTCATCGCGTCCAGGCAGGCGTGCAGCGCCTCGTGGCTGTACTTGCCGCCGATGACCTTCGCCCCCGTTCGACGCTTCAGCTCGTCGAGCGCCCGGTAACGCACCCGATCCCAGAACGCCTTCGGGTCCACGTCCAGCCTGCCCGCGCCCTGCTGATAGGCGTCGAGCACCGACTCGCACTGCGCCTGCGAAGCGCCAAGCGCCATGACCGAGCCGACCAGCTGCGCAGCATCGGCCACGCGGCCCTGCGCCGAGACGGGCTCGCACTCACCCGGGTCCAGCGCGACCTGACCGCCCTGGGCGCAGAGGATGTTGCTGACACCGGGATCGCCGTGGACCAGACCCTTCTTGTGGATCGACGCAACGAAACGTGCGGCTTCGAGAGACGGGCCGAGGTCGCCCCGCTTCGCGAACGCGTCTGCGGCGGACTCCGCATCGATAAACCGCGTCGCGACGAACGAGCAGTCCCACAGCAGCCCGCCGATGCCGCTGCGGCGCTCACCCCAGGCGAGCAGTTCGGGGGTCGGAATACCCGCCCCGGCGAAAGCCTTGTACCCCTTTGCCTCCTGAGATGCCCGGCTCGCCTTCATTCGGCGGACCAGCCCGTGCTTCTTCCGGCGGGGGTAGACCTTGACAAACGCCTCGCCGCCGCCCGGCAGCGGCACGCGGAAGTACGACCGCTCTCCCTTCTTGCACCCCGCCGCACGCACCGCCGCATCCTGCAACCAGTCGTGGTTGCCCTCAGCAACGGGGTAGAGGGTAAATCCTTGAGAAGAAGTGGCGGAGGGGGGGGGCACAGGTGCCTGAGGGTAGACGCACGGGCCGCGCCGACCAAGCACTCGCCAGGCCCGGGTGGGCTCCGCGCAATCGGGAGTTATCATGGGCCATGACGACCAGCGCGGCCCCTGCTTCAACGTCCCGAGTGCACCGGTTCGAGGTCGTGCCCCAGCAGGGACAGCCCGACGTCATCGGCCAGGCCGTTGCACGCGACGCCGCGGCGATGGGCATCAAGCCGGCATCCGTGCGGGCGACACACGTCTACCTCGTGCAGGCCGAACCGGCGCTGACGGCTCAGCAGGAGCGGCAGATCGCCGATGGATTGCTCGCCGACTCGGTGACCGAGGCCGTGCGCACGGGGTCGTCCCCGCGCGAAGGGGGCAGCCAACTCCTCGAAGTGCACCCACTCCCGGGCGTGATGGACCCGGTCGCCCAGTCGGTGCAGCTGGCCATCGCCGATCTCGTCGGCCGCGAGGTCGAGGTGGTCAGCGGCTGGCGGTTCGACCTCACCGGCGTGACCGAGGCGCAGAGCAAGGAGCTGGCGTCGCGCCTGCTCGCCAACCCGGTGATCCAACGCGTCACCACCGAGCCCTATCACCCCGAGCGCTTCCCCATCGGGAAGGCCCACGACCAGCAGGTGCGCCATATCACGCTGACAACGCTGAGCGACGAAGCGCTGATGAAGCTTTCTCGTGAGGCACACCTGTTCCTCTCGCTCGACGAGATGAAGGCGGTGCGTGACTACTACAAGGCCCAGGGGCGCGAGCCGCGGGATATTGAGCTTGAGACGCTGGCCCAGACCTGGAGCGAGCACTGCGTGCACAAGACGCTCAAGAGCACGGTGGAGTACCGTGCCGGGGCGGGCGAGACGATCAACTGGACCAACCGGCCGGGCGTGACGATCGCCGCCGACGGCACGGTGAAGATCGCCAACCTGCTCAAGAGCACCGTCGCGGCGGCAACGCACGAGCTGATCGCCGGTGGTGTGGACTGGGCGCTGAGCGTCTTCAAGGACAACTCCGGTGTGGTGGCGTTTGACGAGCACTACGGCGTCTGCATCAAGGTGGAGACGCACAACCGGCCCAGCGCGATCGAGCCTTACGGCGGCGCGGCGACGGGCGCGGGAGGGTGCATCCGCGATGTGATCGGGACCGGGCTTGGTGCCAAGCCGATCGCGAACACGGACGTGTTCTGCGTGGCCGACCCGTCGGTGAAGGCGGGGAACGGGCTGCCGCCGGGGTGCATCGAGCCGCGGCGGGTGCTGACGCAGGTGGTGGCGGGCGTGCGCGACTACGGGAACCGCATGGGAATCCCGACGATCAGCGGCGGCGTCTACTTCGACAACCGGTACGTCGGCAACCCGCTGGTCTTCTGCGGGTGCATCGGGCTGATCCCGCGGAAGTTCGTGAAGGGTGCGGCGCGCCCGGGTGACAAGATCGTTGCGATCGGAGGGCGGACTGGACGCGACGGCATCCACGGCGCGACCTTCAGCAGCGCGGAGCTCGGGCAGGATGCTGCCGACGAGTTCAGCCACGCGGTGCAGATCGGCAACGCCGTGACGGAGAAGCAGGTGCTCGATGCGATCCTGGCTGCGCGGGATTACGCGGGCGGGCCGCTGTACCACGGCATGACCGACTGCGGGGCGGGCGGGTTCTCGTCGGCGATCGGCGAGATGGGCGGGGAGCTCGGCGCGGAGGTGCACCTTGAGCGTGCGCCGCTGAAGTACGCCGGCCTGTCGTACGCCGAGGTGTGGATCAGCGAGGCGCAGGAGCGGATGGTGCTGGCGGTGCCGGAGAAGAACATCGCCGCGCTCAAGGAGATCTGCCGGCGCGAGGGTGTGGACTTCGCCGAGCTTGGGCACTTCGGCACGCCCAACGCAGATTTGATCCTGAATTACAAGGGGAAAGAGGTCGGCCGGATCTCGATGCACTTCCTGCACGAGGGCATCCCCATGCCCACGCGCAAGGCGGAGTGGGCGCCGCTGGGTAGCCCGGCGGTCCCCGCCGGGCATGGTGCCAATCCCGGCGGGGACCGCCGGGCTACCCAGACCCCTCACTTCAAGGACGCGCTGCTCACGCTGCTCGCTCACCCGAACATCGCCAGCAAGCACTGGATCATCCGCCAGTACGACCACGAGGTGCAGGGGAACACCGCCGTCAAGCCCCTGGTCGGCCCGGCGCAGCGCGGCCCCAGTGACGCGAGCGTCCTTGAACCCATCCCCGGCAGCAACCGCGGAATCGCGGTCTCGCAAGGGCTGCAGACCGGCATCGGTGACCCGGCCGTGGGTGGCGACGCCTACTTGATGGTGCTCGCGGCGATCGACGAGTGCATCCGCAACCTCGTCTGCGTCGGCGCCGACCCCACCCGGACCGCGATCCTCGACAACTTCTGCTGGCCCTCGTGCGAGAAGCCGACCAACATGGGCACGCTCGTGCGCGCCTGTGCCGCCTGCTACGACGGAGCAAAGGCCTACGGCACACCCTTTGTCAGCGGCAAGGACTCGCTGAACAACCAGCTCCGTTACACCGACCCCGCAACGGGCGAGCAACGGGTGATCGAGATCCCCGCGACGCTGCTGATCACCGGCCTTGCGGTCGTGCCGCGCATCGACCGCGCCGTGACCATGGACGCCAAGCGCGCGGGGAACGCGCTGGTGGTGATCGGGCACGGGAGCGGGAGCAGCGCGATGGGCGGCTCACACTACCAGCGCCTCTTCGGCGGTGGCGGCCTTGTCCCGCGCGTTGACCTGAGTGCCGGCCCGGCCGCCGCGAAGCTCGTCGCAGGCTTGATCCAACTCGGTGCCGTCGCGTCAGCGCACGACGTTTCAGACGGCGGGCTGCTCTGCGCCGTCGCCGAGATGCTCATCGGCGGAAACACCGCTCCAGCGACGCCCCAATCCCCGACGCCGCGCACCGCCCGACCGATCGGCGCTGCCCTGCACCTCTCACGCCTTGCCGGGGACCTCACCTCAAGCGCGTTCGGCGAGGCACCCAGCCGCTACGTGCTCGAGGTTGAGCCCGCCCGCGTGGGCGAGGTGCTCAACAGCGCCGCGGCCGCGGGAATCGAAGCGGTCGAGATCGGCGTGCTCGATTCATCGGGCGTGCTGACCGATGCGGACGCCGGTCTGAGCGTTGTCGTTGGCGACCTCGCCGGCGCGTGGCTGGGCACGCTGGACTGGTAGCCTCTCAACGCCCGAGTCCTTCCGGCGGTACACTCCACCCCATGCTCCAGGGTGCCCTCCACGCAACTCCGCCCAGCAAGCTCCCCCCGGCGGTGTTCGACGATGCAGGAGCGGCCACGCAGGTGTCTCACACGCCGCCGGTCCAGGTGCCCCGCACCGGCCTGCTGCTCGAGGTCGCCTGGGAAGTCTGCAACCCCATCGGCGGCATCTTCCAGGTGATCCGCAGCAAAGCCCCGGCGATGGTCGAAAAGTGGGGTGACCGTTACTGCCTCGTCGGTCCGTACAGCCCCCCGCACGCGCAGCTGGAGTTTGAGGAGATCGCCCCCTTCGGGCCGATCGGCGAGGCGGTCGTCAAGCTGCGGGCCGAAGGCCTGAACGTACGCTTCGGGCGCTGGATGATCGCCAGCCGCCCGTTGACGGTGCTGATCGAGCACTGGCAGGGTGCCGAGCGCCTCAACGACGCAAAGTACCGCATCTACGCCGACCACGCCATCAGCACGCCCGCCGGTGACGAACTGATCGACGGTGTCGTCACCTTCGCCGACGCGGTGCAACGGCTCTTCAAGGCCGTGACCGAGGCCGCGGCCGCCGCTGGCGCGGGCACGGTGCTGGGGCACTTCCACGAGTGGATGGGCGGGCTGGCGATCCCGATGATCCGCAAGGACAAGCTCCCGGTAGGGACGGTCTTCACGACGCACGCGACGCTCCTTGGCCGCTACATGGCCAGCAACGACGAAGAGGGCGGCTGCGGCGGGCTCTACGACCGGCTCGCGTGGGGAACGATCGATCAGGCGGCGGAGGCCGCACGCTACAACATCCTGACGCAGCACAGCATCGAGCGCGCCTGCGCTCACGGCTCACACGTGATGACCACCGTCAGCGACATCACCGCCGAAGAGTGCGACGGCCTCCTCGGACGCCCGGTAGACGTCATCCTCCCCAACGGGCTCGATATCCAGAGGTACAACGTCGGCCACGAGTTCCAGACGCTGCACGCGCAGTACAAAGAGAAGATCCACCAGTTCGTGATGGGCCACTTCTTCCCCAGCTACTCGTTCGACCTCGACCGCACGATCTACATCTTCACCAGCGGGCGCTACGAGCCGCGCAACAAGGGCTTCGACCTCTCGGTCGAAGCGATGGCCAGGCTCAACGCCGAGCTGAAGGCCGCGAACCTGGGCGTCACGGTGGTCTTCTTCATCGTCACGCGCAGGCCCACGATCTCCCTCCACCCCTGGGCGCTGCAGCAACGCGGCGTGCTCAACGAGTTCCGCTCGGTGTGCGACCACATCATGAGCAACCTCTCCGACAGCCTCTTCAAGCTGGGGGCGACCGGTGCGCGCGTCGACATCGAGAAGCTGATCGACGAGTACTGGGTGCTCCGCTACCGCCGCACGCAGCAGGCACTGAAGGTCGATCGCCTGCCCCTGGTCACCACCCACGCGATCGACGGCGACGACCCCGTGCTGAACCAGATCCGCAAGGTCTGGCTCTTCAACCGCAAGGACGACCCGGTCAAGGTCGTCTACCACCCCGACTTCATCTCTCCCACCTCACCGCTGTGGGGAATGGAGTACGAAGAGTTCGTCCGCGGCTGCCACCTGGGGGTCTTCCCAAGCGCTTACGAGCCGTGGGGCTACACGCCGCTGGAGGCGATCGCGATGGGCGTGCCCGCCATGAGCAGCGACCTCGCAGGCTTTGGCACCTACGTCAGCAAGCACCTGAAGTGGCAGCAGGGCGCCGGGCTCTGGAACATCCACCGGCGCGGACGCAGCTTCGACGAAGCCGCCGCAGAGATGGCTAGCTGCCTCCTCGACTTCTGCAAGCTCGACCGCCGAGGCCGCATCGGCATGCGCAACAACGTCGAGGCCCACTCGTGGCAGTTCGACTGGACCAACCTCGCCGCGCACTACCACAAGGCACACGCGATGGCCCTTGAGAGGGCGTTCGGGTAGCTCGCAACCGGCACCCCCGCGCCGTACGCCGCACCGCGAAACCTGCGAAACCCGCGGCTAGCCTC
This sequence comes from uncultured Phycisphaeraceae bacterium, assembly GCA_964403525.1. Classification (GTDB taxonomy): domain Bacteria; phylum Planctomycetota; class Phycisphaerae; order Phycisphaerales; family UBA1924; genus JAJTGZ01. The sequence continues at coordinate 1,696 of CAYOGE010000039.1, read as the reverse complement.
ACCGCCATGCCCCCGGCCGAAGCCACACAGCCCGACACCCGCCCCCACGTGCTCCTCTTCACCGACGGCGCATGCTCGGGCAACCCCGGCCCCGGCGGGTGGGCCTACATCCTCAAACACCCCACCACCGGCAAGGTCCGCGAGGCGAGCGGCGCCGAGGCCCACACGACCAACAACAAAATGGAACTCCAGGCCGTGATCGAAGGGCTCGCGGCCCTCAGCAAGCCCTCGGTTGTTGACCTCACCAGCGACTCCAAGTACGTGCTCGACGGCATGAAGTCCTGGCTCGACGGGTGGAAGAAGAAGGGCTGGAAAACCGCCAGCAAGGCCCCGGTCAAAAACGAGGATCAGTGGCGCAGGCTCGACGAGCTGCGGTCAAAGCACACCATCCGCTTCCACTGGATCAAGGGGCACGCCGAGCACCCCGAGAACAGCCGCTGCGACCAGCTCGCCGTGATGGCGCGTGAGAAACTGGTGGCCGACCAGACCATCTAAAGTGCATCCCCCTTCGCCCGCGCAGCGGGAGAGGGAGGATCAGCGGTCCCGCTTCCCCATCGCGCGGTCCACCTCGCGGCGCATCTCGCGGGTCTTGATCGCGTCGCGCTTGTCATGGCTCTTGCGCCCCGTGCCCAGGCCGATCAGCAGTTTCGCGTAGCCGTTCTTGAAGTAGAGCTTCAGCGGCACCAGCGTCACGCCCTTGACCATCGTCGCCTTCGCCAGGCGCACGATCTCCTTCTTGTGCGCCAACAGCTTGCGCGTGCGCACCTCGGGGGGGGCGTTGTGCGCCGCCGGCCCGTAGTGCCCGATGTTCACACCGTGCAGGAAGAGCGCCGCACCCCGCGGCGAGTCGGGCCCGTCGGCCGCTACGTACCCCTCGCCCAGCGACACCTTCCCCTCGCGCACGCTCTTGACCTCGCTCCCCGCCAGAACGATGCCGCACTCGAGCGTCTCGGTGATCTCGTAATTGAACCGCGCCTTGCGGTTCTCGATCGTCGGCGTCTCGGGTTGGTCCTTCTTTTTCGCCATCGCCAGCTCGCAGCATAGAGGGGCAGGGGCGGCCCGACACCCCACGCCCGTCAACCGCTTGCCCGTTGCCGGCCCCGGCCACCCGCCACTCTGAGCCCTCTCCGCCGACAAGCAGGGCCGCCGGCGGCCGAGCCGGCCGCCCCTTGACCCACCTCCGGACGAGGGATGGCTACACTTGGCCCAATCGGGGTATTTCCCGACAGTGCCCGGCGAGGGTTTCAGTGGCGCGGGGCCACGTTCGCCGGGCGCGTCCGGTGCGCAACCGCTCGCTCGGGGCTGTTTCGATCGGAAGTTGACGCATGAGCTGAAGCCGGGCGAGGTAGCGCATCGTGAACATTTACGTCGGCAATCTTCCCTTCAGCACCACCGAGGCCGAGCTCCAGAACGAGTTCGGCCAGTTCGGCGCGGTCACCCGTGCACAGGTCATGATCGACCGCGACACCGGCCGCAGCCGCGGCTTCGCGTTCGTCGAGATGGCCAACGACGACGAGGCCCGCAAGGCGATCGAGTCGCTCAACGGCAAGCAGATCGACGGCCGCGCTCTGACCGTCAACGAGGCACGCCCCCGTGAGGAGCGTCCGCGCTCCGGCGGCGGCTGGGGCGGCGGTGGTGGTGGCGGCGGTCGCTCAGGCGGCAGCGGCGGTTGGGGTGGCGGCGGTGGCGGTCGCTC
>CAYOGE010000038.1:0-34744 GCA_964403525.1 uncultured Phycisphaeraceae bacterium | reverse complement strand
GACGGCGGGCCCGGCGCGCTGGCGACGGTGGCGCAGCGCCAGGCGCTCTACGAGGCGGCGGCGGCCGTGACGGGGCGCGCGTGCGAGACGGCCCTGTCGATTTACGCGTTCAGGCGGCACCCGCAGTCTGAGCTGACCCTTGAGCGGGCGTTGTGCAAGGGCCTTGTGGGCGCGGTGGTTGCGCCGGGCGGTCTCCCGCTGGTGCTCGGCTCGGGCGACACGCTGCACACCGAAGAGTCGGCGTTGCTCGACGGGCTCGCGCCGGGGACGCAGGGGCGCACGCGGGAGACGATCCTCTCTGCGTTTACGACGATGCCGCTGCCGACGGTGACGTCCAAGAGCCGCACGGGCTCGCTGCACCAGGTGATCGACCCTTCGGCGTTCACACAGGAGAGCGGCTCGCGCCCGGTGGACGTCGTGACGGCGCTGAAGGCGTGCCACCTGATGTACGAGCCGGCGACGGGGATGCCGACGCTTGACGCGGTCTGGTCGCTGGTCAACTGTCCGAGCGCGAAGCTGATCTTCGACGTCTACCTCCACGCCGACATCGAGCGGCGTTTCAGGCCGAGCATCGACGCGCTGATCTGGGGGCCGGGGCTCGACGCGCCGGTCCACGACCGGTGGACGACGCGGCTGCCGAACCAGCCGCGCCTGCAGCTGCTGGGGCGCGGGCTCAAGAGCGCCGCGAGCGAGCTGTACGCGCGCCACGCCGAGCTGAGCGGCGCGTTCTTCGGGCACGTCGGCTGGGACGCGGAGGACTTTGTGGGCTTCCGGTGCGAGGTGCGCTACCCGGTTTGGCGGGCGGGGTACTGCATGGGGTTTGAGTACCTCGGTGCGCCTGGGCCGAAAGCGAAGGCGGATTAACCACAGAGACACAGAGACACAGAGGCACAGAGAAAGACAGGGAGAGAAATAAAACTCAAAGAGAGGAAAGAAAGAGCTCGAAGACCTCGAAGCAGGGCACTGCATTCTCTTTGAGACCTTCGAGTTCTTTCCTTCTCTTTGAGTTTCCTGGCTTCTCTTCTCTGTGCCTCTGTGTCTCTGTGGTTAATCCGCCTTGACGAGGTTGGGCGGGGTGCGCCCTTGCAGGATCGCGTGGGCGTTGTCGCGGACCATCTCGGTCATGCGGCGTCGCCAGAAGCCTTCGGCCGAGCCGATGTGCGGCGTGAGGACGGCGTTGTCGAGCTTCAGCAGGTCCGGGTGCACGGCGGGCTCGTTCTGGAAGACGTCGAGCCCGGCGCCCCAGATGACGCGGCGCTGCAGCGCGTCGACGAGCGCTGCTTCGTTGATCACCGGGCCGCGCGCGGTGTTGACCAGCACGGCCGTCGGCTTCATCAGCGCCAGCTCGCGCCCGCCGATGAGCCCGCGCGTCTGCGGCGTCAGCGGGGTGTGGACGCTCACGACGTCGGCGGTTGAGAGCCCACGGTCGAGGGTGACGTGCACCGCGGACCCAGCGGCTGGGGACTCGAACTCGGGGTGCGCGGTGCGTGAGACGTAGGTGACGCGCATCCCGAACGCGGCGGCGCGCCTGGCGACGGCAAGGCCGATGCGTCCCGCGCCGACGATGCAGAGCGTCTGGCCCGACAGGTGCACGCCCATCCAGCCGGTCGGGAAGCCGTTCCCTTCTTTCTCGAAACGGCCGGCGCGAACGAAAGCGTCGGCGGCGACGATGCGGCGCGTGCAGGCGAGGATCAACCCCCAGGTCAGGTTCGCGGTCCCCTCGGTGACGGCGTCGGGCGTGTTGGTCACGACGACGCCGCGCCGGCGGCAGGCGTCAAGGTCGATGTTGTCGACCCCGACGGCGAACGCGCAAACGCCCTTGAGCCCGGGGCCGGCGGCGGCGAGGAACTCTTCGTCGACCGCGTCGGTGAAGACGCAGACGACCACGGACGCCCCGGCGACGAACCGCAGCAGGGCCGCGCGGGTGGGGGGTTGGGCGCGGTCGAGCACGCGGACCTCGGCGGCGTCGAGGTTGAAGGCACCGTCGTCGGCTCCCGGCAGCGGCGCCGTCGCCGCGACGACGGGGCGATCGCGTTTTGGGCCTGTGGTGGCTGGGGCTGGTGCGGCCATGTTGAGCGGTCAGCGCGAGGGGTTCTCGGCGGGTGCGCCCGGCGCGGGAGCGGTGCCCGGCTGCTTTTCCGGCTCGGGCAACGGCACCAGGCCGTTGTTTGCTCGGGCGTCTGCGAAGAGCTGGCGGAGGGTGAAGCGCCCGCGGAAGTCGACGGTGCGCCCGTTCATCGGGCGGTAGAGGAGGAGCTCTTCGTTGCGCTGGTCGAGCACGATGAGGATGTCGTCACCGCCGCCGTCGCTGGCGAGCAGCCCGTGGTCGGAGCCGGTCACGGCGACGTCGGCGATCGCGGGCGTGCCGCGCAGGGCGCTGAACGGGCCGGCGAGCCAGGCCCATGCGGCGCAGGCGAGCAGGACGCCGGCTGAGAGCAGCAGCAGGCTCTCGGCGCGCGAGCGTGTGGATGTGCGTGCGTTCGCGTTCATCGTGACTGAGCCCCCTGGGCGCTGTCGCTGGCGAGGTTGCGGTACCCCAGCGGCTCGAGCCGGCCCGGTGCGCGGAGGTAACGCAGGGCGACGAGTTCCTGGTTGACCGAGTCGACGATGTAGACGACGTTGCCGCTGACACCGGAGGCGTGGCCGGAGACCATCAGGTAGTTGCCGCGGGCACGCGGCGGGCTCTGGGCCCAGGCGCGGGGGGCGTAGAGCCCGGCGAGCGCAAGCGCCGCCAGCGCGGCGTTCAGCGCGAGCAGCGCGCTCAGGCGGCCGCGCCCGCGATGTGCTGAGGCGGCGGGGAAGGGGGGTGCGCTGTTCATGCCGGGCTCAGTCCTGGTGGCCGCGCTTGGGCGGGATGATCGAGGCGAGCAGGCAGGCACCGGCGAAGAGGACGGTGGCGATCATGGGCCACGCGGCGCTCTCTTCGCTCTTGAGGTTGAGCGTTGGCGGCTCGATCTTGCGGTTGGCTTTTTCACGCGCTGCGGTGGTGTTGAACCCGATTCCGCCGGCGGGCTGGTCGGTCGGCTGGGCAAGGGCGAGTCCGCCGGTGAGGCACGCGGCCGCGGTCATCGCCAGGATCGAGGGTGTACGCATCGCGGGTCTCCTTGAGGCATCGACGGCGCCCTTCGAGCAGGGGCGGGGTTCTCGGGCCGAATAGTTTAGCGTCATCGCCCGGCGGAGCGGGCGTGCCCGGCGTCGAACGGGCGGCCGGGCGGGGCACCGAAGGCGTGGCGGCCGAAGCGCTCGCTGAGGCGTTCGAAGGTGGCGGGGGGGAGGTCGACGGTCTGCCAGCGGGCCGAGCGGTCCTTCATGGAGGGCTCGTAGTCGTCAACGAGGACGCCGCGGACGGCGTACCAGCGCTGCTCGAAGCAGAAGACCTCGTCGAAGAGCCCGTCGGGGGGCTGGCCGCCGTCGGGGCGGTCGTCGTGGGCGTCGCACCAGTAGACGAAGATCAACGCCGCCTGAAAACCGGGCCCGAAGAGGCCCTGCCAGGCGCGGAGTGAGCGGATGTCCTCGTGGGTGGCCCAGTTTTCAAGCCGGCGCGGGGCGGAACGCTGTGGGCGTCGGTGGCCGTCGGCGGTGATGAGCGTGAGGGCGGGGGGCGGGGCGGAGGGGAGGCGGCGGCACTTGATGTCGACCAGCAGGTTTGATGCGCCGCCACCGGGTGCGGAATAGACGACAAAATCGAAGCTCTTGAGGTTGGCGGGGCCGTCACCGGGGAGCAGGGCGCGGCGGGCTTCGTTCACCGAGACGTAGGGCGTACGCCGGGCCCGCAGAAAGGCCTCGAACGCACGCTCACCGTGATGCCGACCCTGCCCCATGGTGGGAGTGTACGGGAAATCGGGGGGAAAGGGAAGTGGGGAGGGGGCCAGGCGGGATGGGGCGCGAGGCGCGTGGAGGGCTTGTGGCCGTCCCTGGCTGCCGGCCGCTCGATGCAGCTGGGGGGGGAGGGGGATCAAAAATAATGAGGCCCCGCGATGCAGGGCACCGGCGGGGCCTCGGGGGGGGGGCTGGTAATGGACTTAGCGTACACGCCTGCGTGGGCCTTGTCCAGTCATCTATCGGTCGAAGCGGTGAATTGTTCGCACCGCTGTTCACAAAAATCCAGTGAGCGGGCGGTGGGCGTTCAGAACTTGGGGTTGGCCTTCTTTTCTTCCTTGGGGGCGGCGCCCTCGCCGTCGTCGCCGCCCTCCCCATCGCCGGCGCTGTTGAGGGTCTTGGCGATCTGGGCACCGACCTTGATGACGTCGGCGGGGATGTAGAAGGTGGCCTGCATCTGGCCGTCACCCATGGCGAGCCCGCCCGCGATGGGGGGGAGCTTCTCGGGGATCTCGAGCTTGATCGGCTTGCCGGTCATCATGCCGGCCATGGGAAGGAGCGTGTCGAGCATCCCCTTGACGCCCAGGTACCCCTCGACGGCGCGCCCGGCGGGGAGCTTCTCGGCGACGGCGGCGAGGACCTTCTCGGAAGTGAAGGTGTTCTCGCCCTTGGTTGCCTTGATCGCGGCGGTCATCATCTCCGTGCTCTTGCTCATGGTGCTGACGACGCCGCCGTCGACGGTTGTGATGTAGCCGGTCGGTCCGCCGGTCATGCCGAACATGCCCTGCATGATCTGCGGGCCCATGCCCTGCATGCCCTCCTCGGCGTCGATGGTCATGTCGAAGGCGTCGATGGAGTGGCCTTCGATCTGGCTGACGTTTGACTTGTACTCCATCTTGCCGAGCTGGTCCTTCTCCATCGCCTTCGGCATCTGGTCGCGGTAGAGCGCGATGATCTTTTCGGGTGTAGACGTCTGCATGTAAGTGAACGTGCGCGTGAGCACGCCGCCCATGACGCCGCCGGGCGGGACGCCGATGACCATCGACATGCCCGTCGCGTTCTCCATGACGGTCGGGTCGGAGCCCATCATGGCGGCAAGGCCGCCTTCGCCGCCCTTGCCCTCGGCGGGCTTGGGCATGGAGTTGAAGAGGTCCTTCCAGCCCTTGTTGGACATGTCCATCGCGTAGGCGGCGAGGTAGGGCCCGCCGGGGAGCTTGCCCAGCAGCGCGTGCGCCTTGCCCGCGGTGTCGAAGGCCTTGGCCAGGGGCGTCCCCTCCTTGGCGATGCTGGCGATGTCGAACGAGATGCCCTGCGCGTCGATCGAGACCGCGGCCACGCCGCCGGTGAGGTCGGCGATGACGTGGTCCTTCATCCACTTGAGCGTTTCGCCGTCGCCCGCCTGTCCGCCCATGGCGGCGAGGTCTGCGAGCTGCTGCTCCATGCCGGCGAAGCCCTCGTCGATCATCGGCTTGAGCTTGGGCATGTTGATGAACACGGCGACGTCGGCCTTGTCGGAGAGCTTGTCGCCGCGCGAGCCGAAGAACTTCTTGTGCGCGTCGGCCGCTCCACCCTTGCCGTCGAACTTGGCGACGGTCTCCTTGTCGTTGCCGGCGACGACGTAGCCGCCGCCGATGCTCTTCATGTAGACGTCGTTGCCGTCAACGGCGGCCTTGTCGAGCTCGCCGTCCCTGGTCGCGTTGAGGTCTTTGGCGAGCGCGGCGTAGTCGTCGGTCTGGCAGATCGCGATCATGATCGGTTCGTCGCCGCTGTCGGGGTTCGGGGCGTTGAGCATGACCAGCGCGAGAGAGCCCTTGCGGGAGATCGCCCCCAGCCCTTCGCCGCCGAGCATCTGCTCGACGTTGAAGGCCTCGCCCGGGAGCCCGGCGAGGGCCATCATCGACTTGACGTCCTTCTCGAGCCCTTCGATGCTGGGGATGACAACCGCCATGGTGGCGTTCGCGGGGACGCGGTCCATGATCGGCGGGAGGGCCTTGGCGGTTGAGACCAGCGAGGTGACGCACAGGGCCATTCCGGCGGCGAGGGTCAGGCAACGGTTCATAGAGACGTCCTTTCAGAAAGCGGGGTCGCGGCGAGGTGTGTGGGAAGGGTGGGCACCGGTGGCCGTGCGCTCGCGCGTCCGCCGGGGTTGGAACCCGCGCCCCGCGGCTCGGTTCCGGTTCATCGGTCGCGAGTGTATAGGGGCAGCCTGTGCCGCGGATGCAGCGGTTTGAACCGGGCGGAGCCCTGCTGTTTAACGCGAAAGCCCCGCACGGGCGGGGCTGGTTGCGGTGGCGTGGGCCAGGGAGGGGGAGGCGCGGCGTGGTCTACCGGTCGTTACCGTCGTCGTCGACGAAGGCTTCCTCGAAGGGGTCGTCGCCGTCGCTGCCGGGCGCGCCGACGGCGGCGCCGCCGACGGTGGTCTCGTCGGGGCTGCCGATGTGGCCCTTGCCACCGCTTGCTTTGTCGGCCGCGATCTGCTCCTTCATCGCCTGCCACTCTTCGCCGCTGACGAGCACCTGGCGGGCCTGGGTGCCCACGTGCGGGCCGAGGATGTTTGCCTGGCCCATCGCCTCGATGAGCTTGCTGGCGCGGGTGTAGCCGATGGCGAAGCGGCGCTGCAGGAGGCTGACGCTGCCGGTCTGGGCCTCGAGCACGTGCTCGACGGCCTTGACGAAGAGGGGGTCGTTCTGGGCGACCTCGACGCCGGCGAGCCCGCCGGAGTCGTTGAAGTCGTCGTTGTTTGTGATGTCCCCGGCGGCCGCGGCGCCGGTGCGGATCTGCATGAGGCTGCGCTCGTAGGTGGGGGTGGCGATGTCCTTGAGGAACTTGACGACGCGCCGGATCTCCTTGTCGTCAACGAGGGTGCCCTGTGCGCGCTGCAGCTCGCTGGTGCGCGGGGAGAGGAAGAGCATGTCGCCCTGGCCGAGCAGGAGCTCGGCCCCCTTCTGGTCCATGACGATGCGGCTGTCCATGCCGGAGGCGACCTTGAAGGCGATGCGGCTGGGCATGTTGCTCTTGATGAGGCCGGTGACAACGTTGGCCTGCGGGCGCTGTGTGGCGAGGATGAGGTGCATGCCGACGGCGCGGGCCTTCTGGGCCATGCGGATGATGGAGGTCTCGACCTCCTTGTTGGTCATCATGAGGTCGGCCAGTTCGTCGATGACGAAGACCATGTAGGGGAGCTTCCTGGGGATCTTCGCCGCTTCGGCGTCGTCCTTGACGTTGAAGCGTTCTTTCAGCTCGTCGAAGGAGAGGGTGTTGTACGCGGCGACGTTGGTGCAGCCCGCTTCGGCGAGCAGCTCGTAGCGCTCGTCCATCTTGCGGACGGCCCATTCGAGGATGGCGGCGGCCTTGGACATCTCGGTGACGACCGGGCACATCAGGTGGGGGATGTCCTTGAACTGGCTGAGCTCGACCATCTTGGGGTCGACCAGGACGAGCTTGAGCTCGTTGGGCTTCTTGGTGTACATGAAGCTCATGAGGATCGAGTTCATGCAGACCGACTTGCCCGAGCCGGTGGTGCCGGCGATGAGCATGTGGGGCATCTTGGTCAGGTCGACGATGAGCGGCTCGCCGGACGCGTCCTTGCCCAGGAACATCGGCAGGCTCATGCCGGCGTACTTCTCGCTGCGGCCCATGAGCTCCTTGAGGCGGACCTTCTCTTTGTGGTGGTTGGGGACCTCGACGCCGACGGTGTCGCGGCCGGCGGTGTTGGCGACGATGCGGACGTTGACGGCCTTGAGCGAGCGGGCGAGGTCGCTGCTGACGCTGGTGAGCGCGTTGACCTTGGTGCCGGGGGCGAGGCGGATCTCGTAGTTGGTGATGACCGGGCCGCTCTGGATGCCGACGACCTCACCGTCGATGCGGTACTCCTTGAGGGAGCGTTCGAGCGCGCCGGCCTGCTCGCGGACGTACGACTCCATCGTCTGGCTGAAGTTGGCCTCGGGCTCCTCGAGCTGGTCAAGCCCTGGGAACTTGTACCCCTCCATGTCGCCCATGCTCTGGATGTCGCGGAGGTCCTCCTGTGTGGCGGTCCGCTTGTCGGAACCGGCGATGGTGAGGGGGAGCTTGGCGATCTTGGCGCGGAGCTCCTCTGGGGACCACTTGCGGCCGGCTGCGCCGGTGCCCGCGGCCATGTCCTCCGCGGAAGGCTCCTGATCCTCGGCGGCATCTTCGTCTTCGTCGATCGCGCCGGCGGTTGCGGCGGCGACTTCGCCCTTCCGACCCTTCCTGCCGCCGAGGGTGTGCTCTTTGGGGTCGAAGGCCTCGGTGCCGCCGATGCCGCCGGCGGTCTCGTCGATCGACTCGGCGGGTTCGTCGGTCTTCTTGCCCTTCTTCTTCTTTGCCTCGCCGGAGGCGGTTTCTGTGGTTTCAACGCCGTCGTCGAGGTCGGTCTCGGTGGACTTCTTCTTGCGCTTGGGCTTCGCGGCGGCGCTGTCGCGGCTGAGCCACCCGGCGATTACTTCACCGATGCGCCGGCTGACGCCGACGGTCCCCACGGCTGCTGCGCCGACGCCCGCGGCGACGGGCGGAGTGGCCTTGACCAGCTTCTTCGCGGCCCACTGCGGCGCGATGATCACCCAGACGTCAACAGCGACCACGGCGCCGACGAACATGGTGCTCAGCAGCAGCAGGGACGAGCCCAGGGTGCTGAAGCGCGGGAACATGTACGCCGCGACCGCGTTGCCGACGATGCCGCCGCCCATGTCTGGCATTGAGCCGCTGCTGGGCCAGATCAGCGCCTGCAGCGAGCCGAGAGAGACCGCCATCACGACGGCGCCAACGAAGCGGAGCCACGGGTGGGAGACGCGTGCGAGAAAGCCGTTCACGCTCAGGTAGAGCCCCCAGAGTCCGAGGAGGAGCCAGGCGCCGGCACCGAGGAGGTTGACGGCGTGGTAGGCCGGCCATGCGCCGACGACGCCGCACCAGTTGTGCACCGGGTCGTTGTGGGGGTAGCTGTAAACGCTGGGCCAGTCGCCGCTGTCGAGGCTCACCATGGCGGCGGCCATAAAGACGAACGCGGCCGCCTGGGCGAACCACGCCAGGTAGACCAGCAGCCCACCCTTGATGCCGCCCCCGTCTTTCCCGCTGGAGATCGGAGTGCTGAAAACGCGACCGTCATCGCCGCCGCGACTCTTTGTAGAAGAAGCCATTGTGCGGTGGGTATCGACCGGGTCCGGCGTGGCGGGCCAAAATTGCGCTGGGGTTGCCGCCGGCGGTTGTTGGCGGCCGGCGGCGCGTGCTATTGACGGTGGACGGTCAGCACGATGGGCACACGGAAGCGCCTGGCCAGGGTTTCGGCCCTGACGCGGGCCTGGGCGGCATCGATCGGTTCGCGCTCAACGAGCGTGCGCACGCGGGGAACGCCGCCGCTGCCGCTCGCCCCCCCGCTGGTGTGCCACTCGATGGACGTGAAGAAGGCCCCCTTGGCGCTTGGCCAGGGGACGGTTGACACCAGCAGGTAACTGGCGTGGCGGGCCGCCTCTTCGGCGGAGTGTTGGATGAACTGCGGGGCTGGCTCATCCATGATCGACGGTACGCACCGGCCGGCGCGGCGGCGCGGGCTGGCGGCGCAACGGCGCCCCTTCCGGCCGGGGGGGTCGTCAGGGGGTGCCCGGGGTGGTGGAGTGGTTGGCCGACGGTTTGGGCCCGCCATCCTCGGGCGCAGCGCCCTTGGCGTCCGCATCGGGGGCGGGCACGTCGTGGTCGGCGTCGAGGTCGATATCTTCTCCCGCCAGCACGTGGGCGGTGATCGGGAGCGACTCGAGCGCTTCTGAAAGCGGGCGCCCCTGCGGACCGACCAGCCGCCCGCCGCGGATCCGCAGCGGCAGGAAAACGATGGTGGCGTCGGCGCTGTGCTTGACGAGTGAAGGGGGCCCGTCGTATTCGACGGCGTCGGCCTGGGCGTCGATGCGTCCGTCGTCAAGGAGGGTGCGCAGCTTCGCGAGTCCGGCCTCTGCGTCCTGAGGCCCGTCGGCGATCACGTGCACGCGCACGAGCGACCCGCCCCAGCCGGGGCTGCGCGTCACCAGGTGCGCCAGCAGCAGGCAGAGGTCGCCGGTAGCGCCCTCCTTCCACCATACGTCGATGCGCCGGGCGGTGACGGTGGGGAGCGGCGACATCCGCTCGGCGCGTTCCCAGGCGGCGAGGCCGGCCTCCATCAGCACCAGGTTGCAGCCCTGGCGCATCGCGGCGATCAGCGCCTCGGTCGGTGGTGCGTCGGCGGGCACGTCCTGCTCTTTGGCGCGGCCCATGTGCTCGTGGGCGCTCATGAGCAGGGTGTTGGCGTACAGCGGGCCGAGACCGTGTGCCTGGATCAGCATGCGCAGCCCGTCGAGCACGGTGGGTGCGCTCACGACGCGTGAGAAGGTTCCAAGGGCGGCCTGCTCGATCTCGGCGCTGAGCGATTGCTCGGCCCTGGCGACGGCCTCGGCGGCTTCCTTCGGCGGCGGGGTGACGATGCGCACGGCGGTTGTGAACCCGCTGTCGCCGTCGATCCAGGAGGCGAGCCGGAGCAGGCGCACGCGGTCAACGGGGTCGTTGCAGATGGCGAGCACGTGCGGTCGCCAGTCGCGCGGGTGCGGCGTGCCGCCGCGCATGTCGATCAGGTGGCTCCGGACGCGGCGGAAGTGGTAGGCGTATCGGCTGTCGGCCCAGGCGGCCTCGGGGGCGGTGCGGCTGATGTACTGGTGGAGTGCGACCATCATGGCACCGGCGATGGCCGCGGCGACGGGGCTGATCATCACGCCCGCGACGAGGCAGAGGCCCGCGCCGCCCAGGCTCAGCCAGGCGTTGAAGAGCCTGAACCGCGGCCGGAACGAGGGGCTGTTGGCGCGGGCCTCGTAGAACGTGGCGTAGTTGAGCAGCCCGTACGACAGCAGGAAGCACATGCCCACCAGCGCGGCGATGGTGTTGAGGTTCCCAAGCGCGATCGTCGCGAGGGCGACGGCGCCGGCCAGCAGCACGGCCCGGCGCGGGTTGTCGGCCTTGCCGGCGCCGGTGGCGAACGGCTTCAGCAGGGGGATGACGTTGTCCCTGGCCAGCGACTGCAAGATGCGCGGGGCCCCCAGGAACGACGCCATCGCCGACGAGAGCGTGGCGGCGATCACGCCGGCGTCGATCAGCCACGGCACGGCGGCGATCTTGCGCATCGCGCGGTAGTCGCCGGCGAGTTCGGCCAGGGGCATCGACGCGGCCAGCAGCACAGCGACGGAGATGTAGACGATGGTTGAGAGTCCCACGGCCCAGAATGTGCCGCGGGGGAGGCTCCGGGCGGGGTCGCGCAGATCGCCCGACATGCTCACGCCCTGGGTGAAGCCGGTGACGGCGGGAAAGAAGATGGCAAACAGCACCCAGAACGAGGCGCTGTCCTCGTGGGAGGGCGGCGGCAGCGCGCCGGCGATGGCGGAGGGGTCGGCGGCTCGGAGCCCGCCGAAATAGAACGAGACGAGCGCGGCAAGCAAGGCACCCATGACGACAAACTGCAGGCGCGTCGCCAGGTCGGCGCCGATGTAGGCGACCGTACCGATCGCGAGCGTCGCGGTGCCGGCGATCAGGGCGATCGCGACCGTACTGCCCTCGTACCCCAGCAACGCGGCGGTCGCCTCGCCGAAACCGATGCAGTAGAACGCCACCGATACCGACTGCGCGACAAAGAGCACCAGCCCCAGCGCCCCGCCGAAGTGCACGCCCAGCGTGCGTGAGATGAGGTAGTAGTCGCCGCCACCCTTGACGCGCATGTTGGTCGCGATCGCCGCGAGCGAGAGGCTCGTGATCACCGAGACCGCCGTGGCGGCGGCGATGATCGCGAGCGTGCGCGCCAGGCCCCCGGCACCAACGATGTACCCCAGGCGCTGGAAGAGGATGATGCCCAGGATGGTGAGGATGCTGGGCGTGAAGACGCCGGCGAACGTCCCCAGGCGAGCGCCCTGCGCGGGTTTGGGCTCGGCGGCGGCCGGTTTCATGGTGGCGGGGGCTACCGCGGGGCTCCGTGCACGGGGACAAGCAGCACCGGGCAGGGGCTGTGCTCCAGCACGCTCTTGCCGACCGAACCGAAGACCGCCCGCTTGAGCATGCCGTCGGCGTGGGTGCCCATGACGACCAGGTCGATCGCGTTGGCCGCGGCGTATTTCACCAGTTCGTCGCGCACGCCCCCGAAGAGGGCGCAGACGGTGACCCGGGGGGCGAGGTCCGGCAGGACCTCACCGGCGAACGCGGCGAGCTTGGCCTGCGAGCGTTCGACCAGCTCGCGCTCCGACGGTCCGAACACCGGCATCGACACGCCGGCCATGCCGGGGTCGACGATCAGCTCGGTGTGGGGTACGACGTTGACGATGTGCACCGCGGCGTCGAGGCGCGGCGCCAGGAGCCTGACGTACTCGGCGGCGCGGCGCGAGAGCACGGAGAAACGCGTCGGGAGCAGGATGTTCGAGATCTTCGCCGTCATTTCTCGTCCGTCCTTTCTGCGGCCGGTTCCGCCGATTCGGCCGGGGCGGCTGGCGGCTGGCGCTTCGCGCCGGCGGCGGTAGAGACCGGGGTGCCCGCGGCGCTGCGGATGTCGGCCGCCTGCCGCGAGAAACCGATGAAGAGGGTATTCCCGTCGGCGGGCTGCTCTTCGATGCCCGGCAGCTGGAGCGCCAGGCGCCCGTCGCGGAACGTGCAGATCACCCGGCTCAGCTTGGCCGGATCGGTCGACTGCATGACCGAGACCCGCCCGCGGGTGAGGCTGTCGACCCAGTCGACGATCGAGTCGCCCGCGCCGATGTCGGCCGCCGCGAACTCGGCGCGGGCCGGCTTGCTCGACCAGAGCGCTGCGTGCCTGGGGCCCAGGCGCTGCTGCGCCCAGCGCACCACGACCTGGTCCACGTCGTGGTTGCCGGTCCACGCGATGACCCAGCCGACGCCGCGCGGGGAGCCGACGTCGTCCATCCAGCGGCTGTCGGTCGCGTCGCCGGCGACGGCGTCAACACCGGCGGCGCGGGCGTTCTCGATCGCCGTCTCGTTGCTGTCGATGACGCGCACCTCCATGCCCGACTCGGCCAGGAGTTGCGCGAGCGCAACGCTCAGGCGGTGCCCGCCGAGCAGAAGAACGGCCGTCCCCTTCGCGGCCTTGACGCGGAGCGCCCACGCGGCGAACGGCGAGAACGTGCTGGCCATCAGCACGGTGCCGGCGATCACGGCGAACACGACCAGCTCGAGGCGCTCGGCGTCGCGGAGCATGCCCCCGACGTCGGCCGAGACCTGCGGCGTGCCGGGCGTGGAGAACAGGTGCCTGAGCTCCGCGGCGGTGACGGCGACGACCGAGAGCGCGACGATGCCGCGCGGCGCAAACGTCGCCGCGAATACCTTCTCGCGAACGCTCAGCTTTGAGTTTCCGGTGGACGCCCAGACGGAGATCGGGCGCACGGCCAGCAGCAGCACGAGCACGAACACGCCCTCGCGCCAGCCGAGCGTGCCGAGGAGCGCCACATCAAACCTTGAGGCGAGGAGGATGAAGAGCGTGCCGACCAGGATGACCGCCAGCAGCTCCTTGAACGAGCGGAGTTCGGTTGCGCCCAGCACCTTCGCCCGGGCCATGAGCACGCCGCAGATCGTGACGGCCGCCAGGCCCGCCTCAGCAGCGACCAGCTCTCCCAGGCCGACACAGGTCATGCACACGCCGATCGCGACGAGGTTCAGCGTCTGGGGGTTGACCCTGTCGGCCCGCCCGATGAGACGCAAGAGGCCGTACCCGGCGAGCCCCATCACCACGCCAACCCCGCCGCCGCCCAGCAGCGGCTTGGCGAACAGCAGCAGCCCCTGCCCGGCGAGGCTCGGCTGGAACCCGCTGAGCACGTAGAGGCGCACGATCTCGAGCGTTGTCACCGTCGCCACCACGCCGATGGGATCGATCAGCACGGCCTCGGCCGAGAGGGCTGCCTGCAGGCGCGGCGAGAGGCGCACGAGCTTGAGGATCGGCTGAACCACTGTCGGCCCGGTGACGATCAGCACGGCACCCAGCAGGGCGGACACGGGGATCGACATGCCGAGGATGTAGTGCGCCGCCGTTGCGGCCCCGATCCACGTGGTCGCGGCGCCGACGGTGAGCAGGCCCCACACGGCCCGGGGCGCGTGCCCGAGCTCCTCTTTGTTCAGGTGAAGAGCGCCTTCGAAGATGAGTAGCCCGATGGAGACGGTGATGAACCCTGTCAGTGCGTTCCCCAGCGTCGAGGCGTCGACAACCGCCAGCCCGGATGTTCCGAGGGCCAGGCCGGTGAGCAGCAGCGGGAGCAGCGCGGGCATGCGGATCCGGCGGCACGCCACCGTGACGAGCGCGCTTACCCCAAGCGCCAAGGCGATCGTCGTTCCTGCACTGTTTGTCATTGCCCCTCCGCCGGGACCTGGCCCGGGCACATCGCCATCCTTGCGAGCGCCACCGGGCGCTACCAGAACGTCACTGTATTGAGCTAGGCCGCTCAACGCCGCGTGCCCCGGCGCGCGGGGATTGGACGCGGTGAGGACGTTCCCCTTGGGGGATGGAGGCCGAATTGTGGACAGGGGGCGTGGCCGGCCTGCTTTGCCATTGGTCTGGCCGGTGCCGCCGCCGGAGAATCAGCAGAACGAGGGGTGAAAAAACAGAGAAAAGCACGGCGCGGCGTGCATTTTCGCTCTTCGTTCGGTACACTCACAACCATGCTCGCCCGTGTGCAGTCGTACCTCATGCTCGGCGTTGATGCGCTTCCTTGCGAAGTGGAGATCGACGTTGACGACACCCAGTTGGACAAGCAGACCGTGGTCGGCCTGCCCGACGCGGCGGTGAAAGAGTCGATCCAGCGCGTCCGATCGGCGCTCACCAACAGCGGGTACTTGCCCGCCAGCGGGAACGTGCTGATCAACCTCGCGCCCGCCGACGTGAAGAAGGAAGGGCCGTCGTACGACCTGCCGATCGCCGTCGGGTTGCTGGTGGTTTGCGGCGTGCTCGACACTTCGCCGGTGAAGACGCGCCGGTCAAAGTCGACCATCAAGCCGGGCGTGCGGGCTTCGCAGGCCGCGACGGGCGTGGCGCTTGGGCCGGACCATGAGCCGATCAACGAGCCGCTGGACCTGCGCGACTACCTCATCGCCGGCGAGCTTGCGCTGGACGGCCGGCTGCGCCCGGTCAAGGGCGTCATCGCGATGGCGGCTCTCGCCAAGAGCCGCGGGCTGCGCGGCGTGATCGTGCCGCGCGACAACGCCGCCGAGGCTGCGGTTGTTCCCGGGATCGACGCCGTCGGCTGCGCCACCCTCGCCGAGGTGGTGGGTCTGGTGCGCGGCGAGTTGCCCTACGAACCGCACCCGCCGCTGGACATCGAGTCCATGCTCGCGACCGCGAGCACCGAGGTTGACTTTGGCGACGTGCGTGGACAAGAGGCGGTTAAGCGGGCCATCGTCGTTGCGGCCGCGGGGGCGCACAACATCCTCATGCTCGGTCCGGCCGGCACCGGCAAGAGCATGATGGCCAAGGCGTTTCCGGGCGTTCTTCCGCCGCTGATTGCCTCTGAGGCGATCGAGATCACGCGGATCTATTCGGCCGCGGGCATGCTCCCGGCGGGTGTTGGGCTGATGACGACCCGTCCGGTGCGGACGCCTCACCACACCGCGTCGGCGGCGGCGATCATCGGTGGCGGCGTCGTTCCCCGGCCCGGCGAGGTGTCACTAGCTCACCGCGGGGTGCTCTTCCTTGACGAGCTCGCCGAGTTTCCGCGCGGCGTGCTCGAGACGCTGCGGCAGCCGCTGGAAGATCAGCAGGTGACCATTGCGCGGAGCCACTCGGCCCCGCGCTTCCCGGCGGACTTCATGCTCGTGGCCGCGATGAACCCGACCCCCAAGGGCGATATGCCAAAGGGCGAAGTCGGTCGGCGCGAGATGGACAAGTACCTGGCCAAGCTCAGCGGGCCGCTGATCGACCGGATCGACGTACATATCGAGGCGCCGGCCGTCCCGTTCAAGCAGCTCTCGGGCCAGAGCGGTCCGCGCGGAACCGATTCAGCGGCGATGCGTGCCCAAGTGCTCGCGGCGCGGGAGCGGCAGTCGGCGCGGCAGGGGGCGGCGACACCCAACGCCCGCCTGAGCGCGCGCAAGCTTGACGCGTTGGCCCCGATGACCGAGGAGGCCCGCTCGGTGCTCGGGCAGGCGATTACCGAGCTCGGGCTGAGTGCGCGCGCGTACGACAAGATTCGGCGCGTCGCCCGCACCATCGCCGATCTTGAAGGCGCGGACGTTCTTCAGGTTGCCCATGTCGCTGAAGCGGTGCAGTACCGTCTTCTGGACCGCAAGGTCTGAGCCCGTCTGGGGTGGGGCGGGCGGACCGTCTTGAATCCGGTACGCGAAACGGAGCATGGGCCCGGCTGTGCTCTCACCGGTTCAGTCTCTATCCTCTGGCCCTGTGCGCCTCGCCCTTGCCCAGATCAACCCGACCGTCGGCGACATTGACGGCAACGCCGCCCTGATCGCCCGGTTTGCGCGCCGGGCGCGAGAGCAAGGGGTCGAACTTGTCGTGTTCCCGGAGCTTGCGCTCACCGGCTATCCGCCGAAGGACCTGCTGCTACAGGAGGGGTTTGTCGAGGCCGCATCCGCCGCGGCGAAACGGCTGGGGGAGGAGCACTCGGAAGGGCTGACGCTTGTGTTCGGGGTGCCGCTGCCGCTGAAGGGTGATGACGCGGGCGGCGGTGATAGCGGCGCCTCGCGCAGGCTTGCCAACAGCCTGCTTGTCTACCGCGACGGAGGGCTGATCGACTATTACGACAAGCGGCTGTTGCCGACGTACGACGTTTTCGACGAGAACCGGTACTTCGTGCCGGGCGATCGCGCGGTGGTGGTGGATGTCGGGGGCGTGCGCGTGGGGTTGTCGATCTGCGAGGACCTTTGGCGCGGGCAGGACGTCGGCTTCGCCGATCGCTACGTTGATGCCGCCGACCCGGTCGAGGCGTTGGCGGCGGCGGGCGTGCAACTGATCGTCAACCCCAGCGCCAGCCCGTTCCGCATCGGCATGGGCGCGGCGCAGCGGGCGCTGCTGCGCCACCACGCGGTGCAGCGCGGGGTGCACATCGCGGCCGTGAATCAAGTCGGCGGAAACGACGAGTTGGTGTTTGACGGTTCGGCCTGTGTAGTCGGGCCGGGGGGGGAGATTCTTGCCGCCGGGCCGTGCTTTGAAGAAGCGCTCACGGTGGTCGATCTGCCAATCGCGCACGGCGCGGAGCGGCCCGCAGCGGCGCACCGTGCGCCGCCGCCGGCGACTGGCGGCGTTGTTGACGCGCTCACTTCGGTTTGCACGGAGGAGGCGCTCTACCGCGCGTTGGTGCTGGGTATCAGGGATTACTGCCGCAAGACCGGGTTCAAGACCGCCGTCCTGGGGCTCTCGGGCGGCATCGACTCGGCGGTGGTCGTGGTCCTCGCCGCGGCGGCGCTTGGGCCGCGAAACGTGAACGGTGTGGCGCTCCCGTCGAGGTACTCGTCGGCGGGCTCGCAGACCGATGCTGCGGACGTGGCCGCGCGGCTTGGCGTTCACTACTCGACCGTTCCGATCGACCGGGGCGTCGCCGCGCTTGAAGCGACGCTCGCACCGGCCTTTGCCGGGAGGGCACCGGACGTTTCGGAAGAGAACCTTCAGTCGCGCCTGCGGGGCACGATCCTGATGGCACTGTCGAACAAGTTCGGGCACATCCTGCTGACAACGGGGAACAAGAGCGAGATGGCCGTCGGATACGCCACGCTTTACGGTGACATGAACGGCGGGCTCGCGGTGATCAGCGACGTGCCCAAGACACTGGTCTACCGGCTGGCGGCCTGGATGAACGCCCACTGGGAAAGCCTCGGGATCGACGGCCTGAGCGGTCCGCCGGTCCCTGACGCGTCGATCACCAAGCCGCCGAGCGCAGAACTGCGTCCAAACCAGACCGATCAGGACTCTCTGCCGCCCTACGACATGCTCGACGAGATCATCGAACGCTACGTGACGCGCCGGCAGAGCCCGCGGCGCATCCTCGATGAGATGTCCGCGCCCGGCGTGCTCGTGCGAGCAGATGCCGCGACGGTCAAGCGCGTGGTGCGGCTGATCGACCTTGCAGAGTACAAGCGCAAGCAAGCGGCGGTCGGGCTGAAGGTGACGACTGTCGCGTTCGGCTCAGGCCGGCGCGTGCCGATCGCGCAGGGGTACCGGCCTGAGCGTGGGCTGTAGCCCGGCGGTCTCACTCGATCTGTGCTCGCCCGTGGTCGCTGCAGACGGCCGCGATTGCTTGCAATCCGGCCAACGTGATGTAGTCTTCTCTGGCTTTCCCGTGACCCTTGGAGAGGAGCGCATCCATGCCCGCACCGACCGCCTCTGTTGTTCTTTGCACGCTCTTGCTCGCGCTTGGCGGCAGCCGCCTTGCGCGGGCAGATTGCCCACCGGTGTTCGCGGCGCCGGTCAGTTACGGCGCGGCAGCTTCCCCGCAGGCGATCGCCTGTGGAGATGTCAACGGCGACCAGCGCTGCGACCTGATCGTGGCGAACACCGGTGCCAACACATTCTCTGTGCTGCTGGGAGCCGGCAACGGAACGTTTGCCCCGGCAGTGCACACGCCGGTTGGAACGTCGCCGCAAGCCGTCGCCGTTGGTGACGTCAACGGCGATGGACTTCTCGATGTGGTCACGGCGAACTACGGCAGCAACACCGTCTCGGTGCTTCTCGGCACGGGCGGGGGCGCGTTCGCACCCGCCGTCGCCTTCGCGGTAGGGGTCAATCCGTATTCGGTTGCGCTCGGTCATCTTAACGGCGACCAGCGCCTGGATATCGTCGTTGCCAATCGATTCAGCGGTACGGTTTCGGTGTTGCTTGGAAACGGCAACGGCACGTTTGGTCCCGCGGTGAGCTACACGGCCGGGCTTGGGGCGCGGAGCGTTGCGCTCGCCGATTTCAACGGCGACGGCTCGCTCGATGTTGCGACGGCCAACCAGTCCGCGGCGACCGTGTCGGTGCTTCTCAACAACGGCAACGGAACGCTCCAGGCCGCGACGAGCTTCGCGGCAGGGAACCAGCCTTATGCGGTCGCGGCCGCCGATGTCAACGGTGACGGACGGGTTGACCTGCTGTCAGCGAACAACAGCAGTTTGAACGTGTCCGTGCTGCTGGGCAACGGCAACGGGACGTTTGCGACCGCGGTCAACTACGCCGTGCCTTCGTCGCCCTTTGCAGTCGCCGCGGCGGACTTCAACGGTGACGGCCGTATCGACATCGCGGCCTGCGGTACCGGCGGGTCGAGTGTGGCCTTGATCAAGGGAAACGGCGACGGCACCTTCCAGGCGGCAACGACGAGTTCAAGCGGGAGCAACCCCGCGGCGGTGATCGCGGCCGACTTCAACGGAGACGGGCGCCCCGATCTGGCAACGGCGAACCTTGGTTCCGCGAGCGCTTCGTGCCTCCTGAACGTCGGCCAATGGGGCGCGATCCTGCAGCAACCGCTCCGCCAGAGCGTGGTCGAGGGGTTCCCAGCCAACTTCAGCGTTGTCACGTCGGGATCGATCGCGGCGTACCGCTGGCGCAAGGACGGCCTACCGATGAGCAACGGACCCGGTGTCAGCGGCGCTGACGCGCCGACGCTGGTGTTCACGCCGGGCGCAGCAGATGGTGGCGCAGCGTTCGACTGTGTCGTCACCGACACGTGCTTCAATGTGATCCGCTCGCTCCCAGCGGGGCTGCGCCTGATTGCCGCGCCGGCCTGCCGTGCCGATGTCGGTGTGGTTGGCGGTGTGCCGGGCCGGGACGGCGTCCTTGACAACAACGACTTCATCGTGTTCATCGATGACTTCTTCAGCCACACCGGCTGCCCGTAGCTGGCCTGCTTCTTGACTGCTTGCGGCTGGCCCGGAAGCACGCAAACCGCGCAGGCAACAAGCGATCGACGGGTTCGACAAAAGGACACGACAGTCCGGTTGTGCTAGGCTTCGGCTGTCTCGCCCTCTTCCCGCCCTTGTCGTTGTGGAGCACCATGAAGACGATTATCGAGCCGTTTCGGATCAAGTCTGTCGAACCGATCCGCATGACCACCCCTGGGCAGCGCGACCAGTTCCTGCGGGCCGCGCACTTCAACCCCTTCTTACTTCATGGCAACGATGTCATCATCGATCTGCTCACCGATTCTGGTGCCAGCGCCATGAGCAGCGAGCAGTGGGCGGGGATCATGAGAGGGGACGAGTCGTACGCGGGCAGCGAGTCGTACTACCGGCTCAAGGGTGTGCTGGCGGACCTTACGGGCTTTGAGCACTTTGTTCCGACGCACCAGGGCCGGGCCAGCGAGCGGATCCTCTTCGAGCTTGTCGGTGGCAAGGGGAAGGTCGTCCCAAACAACGCTCACTTTGACACAACACGGGCCAACATCGAGCACACCGGGGCCGAGGCCGTCAACCTTCCCATCGCCGCCGCCGCGGACGCGAAGGACCGCCATCCGTTCAAGGGCAACATGGACGTTGCCGCGCTCGAGGCGTTGATCGCCAGGGTCGGGCGAGACCGCATCCCGCTGGTCATGCTCACGGTGACCAACAACTCCAGCGGCGGTCAGCCCGTGAGCCTGGAGAACATCCGCGCGGTGAGGGCGGTCTGCGACCGCCACCGCCTGCCGCTCTTCCTCGATGCCTGTCGGTTCGCCGAGAACGCCTGGTTCATCCGTTCCCGGGAGCGTGAGCACGCGGGCAAGCCCGTGCACGAGATCGCGCGTGCGATGTTCGACCTTGCCGACGGCGCGACCATCTCCGCGAAGAAGGACGGGCTGGTCAACATCGGTGGGCTGTTGCTGATCCGCCAGGAGGCCCTCTTTCGGCGGGCGTGCAACCTGCTCATCCTCACCGAGGGGTTCGTAACCTATGGCGGGCTCGCCGGCCGCGACCTCGAGGCCATGGCACAGGGGTTCAAGGAGGTAGTCCAGGAGGACTACCTCGGCTACCGGATCCGCAGCGTGGAGTACCTGGGCAACATGTTGCTCGCCAGCGGCATCCAGATCATCGAGCCGCCGGGCGGTCACGCGATCTACATCGACGCCGCTCACTTCGCGCCGCACATCCCCCCCGAGCAGTTCCCCGGGCAGGCCCTCGTCTGCGCCCTGTACCGCGCGGCGGGCATCCGCAGCTGCGAGATCGGGAGCGTCATGGCGGGCCCGGGCCGGCGGCCGGCGATGGAGCTCGTCCGCCTGGCGATCCCACGGCGGGTCTACTCGCAGAGCCACTTCGACTACGTCGCCGAGGCGTGCGCGGAGGTCTACGAGGCGCGGAGTTTGCTCCGCGGCCTGCGGATCATCGAAGCGCCGGAGGTTCTTCGTCACTTCACTGCGCAGTTCGACGAGGTCTAGGCTCGCAAGAAAGAGAGCCGCGGCCGCTCAGCAACCGGCGAAGAACTGATCGATGAAGACGATGAAATCGTTGTTGTCCCACGCCCCGTCGGAGCCGGGGACGCCGCCGGTTGTGCCGCGATCAGCGAGTGGGCTCTGCGAGAAGAAGAGGTCGATAAACACGATGAAGTCGTTGTTGTCGAGAACCCCATCAGCGCCGTGAGCACCGCCCTGACGTCCAACATCGGCCGGACCACAGGCCGTCGTTGTCCCCTCGAGCACGAGCCTCAGGTTGTCCATCGCCCACGACTCATCGTCAAGAGGCTGGATGCCCGGCCCCTCGATCAAGAACGTCACGACGGCCGTCGAGGCGGTGTGCGGCCGGTTGTGAAAGACAGGGTCTGCGCTCAGGTCGTAGGCGCTGTCGGTGTAGTAACTGCCGGGGCCACTGAACCCCAGATCGACACGGCGTGCGAGCTGCACGCCCGGCGGCGGGGCGTACGACTGGGTCTGGCTTGGATCGGCGTTGGCGAACGACTCGCGGAAGAACGACACGCCGTCGAGCGAGACGTTGAGGAAGTCGCCAAAGGGTGGTGACGCGCCCGTGCCGTCGAGCGAGTCGATCGCGGCGAATAGGAAGAGCACGCTGAGACCCGTGTGCGGCGGAAGGTTTGTTAGCGTCACTGTGACGGTGTTTCCGGTCGGGCTGCGGAGGAACTGGCCACCAAACTGATTCCCAAGGGGGCCGAGTCCGGCGAAGCCTTGAACGCCCGTGCGGGCGGCGGCGCCGGGTTCAATCGCGGCGGCGAGGCCGGTATCAAAGGTCTCGCTCAAAATGACGGTCTGGCCCATCGCAGGGTGCCCGATCAGCATCACAAGGACCACAGCTGCCGCCGGGAGGCATGGGACGATTCGTAGAGTGTGGAGTGCCCTCATATGATTCAGAGTACACGCGCCGGCGCGGTGGACAACCTTTTTTCTTAATGGCTAGTTGACAAAGCGGGTAACCTGTACCCCGAACCGTGTGGCTCCACATGGTGGCAGCCGGTCAGCCCCCAAGCAGTTCGTCGCCGTCTTCGATGTGGGCCTTGAGCCGCAGGAAGAAGCGCACACCCTGCACGAAGATGAACAGGGCAAGCAGCATGACGCCGCCCGCGATGAGGCCGCCGGTGAGCAGCCCCGTGGCGCGGGTCGTGATCGACTCTGCGCTTGTGCCGCTCATCGGCACGTTCACGCCCCTGGCCGCGAGCGCGGGTGCGATGAGCACGATCAGCACCGCCTGCAGCGCGATCGTGACGAGCACACCGCTCTGCATCATCATCTGGCGCAAGAACGTGCGGAGCCCTTCTCGGTTCTGCTGCGGCGTGGACCGCCCGCGCAGCCGGCGATACCCCTCGCGCACCGGGATGTAGAGCGTGAGCAGGAGGTAGAAGAGTGCGCCGACGCCGGTAATCGGGAGCCCGGGGATCATGGTGCTTAGTGTCCCTTCACGAACGTCTTGAGCGGCTTGTTCACGACGAACTCATCCCAGAAAGCCTTGAGCATGAACCAGTAGTTCACGTAGCGCAGCGCGTAAAAGGCGGGGATGCTGCTGACACCCTTCCAGACCGTGCCGTGCCGCCGCCCCTCCACGATCACCGGCACCAGCACCGCCGGAATGTCGATGATGTACAGCAGCAGCCAGAGCGGGTGCACCAGCACCGACAGCAGCGGGATCATCAGGAAGAGCGTGAGCATCGCCAGCGTGCTGTCCCACAGCGCAACCGTCACCATCATCCGCAGGTGAGGGATGTTGAAGAGGCTCTCACGGTGCACACGCAGGCACTGCCAGAAGCCGTGGCTCCAGCGCTTGAGCTGCTTGCTCATGAAGGCGAACGAGTGCGGCTCGATCGGGTAGCAGACCGCGCCCGGCACGTGGCGCACCACGCGGCCACGCTCGTACATCGTCCACGTCAGGTCCATGTCCTCGCCGACGGTGCGCTCGGACCAGCCGCCGAGCTCCAGCAGCTCGGCCGTGCGGTGGATGGTGAAGCAGCCCGAGGCGATCAGCGGCTTGCGGTAGTAGTCCTGGATCGGCTTGTAGAAGCCGAAGGCGTAGAGGTACTCAACGTACCGTCCGCGCTCCCAGAGCGTCCGCACGTGGCGCGGCAGCACGAACCCGCTGGCCGCGGCGACGTTTGGGTGGTCCATCGCGGGGAGGAGTTTTTCCAGAGCGTCCGGGGCGAGGGTTGTATCGGCGTCGATGGCCAGCACGAGTTCGCTGGTGAGGAAACCCATGCCGTAGTTCAGCGCGCTCGCTTTGCTCCCCTTGTTCTTTTCCGGGCGAACAACCTTTACGCCCAGCGAGCGAGCGACATCGCCCGTGCGGTCGGTCGAGCAGTCGTCGATCACGATGATCTCAACCGGCGTGACGGTCTGGGCCTGCACCGACCGGACCGTGTCGGCGATCGATGCTTCTTCGTTCCATGCGGGGATGATCACCGTTACCCCGGCGACCAGTGGACGTTGCGACCGCGGCCGTGTTTGAGCGGCCGTTGTGGCGGGGGCCAAAGGTGCGGGTCGCGGCGGCTCGGTCATTGGTTGGAGACTGGTCATCGGGTGAACTGCTTATCCCCCGATTCGAGGGGACGACTCGAGCGGGCTGGAAATCCGCGGTGCTGGCTGATCCGGAGGCCTCTCGCGCGTGGGGATGCCCGGATTCGCGTGATACCTAAGGGTAGATGCAGATTCGACGCTGTCTACTTCTATTCATTCGCTTCGGCTGTCATGCCGCGGCGGCACGCGCACGAAGTGGAGCCTAGTTTCGCGCGGCGAGGGAGTATCCAGCGGCTGCGAGGGTAATTCCCAGGGCGGTGCTTGCGGCGACGTAGGCGAGGGCCGGCATGATGAACCCTGACCTGAGCATCAGTACCGTCTCGATGCCAAACGTGCTGAACGTGGTGAACCCTCCAAGGACCCCGACCAGGAGCAGGGGCCGCCAGGCAGAAGCGGGCGAGCCGGCCGGGATCGCGCCGCCTTCGAGCCAGCCGGCGATGAGGCCAATGAGCGCACACCCGATGAGGTTGACCGCCAGCGTGCCCGTCGGGAAGGTGCTCCACTGCTGCGCGTTCGCGCCTGGGCGCGGGGGGTTAAGGGCGCCCGCGATCGCGAAACGGAGAAGCGATCCGGCCGCACCTCCGATGGCAACAAGCAACCACTGGTTCATGTCGGCAGTGTACTTCAGGGACACTGAGCGAAAAAGGCGTCGATGAAGACGACGAAGTCGTTGTTGTCGAAAACGCTGTCAGCGCCGGGGGCACCGCCGACGCTGCCGAGGTCGGCCAGCGGATTCTGGTTGAAGAAGCGATCGATGAACACGACGAAATCGTTGTTGTCGTGCTGGCCGTCGGCGCCGGGCTCGCCGCCTGCGCCGCCCATGTCGGCAACGCAGTCGTACGGGCGCTCGAAGCAGCCGAGGTCGACGATCGGTCGCCCGCCCGCGCCGGTATCGATGCGGCGCGGATCATCGACCTTGCGTGCACGCTTGTCGAGGTCGTACACGTCGGTGCCTGCTTCGGCGTTGCTGCCCGCGTCGATCGCGGGCGAAGTGGCCTGCAACCGGAAGTCCGTCGCGCTGGCGAAGAGGGGCTCGGTTGTATGGACGGCGGTGCCGGATGGGTAGCCGCCTTGCACGACGCTGTAGAGAACCGTGTAGCCAGCGCCGACGAGTTGCTGGTCGGTTGTCGCGCTGGCGGGGCCCCGGTTGTTCCAGAGGATGGAGTTTGCGACCCTGACGTCACCGTTGACGTTCAGCAGTCCGCCGCCGCTGACGGCGGAGGTGTTGCCGCTGATCGTGCAGCTGCGCACGGTGACGGTGGACTGCTGGATGTAGAGAGCGCCGCCTCCCTTGGGTGCGCTTGCGCCGGTGGCGGTGGAGGTGTTGTTGATGAAAAGGCAGTTGCTGAAGACCGGCTGGCTGCCGCCGTAGACCTCGACGCCGCCGGCACGCCCGGCGGTGTTGCCCTCGATGGTGCAGCGGGTCCAGACGGGGTTGCAGAGGTTGGCCATGTCGCACGCGCCGCCGTAGGTCCCGCCGTTGTTGGCAACGAGCGTGCAGTCGGTCAGCGTGGGGCTGCTCTGGCGGATGTAAACCGCTCCGCCGCCGAAGGTCGTGCGGTTGTTGACGAACCGGCAGTTGATGATGGCTGGAGTTGCGCCGCCGAGGACGATCAGTCCCGCTCCCTTGTCGCTGTCGAGGCCTGTGCCGCCCACGTTGGCGTAACCGCCTGAGATCGTGAAGCCGTCGATCGTGCCGCTTGACCCCGTGTCGGTCGCGCTCAGCACGTGGTGGCTGTTGTCGCCGCGGCCGGCGGTGCCCGGCCACGCGCCGTCGTTGCCGCTGAGGTCGCCAGAGAGTGTGGTGACGTTGACCGCGGGGTTCCGTTGGGTGGCGAGTGTCTCCGTCGCGTTGAACCCGCCCAGCAGCGTGACGCCCGACTTGAGTGTGTGGGTGGCTGCGCGGTCGCCGGTGATCGAGGGGACGTACCTGCCGGCGGCGACCCAGACCTGGTCACCAGCGGTGCTGGCGGCGATGGCGCGGGTGAGCGCGTCCGCCCCGCGGAACGCGTTGGCCCAGCTCGTGCCATCGTTGCTGCCGCTGGCGAGCGAAGCGTTCGCGAAGCGAACATCTCCCAAGGCGGGCACGCTCGCCCCGGTCAGTGAGCAAAGGGCGAACGCTGTCCATACTGAGGGGTTTGGCAAGGAGGGTCTCCGATTGAATGTCGCCGGCGCCGCCGCGGCGGTGTCCGACTGCCCCCGCTCAGTCTTGGAGCTTAGACGTTCACAGCGTCTGCGGGTTTCACCGATTGATTACGCACATGTCCCTATTCGCGCCGCGGCACCGTTGATCTGCGCGGCCGAGGTTCCCCAGAGCGCCAAATCGGGCGTCGCGGCGGCCCTGGCAGCGAGGAAGCTGTCGTTTCCGGTGAGGGATCGTGGATGGGCGGGCGCTTGTGCCCGCTGAGCCACGTCTGCGGCTAGAGTCGCTTTCACATGTCCGAACCGTTCACGCCATACCGAAACCGCAGCGGCCCGGTGATCGTTGAGATTCCGAAGCTGCTCGACCGCCAGCCGCCGGTCGCGCCCGAGGCGGAGGCGGCGGTGCTGGGCTCGATGCTGATCGACCCCGCGTGCATCGCCGATGTGATGAGCGTGATCCGCGAGGCCGCGGCGTTTTACACCGAGGCGAACCAGGCGATCTATCAGGGGCTGCTGACGCTCGGTGACAAGCACGGCCAGGCGGACGTGATGCTGCTGGCGCAGGCGCTCAACGACGCGGGAAAGCTCGACGGTGTGGGTGGGCCCGACTACCTGATGCAGCTGGCCAACGCGGTGCCGACCTCGGCCAACGCGGTGTACTACGCCCAGATCGTTGCCGAGAAGCACAGGCTGCGCCGGCTGATCACCGCGGCGGGTGAGATCCTGCACGAGGTGTACGAGCGTGCACAGGCGACGGGCGAGGATGCCAAGCTGCTCATCGACAAGGCGGAGCAGCGGATCTTCGAGATCGCCCAGCAGGAGCAGGTGTCGGAGGCGGAGGAGCTCGGCAAGCTGGTGATGCAGGAGTGGACGCGCATCCAGGAGGCGGAGGGGCGCGGCCTGGCGAGCGGCATCAAGACCGGGTTCGACCAGCTCGACGAGATGCTCGGCGGCCTGCAGCCGGGCGAGATGATCATCCTGGCCGCCCGCCCCTCGATGGGCAAGACCGCGATCGCGATGAACATCGCCGAGCTTGCGGCGCTGGGCACCAACGTCCCGTACTCCATCACGCCGCAGCAGGGGCGGCAGCGCAACCCGGTGGGGTTCTTCAGCCTTGAGATGAGCAAGGCGTCGGTGTGCCAGCGATTGATGAGCGCCTGGGCGCGGATCAGCAGCCAGGACATCCGCAGCGGGCACTTGGCGCGGGCCGATTACCAGACGCTGCTTGACGCGGCGAAGGACCTGGCTGAGGCTCCGATCTTTATCGACGACACGCCGGGCCTTTCGATCACGGCGCTGCGGGCGCGGGCCCGCAGGATGGTGGCGAACCACAAGGTGAAGCTGATCGTGATCGACTACATGCAGCTGCTGACGGCGCCGGCGCAGGCGCGTGAGAGCCGGCAGGTGGAGGTGTCGGCGATCTCGCGTGGCGTGAAGGCTCTGGCGCGCGAGCTGAACGTGCCGATCATCGCGCTCTCGCAGCTCAACCGCGGCGCCGAGAACCGCGAGGGGAACCGGCCGCGGATGAGCGACCTGCGTGAGTCGGGCTCGCTGGAGCAGGACGCGGACGTGGTGCTGCTGCTGCACCGCGAGGAGTACTACCACAAGGGTGAGCCGGCCTGGGACCCGAACTCGCCTGAGTTTGACGAGCTGAACCGTGAGAAGATCAACCTCGCCGAGGTGATCGTTGCGAAGCAGCGCAACGGCCCGACGGGCGCGGTGAAGCTGACGTTCGTGCCGGGCGAGACGCGGTTTAAGAACCGCAGCGAAGGTGACGCGTTCGCGGGCGTTCAAGGCGGCGGCGGGGGGGGATCGCGCGGGCCGGTGTTCACGCCGGAGGTTGATGAGGTCGGGTCGTCGGGGTACCACGGCGGGGGCGGGGGCGGTTTCAGCGGGACTGTGCGCAGCGCGGGGCCGATCGAGTCGCACCGGGATGGTGGGGGGCCCGAGCGCGGGGACGGTGGCGTGGACGATCCGCCCGAAGAGGCACCGTTTTAGCGGTGGGTGAACCGTCGGCCATTGGGCCTATTCTCGCGCATGAAGTACACGCTTGCGATGCTATCGGTGGCAGCGCTGATCACGCTTGCCGGGTGCAAGGGAGGCAGCGGCGAGGGCGCAGCGCCAGCCGAGTCCTCAGCGGCGCCGGTCGGCACGCTGGCACATGACCGCGATGTCTTCACGGAGATGTTGCAGAAGCACCAGAAGATCCGGCGCGAGTTCCGCGAGATCGACGGCGGGATCGAGTCGGTGACCGAGTCGGACGATCCACGCGTCGCGGCCTTGATCACCGAGCACGTCGCCGCGATGAAGAAGCGGGTGGAGACGGGGGCACGTCTGCGCCAGTGGGACCCGCTCTACGTGGCGGTGTTCGACGCGGCCGACAAGATCAGGCTTGAGATCGAGCCGACGGGGAAAGGGGTGCGGGTGCGTGAGACTTCGAGCGACCCGGCTGTGGTGGCGTTAATCCGCCAGCACGCGGGGGTGGTGAGCGGCTTCGCGGCGCGGGGCACGGCGGAGTCTGCAGAGGCCCACCCGGTCGTGCGGTGAGTGGGCTCGGTCCGTCGCGGGCGACGAGCGATCTGAGCTATGACAAGGCTCTCGCCGCAGCGCGAAGGTTGACGGGGTTCGTTGTGCCGATGATCGCGCTGGTGACGCCGGGGGTGGCCAGGAGCGGTTTGAGCGTGCATGGCTCGGCGCGGCCGCTGGCGAGTGGCTTCTTGAGCAGGACGCCCCGGCCTGCTTTGTGCGCGGCGTTCACCACCTCCATCTGGGATTGGTCGATGGCGTTGAGCGTGACCATGACGACGTCGGCAACGTTGGCGGCGAGCAGGCCGCCGGCGATTGTGCCGGTTGAGGCACCGACTGCGCGGATGAGCCCCTGGTCGCGCAGGTCGCGGAGTGTCGCGAGCGCTTCGGCGTGCTGGGGATCGGTGGGGGGAAAGTCTGCCTGGCCGCTCAGGACCCGCTCGTCGAGGTCGGTTGAGGAAGCAAAGTGGAGGAGGGCGATGTCAAGGTGATCGGTTTGGAGGCGCTTGAGGCTGCGGTGGATGCTGGAGCGGATGTGGGCGGGTGAGAAGTCGTAGCGGCTTGTGGCGGTGGTCGGGTTAAAGATCTCGCCGACCTTGGTGGAGATTACCCAGCGGTCGCGCGGGGCGATCTGCGGAAGGAGGAGGCCGAGCCGCTCTTCGGAGGTGCCGTAGGCCGGCGCGGTGTCGATGAGGTTGATGCCGAGCTCGTGGGCGGTGCGCAGGAGGGTGAGTGCCTCGCCATCGGTGGGGATGCGAGCCGGGACAGCGTACTTCAGGCCGCTGTCACGCCCGAGCTTGACGGTGCCGAGGCCGACGGGGGAGATGTCGAGGCCGGTTCGGCCAAGGCGCCTTAGCTCCATTGGATGTCCTCGCGGTCCCAGGGGAGGGGGGCGACAAGCGGAGCGATCAGGCCTCGAAGGCGAGCAACGTATTCCGCTTTATCGTCGGGCGGTGTGGGCTCAGTGACCCGTGCGATGTGCGTCCGCAGGATCTCGGCCGCCAGCGGCGCGAAGACAAGCTTTGTCGGCCAGACGGCAAAGATGTGCCCGCCGCTTGCACCGACTGCGGAGACCACGACCGGCATGTCCGGCCGAGAGCCACTGGCAGTTACACCCTCGGCCCTGTTGACGCTGAAGCCGGCCCACTCTGTTTGTGAGAGATCGATCCAAGGGAGGCACGCTTGTACCTCAGCGCGCGCTCTTCGCAGGTGCTCGCCAAGCGGAATGCCGCCGCCTGTCTCCGCGAGTTGACCGCCGATGTACCAGACGTTCCTGGTCTGTCCACTCAAGCTCGACTGCCTCTGAGTGGTTACGGTGATGCGCGGCTTGTCGCTGAGGGCGGCGATGCAGTGCCCAAACAGCGGGGGAAGGTCTTTTGACGCGCCAGAGACAGGTCGGGCCATCACCATCTGAAGCGGACGCCGCTGCATCTTCGCTGCCTGGATTCCAAACGGCGCAAGAAGTGTCTCGTTCCCCTCGCCCGCTGCCAGGACCAATGTGGAAAACCTGACAGTTTGACTGCCGATCCGGATTTCGCGGCGCTCGCCGTCAATGTCCAAGGCATTGGGGGCAACGGTGATTCTGCCACCGTGCGAGCGAAAGACCGACTCAAGGGTCTCAATGAGTGATCGCGGGTCTATGACAGGCTCATCCACCTGATGGATATTCACGCCGGTCGCTCCTCGCAGCCCCTCACAGGCCTGAGCGGCCATAACGGGTTTGACCGCCGTGCGGATCGTCGCGGCGGCAACTCTGGCCGTAACTCGGCTGAAGAATGACGTAGTGGTCCACAGATACTGAGCAGGACAGAGGGTGGTGACGCCCCTGAGGTCCAGATCGGCCCCAGGGAGGTTGTTCATTGCGGCGTGCCAGCAGGCGGGCATCCCAGCGACGGCCTTAGACGCCTCCGTGGCTTGTCCGCCGAGCGTGTACTTGATACCGCCATGCAGGATGCCCTGGCTGGCGATCGTCTGTCCTTGTCCCAGCAGCCCTCGCTCAACAAGCAGCACCGAATACCCGTGCTTTGCAAGCACGGCAGCCGAGTAAAGGCCGGCTACGCCGCCGCCCAGAACGACAACGTCCATGGTCGGATGCGCATCAACCGCGACCGCGCTGGACGCGAATGGCTTGGAGCGATCGGGCTGTGGCTCGGGCGTTGACAGAGCGTGAAGAGTAGAGGCAGCGCGTTGCTGGTGGTGTGAAGAGAGCCATTCGGCCCAGCGCGGTGAGTCCGAGAAGGCTCAGAGCGTGTCGTCGATCGTGTAGAGCCCGGATTTTTTTTCTGCGAGCCATTTCGCGGCGCGGATGGCCCCGAGGGCGAAGAGATCGCGCGTTGTCGCTTTGTGGATAACTTCGACGGACTCACCTAGTCCGGTGAGTGTGATGATGTGGGTTCCGACGACCTCTCCTTCGCGTATCGACTCGATCTGATCGTCGCTGATCGAGGCGCCTGCGCTGCGCAACGAAGCGGCGAGGCGCTTGGCCGTTCCGCTGGGCGCATCCTTCTTGTGGATGTGGTGGATGTCGACGATCGACGCGCGGTAATCAGGCCCGAGAGTTCGCGCAAGATCAGCCGCGATGCGTGCGACAACGGCGACACCGACGGAGGTGTTCGGGGTGCGCAATACCGGCACGATCGCGGATGATGCCCGCATGATCGCTTCATGTTCGGCGGAGAGACCGGTGGTGCCGACGACGAGCGCTGCTCCGCGTTCGGTTGCGAACCGCGCGGTCTGCGCGAGCGCAGCGGGGGTTGAGAAGTCGATCACCACCTGCGGTGTGGGCGCATCGTGCAGCGTGGTGTAACGCAGCGCTGGACGTGCCGGATCGACCGGCGCGCCGACGAGCGGAGACCCATCGCGCACGATCGCGCCGGTGAGTGTGACGGCGCTGTCGCGCAGCGCGAGAGCGGTGATGCGCGAGCCGGTGCGACCGGCGGCGCCGACGATGGCGATGTGCACATTTGACATGGGCACCAAAACTTTATCGAATACACGCGTTGGAGTCTTGGTGGGCGCAGCGGCGCAGAAGTTGCTCAAGTCTGCACGGTGCGTCCTCCGATAGAACTGTTGATCCCCTCCGCGGTGTTCGTCGTGTGACGAGCATCAACCGGAGAATGATTGAGCCAGGAGTTGAACCATGGCAAAGAAGGCAAAGAAGAAGGCCAAGAAGAAGGCCTCGAAGAAGAAGTAACTTCTTCCCCGACAGCAGCCGCGTAGTGCGCCGCTCGCGCACCGCGGCCGCGGGGTCAGAGCCAGGGTGAGTCTAACTCCCCTCACGCCGACCCCGCGAACCAGCGAGCCGACCCGCCCGGACGAACATCGTTCGGGCGGGTCTGTTTTTGGAGCGGTCCTGAGCGCCGGCGGCGATCGCGTGCCCGCCGGGCGATGGCGGTCAAGAATCAGCGATGACAGACGCCGAGGCAGTCAACGCGGGTGTTTGGAACAACGCGCGGCGGGGCGTGCTGGAGGTGCACGAACGCCTGGAGCGGGTCGGCTTTGTGATCGGGCATGGCGTGATCCTGCTCCCGGCCCCCGGCTTCATGAAAGATGGACGGGTCGAGGACGGTGTCCTTCACGTGCCAGACGAGCGGGACGATGGGCTGGGCATTCAGATTGAAGTACGGGCTCTCGGTGAAGGCGACGGGGGAGGCGGATCTGGAGGCAACGGTGCCGCGCACGCTGGGAGGCTGCTTGATCGCTGGGAGGCCTATCACGGGAGGCGTGGAACCTCGCGGTTTGCCGTGGCGGCAGCGCAAGGGGCACGGCTGGGTGGAGCGGTGGTGGATGGTGACGAGATCGAACTCGTGAACACGCTTGGCAACGAGCCGACACTGCTGCGCACGCTCAATGCCGATCGCCAAAGGCTCGCGCGTGGGGTCTCGGCCCGGCTTGGGACGCAAGCCTTTGAGCCGACGGCGGTGGGTGTTGATCAACGGGGGATCGACGTTCGCACTCGAACATCGGTGATGCGTGTGCGGGCCGCCGAGCGGCTCGGCGACGCGTCCGCGGCGGCGTTTGTCGCGGCGCTGCTCGGTGAGAGGGAGGGTGGGCGTGGTTGACGGCTGCTCGAGCATCGGCGGCCGGCGGCTCCGCGAAGCGCACGCGCACCTGGGGATGCTCGGAGAGTCGCTCCTGCAGCCGAGCCTCGAGCGGTGCGCAAGCGTTGCGGAGTGTCTGGACGTTGTCGGGCGCGCGGCTTCGGCGGCGGGCGCCGGGGGCTGGGCTCTGGTTCGCGCGGCGCGGATCGAGGGTTGGGCCGAGCGCCGCTGGCCCACGCTGGCAGAGCTCGACGCGGTGACGCGCGGCACGCCCGCGGTGGTACTTTCGTTTGACCACCACATGGCCGTTGCCAACAGCGCGGCGATGGCGGCCGCGGGCCTGCGGGCAGGGGTGCCGGTGCCTCCAAACGGGTTGGTGTGCGTCGATGCAGCGGGGAGTGCAACGGGCGTGCTGATCGAACAGGCCGCGGTTGCGGCGTGGAACGCGGCACCTGAGGTCGCGTTTGCTCAGCGGGTCGAGCAGGTGCGAGCGGGCGCGGCCCACCTGGCGGCCTTGGGGTTTGTCGAGGCGCACGACCTGCACACCCCCGAGTGGATGGGTCCGGCGCTGGCGGTGCTTGAGAGCCGTGGTGAGCTTCCGTTGTCTGTGCTCTTGTATCCCCCGTTTGCTCGGATCGAGCATGAGGCGGCGCGAGCGCGTGCGTACGAGTCGTCGAGGGTCCGTCTGGCCGGTGGCAAGCTCTTCGCCGACGGGACCTTGAACAGCCAGACCGCGCTGATGCTGGAGCCCTACGCCGGCGGCGGACGAGGAACGGCGATGCACAGGCGGGAAGAGGTCGAAGCGGCGATCGCACGGTGCGACGCGGTGGGCAAACACCTTGCGGTGCACGCGATCGGTGACGGCGCCGTGCGGATGGTGCTGGACTGCTTTGAGCGAGTCCGGCCGCGGCAGCGCGGCGGACGGATTGAGCACTGCGAGCTGGTCGACGGCGCGGACGTCGGGCGGTTCCGGCAGCTCGGTGTGGCCTGCAGCGTGCAGCCTTGCCACCTGCTGGCAGATGTTGAGGTGATCCAACGCACGCTTGCGCACGTCGAGCGCAAGGTGTTGCCACTGCGTGACTTGTTGGCGAGCGGGCTTGAGCCGGGCAACGTCGAACGCGGCCTGGTCTTTGGTTCGGATGTGCCGATCGTCAGAGCGGACCCTTCTGACTCAGTGCAGGCGGCCGTCGAACGTCGGCGTTTGGGAGCACCCGAAGGGGCGGCTATCAACGTGGCACAGGCGATCTCGGCGGAGGTGGCCTGGAGGTGTTTCGGGTGTACGGGATGAGTTTGGGCGCACCACCCTGGCGGCTCTGGTACGATTGAGCCTCGCGGTCGGGCGGTTTCTTCCTTAATCCCTTCTTTGGAGCATTCGAATGTGCAAGTTGACTCTGTCGGCGTTGGCGCTGGTGATTGCGGCGGGCTCGGTGATGGCCGATCCTCAGCCGGGTGACAAGACGCCCGACGCACGCAAGCCGGTCGCGCCGACGAAGATCGTCGCTCCCAAGGGGAGCGAGGGCGACAAGAAGAAGGATGAGACGCCGGCGTCGCTCAAGGTCGGCGACAAGGCTCCCGCGATCAAGGTTGACGCCTGGGTGAAGGGCGAAGAGGTCAAGTCGCTCGAGAACGGCAAGGTCTACGTTGTTGAGTTCTGGGCGACCTGGTGCGGTCCGTGCATCGCCAGCATTCCGCACCTGACCAAGATCCAGAAGGAGCACCCGGAACTGGTCGTCATCGGCGTCGCATCGAGCGAGCGCATGCCCAAGGCCGGCAAGGACGGCAAGCAGCCCGAGGACACCCGGCTCGCCGGCGTCCAGAACTTTGTGAAGAAGCAGGGCGAGGGGATGGATTACCGCGTGGCGTTCGACGGCAACCGCGCAATGTCCAAGGACTGGATGCAGGCAGCGAAGCAGGGGGGCATTCCCTGCGCGTTCATCGTCGGCCACGACGGCAAGATCGCGTACATCGGGCACCCGTCGTCGATGGACGGCGAGCTTGCCAAGGCGCTCAAGGCGGCGTCCGACAGCAAGAAGACCGCGATGAAGTGATCGAGTGGAATCGGTGTTGAACTTCCGGCCCCGGGCGCAGCGCCCGGGGCCTTTTCGTTGGTCTGCGCCGCGTGCGATCGGCGCCGATTCGACCTAGACTCACCGGTTCCCCTCGCACCCAGAAAAAGGACGATTTATGCGGAAGCTCGCCGGTGTCGTTGGCGTTGTAAGTGTGATGACCCTGGCCCTGGCGCAGCCCCCTGCGCCCGCGCCTGCTCCAGCCCCTGCGCCCGCCCCGGCTCCTGCGCCGGCGCCCGCC
>CAYOGE010000037.1:0-35504 GCA_964403525.1 uncultured Phycisphaeraceae bacterium | reverse complement strand
CCCTCCCCCCCCTCCGCCACCGCCGCCCTCACCCTCCTCAGCCGCCGCGCCAGTTGCGGGCACGCCAGCCGCGCCCGCGCAGGCGCAAGGAGCGGACGGTGCAGCGCCACAGGCTCAGCCGATCACGATGGAGGTGCTCAACAACACGCTGCGGCAGTTGTCGGTGCGGATTGGTGATGAGGTGCGGGTGTATGCGCGGCCGTGAGAGGGGAGTAGTCGCGGGTCGCTGGTCGCGAGCAGGAGACTCAACGCGCTTGGCCGCGCGTGATTGTTCATCGCGAGCGGAGCGAAGGGTGCCTTGAGAACCCCGGAGGGGTTCACGTTTGTAGCCGGGGGCAAGCAGGCCCCGCGGGCCGCGCAGCCCCCGGAAAGCGAGATTGAATCGGCCCTTCCTTGCGGCCGCAGGCTGGGGTTGATTGCAGCGGCTGGCAAAGGGCAGAAGTGCGGTGCAAAGGGGGGCGCCCCCCTTTGCGAACCCCCGACGAGCGGCCAATACAGCCTCTGGTATGCTCGGCCCATGGCCAAGGCCCGCACCCGCATCACCCTCACGGCTAAGGAAGCAGGCTCACAGGTCGGCAAGAACCTCATCGACCGGACTCTCGCCACGTGCCACGATGGCGAAATCACCATCGACGAAGTCGAGAACTTTCACATCTACCTCCGAACGGCCGACACCTCAGTCCCGGCCGTTCCGTTCCTGCGTGCAATCACGCGCGAGATCGTCGCAGATGGCGCAATCGACGGTGCAGAGGCCTATCGACTGAAGTGCGCTTTCGAGCGTGTGGTACCGAAGGAGGTTCGCGGCGTTGTCTCGACCCACCTTGAGGCGATCGGTCTTCCCTGTACTCCTGGCGATGAACCCGCTTGGATGCGCCATGCCGCAACGGCCAGGCAGATCGAGTACATCCGGGACCTTGGCGGACTCGTTACCGATGGAATGACGAAGGGCGAGGCGTCTCACCTCATCGAAGACTTGCTGGAGCGCCGGCCCCCCACCGCTCGCCAGATCATGGTGATCCGGTTCTTCGACCGCATGGAGCTGACGCGCTCTAGCAAGGATGAAGTCAGCGAATGGATGGACCAGCTGTACTTCGACGAGCCCCGGTACGAATTGGCGTGGCAGCGATTCAAGGCCGAAACGAATCACGACCGGCATTGCCAAGACCCGTCGGTCGTGCCAATCGGTGCATTCCGCCGGTACCTGCACGACGGACAAATCCGCGGCAGGCCACCAGCGCCGCAACACCGCCGGGGCGGCCTCGCCGGGATGTGGGTATGGGTGAGCTCCCTCTGGGGTGGATGACGCCTCGAACCGCCAGTTATCCTGACGCCCCAACGTCCACCCGCCTTATTCGCTCACCATCGCCGCTCGCTGGCCCGCCGTGCGCAAAAGATGCACCAACAACGCCGTCCGCGGGGTCCTCCGGACGACGCGGAGGGTCCACAACGCGACGCTGTCGGGCATACGGACGACGCGGAAGGGCATACGGACGACGTTGTAAGGCAACCGGACGACGCGGAAGGGCAACAACGCGACGCCGGGGGGCCACCGGACGACGCGGAGGGTCTACAACGCGACGGCGGGGGGCATGCGGACCGTGCGGCGGGGCCAGCGGGAGGTCCGGGGGGGGTGCCCGTTCGAATCCCGTGCGCGGGAACGTGCGGTGAGCGGCCGCCCTTGCTGTGCCCCCTCGCCAAAAGCAATGCCTAGAAGACATCAGGGCCGAAGGCAAAGGCAATGCAGGGGCTGCCGCCCCCGCACCCCCGCTGAAGGCAACAAGGCATACGGCCAAGCCTCAAAGCAGGCCTGATCGTGCCACCCGGATCGCAGGAGATTGGCCCAGCCGCCCGCCGAACTGTAGATACCACAGTAGAATCCCATCATTCCGGAGGTGCCCTATGGGTTGGGTGAGCTTTGTCGAAGACCTTGGCAAACAGCGGGATGATGCGATGCACGTGCTTACCATGATGAAGGCAGACCTTGAGTCATTACCGCCCGAACCTGAAACCCGCAGGAAGCTCTTACGAGTGTGGTCAGACAATCTGCATGCTGCGTGGGAGGTATTGGGCTCGTACCTAGATGAGATGACGTCAGGTGCACCGCTCGTGGACCAAAAGGACGCCTTGGAGCGGAGGGTTTGTGAGCTTCTCCAAGAGAACGCTGCGCTAACAGTCAAGTGTAAGGACCTGGTGGATCGGCAGCCAGAAGCAAACCGACGCGGATACGAACGTGGCTTTCAGGAAGGAGTTTTGGCGGGCCGCGCCGAAGCTAACCGGAATCTCCGCGAAGAGAACAACCTTCTTAAGCACATGAAGCAGCGTGCCGCGCCCGCGCCGACGAAGCCGAGTGGACCGGCGGCCCCGCTCGACAAAGCGATTGAGCGTGCGATGACCGACGAGGAAATACTGCGGGAGGCAGAGGATGCCCGCAGCGCAACCTTGGAGGTGCAGATGCCCAAACGTGGCACCAAAAATCGCGTCTAATCGACCCACCCCATGCTCCCTCACGTGGGGGCTCTTGTGCGTCATGCGACCAGTTGCGCAAAGGCCCCCACGTTATCAACAACACTGTCTTGGCCTTCTTCGGCGCGTCTCGCGATCCGGTCGGGCGAAGCGCCGGCCTCTATTGCCTGCGGCAGCAAGGAAGGGGGGATTCGTTCTTCGCTGTCCACGGGTTCCCTCGCTGCGCGTCGGTCACCCGTGGCTACAACCTGCCCGCCCCTTCGGGGCTCGGGAGCGCCGACCCTGTGCTCCCGAAAGGCGTTTGAAGCAGGCGTTGCCTGACGATTGGGCAGGCCCTTCGGGCACTCATTGACTTCCGGAGTTCATGCGCTCCGCTCGTGAACACACGGTCCGGGCTTTCGTGCGCTCCGCTCCCGAGAGCACGGCGTTATCAGAAGAACCGCCTTGGCCTTTGCCTTCTTCCGGGCAAGAACAAGCCGGTCGGCGAATCGCCTACCTCCATTGCCTGCGGCAGCAAGGAAGGGGAGATTCGTTGCCTGCCTACCGGGGGTGGCGGCGGAGGACCGCCTGACCCCCGGCTATGTCATATGACCGCTGCCGCGGTCCAAGGCAGCAAGTCAACGTTCCTTGGCGGTCGCGTCTTGCTTGAAGCATGCCCGGCCGGATGTCAGATGACCCGGTCCTCTTTCGCAATCCCAAACGCCGGGGCGAGGTTCACTTGTACGAGCTTTTCGGCCTGGACCTTCTTCGCCGTCTCGGGGTCGACGTAGTCGGAGTGGCAGGAGAGCTTGGAAGCCTCAGCGTGCTCCGTCCCCGGGCTTCCGCCCGGGGCTCGTTGTGCGGTGGCCATGACCTTTTTGGTCTTGCTGGCGAGCTTGTGGATCTCGTCGGGCGAGAGGACGCCGCGCTTGGCGAGGATCTCCTGCTGCTGCGGGGTGAGGGCTGCGGACTTGATGGCCGCGCCGGGTTTTCCGCCCGCGCCGACGCGCTCGAAGCCCTCGGCCTTGCCGCTGACGAACTCGACGATCTCCTTGCTGATGCGGACGCTGCACCAGTCGTGGCCGCACATGGCGCAGAAGTCGGTGTCGACGTCGAGGTCCTCGTCGTGGTAGGCGCGGGCGGTGTCGGGGTCGAAGCTGAGCTCGAAGTGCTTCTCCCAGTTGAGCGCAGCGCGGGCCTTGGTCAGCTCGTCGTCGCGGTCGCGCGTGCCGGGGATGCCCAGGGCGATGTCGGCCGCGTGGGCGGCGATCTTGTAGGCGATGCAGCCTTGCTTCACATCGTCCTTCTTCGGCAGGCCCAGGTGCTCCTTGGGTGTGACGTAGCACAACATCGCGGCGCCGTGGTAGGCCATGGAGGTTGCGCCGATGCACGAGGTGATGTGGTCGTAGCCGGGGAACATGTCGGTCACCAGCGGGCCGAGGACGTAGAACGGCGCGCCGTGGCAGAGCGTCCGCTGGATCTTGGCGTTCCACTCGATCTGGTCGAACGGCACGTGGCCGGGGCCCTCGATCATCACCTGCACACCCTTGCGCCAGGCGCGCTCGGTGAGTTCGCCGAGGGTTT
This sequence comes from uncultured Phycisphaeraceae bacterium, assembly GCA_964403525.1. GTDB lineage: Bacteria > Planctomycetota > Phycisphaerae > Phycisphaerales > UBA1924 > JAJTGZ01. The sequence goes on along the minus strand of CAYOGE010000037.1, from coordinate 31,478 downwards.
CGAGCTCGGCGAGCTGGGCATCGTCGGTCGCGTCGGCCAGGCCGCCGGGGCGGAGGCCGTCGCCGATGGAGAAGGTCACGTCGTACGTGCGGAGGATGTCGCAGATCTCCTCCCAGCGCGTGTACATGATGTTCTCCTGGTTGTGCACCAGCATCCACTTGGCAAGGAGCGAGCCGCCGCGGCTGACGATGCCGATGAGGCGGTTCTTGACGTGCTTGAGGTGTGCGCGGCGGACGCCGGCGTGGATGGTGAAGTAGTCGACGCCCTGCTTGGCCTGGTGGTGCAGCGACGCCTCGATGGTGGGCCATTCGAGGTCCTCGATCTTCTTGCCGATGATCATCGAGTAGATGGGGACGGTGCCGATGGGGACGGTGCTCTCACGCAAGATGGCAGCGCGGCAGGCGTCGAGGTCGCCGCCGGTGGAGAGGTCCATGACGGTGTCGGCCCCCCACTTCTCGGCCCACTTGAGCTTCTCGACTTCTTCATCGGTGCCGCTGGAGACCGGCGATGCGCCCATGTTGGCGTTCACCTTCGTCTTGCTGGCGCGGCCGATGGCCATGGGGTCGAGCTTGTGCTTGAGGTGGTTGATGTTGGCGGGGATGACGAGCCGCCCGGCGGCGATCTCGTCGCGGACGGCTTCGGCGCCCTTGCCGGGGAAGAGGACGTTGAAGTGCGGCTCGCGCTCGGCGACGCGCTTCATCTGCGGGGTGACGATGCCCAGCCGCGCGGACTCGAGCTGGGTGACAGGCTGGAAGTCGCGCGGGTAGGTGACGCGGAGGTGCTGGCCGCGGGCGGTGGTGAACTCGACCTTCTTGGTGGTTTCGTTCTTGCAGCAGGAGCAGGCGGCGGTGGCACGCTCGCCGTCGTTGGCGGGGGTAGCCCGGCGGTCCCCGCCGGGTTCTGCCCCATGCCCGGCGGGGACCACCGGGCTACCCAAGACAGAGCCACCCAAAGCCTCGACGCTCCAGCCTTCGGGGAGGAAGTCCCAGGCGGTCTTGGTGCTGGGGGCGGGCATGCCGGGGGTGTCGGGGCTGGCGAACATGAGTGCGCCGCCGACATCGTGGGCGAGGGCGAAGGAGCCGGGCGTTGTCGCGGTGGGCTCATTGCCGGGGTTGCGGGCGCCGTGGGTTGGGGGGCGGAAGCGGTGGAGGGGGGAGGTGGAGATGGTCATGGGTTGCTCGATGTTGGTGTGGCCGCGCAGGTGAGGGCGGTGTTGGTGCGGGTGCGCGCGGCGGCGGATCACCGCTTGGAGCGGATGATGCCGAGCCGGCGGACGATGAAGAAGGTGATGATGGCGGCGAGGATCACGACGCCCGCGATGCGGCCGGCGTCGTACGCGCCGCTGGCGAGGATGAGCGACGCGTGGTCAACGGGCAGCGCTTGGCCGAGCTGGGTCATGGTCGCGTTCCCTCCGCCGGTACAAACCGGATCAGGTTCAACGGGTGCTTCTCAGCGGCGAGCGGACAGTCCGCGGCCGCGCCCCGAGCGTGAGCGGGATGGTAGGTGGTACGCTGCGGCCATGGATCAGACGGGAAACGGGCCTCCGCCCGTGCGGCAGGTGTTCGAGACGGTGCTCTACGCGGCGGATGTGCCGGCGGCGGCGGCGTTCTACGCCGGTGTGCTGGGGCTGCGGGCGCTGCGGCAAGTCGGGGGGGGTGCGCAGTCGGCGGTCTTCAGGCTTGGGCCCGAGTGCATGCTGCTGCTGTTTGACCCGGCGTGGAGCGAGCGGACGGGGCGCGGCGCACCCGCGCACGGCGCGCGCGGGGCTGGGCACGTGGCGCTGCGGATCGACGATGACGCGTACGAGGAGTGGCTGGCGTGGCTGGGCGCGCGCGGCGTGGCGGTGGAGCGCGAGGTGGTGTGGGATGCGGGTGGGCGGTCGATCTACGTGCGCGACCCGGCGGGGAACTCGGTGGAGCTTGCGGCGGGGAATGTGTGGGGAGGGGGAGAGCGGAGCGGAGACACCGATCACCGCTCAGAGCCGCGGTGATCGGTGGCACGGGTGATCGCAAGGTGAAGTGCGCTGGAAGGGCGAAAGACTACTTTCGCCCGGTCAACTTCCGCGCAGTCCAAACACCGCCACCGGCGAGAGCACCGAGCAACGTTGCCAATCCGATCTGCCCGAAGTCAAAGCCCTGCGCCTTCGCGAACTTGTACTCCGCCCCTGGATCGAACGCGAACGAGTCGGCGATTTGCCGGAACGCCGCGCGGTGCTGCTCGTAGCTCGCAGCGGGGGCGTAGATGTGGAGCGTGATCGTCTCCCCACTTCCAAGGATCGGGCACGTAAGGTACTTCACCGCTCCGGCACCGGGCGCCGTTACCTGGCCGGTCAGATATACACGCTCTCGCTGCCGGTCCACCTCTGGATCGCTCACGGCTAAGTCTGAGAGCCGGTCTCCCACCGACCCCTTCACCGCGTCAACGCCCTGTCCCACGCCTTTGGTCACTCCCTTCGCGTAGTTGTCGAACGTTCCGTTCGGCGGCGGAGATGCGCTCCACTGCACCAGCATGAAACAGCCGTCTCCCTCCTGTGACGCCGCCATCATCACGTACTGGATCGGTCCGTTGACCCCGACGATCTTCACTCCTGCCGTCTCGCGGTTGACGCGTTCGAGTGTTGTCTCGTCCACCAACTTCCAGTTCGCTGGCAGCGTGAACGACCAATGTCCGCCCGGGAGTCTCGCCGTGGTCTGCGCTATCGCCTGGGGGACAACGCACACGCACAACATCATGATCGCCGCCAGAACACGCTTCATTCGTCGCTCCTGTGCTGTCTTCTCGTACCGCCGGGCACCGCCAGCTTATTAGATTTGTTACAACGCCACCGGCGGCGACTCGGTCATCCACTGCCACTCGATGACGCTGGGGTCGGGGAGGTTGTCGCTGAGGCCGGGGAGGTTGAGGTGGCGCATCATGTTGACGCACTGGGCGCGGTGGTAGGTGCTGTGGGTGGTGACGTGCGTGAGGCAGCAGCCGCGGGTGAAGGTGTAGCGCTTCATGCCCCCTTCCTTGCGGGGCCAGTCCATGTGCACGAGGGAGGCGAGGCCGTCGGGGGCGGACCGCCACTTGGTTGCGACGGCGCGGAGGTCGGCGGCGGCCTCGGTGAGCATGGCGAGCAGCTCGTCGGGCGTGCGGTCTTTGCCGTCGTTGGGGATGTCGGGGCGGCCGGGGATGGGGGCGAGGGCGGGGCGGAGGGGGCGGGCGTCGATGCGGTCGGCCCAGCGGCGGAGGACGCCGACGATGTGGGTGAGGTTGTCGTGGAGGGAGCCGAGCCCGATCTCGAAGCGCTGGTGGAACTGGTCGCGGGTGAGCGAGCGGCATCGTTCAAGCAGCGTGCGCGTGGCCCACTCGTCGTGGAGGAGGAGAATGTCGAGGGGGTCGGAGGTGAGGGTGGGCATTGGGGCAGTGTACAGGAAGAGCCGGTCTGCGCGAGATGTCACTTCTTGCCCTTACGCAGGATCGATTTCGAACCCTTGCTCGTCATTGCACGCTTGAGAAGTGCGGCCACTTTGGCCGCGGCGCGATGGCCCACCACATCTGGTGTTGTTGCGGCATCGGAGGCGTAGTCAAAGGCTGTCTTGCCTTCGGCACTCTGAGCGCGCGGATCGGCACCGGCGTCGAGAAGGGCCCTGACCAGTCGATCGTCGTCGTAGCGGCGGACCATCAGTGTCGTCCCGCCCTCCGGAATCAACGGGTGCGCGGTGGTGCATCGCGCGGTGGCGTCGGCACCGTTTTCAAGGAAGAGCATCGCGACGCGGTCGTGGGCGTAGTCCCAGTCGCCACCGTTGTCTCTGTTCTTGGCGAGCCACTCGCGGTGCTCGGTCAGCTCCTGGGCGTGGGCTCGAAGCGCGATCCAGAGTGGCGTGTCACCGTTCGCATCCTTCTGCTCGATGTTCTTGCCGCGTCGCAGCCAGTATCGGAGCATCCGCTGAATTTCTCGGTAGCGGCCGGGGTCGTAGAGGTTGTTGCGGGCGAGCCCGTGGAGCGGTTCGACACCGTCTGGCCCAACTCCTCTCTGAACGAACAGCTTGATGTGTTCGAGCGTGCACCGACCGTCTTCGAGTAAGTTGCCAAGGAGCGAGCGACCACCGTGGTTCTCACGCACATCGGCGCCCGCGGCCAGGAGCAGACGGATGTTCGCGATTTCGCCAGCTCCCACCGCCCACAGTGGGGACTCGCCGCGGAGATTCTGGGCTTTGACATCGCACCCGGCAGCGAGGAACTTCTTGATGTCCGCTGCCTTCTTGTAGCACGCGCTGTGCAGCAGAGAACCCCCATTCGCGGGATCACGCCACTTCACAGACCCGCCGCGTGCGAGGAACTTTTCCGGGCTAAATCGTGCGAGATCGTTCATCTCGAGTTCGGAGAGAGGCGCGACGGCACGCTTAGATCTGGCTCGAGGGAAGGCCGTCCAGCGGCACTTCCAGAGCCCGCCCACTTTGTCGATATCCCCTGCAGCCCAACCGGTGCAAACGGCGAGCGGCGGGCTGGCTGGCTCCCCCGCGAACCGCGTTCTGGGAAGCCCGTTGAGGATGAGCAGGAGCGTGTAGCTGTAGCTGATCGCGAACGTGCCGGGCTCAAGTAGATCGCAGTCTGCCTCGCCTTCATCGTCGCCCACGCCCGCTCGCGTCAGCGCTTCCTGAAGCTCGGCCATGTCGTGCAGCCCCTCCGCAGCGGTGAAACCGTCTGCTTTGACAGGCCATACCCGGTCTTCCTCCGCTCCATACTGGTCGTCCGCCGTTCCAATATTGGACCATCCGGAGACCGAGGTCATCGCCGCGTTGAGCTCAGAGGGCGTCTCGAACCAAATCAAACCAATCGGCGGCGGAGGGATCGCCTGCACAAGAGCGTCCATCCACCCCACCCACTTGTCCAGCCCGGCATTCCAGTCGATCCCGCGGCACTTCTTCCATGCCGCGTGGTTCTTTTCGAGTTCTGCTTGAACCAACTTCATACCCGCGGACATGGTGGGCCGCTCTTTGAGCAAGCGGTGGGCGAGGGAGCGTTGCAGCTTGAATTCGTCCATGGAGACTTGAGTTTACAGAATATGGGCGCCGAATGGCGCACGGCTGAGCCCTTGGCAACTGAACGTCAACGAGACCCGCGGTTACTTCTTGGCCTCGAAGATGAAGTTGAACGGTGTCTCAGCGGCTCTGCGGAAGGACTTGAGACCGCCATCAGTGACGACAGCGCCGATGCGCTTCTGCCCAGCGCAAGCGCCCAGGGCGGGGCCGCTGGTGGCCATCGACGCGGGGACGCAGATCATGGTGGAGGCGGCGGAGAAGACGCGCCCGACGGGGTTGAGGTTTGACTCGACGGTGTCGCCGGCGGCGGGTTCGACGATCATCCACGAGCCGCCCTTGGCGAGCGTGGCGGCGACGCGGCGGGCGCAGGCGACAGGGTCGCCCATGTCGTGGAGGCAATCGAAGGTGGTGATGAGGTCGTAGCCGTTGCCGCCGGGGGCGGCGGGGAACGAACCGGCGTCGGCGGTCTGGAAGGTGATGTTCTTGAGGCCGGCCTTCTGTGCGCGGGCCCGGGCGCACTCGATGGAGGGTTCGTGGAAGTCCATGCCGATGAACGTCGACTTGGGGAAGGCCTGGGCCATGATGACGGTTGAAGCGCCGTGGCCGCAGCCGACGTCCGCGACGGTTGCGCCCGCGCGGAGGCGGTCAACGATGCCGGTGAGTGAGGGGAGCCACGCGTCGATGAGGTTTGCGCGGTAGGAGGCGGCGAAGAAGCGTTCGGTGCCGCAGAAGAGGCACGCGGAGTGTGCGCCCCAGGGGAGCCCCTTGCCGGAGCGGAAGGCGTCGGTGACGGCGGGGGCGTCGGTGTGGACCGAGGCGATGATGTCGAAGGCGCCGCACATGAATGCGGGGCTCTGGTCGTCGGCGAAGAGGGCGGCCTGCTCGGGCGACATCGAGTAGGTGGCGGTGGCGGGCGCGTAGTCGATGTAGCCGCTGGCGGCCTGGTTGAGGAGCCACTCGCGGACCATTCGCTCGGAGAGGCCGGTGCGCTGGGCGAGCTGGGCGCTGGTCGCTGGAGACTCAGCGAGGGCGCGGAAGAGCCCGAGTTGATCGCCGATGCGGGTGAGGGCTGCGCTCATCGCGCTGCCGATATCACCGACGACGCTGCCGAGGAGGGCGTTGAGCCGGTCGGGGTTGAGGGCCATGGTTTGCTCCTTGCTTGCCTGCCAAGAGCATACCTGCGGCATGTGAACTTTTGAGGGAATTCCGGGGGGAACGGGCGAGCCGCGGGCCAGCGCCGGTAACCTTGCCCTCATGAACCAGAAGATGCCGTTGCTGCTGCTGCTTGGGTCGGGTGAGCTTGGCAAGGAGGTTGTGATCTCGGCCAAGCGGCTGGGGTGCCGCGCGGTGGCGTGCGACGCGTACGCCGGCGCGCCGGCGATGCAGGTGGCCGACGGGTTCGAGGTGCTGAACATGCTCGACGGGGGTGCGCTTGAGCGGGTGATCCGCAAGCACGCGGCTGCGGCGAAGGGGGAAGGGCGGGCGTTCTATGTGGTGCCGGAGGTGGAGGCGATCCGGACCGAGCGGCTGGTGAAGGTGGAGCGGGAGGGTGTGAGCGTGGTGCCTTCGGCCCGGGCGGCGGACCTGACGATGAACCGCGACGCGATCCGGCGGCTTGCGGCTGAGGAACTGCGCTTGCCGACGGCGCGGCACGGGTACGCCGAATCGGCGGCGGAGCTGCGCGAGCGCGTGCTGGGAAAGAAGGGGACGGGCGTGCCGTGCGTGGTGAAGCCGGTGATGTCCAGCAGCGGGAAGGGGCAGTCGGTGGTGCGGAAGGAGTCGGAGATCGACGCGGCGTGGGCGTACGCGGTGGAGAACATGCGCGGCGACACCAAGCGCGTGATCGTGGAGGAGTTTGTTGACTTTGACTACGAGATCACGCTGCTGACGGTGAGGCAGCGGCCGGTGGTGGGCGGGAAGCGGTTGAAGGAGAAGGACCGCACGCTCTTTGTGCGGCCGATCGGGCACCGGCAGGAGCGTGGCGACTACATGGAGTCTTGGATGCCGTGCGCCATGAAGCCGGGGCTGGTGAAGAAGGCCCAGAAGATGGCCGCGGCGGTGACGCGCGAGATCGCCGGTGAGAACGGCGCGGGGCTGTTTGGGGTGGAGTTCTTTGTGCGGGGGAAGGAAGTGATCTTCAGCGAGCTCTCGCCACGCCCGCACGACACGGGGATGGTAACGATGATCAGCCAGGACCTGAGCGAGTTTGACCTGCACGTGCGTGCGGTGCTGGGGCTGCCGATCGCGAAGATCAACTATGCAGACGGCGGCGCGGCGAGCGCGGTGATCCTTGCGGGCGCGGAGGGGCGGGGTGAACCGGCGTACACGGGGATCGGCGAGGCGCTGGCGCTGAAGGATGTGCAGGTGCGCGTGTTCGGCAAACCGAGCACGCGGAGGTACCGTCGGATGGGCGTGGCCCTTGCGACGGCGGCTTCGGCGAAGAAGGCTCGGAAGCTCGCGGCGAAGGCGGCGGGGCTGGTGCGGGTGGAGCCGTGCGCGTGACGCTGGACCTGCGCGCCGCGGCCGCGGAGGTGGACTGGGTGCGGAGGGCGTTTGCGCCGTGCCGCGACGGGGTGGAGGTTCGGGAGGTGGAACCGCACGGGTGGGTGAGCGTGCGTCCGGCGCACGCGTGCGGGGAGTTTCCATCGTCGCCTGGGAATCGGGTTTTCTGGCACGCGCCGGGGCGGGCGGTGACGGCGGGCGACGTTGCCGCGGCGCTTGAAACGACGAGGGAGCTCGGCGGCGATCGGACGTTCTTCTGGATCGCGCCGTGGTCTTGCGACGGGGGGACAGAGCGTGCGCTGGCGGATGCGGGGGCGACGCGCTGGCCGCACGTTGATTATTTCGCGCTTGCGCGGGGGGCGGCCCGGCTTGAGCAGCCGGCGGGGCCGCTGTCGGCGCGGGTTATCGCGGGCGAGGAACTGGAGCGTGTGTTGGCGCACGTTGAGCACTGGTACAGCGCTGACGGCGTGGCGGCGATGCGGCGGATCGTGTCGGTGCCGGAGGCGCAGATCCTGGCGGCGTTTGACGGCGCCGCCGCGGTGGCGATGGCGCTGCTGTTTGTGCGCGGGGCGTGGGCCTATCTGGGAGCGGCGGGGACCGACCCGGCGCACCGCAACCGAGGTGCGCAGAAGGCGCTGATCCGCGCGCGGGTCACGCGGGCGGCCGAGTGCGGGGCGCGGTGGTGCCTGAGCGAGACGAACACGGCCGTGCCGGTTTCACTGGCGAACCTGGAGCGGTGCGGGTTTGAGCGGGTGATCGCCTGGCGCGTGTACGTGTGGGATGCACGCGGCGGCTCAGGGGTTTGACGGCGCGGTGCTGAGGCAGTCAGCGGCGTGTGCAGAGGTCGGCGAGCGCCTGCTCAAGGCGCGGGAAGCGGAACTCGAACCCTTCCTGCGCGAGGCGGCGTGAGACAAGGTACCGCCCGTAGAGCGCGAGCTCCGGGTCGGTGCGCATCAGCAGCGGGGCGCCGATTCGGACGAGGAACGCGGGGGCGGGGAGACCGATGGGCATTCTCAACGCGGCGCGGAGCGCGCGCATGAACTCGCGGTTTGAGACGGGCGTGGGCGCGGTGGCGATGTAGGGGCCGCGCATCGACGGGTCGTTGATCGCCCGCTCGAAGAGCCGGTTCATGTCGAGGGCGTGGATCCAGCTCATCCCCTGCCTGCCGTGACCGACCGTTCCGCCGAGGCCGAACCTTGCGAGGCGCGCGAGCGTTGCGAGCGCACCGCCGCCGGCGGCGTTGGGCCGGCCGATCACGAAGCTGGTGCGGAGCACGACGCCCCGCTGCGCGGGGAGCAGGGCGGCGGTGAAGGCCTCTTCCCACGCGCGCCCGACCGTCGGGGCGAGGCCGTAGCCGAACGGCGAATCTTCATCACAGACGGTCGTGGGCGGGTCGCCGTAGATGTGCGCAGTGGACATCTGCACCCACACCGGAGGGGGCGTGGCGGCCGCGCGGCACGCTTCCCCGAGGACGCGCGTCGCCTCAACCCGCGAGCGCAGGATCTCGTCGCAGTGGTCGGGCGTCTTGACGCAGTCGACCGTCCGCCCCACAAGGTTCACCAGCGCTGCTGCGCCCTCGATCGCCGACACCCATGGGCCGATCGATCGCGCATCCCAGTGCGCGTGCCGCCAGGGCCCTTGCGCGGGCGTGGATCGCGAGAGGATCACAACGCCTTTGCCAAGGCCCGCCAGGTGTGCGGCCAGGCTCAAGCCGAGAAACCCGCTCCCCCCGGCGATGACGATGTGCCCCCCACTCCCCGCGCCGGGTGCGTTCATGCCCGAGCGTACCCGCCCGACCGGGCATCAGCCGGTGCGGACCCCGGTGACGACCAGGTCGTGGTCGGTGATCACCGCCCGCTGCGCGACAGCGCCGCGGACTGAGATCCGCATGCGCACGGTCGGCACCCCCGCGGGGAAGAACTCGCCTTCATCGACCATGTGCAGCCGCCGCGCCGCTTCATCTCCGGACACAAACTCCAACCCCTGCCTGCCGCTCCGCACTGAGAAGGTCTCCGTTGCCGCCGCGCCGTAGATGAACGTGCCTTCGTACTGCCGGCGAGCCGACTCATCCAGCGGCTTCACGGCCGGTCCGGTGTCGGCATCACCGAGGGCTTCAAGGTGCTTCGCGACGCTCGCCGCGTTTTCGTTTCCCGCGCGGGCGTGGTGCAGCAGCGTCAGCCCGTGGGGGCCGAGCGTTCGCTGCACACCCGGTGACGCAGTGGTGAATCCCATCACCACGTCCGACCATCCGAGCATGGCCGCCGCGAAGATGTCCACGCGCGCACCGCGCGAGATGAGCAGCTCGGCGATTGAGCGTCTGCCGGTGTGGGCTGCGGCACCCAGCGGCGTTTCCCAGTCACCGAAGCCCCAGTCCCACGCTGCGTTTACCAGGGCTGGGTGCGCATCGATCAACTGGCGGACGCGGGCTTCGTCGCGGTGGGCCGCGCCCACGACCTCTCGCACCATGGCCGGGTTCTGCCGCGGGAACCCCGGCCACGCGCCGGAGCGTTCTGGGAGCTTTGCCGCTGCGTCGGGCGGCACGCTGGCTGATGGTTGAGCCGGCTGTGCCCGGCCGACGGATGCCAGCCCCAGCAGGGCCAGCCCGGCGGCTGGCGCGGTGGCCACAAGCAGGTCGCGGCGATGGATTTCGGCGGGCATTGGCGGTCCCTTAGGGGGCGGCGGGAGGAGTCGTGGCAGACAGCGTACAAGGGGATGCGCTCCGACCGATCGTCCGCCGACATGGACTGTTTTCAAAACCACCCATCCGCCGGTCCGAAGCGATGCCCGATGCCAGCCCAGCACCCGAGCCACATCTGTCCCGATGCGTGAACACCTGCTGACAACCGAGCAGACGCTGCGCGCGCCGCTCGAGCGGGTCTTTGCGTTCTTCGCGGACGCGGGGAACCTCGAGGCGATCACGCCCCCTTTCCTGAAGTTCCACGTCGAGACGCCGGGGCCGATCGAGATGAAGCCGGGGGCGCTGATCGACTATTCACTGCGGCTGCACGGGGTGCGGTTTGGGTGGCGGACGCGGATCAGCGTGTGGGAGCCGGGGGTGCGGTTTGTGGATGAGCAGATCAAGGGGCCCTATTCGTTGTGGGTGCACGAGCACACGTTTGAACCCGTGCCCGGCGACCCCTCGCGGACGCGCGTGAGCGATGCGGTGCGTTATGCGCACGCGGGGTGGGTGCTGGAGCCGCTGGTGCACCGGGTGTTTGTGCGGCCGCGGCTGGAGGAGATCTTTGCGTTCCGCGCGGAAGCGACTCGCCGGTTGATCGAGGGTGGACCGTCGAGCGGCGGGGGCTGAGCGGCGGGGTGGAGCTAGACCATGTTGCCGGCGTGGTTGTTCGACTGGAACGCCGGGTTGTTCATCGCGTTGACGATCGCGCCGATGCTGTTCTCGTTGGGGTTGGTCATCACGACCGGTGAGGGGCAGCCGCGGAGCATGTTGCTGATGACCAGGCTGCCGGTGCCGCCGACCCTGCACGCGACGGGCGAGTTGCGGCAGGTGTTGTCCTCGATGCTGCAGCCCGACTCGCACGCGATGGCGTAGCCCGGCGGCAAACCGGGCGTGTTGCCGTTGCCGTCGCAGCAGCAGTCGAAGACGCGGCAACTGCCGGCTACGGAGACGCCGCCGACGGCGTTGTCGTTGAAGGTGCAGTCGGAGACGTCGCACTTGTCAGCGCAGTCGGCGCCGACGGAACCGCAGCGGCAGCAGACGCAGCAGTCGATGCTGCTGCTGACGCCGCAGACGATGCCGGGCCCGGTTGCGCCGATCACGCAGCAGCTGTCGCACTCGGAGGCGGCGCCGACGCTGATGCCCGGCGCGCCGGCGCCGGTTGAGCTGGCGCTGGAGGCGCGGATGACGCAGGTGTTGGTGATGAAGCAGCGGTCGCCGCAGGCGACGCCGGCGTCGCACTCGCAGGCGACGCAGTCGTCGATGCAGGTGCCGTCGGCGCAGGCGAAGCCGGTCCCGCAGGCGCGGGCGATGCACTCGGTGAAGGTTGTTCCGCCGCCGACGGCCGCCGCGTCAGGGCCGGCGGTGCAGGCGAAGGCCTGGACGCACGTGGTTGCGCGGCAATCGTCAACGCTCGAGCCGGGCCCGACTTCGATGCCGGTTGTGCACCCGGAGCAGTCGACGTCGCTGACGGAGACGCACGCCCCACCGCACTGCACGCCGTGGACCGCGTCTCGGCAGACGGCGTCGAAGACGTCGACCGCGTGGAGGCCGTCGTCGACGGCGATGCACGCGGGGCTGGGGGGCGAGACGGCGTTGCCCGCGCCGTTGAGGGTGAAGCCGCGGCAGTCGAGGGTGACGCCGGAGGCGGAGACTCGAACGATGGTCGTTCCCGCCGCGGCCACACCCGCGGTGAGGTAATAAGAGCCGGGCGCGGTGATATGGAACAGGCACGTCTGGTCGCCGGGGCACGTCGATGAGCTGACGGCGGTGCGCGGCTCGACGTTGTCGAGCGTCTTGCCGGTGGTGGCGACAGGGCCCGCGGGCGGGTTGAGCGGCCCGGCGTGGGCGAGCTTGGCGACGAGCGCGGCCCCGGCGATGCCGGCACCGATCAGGTAACGACGGTCGACTTCCGACATGGGGTTCCTCTCGCTTGCGGACGGCTCGGCGGAGTGCCGACGACATGGCAGCTTACATCAGCCAACGGACGGTGCAAGCAAAGCGGTGGCACAATCGGGTGGCTGAGGCCTTCCGGCGGCTTGCCGGTGCAAGGAGCGCGACTGTTCGGTACACTGTCGGCATGGTTCGACTTCTTATTGGTCTTTTGACGCTGGCACCTCTTATGGCATGCGCATCTTCACCCTCGGCCGAACCCCGCCCCGAATCAGGCTCGACGGCACTCTCGTGGGCGGTGGTCATTCACGGCGGCGCGGGGACGCTTGAGCGTGGTGAGGGGCAGGCGATGGCGGACGCCTACCGGGCATCGCTGCGGGCGGCGCTGGAGGAGGGGAAGCGGCTGGCGGAGGCGGGCGCACCCGCCACTGACATCGTTGAGGCGGTGGTGCGGATGTTTGAGGACAACGAGCTGTTCAACGCTGGTCGCGGCGCAGCGCTGACCGACAAGGGCCACGCGGAGATGGACGCCTCGATCATGGACGGGGCGACGCTGCGCGCGGGCGCGGTGGCGGGGGTGACAACGGTGAAGAACCCGGTCTCGCTCGCGCGGCTGGTGATGCAGAAGACGCGGCACGTGCTGCTCTCGGGCGACGGCGCAGAGCAGTTCGCCACCACCGTCGGCGTGCAGCGCATGCCGCCGGAGTATTTCATCACGCCGCGCCGGCAGCAGATGCTGCGTGAGTACCTCGGGGCGCAGTCGTCTGGCGCCGGCCTGGACCCGTCGGTTCCGCTGGCCGTGGGCGATGACGCGTCGTCGCACGCGTGGAGCCCGATGAGGTTCGGCACCGTGGGGTGCGTGGTGCGCGACAAGGCTGGGAACCTCGCCGCGGCGACGAGCACGGGGGGGCTGACGGGCAAGAAGTGGGGCCGGATCGGCGACTCGCCGATCATCGGTGCGGGGTGTTACGCCAACAAGACGGTGGCGGTGAGCTGCACGGGTACGGGGGAGCAGTTCATCCGGCACACGGTGGCGCGTTCGCTTGCGGCTCGGATGGAACTCAAGGGGGAGACCGTCAAGCAGGCGGCGGACTACATGATCTTCACCGAGCTGACCAAGGACGACGGCGGCCTGATCGCGGTGGACGCGGGCGGGAACATCGCGATGCCCTACAGCAGCGAGGGGATGTACCGGGCGGCGGCCGATTCGTCGGGGCTCTTCCTGGTGCGGATCTGGGAACAGTGAGGCGCTCGGCGGAGTGTTGAGCGGTCGGCAAGGAGCAGGGAATGTCAGTAGCAAACGGTCGTCTGTTGGCGTGCCTGGCGGGTGTGGCGCTCGGCGCGGGCCTGCCCGCGTGCGCGGGGGATGGGGGAACGCCGCAGCCGGCGACGGGCATGTCGGTGGGCCATTGCCTGGCCATCGGCGGCGCGATGAAGGACGACAACGCCGACTTGATGAAGTGGATGACGCTGCGCAAGGACACCGGCAAGGTGGTGGTCATCGCGTACGCGACGTCAAAGCCCGAGGGGGCCGACACGCGGATGCAGGCGCGGCTTGAGAAGTTCGGGTGGCAGGGGACCGCGCTGCTGCTGCCGGACGTGCTCAAGGGTGCCGACGAGCGGAAGACGGCGGTGGAGTGGCTCCCGCACGCGGACCTGATCTTCATGACCGGCGGCGACCAGAGCCGCATCATGGAGCGCTTCAAGGCGGCGCCCGACCTGCGGCGGGCGCTCGACTACGGAATGAGCCACTGGGCGACGCCGGTGGCCGGGAGCAGCGCGGGCGCAGCGGTGATGAGCAACCCGATGTTCACCGGCGGCGGGAGCGAGAGCGCACTGGCGGGGAGCGAGGCCGACGATGGCGAGCAGGACGACCCACCCGCGCCCGCGGCCGCGGCGGCCAAGCCGGCGCCGAAGAAGGGTGTGCAGATCGGCGAGGGGCTGGGGATCGTGGGGCCGATGATCGACACGCACTTCTTTGCCCGTGGGCGGGTCGGCCGGCTCGTCGCGGCGCTCGAGGCGAGCAAGAAGCCGTTCGGCATCGGCATCGAAGAGAACCGGGCGTTCTCCATCACCGGCGGCTCGTCGTGCGTCGCGGTGGGCGACTGCGCGGGCCTGCTCGTTGACACGCGTGAACTGAAGCGCGAGGGCGGTTCGCGCAGGTTCGTGCGTGTGAGCCTGCTCAGCGGCGGCGACCGGTGGGACTGGCCCGTCGCCGGCCAGCAGGACAGGGGCGTTCTCAGCCCGCGGCCGCTCGGGCAGGGGGCGGTGGGCGTTGATGCGCCGATGCTCGAGGAAGGAGCGCCGGTTCCGCAGGCGTGGGGCAAGGGCGTTACGCTGGCGATGCTCAAGCGACTGGCCGCGAAGCCGACGCACGCGCAGGTGGCCGAGAGCGACGGGTTCCGCGTCGTCATCGTGGCCGACGACAGGACGCGATTCGGATGGTCGGCCGACAAGCCGGGCTCGCTCACGGTGACCGACGCCCGGCTGGACATCTACGAACTGACAGCCGCCGAGCGGGCGGAACAGGCCGCGCGGCGCGCCCGGACGGCCAGACCCAAGCCCTGAGCGTGGCGCAGCGCGTCGGCACGATCGATCGACGCGTTACGAGAAGATCGACTTGAACCCCAGGGCGCGGCGCAGGTCGGAGATCTGACCGGTGTGGAAGCCGCTGTGGAAGGTCATGCGGGCGACGAGCGCCCAGACGGGCAATTGCATCGAACCGAAGGCAACGGTCTGCTCGAGCCGGGCATCGTCGCACCCGCGCACGGCGCTGGCGAGCCGGTCGCAGGCGTTGTTGTAGATCTCGGTGCAGCGGGCGAGTGTCGGGTAGCGGTCGTGCCGGTCCTCGGGCTTTGATCCGAAGGAGACGGCGTCGGCGTCGATGTACCCCTTGTCCTTTGAGCCGGCGAAGCCGCCGCCGGTGACAAAGTCCTTCTCGGGCAGGCCCGCTCCGGAACCTTCGATCGACGCGGCGACGCGGTGCATCGTCAGGGCGAGGTGGCCCAGGCACCAGGCGACGTGGTTGGGAAGGTCGGGCGTCTGGCGGACGCTGGTGACGTCGTTGAAGCCGGCGAGGTATCGCGCGACGAGTTGCTTGTTGAGGAGGGTGATGTCGGCCAGGAGTTCGCCGCGGGTGCTCATGGCGCAAGCGTATGCAGAAGCGCCATCGGGACCGGCGGCGCTACTCAGGCAGTTGGCCGGACCGCGCGTCGATCGCTCGGGCGACGGGCGGGTCGATCGCCCATCCGCCGGCGCGGCCCGTCGGCGTGCTGAGCGCCGCGTCGACGCTCCCTGCACGGTTATACCGCTCCATCATCGACAGCAGCGTCAAGGGCTCGCCGGAAGCGGGAGCGTCGGCCGTCTCGCGGGGTGCAACGGCGGTGGGTTTGAGAAGGACAAGGGCAGCGCCGGCGACGATCACCGCGGCCGCGGCGGCGAGGGCGGCGAAGGGCGGGTGTACGGCCCGGCGCGCGCTGCGGGCGGCGAGGGCGGTGGTGAGCGCGTCGGGCATCGGCGGCGACTCGGCCGCGGCGCTTGCGCCCATGGCGTCGAGGCGAGCGAGGAGATCTCTGTCAGGCACGGGCCACCTCCTGGGCGGATCGCGGAGCGCGCAGGGCGCTGCGGAGTTGTTCGATGGCGGCGTAGTAGCGGGACGCGGCGGTCGCACGCGGCACGCCGATCGCCGTGGCGATCTGATCGAATGTGAGCCCGGTGAAGTGCTTGAGTGCGACCACCTCGCGGGACTCGATCGGCAGACGCTTGAGTGCTTCCTCAAGGGCCGGGTCGTCGTTGTGCCTGGCCACCAGGCGCAGCGGCACGCCCTCTCGCTCGCGGTTTGTGCGGCGTGCCCGGGAGCGGAGGAGGTTCAGCGCCCGCGCCCGCACAGCGCCGGCGAGGTAAGGTCCGTCGTCATCGATCGCCGCGGCCTGTGCGGCAGAGAGTGAGAGGACCGATACGAACGCTTCCTGCACGGCGTCGAGCGCATCGGCGTGGGAGCCGGTGATGGCGCGGGCGAGGGCCGTCAGGCGGCCGGCGTGCGCCTCCCACAGCGTCTGCGCCGCCGCCTGATCGCCGCGGCGCATGGCCAGGAGCGGACGGTCGGGCTGGGTGGGAGGGAGCGACAATGTTCAGATCACAGTTGGCGGGGAGGGGGGGAGGGCGGAGGAGGGGGCGGTTACTTGGCGTTGTTCTTCTGCTCGGCCGCGGCGTTCGCGTCGGCCTGACGGAGCGCGGCGGTGATTCTCTGGAGCGATTCGACGCCCTTGTCCTGCGAGACGCGGCACTTTGTCACCGCGGGGAGCAGCGAGCTTCCGAGCGCGCCGAACTCACCGCGTTCGGCCTGACGCGAGAGTTCCTTGAGGCGCTCGGCTGCGCCCGGCGCATCCCATGCGCGGGCGACCTCTTCGTAGAAGCGGTTGAGCTTCCTCGCTTCGGCCTGGAGCGCTGCGCCGTCCATCATGCGGACCTTTTCCGTGTCGGTCGGCTCGTCCTTGGTTGACCCCGAGGCGGGCTGGGCGGCGCCGGGCGGGCTGGGCGCAGCGGCCATGCTCAGCACCTCGTCGGCGAACCGGCGCCCGGCGTCGGGCCCGTCGAACTTGAGGATGGTCGTCTCAACGGCCATCTCGCGCTCGCCCTCGATCGCGTCCTTGAGGCGAAAACCCGCTGCACCGTCGAACCTCTCGATCGCGGCCAGCACCTTTGCGCGCCCGGCGGGCGTGAGCATCGCCGCGCCGTTGTGGTCGACCAGCCCGTCAACTGGCACGCTGGCGATCGCGATGCTCACGAGGCTGCTGATGAGGATGCGGTCGGTCGCCGCGTGCCGGGCAAGGCCGAAGATGGCCGCGAAGCGGTCGGCGGCCTCGTCGGGCTTTCCTTCGAGCAGGCACCGGGCCGCGTCGGCGTTGAGCATGCGGGCGGCCGTGCGGAGTTGTCCAAGGTGCGGGAGCAGGACACCGAACCCTTCGTCGCGGTCGATGCCGAAGTCGCAGTGGGGCATCTTGCCGGCGCGGACGAGGCGCGCGATGTCACCCTCGTGCTGCTTGAGGTAGTCGGCAACGGCGCGCGGCAGGGCCTTGCCGTACTCGAGGTCGCTGTAGGCCTCCAGGAACGGGGTGGTCTGCTCGCGGCTGTTGTTCATCCAGACGCTGTAGTAAACCAGCGCTGCGTTGTCGCCGATCGCGGGCGCTACACCGGCAGCACGGACTCGCGCTGCGCCGGGCGCATCCTTGCGAGGCTGGTCCGCGCCGAGGGCCGGGTGGGTTCCGGCCACGGAGACCGCGGCGAGCAGGGCGGGGAGAAGTGTGTGTTTGCGCAAGCGGTGCATCGGCGTCTCCTGTTATCAGTATGACACCGCCCGGGCCTGCCCGTCTGCCTGCCTTTATGTTTTTTTGTGAATGACCGACCGATCCCCGCCGCTCAGGCCCGCAGGCGGCTGACCGAGGGGAAGAGGTACTGGGTGAAGTTGCCGCAGAGCCGGTTCCCCAGGCGGTCAAAGACCGGGTAGAAGTCGTCGGCCTGGCGGGCGACGTCACCGGCGGAGAGGCCGAGCTTCTCCATCAACTGGCGCGACCACTGATCGGCGAGGAAGGTGTCGATGTCGGCACGGTCGCTCTCGAAGTGGTACTGGAAGCCGTATGTGCGCATGCCGGCTTTGAACGCTTGGACCTTGCACGCCTTGCCGGTCGCCAGCAGCACCGCGCCGTCTGGAAGTTTCTTCACTTCCTGGCTGTGGGCCTGCCACTGGCGGCTCGACCACGGGATTCCGGCCATCATCGTCTCGGTCTGGCCGGGCACTGTGATCGTGACGTCGCCGAAACCGAACTCACCGGGGGCGGCCTCCATGGGGCCGACCTCACCGCCGAGGGCCTTGGCGATCATCTGCGCGCCGAGGCAGATGCCGATGACTGGCAGGGCGCGCTCGTGGGCACCCTTGAGGTAGGCCAGTTCCGCCTCCATCCACGTCACCCCCGCATCGCCGACGTTCATCGGCCCGCCGAGAGAGATGACGGCCGAGACGTTGTCGTAGTCGGGCGGAATGGGCCTGCCCCCTTGAACCGGGGAGAGGTCGAGCCGCCGGATGTCAAGAGCGTGCCCCTGATCGCGGAGGATGGGGGCGAGGCGGCCGAGACCGTCAGAGTCAGCATGCTGGAGTACGACGATGGGCATCCGCAAGCGTAGCAAATGGCCAAATGGCAAATGGCCGGATTGCCAAAGTCAGAGGAGAACCTCATCCCCGCGGCCACCCGCTCCGAATCTGGCCTTTGGCCCTTTGCTATTCGGCGATTTCGGCTATCCTCCGCATCCCCGTACAGCACTTATGGAGCCTCACGATGAAGACCGCATCCGCCCTCGTTCTGGCCGCTGCGTTGCTCACCCTTTCCGGCTGCGCAACCAGCCACAACGGCGTGCAGGACAGCTACGGCACCAACGCCGCCAGCGCCAAGCCGTGCGCGATCTGCGTCGCCCACGGTGTGGGGAGCAAGGACGGCATGGCGTGGTTCAAGGGGCTCTCGACGGGCAAGGGGCGCTGGGTCTCGCACAGCAAGGGGCCAGACGGCAAGGACCACGAGATCGTCCTGCTCTACAAGACCGTCTCGAACGGTTCGGCGGTGTGTGAGACGCTCTTCCCCGGCAGCGACGAGGAGATGATCACCATGTACCACCTCGACGGGGACCGGCTCGTCGCAACGCACTACTGCGCGATGGGGAACCAGCCGCGGATGGTCGCGACGGTGTGCGCGTGCGACGCGGCTAACAAGACGTGCAAGTTCAACTTCCTCGACGGCACCAACATGGACGCGTCGAAGGACTCGTTCATGGGCAAGCAGGACTACACGTTCTCCGGGCCCGACACGCTCTCTGTAAAGTGGCATCACCTGGGCCCGGGCGGCAAGGACAGCCCGGAGACCTTCGACGTGACCTTCAACCGCGTGAAGTAATCGCGCTGCCGGCGGGTCCGCTCCTCCCTGTCTTTCACCCTTTCAGGAACACTGTGTGCAACTGATCGCCTCTCTCGTGCTGGCCGCCTCGGTGGCCGCCTCCCCTTCCGCCGCGGTCGACGCCGCCCAACCCGCCAAGGCGGCGCCCACGTATGTGGAGATCCCAATCAAGGGGGCGTTTGGTGAAGAGGTGTTCGCCCCCGGCGTCTACCGCGCGCTGAACGAGGCGAAGAGCCGGCGGATCAAGCACGCTGTGTTCGTGGTCGATTCGCCCGGCGGCGTGGTGGCCGACGCGATGGCCATCCAGAAGGTGATGGACCAGTTCGAGGGCGACTTTACCTATCACTGCGTGATCGTGCGCGGGATCAGCGCGTCGATGGCCGTGGTGTCGGGGTGCCGCAACGTCTTCATGCCAGAGGGCAGCGCCACGGGCGCGGCCGTTTCGTTCAGCACAAACGTTGACACGGGCAGCGCCGAGGTTGACGCGAAGATGAACGCGGCCTGGGCGTCGCAGCTCGCCGCACGCGCCGACATGCACGGCCAGCCGGGCGTGATGTACCGGGCGATGGTCGAGAAGCCCGCCGAGGTGTGGTGGGGCAAGAACGCCGCGGGCAAGCAGGTGCTCGCGGCAAACAACAACGGCCTGGAGGATGCCGAGCAGGTGGACTCGGCCGATTCGGTGCTGGCGCTGACGGTGACGCAGGCGGTCAAGTACGGGTTCGCACGCCCGATCAAGTCGCCAGACGGCAGCGGCGTGGGCGCACTGATCGGCGTGGCCGACTGGGTGCCGGCGACAGACCTTGGGGCCAAGGCGATGAAGGCGGGCGCCACCGAGGTGAACGCCAAGAAGGGCGAGATCCAGCGGACGGTGGAGAGCTTCGACAGGTACCACAAGGAGATCCAGACCGAGATCCAGCGGTACAACATGCTCATCCAGCGGTCGAACGACGCCTCGGCGCTCCGCAGCGCCGGCGAGTCGCTGCAGAAGATCCGCAACAACCAGCGGCTGATGGAGTCGCTGGCCAACATGTTCCCGCAGAAGGGACGCGACTGGCTCAAGGCCCGGCGGATCGACGAGAACCTGTTCAAGGAGACGCTCGAGGTGCCGCAGCTGACGATCGACATCGACGCGGCGCAGCGCGCCCTTGCGGCCATGATCGCGCAGCTCAACCGCCGGCGGTGAGACGGCTTCAACCCGCCGGCCCGCAAACGAACAAGCCCCGCCGTTTGTGCGCCGCGGCTTGCGTTCTTCTGGTGACTTGTCGCTCGGCTTGGGCACCTTGTGCTTGCGCACAAGGCTCTTGTTCCTCGCGACGACTGCAAATGGAGCCGGGGGGAATCGAACCCCCGTGTCGAACAGTCTGCTGAACGCTTCTACGTGCGTAGCACGATGATTTGCGTTCGGTCGCGGCACGCCCTCGGCAGGCTTGCGCACTTCCTATCGCCCGATGACTCCTCGCGCTCATACTCGGGAGAACCCTCTGAGCGCCAGCCCGTTGTCTTCGTCACCGCGCGGCCACGGGCCGAGCTGCGCAGGACGGGCTACCTAAAAATTAGGCAGCGAGAGCGTAGTTGTTATTGGCAACTATTTTTGTGCATGATTTTTACGTGGCCTTCATGCTCCACGGCACGCGACGTTCAGCGTCACATGTTCGGTCGAATCCATATCGGCCCCGGATGTCAAAGAACTGACGGGTGATTCTACGCGGGGGGCGGGGGTGGGGTTCGGTTCCTCACCCTCCCGCTGGGAGAGGATTATGCAAGGCCGGTCCGTTGTCCCACAGCTTTCAGTGCGTCTTTGAGGGCGTGGAGGATCAGTTTGAGGCTTACCCACAGGCGTACGCGTGGCATGGAACGTGCCCAGGCGGGCAGGTCGCGTAGCCCGCCGCCTGTGCAGGTCTGACGGCTGAACTCGCGTTCGATGCCGCGCAGCGTGGTGACCGTCTCTGACCACAGACGCCGGCTCATGGTCGACTGATCCGGGAGCCGCCTTGGCCGTCGCGCCGAAGGCGCATAATCCACTGGGAGAGGGAGGGTTGCGCGGTTTGCACGCTTCTCAGCACTCGCTGATGCCGACGCTGACGTGGAGGGCCAGGCCGCCGTCGCTGGTTTCTTTGTACTTGCTCTGCATGTCGAGGCTGGTCTGCCACATGGTGCGGACGACGGCGTCGAAGCTGACCTTGGCGTTTGCCGGGTCGCTGTCGAGGGCGATGTTGGCCGCGGTGATCGCCTTGATCGCGCCCATGGTGTTGCGCTCGATGCAGGGGATCTGCACGAGGCCGCCGATGGGGTCGCAGGTCATGCCAAGGTGGTGCTCCATGGCGATCTCGGCGGCCATGAAGGCCTGGGCCGCGGACCCGCCGAGGACCTGGCAGAGGCCGGCGGCGGCCATGGCGCTGCTGACGCCGATCTCTGCCTGGCAGCCGCCCATCGCGGCGGAGATGGTGGCGCCTTTCTTGAAGAGCGAGCCGACCTCGCCGGCGGCGAGCATGAAGTCGATGATGGCGGAGTCGGAGGGCAGGGCCGTCAAGGCACCCTCATCCGCCCTCGCAGAGCTTCGGGCACCTTCTCCCAGCGAGCTGGGAGAAGGAGGCAGCACGCCCTGGTACTGGGAGAGGTCGCAGAAGGTTGCGGCGTACATCATGACGGCGGGGATGACACCCGCTGCGCCGTTTGTCGGCGCGGTGACGACGCGCCCGAAGGCGGCGTTCTCTTCATTCACCGCGAGGGCGAAGGTGCTGACCCACTTGAGTGTCTGCTGGAAGTCGCCGCGCGTGGTGCGGAGCGCGGCGAGCCAGTTGGCGAGCGTGGAGCCGGGCCCGTCGACGCGCCGGCCGGCCATCAGCTTGTCGTGCATCGTCTTGCCGCGGCGCACGACGTTGAGCCCGCCGGGGAGCGTGCCGCCGGTGTGGCAGCCGCGGTAGACGCACCGCTGCATCTCACGCCAGATGTTCAAGAGCCCGGTGCGGATCTGTTCGTCGGTGCGCCAGATCCGCTCGTTGGCGAGGACCAACTGCGGCAGGGTGAGGTTGTTCGCCCGGCAGTGGCGGAGGACGGCTTCGCCCGTCGCGCCGGGGTAGGGGAGCTTCACGGCGTGCGCGCCGATGAGGGCCTGGTTCTCCTGGACCACGAATCCGCCGCCGACGGAGTAGTAGATCTGGCTGATCTGCCGCCCGTCGCTGAGCAGCGCGGTGAAGCGGATGCCGTTTGGGTGGAACGGCAGCGTTTGATCGAAGTGAAAGAGCAGGTCGGCCTCGTGGTCGAAGTCAACCTCGTGACCTGCGCGCAGCGGCAGTCGGCCCGCGAGTTGGATCGCTTCCACGCGCTGGTGCAGCCCTTCAACAACGCAGGTGACGGGGTCCTCGCCGCTGAGGCCGAGGATGACGGCGAGGTCGGTGCCGTGACCCTTGCCGGTTTTGGCGAGGGAGCCGTAGAGGTCGGTGCGGACGCGCACTGTTGACGCGAGGAACCCCTCGCCGGCGAGATAGGTGGTGAAGAGTTGTGCGGCGCGCCACGGGCCCATGGTGTGGCTGCTGCTTGGCCCGACGCCGATCTTGAAGATGTCGAAGGTGGAGATCGACTCCTCCGTGCCGCCGCGCAACGGGGTGGGCGGGGTGGCCTGAAGCACAGGCAGGGAGGTTGTCGGCTCGGTTGGCGTTGAAGGGGGCATCGGCGGGTGATTGTTGGAGCGGTGGCGGCGATTGTCGCTCGGCGGGTCTGGCACCCGGCGCGGGGGAGGGGGTTGGCGGGGGGCGCATCCATAGACTGTGATGGTGGAACGGCCGAGCGGGCAGACCGGAAGATGGGTGCGGCGGGCTGTCACCGCGGCCTTTCTCGGAGCCGGAACGACGCTGTTTGTCGCGTGGCCGCTCGCTCTGGGGGCCCTCCATCTTGGGTGGACGGTGCACGCGTTGCAGCGTCAGGGTGGGAATTCGTGGACTGACGAGAGCGGCGAGGGGTTCAAGCTCGCGCGTTCGTCGCGGTGGCTGGGTGATTGGTACCAGGTCTATCGGCCGGGCCCAAGCGACAGCGTGCTGCCGCTGGGGGAGAAGCGGCTGCTGCCGTCGTGGGTCGCAACGCCCGCGCGCCCGCCCGTTGGTGAAACGAGCGCGAGCGTGACAAGCGTGGACACGGCGGCGCACGGGTGGCCCTGGCGGTGCCTGGCGAGTGAGAGTTGGACGATCAAGATCGAGCAGGTGCACCCGACGAGCACCGGGGCGGGGTACCGCGAGGTGCTGAGGGGGAACCTTGTGCTGGGGCAGACGTCGCGCGGGCGGACGATCATGCCGCTGCGCCCGATCTGGCCGGGCCTGCTGGCGGACACTGTGGCGTGGGGTGCGGCGTGGTTTGTTGTGCTTGCGGCGGTATCGGGTGCGCGATCGCTGGCGCGGCGGCGGCGCGGCAGGTGCGCCGGGTGCGGGTATGACCGGCGTGGGCTTGGCGCGGGCGCAGCGTGCCCCGAGTGCGGGGGGATCGCATGAAGCGGAGCACCGGCGGCTTTGTGTGGATTGGGCTGCGGGCGGGCATCGCCGTGGCGCTGGGGGTGATGACGACGCTCGCTGTTTCATACGTGGGCGCGGTGATGAACAGCGCGCTGGACTTTGGGGGGTACGGCGACGGCGACTTGTACATGCTCCGCCAGACGAACCGGTGGTGGGACACCGTTTCGGTGATCAGCGGAGACGAGAGCGGCGCGGAGGCGGTTGCTCGCGTGCGTGCTGTGCGGAACTGGGACGAGGACATCATCGCGGCGGTTGTGCGGGCGGGGAACGCCCGCGGAATCTGGCCGCGGGATGTGGTGCTGATCGGGTGGCCTGCGCGGTGCCTGTGGGGGACGAGGGGGGGCATCGAGGGGGGGACGATTGAAGGGCTGACCGAGGCGCCCGAGTGGCTGCAGAACATGCGGTACGTGCGGCAGCCGCTGCCGACGCGGGTCTGGTGGCCGGGGATGGCGGTGGATGTATCGCTGTTTGGGGGCGCGTGGCTGCTTGTGCTGGCGGGGCCGGGCGCTTGGAGAAGATGGATGTGGTGGCGGCGCGGCGGGTGCCGCGGGTGCGGGTACGACGTGCGCGGGGTGGCGGTGTGCCCCGAATGCGGGCTGGCGGTGGTGAAGACGGGGTAACGGGGCGGTCTTCAGGGGGTCTTGGCGAATGCCGATAGCGGGGCTATCATCGGCCCCGGTTCGGAGAGCGGCCGGGCGACAAGTGAACAGCCCTTGGGGGCATAGCTCAGTTTTGGTAGAGCGCATCCATGGCATGGATGAGGTCAGGGGTTCGAGTCCCCTTGCCTCCACTTACCCAAGGAAAACGCCGGCGTGATGAACGCCGGCGTTGTTCGTTTTGGGGGGGACGGGTCACTGCAGAGGGAACGTGCACCCTCATCCGGCCTCGCAGAGCCTTGGCCACCTTCTCCCAGCGGAGCTGGGAGAAGGGCTCCTGCTTGATCCTCCGGGAGCGGGAGGGTTGGGGGTCTACTGCGCGGTCGCCGACGACCACCGCTGGAGGGTCTCGCTGAGGTCGCCGTTGGGGGTTTCGGAACTGCCGGGGCCGAAGTACTTGAGCTCGATGGCGGCGATGTCGCGCTGCAGGTCGGCGCGGCGGGGCTCGTCGAGGGTTGCTGCGCGGTCGGCCTGGAGGCGGCGGAGGGTCATGACGGCGTTGAGGGGCGTGATGTGCTCGGGGATCGCGAACGCGCCGTCGGCGGGCGTGGCCGACCGGGCGGACTTGAAGCGGCGGTAGCCGACGACGCCGGCGGCGATGAGCACGACGGCTCCGCCGACGGGGAGGATCGTGGCGAGCGGGTTGCGCCCTTCGACGCGGACGGTGCCGCCTTCAACCGGGACAAGGTCCATGTCTGAGAAGTAGCGGGAATCGACGGTGGCCTGCACGCCGCTGGCGAGTCTGGGCAGCGTGAAGGTTGCGCCCTGCGATGTGCCCGTTGGCGTGTAGGTGACGACCCAGGAGCGCTCGACGTTGAGGCGGTAGATGCCGCTCGCGTCAGGCTCCGGATATCCACCCTCGGGCGCCTTGGGCCGGCCGTAGCCGAAGCGCGAGGTGGAGGCCTCGCCGTCTTGCATCACCACCGTTGGCTTGGCCTCGATCCCCTTGTCTTCGATCGCGTAACCGGCGATCGCGTTGTCGATGCCGGTGACGGCCTCTCGGAGGTCGGGGACGGCCCCCTTGCCGCGGATGACGACCTCGAGCTTGATGGTGCGGTCCTTCTCGCGGTCGCGGGCGTCGCGCGGGTCGACGATCATGGTGACCTTGAGGTCAGACACTGGGCGCTGCGCGGCGGCGTCGGCCGCGGCACCGACGGCGATCGGCGGCGTGTTGCTGGGGAGCACGAGGGTGACCGGGCCGGTCTGATCCTCGAACTGCATGTCCATGGTGACCTGCGGCAGGCGGTCGGCGGCGGGGTCTTTGCGGGTGAGCACGGCGTACGCCATGGGCTTTTCGAGCCAGCCGTCCTGGCCGCTCTCGGTGACGCCGCGGGGGGGCATGAAGGGGTCGAAGAAGCCGATGGACTCGACGGTGAAGCCCTTGCCGAGGGTGGTCTCGATGTTCTTCTGGAGCTTCTCGCGGAAGTTGACCTCCTGGTACTGGCGGCCGACGCGGACGAAGGCGTTGGTCTGGAGGTACTTGGCGAAGCCGCCGGTTTCGCGGTCGACGGAGTTGGTGAAGCGGAGGGAGAAGAGGACGCCGAACTGGCGGCCGGTGCCGACGCGGTCGTCGCCGTCGATGAGCATGCGGAGCTTGATCTCGTCTTTGACCAGGTCGCGGTAGAGCTCCTGGAGTGAGCGGAGCGAAGCGCCGGCGGGGTGATCGCCGATCACGCGGAGGGCCTGCTTGACCAGGCGCGGCTTGACCTCGGGCTCTGCGCGCGAGACGGCGGCGCTGATGACGCGGGCGAAGTCGCTGATGTGGCGGAAAGCGGCGTCGGGCGGGAGGGCGGCGATGGCCTTGCGGATGCGCTCGACCTGGTCGTCTTTGGGTGCTTCGCCGGCCTCGGTGGGGAGGTCGTCGGCGCTGATGAAGTTGAGCTGCGAGGTGCCCATGGCGGCGCCGAACCAGCGCTCGTAGACGCCGACGTCTTCGCGCTCCTGCCCGGTTGCGATGGCGCTTGCGTAGCGCGCGGCTGCTTCTTCGAACGCGGCGAAGGCCTGGGCCTTGAGCTCGGCCTGCTTGGCCGCGTCCCCGCCTTGCTTCTGGGCGATGCGGAACTGCATGCGGTCGTAGGCGAGGCTGGCCTTGACGACGGCGAAGCGCCACGAGTCGGGCCGGTGGGCGATGGCGCTGTCGATGAGCTCCAGCGCGATGCCGTAACCCTTGTCGACGAGCTGGGCGATCTCGGTGTCGGTGCGTTTCACACCCTGCTGCACCTGGGTGGCGCGGTTGCGCCAGTCGCCGTTGAGGCTCGCGGCCATTGTGGAGGCGAGGGCGGCGCAGGTCTGCGGCGGGATCTGCTCGATGGGGCCGAAGACGCGCTGGATGTCGGCGGCGTCGTAGACCTCGGTGATGCCGTGGCAGGCCTTGAACGCAGAGGCGAGGGTGGGGAGCGTGCGGGCGTCAACGCCTGCGGTGGCGAGGGTGTCGATGAGGCGACCGAGGCGGTCGAGGTTGCGGCGCTGGCGACCCCGGGTGAGCGGGGCCTGTGCGATGGCCTCGCGCCAGAAGTAGTACATCATGGCGTCGGGGTCGATGTCGCTCTTGGGGGCGAGGCGCATCTCCCAGTTTTTGAGGAAGGAGTCGGCGATGGGGATGGCCTGGTCGGGCGTGCGGGCGACGGCGTCGGTGACGAGGTTGAGCGCGAGGTCGGTCTCGTCGGCGATGGTGGCGATGCCGATGCAGGCCCTGCCGGCGCGCACGGCGAGGCTGGGCTCGAGCGCATCGAACCAGGCCTTGCTGGGGATGGCGCGGAGGAGGAGCTGGGCCTCCTTGGCGATGGTGCGCTGGCGGCCCTTCTGGGCGACGGCGTTTTCCATCTCGGTCACGAGGGCGGAGGTGAGCATGCGCATGGGCACGCGCAGGACGGACTGGTCGAGGTCCTTTCGTTCGAGCAGGACGTCGACGGCTTCTTTGAGGGCGAGGATGGACTGTGCGCGCTGCTCTTCGTCCTGCTTCGCGTCACCGATTCCGGCGGCGCTGAGGGCGATCGCCTGGAGCGCGGCGGGGCCGAGGGTGTCGTTGGCGAAGACGTCGCGCAGCCAGGGTGTGACCTGGGCGCGGGGCATGCGGGTCATAAGGGCGACGGCCTGCTTGATGGCTTCCTGGCGCGAGGGCTGGGATGCGCGGTCGGTGAGCGCCACCTCGCAGAAGAGCGCCCAGGCGTCTGCGCGGTTGGCGTCGCCCTCAGGTCCCGGGCCGGCGCTGGCGGCGAGGTCGGCGAGGTAGCGGCCGTGGACGAGGATCAGTTCGCCATCACCGGCGGCGCGGGCGTCGGCGAGTGAGGGGAGGTACTCGTACGCCTGCTGCAGCAGGCCGGCGCCGGCGAGGAGCTCGACGGTGCGGCGCCGGGTGGCGGCGTCGGCTGGGCCGAAAAGCTCGGTGCCGGCCTTGATCTGCGCGAGCATCGGGCCGGGGCTGTTCTTCTCAGACGCCGCCCTCAGCATGCCGGCGAAGGCGGTGAGCTGCCAGGGCTTGGGGTCTTCTGGGCAGGCTTCGGCGAATGCGAGGACTTCTTCTGGCAGCAGCCCGGCGTTGACACGGTTGAGCGATTGGAGGATCTGCGAGTAGACCTGCTGCGCCTCCTGCTTTGAGCGCTGCGCGAGGTAGCTGTTGAGCACGCCCCACTCTCCGGCCATGACCTGCAGGTGGAGCCAGCGGGCGATGTCGGCGCCGCGCGCGGTGGAGGGGTTGGGCATGGGTACCTGGCCGAAGCCGAGCCTGGAGCGCGCGGCGAGCACGTTCTGCGGCGTGCGTGCGAAGTCCATGTCGCGCATGGCGGCGACGGTCTCGCGGATGCGGGTGGCCTCGGCGCTCGCGGCGGTGGCGTAACCGAGGAGCTGGTCGAGGTCGTAGCCGAGGTCTTTGTAATAGGCCTTCATCTCGTCCTGGCGGTCTTTGTCCAGGGCTTCGAGCTGCGCTTTGAGCTCGGCGATTTCTTCGGCGGAGAACGGGCCGGCCGGCTGGCCGGGCTGAGCGCCGGGTGAGGGTGCATCGGAGCCACCGTCGGGCTGAGCGGGGGGCTCGGCCTCGGGGGGAGGCGCAACGGGGGCGGCCGACTTTATGGGGCGCAGCGGGACCGCGGGCATGATCGACTGGGCCGCGGCGCACGAGCAGAGGAGCGCGGTGCAGCAGGCTGCGAACGTTGCGCGACGGGTTGGTGTGTTGGTCATGGTCGTCTGTCCTTGGTCTGTTGCGGGGGCGGCTTGGTTACCAGCCGCCCTCGATGTCGCCGACTCCGCCGGCGCCGCGTCCGTCTCTGCGGTTTGGCGGGCGCCTGGTTTTGCCGGGCCGGTTGCCCGGGCGGAGCCCCTCAGCGCCGCGACGGGGGCTGTACTTGGGCAGGGGCTTGGCCTGGAGGTCGTCGGCGTCGCTCTGCTCAAGGTTGAGCACGAGCTCGAGGTTCTTCTGCTGCTGGGCGGTGGCGGGGTCGGTCGTGTCGGCGCCGGTCTCGGCGAGGTAACGGAAGTTCTGTCGTGCCTGGCCGGAGACTTCGCGCCACTCGCTGGCGGGCTTGCCGGCAGCGCGGAGGAGGCGGGCGCCGTAGTAGTAGCCGGTGGCTGCTTCTTCGCGGGCGTGGTCGGCGAGGGGGGTGGAGGCCTCGCCGCGTTCGCTGAGGGAGTCGAGCATCGCTTCGAGGTCGCCGACACCCTCGGCGATGCTGCCGGCGCGGATCAGCGCGCGGTTGCGCGCGATGCGGACGGCCGGTGCCTTGTCGGAGCCGGCGGCTTCGAGCATCTCGTGGGCCTGACGGAGCTTGTCGGCGGCGGCGTTCCACGCGGCGGCGGCCTGCGAGTAGGCGGCGTCTTCTGCCTCGGCGGCGGACCTTGCGGCTTCGGCGGACTCGGCGGTCTTCAAGTCGATCGCCGTTTTTCGGGCGGAGAGGGCGGCGAGGTGTGCTGAGTAGGCGGTCTCTTGAGCGGTCTCTGCGGCGGCGTCGAGCCTGCGGGCCTGGGCGAGGAGGTCGCCGGCGCGGTCTTCGGTGTACGCGCGCTGGCCGGGCCCAAAGTGGTAGGCGAGGCCCGCGACGGGGATGAGCGCCCAGACGGTCCACGCGATGCGATTGAGGATCATGTGGCGACTCCGGTGAGGGTTGTCACGCGTGCGCGGCGCTCGCGGGCGTGCGAGCGCTTGAGGCCCACGAGCATGAGGGTGGGGCCGATGAGGGCGGTGATCGCGCTGCCAGCGCCGAGGGCGATGAGGGCGATGTCGCGCGCGCCGAGGTCGCCGCCGGCGTTTGGGCTGATCATCGCGAGCCGGGCGAGGACTTCGCTTGGGAGGTGCAGGCGGTTGCCCTCGTGGTAGGTGCCGCCGAGGCGCGCGGCGAGGGTCTTGAGCGAGAGCGACTCTTGCTTTGAGCTGTGGCCGGAGACGATGGTTGCCTTGTTGGGGTCGCCGACGCCGATGACGATGGTGTCGGCGATGGCGGGGGGGAGGGTGACCTGGCCGAGCTCTGAGCGCGCGTCGCCGTCGCTGACGATGATGAGGGTGGTGGAGCGGCGGGCCCAGGGGCGGGCGATCTGCAGCGCGGCGTTGACGCCGGAGGCGAGGTCGGTCTGGCCGGGGTCGAAGGCGACGTGGAGCTGGAGGCCGTCGAACATGTTGGCGATGACGTTCTTGTCGGTGGTGTCCTGCAGAACGGTCATCGACTTGGTGTAGAAGGCGACGAGCGAGATGCGGGTTTCTTTCATGTCGAGCCGGTCGAGCACACCCTGGACGACCTTGCCGGCCCACTGGCTGCGCGTGAGCTTTTCGGCCTCGGGCCCGGCGTCTTTGATGAGCATGCTGGGGGAGACGTCGAGGGCGATCAGCAGTTGCTTGGATGCGCGCGGCGCGGGGGTCTGGTCTCCGCCGACGGGGTCGTAGGTGATCAGCACCGATGCGCCCCACGCGGCGGCGGCGAGGCCGAGCACGCGCAGGGCTGGGGCGCTGCGCGTCCAGGCCGCGGGCTTGCCGCTGTCGCCGAAGGCGAGGCGGGCGACGCGGGCGATGCGCCGTGCGTGGAGCCACTCGCCGAGCCCGGCGACGGCCGCGACCACGATCGCGATTAGCCAGGGTGTTACCACGGCGTGTACCTCGCGCCGAGGAGCCCGAGGGTGTGGATGCCCGCGAGCGCCAGGGCCAGGATGGCGAATGGGCGGACGTGGTCCATCGGGATGGTGCCGGTGGAGGCGAAGCGGGCGGGCTTCATTCTGTCGATGTGGCGGAAGACCTGGCGGAGGCTTTCGGCGTCGGTTGCGGTGAAGGCGCCGCCGCCGGTTGCGTTTGCCATGTCGACGACCTCGGAGGGGATGTTGTCCTCGGCGACGTGGACGTGGTAGAGGGTGATGCCAGCATCCTTGAGTTCCTGGGCGACCTTCTCGTTCTCGCCGCCGTCAAGGTCTGAGCTGGCGCCGTCGCTGACCATCAGGATCAGGCGGTCACCTTCGGTGGCCTCTGCCTCCATGTTCGCGCGGCAGAAGCGCAGCGCGGCGGCGATGGCGGTGCCGCTCATGTGCATGGGCTGGTGCTCGGGGTCGGCGAAGGGCATGGCGTTGCGGATGGCGGCGAGGTCACGGGTGAGGGGGATCCAGCGGATCTGGTGGGAGCCGAACATGGTGAGGCCGAAGGCGTCGCCCTCGCGGGCGCTCGTGAAGTCGACGATCGCCTTTGAGGCCATGCGGTAGCGCGGGCCGGACATGCTGCCGGAGACGTCCAGGGCGATCTGGATGTTGGTGAGGAGGCGCTCAGCCTTGGGCTTCTTCATCGTCTGCGGGCCGGCCATCATCACCAGCGCAACGGCGAGCAGGAGCAGGGGAACGACCTCGAACACGCCCAGCACCCAGCGGAGCCAGCGCCGCCCGGCGCGGGCCTGGTTGTCGAAAGGGAGCACAGCGCCGGTGCCTCGAGCGGCGATCGACCAGAGCAGCAGCACGGGGACCGCCAGCAGCAGCAGCACCCAGGGGTGGAGGAAGGTCATGCGGGCACCCCCACCTTGGGTTCACTGAGGCGTGTGCGCCGGAGTTCTTCGAGGGCGGCGGCGGCGTGGGAGCGTGCGGCCTCGCCGCTTTCGCCGGCGTGGAGCCAGCGCTCAACGGCGAGGACGAGCGGGCGTGTTTCTTCGCGCTGGCGCACTGCGCGCAAGACGGCGGCGAGGTCGGCGGAGCCGGCTGCCTCGCCCGCGCCGAGGTAGCGCAGCAGCAGCAATTCGAGCCTGCCGGACTCTTCGACGGTGAGCGGACGTGTGCGCGCGGTGTCGAGCGCTGCGGCGAGTTGCTCGGCGAGGGTGGGCGGCGGGGGC
>CAYOGE010000036.1:0-36885 GCA_964403525.1 uncultured Phycisphaeraceae bacterium | reverse complement strand
GGGGGGCCGGGGGGGGCGGTGGGGTGGGTGGGCCGGGTGGGCTGGGGGGTGGGAGGCGCCAACCGTGAACCCAGCCTGCCTCGCCATCATCGCGTTGGTATCGCTGCAGCCTGCAGGCTCTGCGCCAGCCCCCTCGTCGCCGAGCGCGGTACAACTCCGCGGGCAGTCTCAGCCGCTCAGTGGTGAGGTTGCGGCGGCGTCCTTTGGCGGGCTGTTGCTCAAGTCGTCGCCTGATGATGCAGGAAAGCTCATCTCGTGGGACCGCGTTCGGACCGTCGACGGTCCGGGGAGGTCGCTGGCCGCGCCGTTCATGGCGGCGGGCGATTCGCTCATGCGGGCGCGTACGCGTCTGGAGCGCGGCGACGATTGGCTTGCCGATCAGGCGATTGATCCGATGTACAGGGCGGTTGCCGAGAGCGAGGGCGGGTTTGCCGGGCCGTCGGGCATGCTGTTGGCCGAGTGTGCACTGCGATCGTGCCTGGCACGCGGCGCGCACGCGGGGGCAACGCTCGCCTGGCTTGAGTGGTGCAGTGCCGCTGAGGCGCGTCCGAAGGAATCCGGGCCGGGAGCGAAGGGGGGCGGCCGGTCACCCCAATGGCTTGGAGGGAGCACGGCGCTTCCGGCGATCATTGATCCGTCGACCGGCCTTTGCCCGCAACTCCCGCCGATCTTTCCGCACCGCAGCGCTTCGTCGATCGGGACCTTGCGTGTGCTGGCGACCTCGGCTGAAATGGGGCGTCTGACCGCTGCCGGCTCGCCCTCCTGCGGGATAGCCGCCGCGTATTCGCTGGCCGTGCGGATCGCAGCGGGGGATATCCAGCCGGGCGAGAGCGTTGCCTTGCCTGACCCCTCTGGCGACACGGAGCGGCTGGTTGTTGACGTGGTGGCGGCCCAGACGGCGCCGGGTGAGCTGATGCGGGGGGCACGGCAGCGCCTGCAGAAGCGAATCGAAGCCCTGCAGCGCGATGCCGACACGCGTGAATCCAGCGAAGAGCCCGGCGCGACGCCCGACCGCTCGTGGCAGCGGGCGTGGCTGCACGCAGCCGTTGGCCGATCCATGCTCGCCGAGGACCAGCCGGCGCTGCGCAGGCAAGGGATGATCGAGTTGCTGCACGTGCCCGCGCTTGACGGCGGAACGCAGCCTTGGCTCGCGGCGACGGCCCTGCTGGACGTCATCGACCAGCTCCGGCGCGAGAACGAAGCCGAGAGCAACTCCGCGGCGATCAAGGCACTCACCAGCGAGCTGACCTCCCGCTTCGGCGTGGACCCGTTGCCGCTCGAGCAGCCGGTCCGGCCCGCCGCTCCGATGGACCTGCCGATCGCACCCGCACCGGCCGTGCCGGTGCAGCAACCTGTGGCTCCGCTCCCTCAACCCTCCAAGGAGGTTCCGTGATCAACGCGCTGCTCCCGCTCCTATTCCTGCAAGACGCCTCCGGTGCTGCACCGGCGGCGACATCGCGGTCGTTGCTTGGCTACATCCATGCCGGAGGGGTGATCTCGTACGTGCTCATCGCACTGTCTGTGCTCGCCGTGGCGCTGATGGTGACCAACATCGTGCTGCTCCGGCGCGCGTCGCTTGCGCCGGACCACGTTGTCGAGGGGCTTGAGCCGCTGCTGGCCGAGCGCAACATCGACGCGGTGCAGGCGTTCTGCCGGGTGCCCGACAACGACAGCTTTCTGGCACGCATCGTCTCGCGCGGGCTGGCGAAGGTGAGCCGCTCGCAGTTTGGCCTGCTCGAACTGAAGCCGGCCGTGGAAGAGGCGGGCTCTCGCGAACTGGCCAAGCTGGAGCGCGCAAACCACGGGCTGGCGATGCTCGCGGCGGTGGGCCCGATGCTCGGACTGCTCGGAACGGTCATCGGCATGATCGGCGCCTTCGCGACGATCTCCGGAGCAACCGGCCTGGCCAAGAGCCAGGACCTGGCCAAGTACATGTCGATCGCCCTGGTCTGCACCGCGGAGGGGCTGATCATCGCCATCCCCTGTACGTTCGCGTACGCGATCTTCAAGCGGCGGACCGAGCGCGTCGCCGCGGAGGTGGGTGACACGGCCGAGCGCCTTCTCGGCGTGCTCGGCACCGGCCCGGCCCGCACAGCGGCGTCGCCGGCGCGGCCGGTGCAGGCGGCCAGGACGGGGGCCGCGTGAACCTGTTGCGAGCGAAGCCCGAGGCCGACTACTCGTTCGATCTGACGGCCCTGATCGACGTGACGTTCCTGTTGCTTGCGTTCTTTGTGATGGGGAGCCAGTTCGCGCAGGCGCAGCGCGAGCCGCTCGATCTGCCGCGCCAAGCCGGTGAGCAATCGGCGGCGGAGTCGCCCCGTGAGATCGTGATCGACCTGCTTCAGGACGGCACGCTGCGCCTGGAGAACGCGCCGATTGCCCGAGAGTCGCTGCTGGCGGTCCTGCGGCACGAGATCGACGCCGACAAGGACGGGCGAGGGCGCGAGCTTGACGTCACGATCCGCGTCGAGCAGACCGCCCGAAGCGGGCTCCTGAGCGAACTGGCGAGAGACGCCGCCCGGGCCGGTGTGCGCAAGTGGAAGATCTCGACGATGGGGGCAGGCTTATGAACTTTTCGCGGCGGCGCGTCTCTGACACCGGGATCATCCGTCTGCCGCTGGCGGCGCTGATCGACGTAGTGTTTTTTCTCCTGCTTTATTTCATCATGGCCGGAACGCTCACCGCGGCCGAGGGCGAACTCCCGATGACGCTCTCAACGGGCAAGCGGGCGGCCGGCAGCGGGAGTGACTATTCCACGCAGGTGCTCACGGTGCAGGTCGACGGCGGCAAGCCGGTCTACCGGCTCGGCACGCGGTCGATCGGCACGCAGGAAGAACTGACCGTGTTGCTGACCAAACTCCCCAAGGAGCCGGGCATCGTTGTGCGTGCCGCCGACGAAGCGCCGGTGCAGTGGACGGCCGCCGCGCTGCAGGCAGCGCGGGACGCCGGATTCGCGCGTGTGAGCTATGTTGCGGGCAAGTAACCTCCATCTCGCGATCGCGGTGGGCTTTGCGCTAGTGCTCTGCGGGCGTGCCTGCGGCCAGGCAACCGGGGCGCCGCCGGCGTTGAGCGAGCAGGACCAGGTCGCTGACTATCTCGAACGCATGAACCTGCAGCCGCTGCTGCTGGAGCACCTGACGGCGACGATGAAGGCGGCGGACAACGACGCGCGTCTGCGGATCGCCGAACGATTGGGCAAGCACTACGCGTCGTTGCTGGCCGATGCGCCCGACGCGGCGCGGCGCGACGAGATCGTCGCTCACGCCGAGAACCTGCTGAAGCTGGTGCCGCAGGCCAAGGCGTACGAACTGCGCATCGGCCTGCTGAAGACGAGGTACACCGTCGCCGAGGACCGGGCCGAGCGTGTGCGGCTGCGCCTCGCACCGGCGCAGGACAAGGACGAGGCGGTTCGCACGCTGGGGGACGTGCGCAGCCAACTGTTGATCCTGGCTGGGGAACTGGTGCGACGGGAAGACTCGCTTGTGAGGGCGCTCGACAGCGGGCCCGCCGATTCTGACCGCCTTGAGCGCGAACTGGCCGATACGCGCCGCTGGCGGTCAACGGCGCAGTACTTTGCCGGGTGGTCGGGTGTCTACAGCGCGATGCTCGAGCCGAACGCGGCGCTCGCGGCGGAGGCGGAGCGAGCCTTCAACGCCATTTTGTCCGCCGGTGACACGCCGACGCCGGAGAAAATGGACAAGGGCCTGCTGAAGTACGAGCACATCGCTCGATCGGTCGTCGGGCTGGCCATGCTCAGATCGCTGCAAGGGCGTGACGCCGACGCGGTCGCGTGGTTGGATCTGCTGGCGAAGCAGGCAAACGTTGATCCCGGCACGAAGGCCTCGCTGCTGCGCTGGAGGATCACCGTGCTTTCAAGCGCCGGCCGGTGGGCGGATCTTGACCGTGACGTGCGCCGCGCCCGGGCCGCGGGTGAAGGCGCCGGCGATGCCGTGAAGATCCCGCCGCAGGCAACCGAGGGTGCCGCGCCCGGCGATGCGGGAACGCTCGATCCGGCGACAGCGCGGCTGCTGGCGATCGCGGGCCTTGAAGCGCAAGCACCCCCGACGCTGTCATTGGCCCGCTCGCTTGCGCGGCTGGCCGTGGGCGATCTCATCGCCCGCAGACAGCTTGCCAGCGTGCTTGACCTGGCTCGCCGGTACGGGCCCGACACCCTGGCCGACGGAACGGTGGGGAGCGGAGGCTTCATCGCCGGGTACGTGCGCGGCATGCAGACCTACGAGTCAGCCGTCCTGGCGGCGAAGGCGGCGGGCGTCTCGCTGGAAGAGCCGGTGGCCGCGCCGGAGTTGATCAACGCCTTCAACGACGCTGCGGCTCAGTTGCTGCGTTCGACCACGGAGGCTGACGCCTCCGCGTTCAAGGCCGAGCAGGGGGTGGCGACGTCAACATCCGCCCGCGCGCTGTTCCTCGCGGGCAAGCTCCGCGATGCCGCGGAGCGATTCTCACTCGCCTTTGAACGGTCTCGTGA
Organism: uncultured Phycisphaeraceae bacterium; assembly: GCA_964403525.1. Classification (GTDB taxonomy): domain Bacteria; phylum Planctomycetota; class Phycisphaerae; order Phycisphaerales; family UBA1924; genus JAJTGZ01. The sequence goes on along the minus strand of CAYOGE010000036.1, from coordinate 32,399 downwards.
CTCCGGAGACCTGCAGGCGGCGCAGGAGAACCTGTACCTGGCGATCGTCACACTCGAACGGGCGCTCTCGCGAGAGCCCGGCAAGGTCGATCAACTGGCGATCGACGAGCGGATCGAGCAGCTCAGCACGCTGTTTATCAAGACTTACCCGTCGAGTGAAAGGGCGGTCGCTCTGACGCTCCGCTCGATCGCCCGGACAGACCGGACCGACGAGGAGGCCGTCCGTGTGCTCCAGAGTGTGAACAAAGACTCCCCCGCTTACGAAGCGGCCAGGCGTCAGCTCGCCCGGCTGCTCTACCGGCTCTACCGCAGCGCACTGCCGATGGACCGCCCGTTCGCGTCGGCCCGGTACTTGAGGGTCGCCGACGAGGTGCTCACTGTTGATCGAAAGGCCGCCCTTGAGGCGACCGGAGATTCGGTCCCCGCGGCGGTGGAGCGGGCGATGGCAACTGGGCGTCAGATGCTCGACGCGGCGCTCTCCGCAACGCCGCCCGACGCGGCCAAGGCCGAGCAGGTGATGGGGATCATCAAGCAGGTGCTTTTCAAGACCGACGTGCCGGCACAGCAGTGGGCCGACGAGCTCGACTTCCGTTCGATACAGATCAACCTCGCCCGCGACCAGACCGACAAGGCCGACGCACTCGCCGAGGCGATCCGCGCGAGGATGGACACGGCGAAGCCCGGGACCGATGCGCTCGCAAGCGCCAGGCGATTTCATTCCGCGGCGCGGCGCGCGCTCCTCCAGCACGCCGACGCGGCACTCAGGGCTGCCGGCGACGACGCGTCGCGCGTCTCCGCCGCCAGGCGCGTCATCGCCAACGGTCTGCCGCTGACCGATGAGATACTCCCAAACGCGGCCGCGCTGCAGGACGCCCAGTCGGCGGTGATTGTGTCGCGCGTGGCCGAGGGTGGGGCGGTGCTGTGGCGCAGCGCAGGCGACGCCGCCGCCCGTGACGCGGCGCTGCGTCTGGACCGGGCACTCGTCAGCGCGCGGGGGCCCTCGATCGAATCGCTCACGCGGATCGCCGAACTGTCAGAAGGGGCGGGGGACGCAAAGGCCGCATCCGATGCATGGCGAACGATCGCCGACGTCGAGCGTGACGGTTCGGCGGCCTGGCACCGTGCGAAGTACGAGTTCTTCCGCCTGCTGGCCAACGCGGACGCGGCCGGCGCGCGAGCGGCGGTTACGCAGCACCTGATCCTGTATCCCTCCGGCCCGGAGCCGTGGGCAACAAAGATCAAGGAACTCGGTGCGCGGCTGGGAGCCGATCCGGGGCTGCCGCAGGCCCCCACGCCGCAAGGGGGAGCGAGATGACCCCACGCAAGGCCAAGGAACTGATCGCCAACTACTTCGGTCAGGAAGCCCTCAACGGGTTCGATCCGCTCTGGCCCGAGACGATGGTTGGCGTTGCGCCCGGTGCGCCGCGCGACGAAGTGCTGGCTTCGCTCAGGCTGCGCCTGGAGAAACTGGCCGAGCACCCCGCGGACGCGGATGCACATCTTCTTGCGCGCGTTCTGCGGTCGATCGCGGCTCAGATGATCGAAGGGCCGGGGGCAGAGTGGACGCCGGAACTCGAGGGCGCGCTTGACCCTGCGCCGTCGCCATCGGTGATGAGGGCCGGGCCGTCGGCGCCTGCCGCTTCGCGCTTCCCTCACGAGCCGATCGCATCGCAGGCTGAGCGCGCGTTCAGAAAGCAGGCACGAGCGCTGGTCGCAACTGCCGGCGCATCGCCCCGAACGATCGCGCAGCTTTACGCGCTGGCTGAGGCCGACGGGCTGCCCTCGGAGGCCGTCGATCGCTTTCTCGCCGAGCTCGTCGTGCCGGTCGAGCCGGACTCAAACCCGGAGCGATTCAGCCCGCGTCATCCGGCGGGCTCGGCACGGAGTGAGTACGCGTTCAGCCCACGCGTTGATCGCGGCAGGCAGCGTCTGTGGATGGCGGCGGGCGCGGTTGTCACGATCGGCATCGTCGCGGTCTCGATCGTGGCGATTGTCGCGATTACCAACAGACAGCGCACACCGGCACCGCAGGCTGCGCCGCAACCCGCGTCACCGGTGAAGGCCGGCCCGAACGAGACGCCCGTCAACGAAGCCCCCGCACACCCGTCACCCCCAGCGGTGGAGGGGCCGCCCGACGGGCGCATCTTTGCCCGTGAACTGGTCGATGCACTGGGCCGGTCTGTTCCTGCTGCGGAGCGTGAACGCACGATCCTCGCGGGCATCGAGACGCTCCGCAAGTGGTGGCCGCGGATCGACCCGGGCACGCGCGTAGCGGTTGTGCAGGCCATCGCGGCGGGCGGTGTTGACCTCGCTCGGGCGGACGAAACGCGCGGCTCGTTCTTGAGAACGCTCCAGTCCAAGCCGGCAGACCCGGCATCTCCGGCGGCTGTGTGGCACGTAACGGCCACCGCCGGCCTGGCAGCGGTGCTCAGCCGCGAGCGTGAGTTGCCGGCAACGGTGCAGCAGGTGTGCCGCGAGGTGCTGGCCGAAGCAACCCGGGATCAGCGTGCCGGCAGACGTTCGAGTTCAACGTTCGACGAGGCGGCCGTTGATGCGCTGCAGTCGCTGCCGCCGCTGCTGCTTGTTGACGCGGACCAGCCGTCGACGGTGACGCGGGCGCAGGCGGACCACTGGTTGACGGCGCTCCGCTCGGCGACCGGTCTTGGCGGAACGGCCGACGATGCGGTGCGTCGCAACGACGCGGTCGTGCTCGACACGGTTGAGCGCCTGCTGACCTCGGCGCGGGACGCCTCGCAGAGCCGGGCGGTGTTCGAGTTTGCTTCTGTACTCTTGGGCCAGGTGCGGTTCAGAGAGGGTGACGCCGGTCGCGACCGGGTGCTCTCCTGGCTCGCCGACACGCGGTTTTCGAACGGCGACATCCACCTGATCACCGCGGCCGTTGCCACCAAGTCTTCGGCGGCGGGTGTCGAGGCCACAATGGTTCTCTCGGCGGGCGCAACCCAGGCGGAGCGTGACGACCTGCGGGCGCGCTACGCCGAGGCCTGGTCGCGAGCGGCGAACGCCGCCCGCGCCGGGGGCGGGGGCGCGAACGCCGACTGGTTCGAGGCGGCGAGGGCGGCCGTGGGCCGCGCCGATCAGGCGACCGGCGATCTTGAGCAGCTCGATTCCGCCTCAGAAATGGCCACGCTCAGCCAGGCGGCGTCGCTGCGCTCGCGCGGGCTGCCCGCGCCGGTTGTCGTTCGGACTTCTCCACCGTCGGGGTCGCTATTTGTGCTGAGCTTCAAGGTCGCTGAGGACGGCGAGTGGGCGCGGCGTTTCCTTTCAGAAAGCCGGACCGCCGCGGCCCGTCTTGGCCGCATAGCCGAGTTCGAGCAAGCCCCCGCGCCCGGCTCGGTTGATTGCGAAGTCCTCGCCGAGGCCGCGCTTCTTTCTTCCGGCGAGACGCGTGCGGCCGCTCAGAAGGCCGCGCTCAAACGGATCGACCACCCCGCGATGGTCAACGCGGTGCTTGAGGTTCTGCCGAAGATCAAGCAATCGAGCAACGCGGGCGAGTTCCTTGGGCAGTTCACGCTCGCGGGGGCGCTCCCGGTCGGGAACGACCGCTGGGCGATCCATTTCCGCCGCGCGCTCGTTGAGCGTCTGCTCACGCTGCTGGCCGCGAGCAACTCGACGGTGGCCGCAGACCGCGCCGCCGCGGTGCTTGCGGAGTCGTGGACCACGGTCTCGGGCGAGGCGGCGGGCGAAGTTTCAGACGCCGACGGTCCCGTCGAGTCGGTGAGCGCAGCGGCGAGGGCGTACGCAGCGTTCCTGATGCAGATCCGCCAGCAGATCCCGTCGCCGACTGCGCTGATCCACCCCGATGCGCTCGACCGCGCGCGCGCCGGGCGTCTGCTTGTCGCTCACGGACTGCCCCAGGCGTTCGCGGCGAACCAGGTTTCGGCCGTTGAGGCCCTCGCGGTGATCGTGGCGGCCGAGCGCCCCGCGGCGGCAGATCAGTGCCGTTCGCTCTTGACGGTCTTGAGCCAGAACCGAAACGTGGCGCGCTCGGTCGCTGCGCAGATCCGAGCGACCGAAGAGGTCGCGCTGCGCCTCTGGGCGCTGCGGCTTGGAGAACCGCTATGAAGACCGGGGTGTGTCTTGCGGCGGTGGTCGCTTTGTTGCTGGCCGGCGCGGGTGAGCGTCAGCCCGGCAGCGGTCCCGCGTCCGGTCTGCCGTCCACCGTCCCCGGCCTCGCCGAGCGCCTGACGGCGCTCAACCCGCAGAACCCGCAGGCGTATTTTCTTCTTGCGGAAGAGCTCGCGGCCGAGGCCGGCACTGACAAGCCCTCCAGGGACGTTGCCCGCACCCTGTTTGTGCTCGCGTTCGAGATGTACCGCGCTCGCAACCAGCCCGGCGACGGCGAACTTGCCCGCAGCGCAACGCTCGGCCTCGCCTCGCTGACGCGGATCGAGCCCGAGAGACGATGGCTCGCCGCGATCGGTGACCAAGTGGCACCGCCCGGCGACCGCGCCGCTTCGGCGTCGGCCCGACTGCCGGCCGCGGTGCCGGAGACTGTTGCCTTCCAACTCGCAACCGCCATGGGACTTGCCCGCTCGGGTGAAGGCCGACGCGCCGAGCAGTACCTCATCCGGGAAGGCGTCCGCGAGCTTCTCGCTTTGAACCAGGTCGCAATCACCGGCGATCCGGCCGCGGGCCAGCCCGTGCTCAAATGGATCGCTGACTGGCCCGCCTGCCCAACGTGCAAGAACCGGCGCATCGTGACCCGTGCCAACGAGAGCACGCTGTGCCCTTACTGCGACGGGAACCCCGGCCCCAAGCTCACCGACGCGGAGCTCCTGAAGCAGTTCAGGGCCGAGTCATTCCTGCTACGAGGGGCCTATCGATCGTGGTCGGCCCAGATCCTTGCCGATGACGGCGAGCCGCTGAGGGACCCAAACCCCGCGGACCTTGCCGTCTCGTTCGGGGTTGACCCGCACGCAACGCTCTGGCGCAACGGGGGATGGGTCGCGCCGTAGCGGCGTTCGCGCAGCTGCGCGCTAAACTCTGCCCCATGCCCGATCCAACCCCCGCCGCACCGGTCCCCGCCGCACCCTCACCCGCTGCCCCTGCACCGGCCGCCGCGCCGACACCGGGCGGACCGAAGCCCGTGATCGCCTTTGACGACTTTGCGAAGGTCGACCTGCGCGTTGCGAGGATCGTTCAGGCCGAGAACCACCCGAAGGCGGACAAGCTGCTCAAGCTTCAACTCGACGATGGTTCCGGCACGCCGCGCCAGATCTGCGCAGGAATCCGCGAAGCCTACAAGCCTGAGGAATTGGTCGGGCGGCTGATCATCATCGTTGCGAACCTTGCGCCCCGCATGCTCCGCGGCGAAGAGTCACGCGGCATGCTGCTCGCGGCGAGCGAGACCCCCAAAGAGGCCGCCGCGGCGGACCCGACGATCGTCCGTCGTGTGATCCTGCTTCGGCCAGACGCTGATATCGCGCCCGGCTCGGTTGTAAGTTGATCGATCGCCCTCGCGACAACTCAGGGCTTTGCGCTGGGAGCACTTTCGCCCTCGCGGCTCTCCCCTCGCCGGCCCCGTTCGATCATTTTCAGGAAGTCTTCGGTGCGCTTGTTGATCAGGCCCGCGCGGTCGTTGTCTTTGGCGATGATCTCGGCTTCCTGCTTGTCTGCGCCTTCCCGGAGCCGCTTGAGCAGAAGCTTCGACAGTTGCTGACGCGCGTCAAACTGCGTCGACAGCGCCTCGACCAGACGGGCCCGCAGGGCCGGCCCCGCCGTTTCAAGGTTGCCCTGCTTCTTGGCGTCGGCAAGCTCGCGCCCCAGGCGCATGAGGTCGAGCCCGGTGCTCAGTTCCGTCAGCCGCAGGGCCGCTTCCTCCGGGTCCTTCTCGCGCGTGGCTTCGAGCGTGCGAACCCTCGCGGCCACGGCCTCTTTGAATCGTGAGAGCGTCTCGCTGCTCCCCCCGGCGAGAGCAACCACCTTTGCCACCAAATCCGGGTGCCGGTCTTCCAGCACCTTGATCGCTGCGGCGCGCTCCTCCGCGCTCAGCTTCGGCCCGCCGAACATCCCAAACTCGGAGCCGCGCCCCATCCCACCGCCCGGCTCTTTACCCGGTCGCTGAGCGCCGGGCGAGCCGGCACCTTCTTCACCGGCGGGAGCGCCGCGGGTGCCGGCACCGGGACGCCGGGCTTCACGGATGGCGTCGAAATACTCGCGGCTCACCGTGGCGGCATCGGCCCCGCCGTTGAGCCTCTGCAGGGCCTCCTCGATCCGCTTGCCGTTCGCTCGATGCTCTTCCATCCGTCGTTCGAGCAGCTCGCGCAGCCCCTTGGCATCCAGGGTGGGCTGACCAGTCGCGCGCGAGCGCTCGCGCTCGCCGCTGACCGGCTGGTCGCCCGGCTGGGCGTGGGCCGAAACCGCCACGCCCGCGGCCAGCAGAACGGTGACAGCAAGGCCGCAGAATACCGAGGGCCGCGTGCTCATCAGAGGCTCTCCAAATCGTTCATGTCCGGCACACCAAAGTCATCGCTGCCGACCAGCGACTCGAGCTTCGCCGTGTCCTGGAGCAGGCGTTGAATCTGTTCGGACGTCCCGCTCCTGCCGAACACGTAGTCAAAGACCTCGTCGGGGTTGAAGCTGGGTGCCGTCGGCTTCGGTCCGTTGAACCCGTTAAACGCAGCCCAGCCGCCGATCGCGACGGCGATAACCGCCGCAACGCGCATCGGCCACACGATGCGATGCATGCGCAGGCGTCCGACGATGCCGGTGCGGTCGGCCGCGGCCGGCTGGGTCAGCCGGAGAGGCGTGGCGGGTTGCGCGATTACGCCGGTGGTCGCCGCGAAGATCCGCGACTGAAGGTCGGCCGGCGCACCGGCGCGCTCCGCGGCCCCCAGGTTGTCCAGGCGGGCGCTGAGAGCCTCAAGCTCGGGCGGCAGCGGCTGATTGTGGTTCTGGTCGATCATGAGTTGTCCTCCATCACGTTTGCTTCTACCCCCGCCATCATCGCGCGGAGCTTCTTGAGCGCACGGTGGTGCCGTGCCAGCAGCGTTCCAAGGGGTTCATCCAGCAGGTCGGCCATCGCGGCGAAGCTCAAGCCGGCGTGGTGACGCAGCTCGATGACCTGCCGGTCGGCCTCCCCTAGCAGCATCAAGGCCCGCCGCAATTCAGCCATCGCCCGCTCCGAAACCCGGGTGTCTTCGCCGCTGCTCTCGGCGACGCCCGCTCGCGCGTCGAGGACCTCGTCGTCGGTCGCGGTTGCGCCACGCTGCAACGCCCGCACCTGGTCGCGGATCCGGTTGACCGCCACGCGAAAGAGCCACGGCTCGAACTTTCCGCGTTCGGCGTATTGGCCCTGGCTCAGCTTGGTTGCAACGGTGACAAACACGGACTGGGTAACCTCCTCAGCGATCTCGTGGGCACGGAGCCTGCTCCGCGCCAGCGCAAACACGCGCCGCCAGTACAGTCCGACGATGCGCCGCCAAGCCTCCTGGTCTCCGGCGACCGCCCGCTCGAGCAACCCGGCAAGCTCCGCACCTTCCGCCCCGCCATCGGGTTCAATCGAAGGATCCGGAGCAGCCGAGTTGTCCTTTCCAAGCGTCCGTCGTCCCATCGGCTGACTCTATTGGCTGAACGATCACGCCGCGAGGATATTGCCTCCCCGGCGGGATTGTCAGGAGTTTGTCCGGCCAGTGGCGAGCTACCCTGAGCGGGATGGAGCAGATCGCCTACACGGTAACCGCAACCTTTGGCCAGCCTGACAGAGTCGGTGACTTTGTTACCTGGTTATCGGAAGGCCATGTCCGCGCGGTTTGCCTGGCCGGCGCGTCTTCTGCGCTCGTTGTCGTCAATGACCCAGCCCCGGGCGAACTCCCGACCGTGCAGGTACGGTACCTCTTCCCCAGCCGGGCGGCTCTGGAAGCGTATCTCGCCGAGCATGCCCCGCGCCTGAGGGCTGAAGGTCTGGCCCTCTTCGGAGCTGAGAGCGGGGTAACGTTTTCACGCTCTGTTGGGTGTGTTGCGCTCGTCGAACCGATTCGTTAGACTGGCTACCCGTCCGTCCATTTCCCGACCTATCCCCAACAGAGGTTTCCTTGGACACTCGCAGCGATGAACAACTGCTCTTGGCCTACCGCACGGGCGAGGCCGGTGCCTTGGAACCGCTCATCCGCAGGCACCATGACGATCTGATGCGGTTCCTCTACCACCTCACGGGGAACCGAGCGATCGCGGAGGACGTCTTCCAGGAAACGTTCCTGCAGATCCACCTTTCTTCTGGGACCTTCGACGTTTCGAGACGCTTCAAACCGTGGCTTTTTACGATAGCGGCGAACAAAGCCCGCGATGTGCTGCGTAAGAACGCCCGTCGGAGAACCCTTGATCTGGACGCCCCCGTCGGTGGAGACGGGGATCAGGGCACGTTCGTGGACCTGATGCAGATGAAGGGTCCGACACCCGCTCAAGCGGTGAACACGTCGGAGCGTGACGCGATGGTGCAGGCGGCGATTGCTCAGATGCCACTGCTGCTTCGAGAGATCCTGCTGCTGGGGTACTTTCAGAAAATGTCCTACAGCCAGATCGCCGATGCGCTGAACATCCCCCTCGGCACCGTCAAGAGCCGCTTGCACGCGGCCGTCGCTTCGTTCGCGAAGAAGTGGGAAGAAGCAGGCAACGAAAAGGGCCAATGATGAACGTCGAATCCGACCTCCCGCACGACCGTCAACCCCAGCGTCTCTGCCCGCGGAGCAGCGAGGCCGTTGACGCGTTGGTAGAGAAGGGCTTTGACGTTGAGTCACTCGCCCCTGAGCACCTCGAGCGGTGTGCGCCGCTCTGGTCGCTGCTGGGAAGCCTGAAGCAGGGGCCGGTGCCGTGCTGCTGCGCCGACGAGGCGGTCAGCCGGACGATGGCGCGCGTTGCCGCCGCCAAGCGTCCGCAGCGGTTCGACCTGTGCGACGCCGACGCGGACACGATGGAGCTGCTCGTTGCGCACGGCTGGGACCCGCGGAAGGTTCCCTCTGCGGTCCGCCCGCGCGCCGAACGGCAGTCACAGCTCCTTGCGGTGCTTGACGCCGCAGCGCCGGCCGGCACCACCGCCGACGCCCTTGTCGCGGCCACGCTGCGGCGCATCGAGAGCGAGTCGCAGGCACAGTCTCGCCGGCTGCACATCCACGAGCCGGCCGCGGCGCAGCGCCGCACACTGCGCCTGACCGACTTTGGCGCGATCGCGGCGCTGGTCCTCGTGGCCGTCTCGGTCGCGTGGCCGGCGCTCACGACGGTGCGCCAGCGTGCGCAGCAGACGGCGTGCTTTGGGAACCTCGGCGCGATCGGCGAGGCGGTTTCTGCCTACGGCAACGAGAACCGCTCCGCCCTCCCGATGGCGACCGCCTCGCTTGCCGGGAGCACCTGGTGGAACGTCGGCAGGCCCGCCCAGAGCAACTCCGCCAACCTCTTTACGCTCGCACGCAACGGTTACACCGCGCCGCAGCAGCTGGCCTGCTGCGCAAACTCCGCCGCGAAGGAGTGCCGCTTCACAAGCGAGTGCCGTGACTGGCAGAGCCTTGAGCAGGTCTCCTATTCCTATCAGAACCTGTTCGCGAACGAGCGCCCGACCCTGGACAGCCCCGGCAGGCGGTTCATCGTTCTGGCCGACCGCAACCCCGCGGTGCTCCGCGCTTTCCGTGGCGAGCGGGTGATCTATGTCAACGAGAACTCGCCGAACCACCGCGGCAGCGGTCAGAACGTTCTTTTCTCCGACGGCCACAGCGAGTGGGCCGAGACCCCAGTCGTTGAGGGCGACAACATCTGGCTTCCACGCTCGATCGAGGACCTGATCGCCAGTGTCAGCCGAGGGGCTCGCCCGCTGCAGACCGATCCGCTCACGGGGGTCGAAATCCCGGCCAAGTCCGACACCTTCCTCTGCCCGTAGGCCCCCGCAGCGGGCAAGGGCGGCGTGGGGTGGGGCTGGGCTAAGGCGTTTCCCTTGCTTGAGCGGCTTTGGCTCTGCTGGACCAACCAAGACAACCCGCTATAATCGCGGCCCTGCCAGGCCCGCCCCGTGTGCGGTCTTTGGCAGGCCATTCGGAGTTTCGCGCATGAGCAAGAACAAACCGCACAAGGGACTCCTCAAGCGCGTCCGCATCACCAAGTCCGGCTTGGTGAAGCACAAGAGCGCCAACAGCAAGCACTTGAAGTCGGGCAAGAGCCCCAACCGCCTGCGCCGCCTGCGCAAGGACAAGTTCGCGTCGAACGCCGAAGCGGGCGCGCTCGAGCGTCAGCTCCACCGCCGCCTCCGCGGGCGTGATCAGGACCGTGCAACGATCAAGCGGAGCCCGACACCCGCCCAGAGCAAGGCGGCGAAGGCCGCCAAGGCAGAGAAGGCCGCCGCCGGCGCTAAGGCCAAGGCTCCCGCCGCCAAGTAAGGACCGTTTTTTCACAACCCGCCTGTCGGGAACTAAGCAGGTCGCGCCGAGTGCCGACCTCCCCGCACCGGCACCGTCTGGAGTCTCGATATGCCACGCGTACGCAAAGGATCAGCCCGCACACAGGCCCGTTCACGACTGCTGAAGAAAGCTCGTGGATACGTCGGTGAGTCCGGCAGCAAGAAGTGGAAGGCCAAGGTCGCGGTCATGACCGCGGGCGTCTACAGCTACCGCGACCGTCGCCTCCGCAAGCGCGACATGCGCTCGATCTGGATCACCCGCATCACGGCCGCCTGCCGCATGCGCGGCACCCGCTACAGCCTCTTCGTCAACGGGCTGCGCATGTCGGGCATCACGCTCAACCGCAAGATGCTGTCAGAGATCGCCATCCACGACCCGAAGGCGTTCGACAAGATTGTCGAGACGGCCCTCGGTGCGATCAAGGCCGGCAAGAAGGCCGCCTGACCGAAAAACCGCCGATGACTTCGCGCAGGCCCGGCCAATGCCGGGCCTGTTTCTTTTTGCACCGGGCCGGTACGCTTTCAGACCGCAGGAGACGGCGCCATGTTCAGCAACTGGTGGGGACTTCAAGTCATTGAGGTATACAACCAGCAGTTCCCCAACCTCCCCAACGCGGGGCGGGTTGCGCTCGCTGCCTGGCTGGCGTGGATCGTGGTTTCGATTGTCCTGCACGAGCTCGCGCACGGCTGGATGGCGATCCGCTGCGGCGATGACACGCCAAGGCTCATGGGTCACATGACGCTCGATCCGATCAAGCACATGGGTCTCTACAGCCTCGTGGCCCTGGCGGTCTGCGGGATTACCTGGGGCGCGATGCCCGTTAACGTTGAAAACCTGCGGCGGCGTCACGACGATGCACTGGTTGCGCTGGCCGGCCCGCTCACCAACGTGCTGCTGGCCGTCCTGTGCCTCGTTGGCTCGATCCTGGCGAAAATGCTCTTGACCGGCAACGCGATGGATTACGCGAGCATCGTGTTCTTCCTGGGGCTTGTGCTGAATGCAACGCTCGCGGCGTTCAACATGCTGCCCGTGCCGCCGCTGGATGGCTCGAAGGTGCTTGCCAGCTTTGTGCCGGCGTACCGGGACTTTATCTACACGCCCGGGGCGGCGATCGTTGGGCTGGTCTTTGTCTTCACCATGGGCGGGATCGTGATCGCGCCGGTGGTCTCGTGGGTTCGGACCAAGGCCGACGTCATCGAACGGGCGGTTCTGCACGCGCTCGGTTACGCCTGAGCGATTCTCTACTGTGCAGGACTGTTCCACCTACCTTTGCCATGTGAAATACGGCATCGTTATCGCGGATGGAGCCGCCGACTTCCCGATCGCGGAACTGGGAGGTCGCACGCCGCTGCAGGCCGCAAAGACCCCATCGATGGACGCCGTCGCCCAGATGGGGCGCCTGGGCACCGTCCAGACCACCCCCGACGGCTGGCTGGCCGGGAGCGATGTCTGCACAATGTCGTTGCTCGGCTACGACCCGACGGTCTACCACACCGGGCGCGCCCCTCTGGAGGCGGCCGCGCTGGGTGTGCCGATGGGGGCGCACGACTGGATTTTCCGCGTGAACCTTGTGACCGTCGGCGGGGATGGGACCGGCGATGAAGGGCTGATGCTCGATCACTCCGCCGGAGCGATTTCAGACGGTGAGGCGAGGCGGCTGATCGCTGACCTTGCCGCATATTGGCGGCAAAGGGAGCCCGAGCTCATGGCATCGCTGGCGATCTACCCGGGAGTGTCGTACCGCAACATCCTCGTTGACTCCTCCGGTCGGACGTACAAGGGCGTCAAGACGGTGCCCCCGCACGAGATCCCTCGCCGTCCCTGGGACGTTGAACTCCCGCAGGGGACTGGTGCCGCCAAGGCGGCCGCCGACGTGCTCTGCCGGCTAATGGAGCTCGCCGCCGAGTTTCTGCCGGCACACGCGGTGAACGCTGCGCGCCGTGCGGCGGGCAAACGTCCCGCGAACATGTGCTGGATCTGGGGGCAGGGAACGAAGCCGGCGATGCCGAGCTTTCTGTCGAGGTTCGGGAACAAAGGCGCGATGACGACGGCTGTTGATCTGCTGAGCGGCATCGCCGCGCTGATCGGATGGGAGAAGCTGAGCGTTCCGGGCGCCACAAGCTATCACGATAACGACTACGCGGGGCAGGGCAGGGCGGCGTGCGATGCTCTTGGGAGGTTCGACATCGTGTGCTGCCACGTCGAGGCCCCCGACGAGACGGCTCACCAGGGTGACTGGGCGACCAAGGTTGCCGCGATCGAGGCGATCGACACGCACGTCGTGACGCCCATGCTCCAGCGGCTCATGTCATTCGGAAACGCCGAGCAGGGCAGCGGTGAAGGGTGGCGGATGCTGATCCTGCCCGACCATTACACGCTCTGCTCGACACGAAAACACGACGCGACTCCAGTACCATTCGCCATGGCCGGTTCCTACGTTCGCGCGCACCGCACGGGCCCCTTTGACGAAGCGCACGCCCACGGCGCGGACCTGCGGGTTCGCAACGGGCACGAACTGATGGAGTTTTTCATCAGCGGCGGTCGCGTGCCTCCGCGGGCGGCTCAAAGGGGAGGGCGCTGACGTGGGCGGATACGAGATCGATAAGCCGGCCGATGTGCCACCACGCAGTGGGGGTGGCGCTTCATTGCGCCCGCCGACCAAGTCGATCCTCGAGGACAATACGGATCAGCCTTGCCCCTCGTGCGGCAAGCCGATCCCGCCCGGCGCGGTCGTCTGCATGGCGTGCGGCTACGACATGCTGGGGGGCGGCAAGGTCAAGACCAAGCTCGGCGAAGAAGAGCTGCCCCCCCCGATCGAGCCGATCGTCAGGGAACGAGGGATCAAGCAGAGGGTTGCGACCGTGCTCGGCCTGGTTCTGCTGCTGGGGGCGGTTGTTGCCGCCGGCTGGAACACCAAGCCGGAGACCGCGTTTGGCATTCGCCTTGAGCGGTGCCTGCTGGTTTGCGTTGAGGCGGTGACTTCTGTGGGCACCGGCCTGGTCGCGGTCTGGTTCTCATCCTGGCTGCAGCAGCGCCCGTTTGGAAGGGTTGACCTCGCGGCGGCGCGCCTGCTCGCATGCGTCTGTGCGTTTCTGCTCGTGTTCAACCTCGTGATCCCGGTGCCTACGGACGCGGGCGTCGTGCTCGCGCTCGCGGCAATCCTCAAAGTCTGCGCGGCCATCGGTGTGTATTGGGTTTGCGTGCTCGCGCTGATCGGGCGCGACGCGAAGACGGCGAACATGATCGTGCTCGCTCACGCGGGCGCGACGCTGGTGATCTTCCTGCAGACTTGGCTCTGGTCGGGAACTGTCGATTCGGTGGTCTGGTAGTTCGGTACGCGTGTCGCTCGTGGAGGGTTTCTCATGCTCAGCCCCGTTCCCCCGGCCTCTGACTATGTACCGGCGGACCTTGACGCAACGGACTGGGAGAACCTGCGCCCGCTCTACCAGGGCCTGCTCGACCGGTCGGTAGGCGATGTGAAGGCGCTTCAGACGCTGCTGCTTGACCGCAGCGAGCTCGACGCCGCCGTCAGTGAGGCGGGCGCGACGCTCGAGATCAACATGACCTGTCACACCGACGACGCCGCTGCGAACGCCGCCTACTCAGCGTTTGTTGAGAACGTCGCCCCTCGATTGAAGACGATCTCGTTTGAACTCGACAAGAAGATCGTCGGCCACCCCGCCGCCGCGCAGCTCGATCATGAACGCTACGCCGTCCTGCTGCGGGACCTGCGGCTGGGCGTCGAGCTCTTCCGCCCTGAGAACGTTCCGATCGAGACGGAACTGACGAAGCTCTCGCAGGAGTTCCAGCAGCGTGCCGGCGCGATGACGGTGGAGTTCCGCGGGCAGGAGCGGACGCTGCCGCAGATGAGCAAGTACCAGGAGGAGACCGACCGGCAACTGAGAGAGGAGGCGTTCCGCGCGGTCGCGCAGCGGCGGCTGCAGGAGCGCGAGGTCTTCGACGACCTCTTTGACCGCATGCTGAAGCTGCGCCACCAGACCGCCCTCAACGCGGGGTTCGCCAACTACCGTGACTTCGCCCACCGGGCCAAGCGGCGGTTCGATTACTCGGTCGCCGACTGCAACGCCTTCGCAGAGTCCGTTGAGCTGAGCGTGGTGCCGGCCATGCGAAGGCTCAACGCCCAGCGAGCGGCGACGCTCGGCCTGCCGCGCTTGCGCCCCTGGGACCTCTCGGTGGATGTGCACGGGAGGGCACCCCTGCGCCCGTTCGCGACAGCGGAGGACATGGTCGCCCGATCGCACAAGGTGTTCCAGCGGATGGACGCCGGGCTCGGTTCGCTCTTTGGCGCTCTGCGGGCAGGCGTTGCCGGCGACAGGTGCCTCGACCTTGAGAGCCGCAAGGGAAAGGCGCCCGGCGGCTACCAGGCCAACCGAGACCGCAAGCGCATCCCGTTCATCTTCATGAACGCGACCGGTGTGCAGCGAGACGTTGAGACGATGGTGCACGAGGCCGGGCACGCGTTTCACGCGCTGCTCTGCCGGGCCGAACCGCTCGTTGCCTACCGCGCAGAGATTCCACTTGAGTTCTGCGAGGTCGCCTCGATGACCATGGAACTCACCTGCCACGAGTTCCTCGACGAGTTCTACGGCCCAGACGAGGCCGACCGCGCCAGGCGCAACCACCTGGAGGGGATCGCCATCATCCTGCCCTGGATCGCGACGATCGATCAGTTTCAGCACTGGGTCTACACCCATCCGAACCACTCCCGGGCGGAACGATCCGCCGCGTGGAACGCGCTGCTGGACCGCTTCTACGCGGACGTTGATTGGACGGGTTTGGAGGCGATCCGAGAGTCGCTGTGGCACCGCCAGATGCACGTCTTTACCAGTCCTTTCTATTACATCGAGTACGGGATCGCCCAGCTCGGGGCCCTCCAGCTTTGGGCGAATTACCGCACAGACCCGGCCGCGGCCATCCGCGACTACAAGGCTGGATTGCGTCTGGGCGGCAGCAGGCCGCTGCCGGAACTGTTCCAGACGGCGGGTCTTGACTTTGACTTCTCCCCCCCCCGCGTGCAGAAGACATGGGAGCAGGTCGAGCAGGTGCTCGAGACGCTGCCGGCGTAGGTCAACAATCGGCGCTCGTTCCCGGTATCCTCTCCGCAGATGATCGCCATCACCGACCTGCACAAGTCGTTCGGTTCCATCAACGCCGTGAACGGCTTGTCGCTCAACGTGCAGCGGGGCGAGTGCTTCGGTCTGCTGGGCCCAAACGGCGCCGGCAAGACAACGACGATCTCGATCGCTACCGGGCTGCTGAAGGCCGACCGCGGGTCCGTGACCATCGGTGATCCAGCGGCGGGCGGTGGTGACCCGTGCGATCCGGCGGTGCGCATGCTGATCGGTGTTGCCCCTCAGTCGATCGCCCTGTACGACCAGCTCACGGCGGAGGAGAACCTGCGGTTCTTCGGGTCGGTGTACGGCATGAGCGGCAGGGCGCTGACGACCTCCGTCGGCGACGTGCTGAAGACCGTTCAACTGTCGGACCGACGCCGCGATCGTGTGGCGGGCTTCAGCGGTGGTATGAAGCGGCGTTTGAACCTCGCCGCGGCCCTGCTGCACGGCCCGCGCGTGGTGTTTATGGACGAGCCGACGGCGGGCGTTGACCCTCAGTCGCGCGTTGCGATCTTCGGCATCGTCGAGTCGCTCAAGCGGAACGGAACGACCGTCGTGTATTCAACGCACTACATGGAAGAGGCCGAGCGAATGTGCGATCGGGTCGCCATCGTCGACCACGGCAGGCTGCTGGCGCTCGACACCGTCCGCGGGCTGACGGCCAAGCACGGCGGCGTGAGCATCGTCACGGTGCACCGGCGCGGCGCCGACTTGCCAGAACGCATCGAGACGCGCGACCCCGTGCAGTCGCTCGCCGCGGCGGTGAACGCCGGGGGCGTCGACACCGCCTCAATCCAGGCGCCGAACCTTGAGAGCGTGTTCCTCTCGCTCACCGGCCGCACAATACGAGATTGACCCGCATGAACGCAATCTGGGCACTGGCGCGAAAAGACCTGAAGCTGCTCCTCCGCGACAAGGGCGGGTTCTTCTTCACGTTCATCTTTCCGATCGCCTTCGCGCTGTTCTTCGGTTCAATCTTCGGTGGAACCGGCAGCGGCGGCGGCGGCGATTCACCCGGGATCAAGGTGGTAATTGTCGACGACGACAACACCGAGGCATCCCGAGCGTTCGTGAAGACGCTCACGGATGCTTCCGAGCTCGACGCGCACACCTCTGGTGACCTGCCCGCGGCTGAAAAAGAAGTGACCTCCAGCAAGGCCGTTGCGCTGATCCGGTTGGTCAAGGGATACGGCGCGGGCCAGGAGAACCTCTTCTGGCGTGGTGACCAGCAGTCGCAGATCGAAGTCGCTGCCGATCCATCCAGGCGTGCGGAGGTAGGGATGCTGCAGGGTATTCTGCAGAAGTACGCGTTCACGGGGATGGGAAAGGCGTTCACGGACCCGAAGGTCAACCGCAGACAGATCGACGCTGCCCGCAAGCAACTGGACCAGTCGACGGAGCTCTCTGGTGAAGACCGGCTGATGTTCGGCAACTTCTTTGGCGCCATGGACACGTTCATGGGCGGGCTTGATCGCCGCTCAAAGGCGAGCGACGCGAAGCCTGAGGGGAGCAGCAGCGGCGGGGGGTTCGCGTTTGAGCCGGTGAAGATCGTGTCGCGCGACCTCTTCAAGCCGGCGAGCGGTCGCCCGATCAACATGTTCACCTACTCGTTCCCGCAGGGCATTCTCTGGGGTGTGATGGGCGCAGCGCTCGGCTTTGCCGCGTCGCTTCTCGGAGAGAAGTCGGGTGGCACGTACAGCCGGCTGGCGTCTTCGCCGCTGCCGTCGTGGGGGTTGCTGGCGGGCAAGGGACTCGCGTGCTTCCTGACCATGGCGGGCGTGACTTCGCTGATGATCGCTGTCGCTGTGGTGGTGTGCAAGGTCACGGTCGCCAATCCGTGGGTTCTCTTCGCCGCCATCGTCAGTGTGTCGTTCGGCTTTGTGGGCGTCATGACGCTTGTGGCGACGCTGGCGACGAGCGAGCGGGCAGCGCAGGGGGGAGGCTGGGGCGTGATGATGGTGTTCGCCTTTATCGGGGGGGCGGCCGTTCCGAGCTTTGCGATGCCGGGCTGGATGCAGCGTGTGAGCGAGATCAGCCCGATGTACTGGTCGATCAGGCTGTTCGAGTTTGGTTTGTGGCGACCGGTGACCGCGGCGGACGTCGTGCTGCCGGCGGCGGTGATGCTCACGATCGGCGCAGCCGGGTTTGCCATCGGCGTCTACTCGATGCGCCGCGCCTGAGCGATCAGGCGGCCGGTTCAGGCTGCGATCTTCATCGACGCCACGGCGAACAGGTCCGGTGCTGTGCGAGCGACCGCGTTGAGAGCGCGACTGCTGGTGTGAAAGTCCAGAAACGTCAGGTTCGCGACCGTCGGGAGTTGATCCATCGCGCCGCCAGCCACCGCGGCGTAGGCACCCGCGGGTGTTGCGCCGTTGCCCGGCCGGTCGCTCACAAGGCGGATGCCATGGCCAAACGCCGGGTTGCTCGTTCGAGAAACGTTTATGTTGACCTCTACGCTTTCCTCGCTGTTGTCGATTCCGTCGAACGCCCGGATGCGGAACGCGAAGATGTCGCCCTGTTCACCTTCGGCGGGTGTCCAGACCATTGAATCACCGGGTCCGAAGACCGTGTCATACGAGCAGACCCGGCCGTTGATCGTGAGTGTGCCCGAGAGCACCTTCTCAATGCGGAACAGCATGCGCCCGCCCTCGGCGTCTGAAACCTCGGCGGCACGGGCGAGGGTCGAGTAAGTGATCACCGCGCCGCGTGAGACCAGCGCACCGGTCAGGGCCTGCACCCCCGTGAGGACCGGCGGCGTGTTGGCGATCTGCTGCGCTGCGACGGTCCGCATTCCCCAGATCGCCTCGGCCATCGCCAGAGCGTTTACCAGCGGGTACGAGGCGCCGGTGTTGGTGACGTTGTCGTTCTCGTCGTCGCCGTCGATCACCGTTGTTGCCGTCGAGGTGATGATCGTGCGGAACTCGCTGACGCTTAGGCGGCGACCAAGCATCGTCATCGACATCTCCTGGGCCAGCAGCGCCAGGCCGGCGATCTGCGGCGCCGCCTGGCTGGTGCCGTGCATGACCGTGACGCCGCCGCCGGCCGCCGCTCCGACAATCGGGGCGCCGGGCGCGAGAATGGTGAGGAGCGGGCTGCGCTGCGTGAACGGTGCCAGCGCGCCCGCAGGGCTGGTTGTTGCGACGGCGCCGCCCGAGTAGCCAAAGCCCCCTCCGCTCTGCCCGTAGACCGCGCCAACGGCGATCACGTTGGGGTCCGCCGCCGGGTACGAAAGCCCGGTTCGTGAACCGCCGTCATAGAAGCCGTTGCCCGAAGCCGCGGTGACGATCACACCCATGCTGGCGAGCGTTGCCAGTTCGTCGCCGATGTTATAGAGGCTGACGTTTGATGACCAGAAGCGGCCGTCGCCGAGCGACATGTTCACCGAGGCGATGTTGTACTGCGCAGCGTTCGCCACGACCCACTGCAGGCCCCGCTCGAGCCACTGAAAGCTCCCCTGGCCGGCGTTGTTGAACACACGGAGGGCGATGATGTCGGCGTTCGGCGCAACACCGCCGTAGGTGCTGTCTGAAGAGGCGATCGCGCTTGCGACGTTGCTGCCGTGACCCATCGTGTCAGTCGCGTTGTTGTCGTTGTCCGCAAAGTCGTACTGGTAGACGATGCGGTCGGCGATGCCGTTCCCGTCCGCGTCTGGGCCGAAGAACGGGCTCCCGAGGTTGATGCCGGTGTCGAGCAGCACGGTCCGCATGCCGGTCCCCCGGAAAGCGGCGAACCGCGGGTCCGCCCACATCTGTGTCAACCCCATCAGCGTGTGCCCGTTGTCCCAGGCTGCGCTTGGGAGGGGTGCCGGCCCGCCGTCGAGGGTTGAGAAACTACCCGAGGTTGCGAACATCGCCGCCGAGTTCCCTGGAAACGGGGCCGCGTCGGCGTACACGCGGGGCTCAAGTTGCTCAAGGAGTTCAAAGCACGGAACCAACGGCCCGGTGCGTGCGGGTGAGTAGGCGGTTCTGCCGGGCCGGCGCGAATTGTTGCAGGGCATGGTGCGACGTGGGGGCTGGGAGCGGGCGTGGGCAGCCCCACGGTGGGGCGAGCGACGAAGAGAAGGTGTATTTGGAGAAAGTGGGAGGCAAGGCGCGCTGCTCGGGCAGGCAGCGGATGGCGTTGCCCAGTTCGTGCGAGCGGCATCGCTTCGCGCACTGGGAGTGATAACCACCAACCGAGCAAGCGGCGGAAAAGAAAGAGGGGGCCGGCGTCACGCCGGCCCCCTCAGGAGCGTTCGATGGAGTTGCCCGGACGGACTTACGGGCAGCCGTTGAAGTACGCGTCGATGTAGACGATGAAGTCGTTGTTGTTCAACGCGTTATCGGGACCGCTGACGCCGCCGGTCTTGCCGATGTCGGCGATGAGCATGTCGCCGTTAAAGAATGCGTTGATGAAGGCGATGAAGTCGTTGTTGTCAAGGATGCCGTCGGGCCCGCTGACGCCGCCCTGGCTGCCGACGTCGGCGGTGCAGACCTGCGGAACCTTGATGTCCTCGATCGCCAGCGAGTTTCCCTGGAAGCCGGTCGGCCCGGCCGGGCCCTTGAACAGGCCCAGGCGTGCCGTGCCCATCACGGGCTCGGCCGATGAGTCAAAGTGGAACGTGTACATCGCGGCCCACATGATGGCGTTGGGGCCGAACGTGCGGACGCCCCGCGTGGGAACATCGACGTCAAGCGTGGTCGGATCGACCGACCAGACGATCTTTCCGCCGGTGGTAGAGGTCAGCCAGGGGTTGTTCAGCACGCGGTCGCCTGAGTGATACTTGGGCGCGTTGAGGCTCAAGTTTGTAGGGGTGTCGCCGGCAGGCGTGCGTACGGAGAACGAGCCGCCCGCCCGGTCAGAGTTGATGTTCATCACCATGTAGTCGTAGCCCCAGCCCCCGTTCGCGTTCGGGCTGACGTGGCTGGCGATGATAAACCGGCCCTGAATATCGGAGTTGAACGTGACCCACTGGTTCGCCGGCAGAACGGCGGCGTCGGGCAGCGAGGATGTCCAGTGGCGCCACCGGTCGGTCACGCTGACGGTCCGCTCGTGGAAGTTGACGTTGGTGAGGTTGATCCCGGTGTCTCCGCCAGCGGTTTTCTCAAGGGCCCAGAACTCGAGCGCAGTCATGCGGCGGACCGTTGCGGCTGAGAACGAGGGCGACGAGTTCAGCATGGTCGCCGCGTTGAGCTTGCGCATCGAGAAGTTGTTGCGCGAGTTGTTCCACTGTGCGTCGTCCTGGGTCACGTACTGGCAGTCGACGTAGTAGTCGGCGCCGGGGTTGCTCGCGGGGACGACGTCGTCGTTCGCAACGACCAGGCGGCGGCTCACCGCGTCGCCGGTGCCGGGGGCTGTGCCAACAAGCGGCGTCCACGGGTAGGTGTACACGCCGGTAATGGGCGTCACATCAAAGCGTGGGCCGAGGTAGGAGCGGCTGCCGTTGAGGCCGGACCCGTAAAGGTCGGAGCAATTGACACCCAGCTGTGCACCGCCGTTAGGTGGGCTGTCGCAGGTGCCCATGTCAGGGAAAGCGCCGGAGTTGGTGCTGAGGAAGCCGTGCTTGAGCCACGACATGCCGAGCTGCTCAAACCGGCCGTTCTTATAGCGGTACATCTGCTGGCCGATGACCGGGTGGAACTGGTTGCTCGACTGCCACTCAACCGGCACATCGCCGATATTCCATGAGTCGGTACCGACCGAGTACGCACGCACATCAGCGACGTTACCAACGGCGGCGCTGGACGCCATCCACACTGAGCCGGTGCCGTAGTTTGAGACATCGGACAGGTTGCCGATCGTCACGTCCGGGCCGGGAGTGCGCGGCACGGGCACGGAGCCGACGAGCGTGAACGTGCCGCTGGATGTACCCGAACCTGCTACGCGGATCATGTAGCTGGTTCCGGCGACGGCCGGGAAGCTCACGCGGGACTGGGTGCTGCAGGCGTTGTCGTTGCAGGTGACCTCAGCGGCGAGCCCGAGCTGGCCGATCGTGAAAACCTGCAGAACCGTATTGAACGAGGTGCCGTTGCAGGTCTCAAACTCGACGGTCTGGCTGGTGGTGCAGTCAAACCGGTACCAGACGTCCTTTGCATAGGCGCTGTTACCGCACGAGCCGACAAGGCCGAAGTCGTTGGTAGCGGTTGCCGTGGTGCCGGCGACGGTCGACGGCATGCCGATGGTAATCGGATTGGACAGAGAGTCGTTGGCGGGCTGGGCAAAGGCCACGGCTGCGAGCGTGCTGCCAGCGATGGCGACGACAGTGTGATAATTGCGGGGCATGTGTGGGACTCCCGTTTTCAGGTCGAAGGACGAACCGCCCGGAGCCGGGCAGCGACTGTGCGACCTTCTCGATGCCGAAAGAATACCTGATAAACCGATCCGCCGCAACCCGAAACTCATCGATCGATTGACATTGGAGTAAGGGTGTTCCTGCCGCCGGCAGCGTTCGGCGAGACCATGCTCTCTTGCCGCAAATGCAGGCGCTGGCGTTGGCGAAGGCCAATGAAAAAGGGACCGGCTTCATGCCGATCCCTTGCTGAGCAATTGTTAATAGGCTCCGGACGGGTCAATCAGCCGGCACAGCCGTTGAAGAAGGCATCGATGAAGACGATGAAGTCGTTGTTATCGAGGCGGTTGTCCGGCCCGGCCAGGCCGCCCTGCGAGCCGATGTCAGCAGAGAGCATGTCGCCGTTGAAGAAGGCATCGATGAAGGCGATGAAGTCGTTGTTGTCAAGGTTGCCGTCCGGCGCGGCGATGCCGCCCTGGCTGCCGAGGTCGGCGGTGCAGATCGCGGGGACCTTTACGCCCGTCACCGCGAGCGAGGTGCCCTGGTAACCCGTCGCGTTAGCCGGGCGGAAGAGCCCGAGGCGTGCGGTGCCCGTGGTGGGGGCTGCCGCGGAGGTGAAGCGGTAGTTGTAGAGCGTGCCGTAGAGGAGCGCGTTAGGACCGAACAGGCGCGTGCCGGACATGCCGGGAACCTGCACGTTGGCGGTGGTGGGGTCGACGGTCCACTGCATCTTGCCGCCAGCGCCGGCGTTGTTGAGCCAGGGGTTGTTGAGCACGCGGTCGCCAGAGTGGTACATCGGAGCGTGGAATCCGATGTTCGTCGGCGATGCACCCGAGGGGAGCCGGAGCGCGAACGAGCCGCCGGCCCGTTGGCTGTTGAGGTTCATCACGGCGTACTCGTAGTCGTAGGTGCCGTTGCCGTTACTGGTCGCGCGGCTGCCGATGAGGAAGCGCGTGTTCTGCTCTTTGGTAGACGTCACCCACTGGCCCGCGGGCAGGACGGCTGCGCTCTGGGTCGAGGTCCAGTGCCGCCACTTGTCGGTGACGCTCATGGTCTGCTCGACCATGTCGACGCTCGAAAGAGTGAGCGTCGGGTCGATCATGCCAAAGAGTTCAAGCGCTGTCGTGCGCCGGTAGGTGTTGCCGACAAACGAAGGGCCGGAGATGACCGTGGCGGCGTTGACCATGCGGGCCGAGTAGTTGTTGCGGCTGTTGCCCCACTGGGCGTCGTCCTGCGTGGTGTAGACGCAGTCAACGAAGTACATTGCGCCGGGGTTTGAAGCCGGTGCAACATCGGTGTCGAGGGCGACGATGCGCCTTGCGACCTCGTCGGTGTTGCTGTAGGTGCCCACAAGCGATGTCCACGGGTACGTGAACACGCCCGTGGTGGGGTTTGGATCAAAGCGCGGGCCAAGGTACGAACGCCCGCCGTTGAGCCCCGAGCCGTAGAGGTCTGAGCAGTTGACGCCGAGCTGCGCGCCGCCGCTGGGCGGCGCGCTGCACGAGCCGATGTCGGGGAAGTCGCCGGAGTTTGTGCTGGCGAAGCCGTGCTTGAGCCACGAGATGCCGACCTGTTCGAAACGGCCGTTCTTGGCACGGTAGAGCTGCTGCGCGATCGCCGGGTGAAGCTGGTTGCTCGCCTGCCACTCGGCCGGGACGTCGCCGATGTTCCACGAGTTGGTGCCGACCGCGAACGAGCGGACACCGCCGATGTTTCCGACGCTGGCGCTGGAGGCGACCCACGCCGAGCCGGTCGCACCGGTCGTGTACGACGACATGTCCGAAAGATCGCCCACAGTCACGTCAGGACCGTTCGAGCGGGCGGGGGTGCCCGGCAGCGGCGGCATCGCGATCGACGCCGAGAGCACGGCGGTAAACGTCCCGGTCGCTCCGCCGTAGCCTGCGACACGGATAAAGTATGAACTGCCAGCCGTAGCCGTGAATGAGAGCGTCGAGCTGAGCCCGCACGAGTCGTCGTTGCAGTCGATCACGCTCCCGAGCGAGCCGCCAGCACCGACGTTGAAGATCTGTAGAACCGTGTCATAGCCAGCACCACACAGCGAAACGTCCACGCCGGTGGTCGTCGTTGCGTTCAGGCGGTACCACACGTCGGGCGACGTGCCCGAGTTGCCGCACGCGCCGGCGGTGTCGCCGGAGTTTGTCGAGGTGACGGTGGTGCCCGGGTAGGCGTTGCCAACCGTCACGATCGTTGCTGACGATCGCAAGTCATTCGGAGGTGCCGCCAGCAGAGGCGATGCGAGCGCGAGGGCGGCGAGCGTGGCAGCGGCGGTTGAGACGTTTCGAGCGGTCATCTGGGAAGCCTCCATGGTGATGGAATCGGCCCGTATGGGCGGGCGGTGTACCGGCGGGTTGATAAGCCGTAGGGTTTGGATAGCGCCCGCGAGGGCGGGCATGCTGGAATCTTCGATTCCCGGCTTGCCTCGGTTCCGCATTGAGAACGTCTGCTGACTTGGACAGTGGGAACGAGTGCAATTACCTACCCGTGCAGGTGGGGAGCAGCGTCCCATGGAAAGCCGCGCGTTCTCGGGCGAGAAGCAGTCGGCGGAGCAGCGCTGCGAGTGCCGGGGAAAGCCTGTCAAAGCGGGATAAACAAACTGGCGAGCGCACCGGTCATCCAGCAGGCCAGTGCGCCGGCAGCCATCGCCCGCGGTGCCAGCGATGCCAGGTCGCTTCTGCGCCCGGGGGCCATCGCGCTCAGGCCACCGATCTGGATGGCGATTGAAGGGATGTTGGCAAAGCCGCACAGGCAGTACGTCGCGATCGCCGCCGCACGCGGGCTGATCCCGCTGGAGGGGTCGGCCTTCGCTTGCGCGATCATGGCGGCGAGGTTCTGGTACCCGATGAACTCGGTCGCGATGACGGATGTGCCCATGAGCGAGCCGACCTTGCCCGCGTCCTGGCTGCCGGCGCCCACCAGCCAACCGATGGGCGTGAGCACAAAGCCGAGGATGTTCTGCAGGCTCAGCACGGGGATGCCGCGCGCATCGCGCCAGGCGGCCACCGCGTCGATCTCGCAGATCGCCGCCAGCGGCCAGTTCACCATTGCCAGCAGCGCGACGAAGGCGACGAGCATCGCCGCGACGTTCGCCGCAAGCTTCAAACCGTCGGTTGCGCCGCTCGCCGCCGCGTCGAGAACGTTTGTTGTGGGAGGGGTGCTCTGGCTGAGGGAGGAGAGCGATTCATCGCGGGGCGACTCGGTCTCTGGCAGCATGATCTTGGCCATCACGATCGCCGCAGGGGCAGACATCAGCGAGGCCGTCATGATGTGCTTGGCAAACACCACCTGTGCTTCCGTATTGCTCCCGCCGAGCATGGTGATGTACGCGGCCATTACGCTGCCCGCGATCGTCGCGAAGCCGCCGACCATGACGGCCATGAGCTGAGACCGCGTCATGCCGGCGATGTAGGGCTTGACCGTCAGCGGCGCCTCGGTCTGGCCGACGAAGATGTTGGCCGCTCCGGAAAGGGCTTCAACGCCGGTGATTCCCAGCGTTGCCCGGAGCGCCCACGCCACCGCCGCGACGAGCCGCTGCATGACGCCAAGGTGGTAGAGCACCGCCATCAGTGACGAGAAGAAAACGATGATCGGCAGCACGTGGATGGCGAACACGAATCCCCACGGCTTGTCGGGCGAGGTGTCGGCCAGGCTGCCGAACAGGAATCGGACACCCTCACCCGCGAACGAGATTACCCGCGTGACAGCGCGGGCCAGCAGGTCGAACGCCCCCATCACTCCCGGCACCTTGTGCAGCAACACCGCGATGAGCAATTGCAGCCCGGTGCCCGCGGCGACGATCCGCCACTTGATTGCACGCCGGTTGGTCGACAGCGCGACCGCGATCAGAAGAAGGACCGCCACGCCGAGAAGACCCGTGTACTGCTGCATGAGATGCTCCAGCTTGCGGTCAGAACCGGCGGCGAGCATACACGAATCGTCGCTGTGGCATATCGTCGGCGAGCGTGACGCAACCTACCGACCAGCCCGTCCGGCTCGAGATGGCCGCCGCCCCCGCTCGGCTGATCGCGGCGTCGCTCGCGTGTGCACAGCCTGGGCTCGGCACGGTTATCGCCGTGACGGGCCCGGTCGGGGCCGGAAAGTCCACGCTCGCGCGAGCGGTTTCTGGCTGCGTGCTGAGCACCGACGACTACCTGCCCGACTACGAGACGATCCCCTATCACGAGCGTGACCTGCCGGAGCGGATGGATGTGACCCTGCTCCTGGAGAACCTGCAAGACCTTCGGTGTGGGCGCTCGGCAAGGGTCCCCGTCTGGTCGTTCCAGTCACACCGCCGTGAGGGGTATCGCGAGGTCGCACCCGCGCCCACGATCGTGTGCGAGGGCATCCACGCACTGTTCGCTCCGCTCGCCCGGTCGGCAGACGTTCGAGTGTTCGTCGAGGCCGCTGCAGGGGCGCGCTGGCAGCGGTGGGAACGGCTTGAGGCGTCGGGCGAACGAGGCTGGGGCGTTGAGCGGGCCCGAGCGTTCTTCCACGAAGTCGCGGAGCCCACCTTTGCCGCAAGGGCCGATGGGTACCGTGCGGCGGCCCATTTTCTGGTCAGCAACGATCAGTCGATCGACGGCCTGCCTGGCACGAAGCACGATCTGCACCGAGGCTCGTAACTCTCCGCCCCGCCGACAACGATGCGTTCGCGCGAGTCGATCAGCCGCTGGGAATGGACGGCGGAAGCACCGCAGCGAGCGCACGGACACGTGAGCTTGACGACGGTGTCGGCCTCGCACAGCAGGCGTGGGAACGGCTCGAACGGCTCGCCTCTGTGGTCGCGCTCCAGGCCCGCTATCACTACTCCAACGCCGGCCCCCACAAGCGAGAGGGTCGGCTCAACAAGGGCCGATCCAAAGAAGTGGGCCTCGTCGATCAGCACGAACTCTGCGCCGATAGCTTCAACCAGGATGCGGGCTGCTCCCTCTACCGGGCAGGCGGCGATCGAGACTCCGCCGTGCGTCACGATTGCGTCCGGGTCGTATCGAACGTCGCGTCGCGGCTTAAACACGCGCGTGCGATGTCCTGACTCCACCGCTGAGCTGTAGCGCCGGATCAATTCGGTTGTCTTGCCCGCGAACATCGGGCCGCAGATGACCGTCAGGTGGGCCCGCTCTGGGCTGGGAGTCGACATATGCGCAGCATACCGCGCATCGCCGACGGGCGACCCGCCGCGCGACCGCGGGCGTCAAACTACTCCAGGATCGTTCCTCAGCATCCGGCGAAGAACGCGTCGATAAAGACGATGAAGTCGTTGTTGTCGAGGGTGTTGTCGGGCGTTGCCACACCCCCTTGACCACCGAGGTCGGCCATGAGCATGTCGCCGTTAAAGAACGCATCGATGTACGCGATAAAGTCGTTGTTGTCGAGCGTGCCGTCGGGGCCGGCGACGCCCCCCGTGCTGCCCATATCGGCGGTGCAGACCGACGGGACCTTCACGCCCGATACAGCGATCGACGTGCCCTGGTAGCCCGTCGAATTCGGCGCACGGTAGAGGCCGAGCCTCGCTACGCCGGTGGTCGGCGCGGCCGCTGAGCGGAAGCGGTAGTTGTACATCGAGCCCCACAGCAGGTGGTTGGGGTTGAACGTCGTCGCCGCCGCCATCCCGGGGACGGTGTACGAGCGGACGGCGGGGTCAACCGTCCATTTCATCGCGCCCGCCGCTCCGGCGTTGTTGAGCCACGGGTTGTTCAGCAGCCGCTCGCCGGAGTGGTACTTTGGCGCGGCGAAGCCGATGTTGGTCGGAGCGGGCCCCGACGGCAGACGCACGGAGAACGATCCGCCGCCTCGATGGCTGTTGAGGTTCATCACCGCGTACTCGTAGTCGAACGTGCCGTCGCCGTTGTTGATCGCCTTGCTGGCGACAAAGAAGCGCGTGTTCTGGTTCATCGTCGAGGTGACCCACTGACCAGACGGCAGGACCGCCGCGTCGGGCAGCGCGGCCGTCCAGTGGCGCCAACGGTCGGTCACGCTCATGGTCTGCTCCACCAGGTCGACCGTAGAAAGTGCAACGGTCGGGTCCATGCGCGACCAGAGCTCGAGCGCTGTGGTCCGCCGGTAGGTGTTGCCGAAGTAGGTCACGCTCGAGTTGAACAGCGTGTCGGCCTTGAGAATACGAGCCGCGTAGTTGTTGCGGCCGTTGCCCCACTGCACGTCATCCTGTGTGGTGTATTGGCAGTCAACGAAGTAGTACGCGCCCGCGTTCGTGTCGCCGCGGACGTCGTCAAGGCCTACGACGATGCGCCGGGCGATCGGGTCGGTGTTGAGGTACGTCCCAACCAGCGGTGTCCAGGGGTAGGTGTACACGCCGGTCGACGGGTTCACGTCAAAGCGCGGGCCCAGGTACGAGCGGCTTCCGTTGAGGCCCGAGCCGTACGCGTCGGAGCAGTTTGAGCCCAGCTGCGCACCGCCGCTGGGTGGGCCGTCGCACGAGCCCATCTCCGGGAACGCCCCGGAGTTTGTGCTGGCGAAGCCGTGCTTGAGCCACGAGATGCCGATCTGCTCAAACCGCCCGTCCTTCCAGCGGTACATCTGCTGGCCGATGACCGGGTGGAACTGGTTTGACGCTTGCCACTCGACAGGAACGTCGCCGATGTTCCAGGAGTCGGTGCCGGTCGCGTACGAATAGACATCGGTTGCGACGTTGGGCCCGTTGGAGTCGGCCATCCAGACCGAGCCACCGCCGTAATAGGCGGTGTCGATCAGGTTTCCGATCGTCACATCCGGTCCCGTCGAGCGGGCGGGCGTCGGCGGGTAGGAGGGCAGCGTCGGGGAGGTCTGTGCCGGGTGGAGCGGGGGCGTGCCGGGCGGTGGAACGCTGGCGACCAGCGTGAACGGGCCGCTCGACGTGCCGCTGCCTGTGACGCGGATCATGTAGCTCTTGCCCGCCACGGCCGGGAAGATGATGCGCGACTGTGTGCTGCAGTTGTTGTCGTTGCAGGCCACCTCGGCGATCAACTGTCCGCCGGCGCTGAGCTCGAACGCCTGGAGCACGGTGTTGTACGTCGTGCCGCTGCAGGTGGCGAAGTCGACCGAGCGGCTCGTTGTGCAGTTGTACCGGTACCAGACGTCCTTTGAGTATGCGCTGTTTCCGCAGGCGCCCACGAGCCCGAAGTCGTTGGTCGCGTTGACGGTTGTTCCGGTCACCGTGCTCGGCAGGCCGATCTCGATCGCGTCGGCGATGAAGTCGTTCGCCGGCTGAGCAAGGGCGACGCTCCCGAGCGTGCATCCGGCCAGCGAGGCGAACGCGAACATCCTGGTGCGGCTGATCATTTGTCGTTGCTCCGTTCCGGAACCCTTCCCCAGGCTACGAGCGTGCCGGGCGGCGGGTGAGTGTGGGTGCTGCAGCTTACCTGAAGTCCCTCAGCCCTGCAACAAATCCCCGCTGGCACAGCCGAAAGGAGGGCAATTCCCGGCACGCGCTCGCCCGCGACAGGCCGAGCACGCTTGCGATTTCCGGCCAATAGCCCTGCTCGGATTCGAACCGAGGACCAAGGGATTATGAGTCCCCTGCTCTAACCGCTGAGCTACAGGGCCGGTCGAGGCAGATTATGGGCGGGTCCAAGCGGCGCTGCCCGGTGGTTCGCGACCGGCCCGGCCAATCTGGTCTGCTCCTGCGATCGGCACCAGCACCAGCCGTATCGTCGGACCGTCGGAAGTATCGACGAACCGGGAGCCGGGGAGAAAACCGGCCGCGGCGAAGGAAACGGTCGTGGGGCGGTCGCGCAGCAGCGTGATCGCCGCCTCCCCCCGCTGGTCGGTGGTCCACGCGCCGAGGGTTCCGGTGTCCCCTCTGAGGTAGTCGGCGAAGTTGAGCGGGTGACGCGGGTCGATCGGGTCGGCACGCACAAGCGCCTGCGCGACCGGCTCGCCCGCCTCGGTCACAACCGTCACGCTGCCTGCCCGTGTGGGCAAGCCCGACACGCACCCCCCGGCAAGGCAACCCGCGGCCGCCGCGACAAACAGCGATGCCGCCACCCGACCCGGGCGCACGCTTAGGGCGCCGTGGCTCAACGAACGCGCCACCGAGCCTCGCGGATCGCGGGGCCCGGTGGCGTTGGTTGTTCGCGTGGGCAGGATCACTTGATAAACAGCAAGTCGCCGTAGGTGGGGACGGGCCACAGGTCGTCTGAGACAGTCACTTCAAGAGCATCGACTGCCGCCCGCAGCGCAGCCATCGCGCCCCTGACGTCGGTGCGCACCTGCTTGGCGTGCTTGAAGTAGTCGCTCTCGTGGTGGTCGAGCGCTTCGGCGAGGGCGTTGATCGCGTTGGTCGTGAGCGTGACCTGCCCGACAAACGCCTCCAGGGCGTTGCGCTGCTTGTCGGCGTCGACGCCCGCCGCCTCGGCCGATGCCACCGCCTGGGCCATGCGGGTCTGGTGCTGCAGCGCCGCGGGGATGTACATCGTGCGGGCCATCGTCAGCATCGTGTCCGCCTCGATGGTGACCTGCTTGATGTACTTCTCGACGAAGATCGTGGCGCGGCTCTCAACCTCGGTTCGCGAGAGCACCTTGTACTTGCTGAACAGGTCAGCGACCTTCTTGGTCTTGAGCACCGGCAGCGCATCGACCGAATCGCGCAGGTGGGGCAGGCCGCGCTTCTCGGCCTCCTTGTGCCACGCCTCGTTGTACCCGTCGCCGTTGAAGACCACGCGCTTGTGGTCCTTGATGGTCTTCTTGAGCAGGTCGCGCACCGCGCTCTCAAGCTTGGCCTGCGTGGGCGACTTCCCCACCGCCTTCTCCAGCGTGGTTGCGAACTGATCGAGCGTCTCGGCGACCATCGTGTTCAGCACGGTGTTGGGCCAGGCCGAGGCCTGGCTCGAGCCGACCGCGCGGAACTCAAACTTGTTGCCCGTAAAGGCGAACGGTGACGTGCGGTTGCGGTCGCCCGTGTCGCGCGGCAGGTCGGGCAGGGTGTTGGCGCCCAGGTCGAGCTTGCCGCCCTTGAGCGTGCGCTTCGCCTCGCCGCGTTCGAGCTGATCGACGATGTCGGCGAGCATCTCGCCAAGGAAGATCGACATGATCGCCGGCGGCGCCTCGTTGGCGCCCAGCCGGTGGTCGTTGCTCGCGCCGGCGATGCTCGCGCGCAGCAGGTCTGCGTGCATGTCCACCGCGCGGATCACAGCGCACATGAAGACCAGGAACTGCATGTTCGTGTGCGTGTTGTCCTTGGGGTCGAGCAGGTTCACGCCGGTGTCGGTGCTCATCGACCAGTTGTTGTGCTTGCCGCTGCCGTTGATGCCCGCGAAGGGCTTCTCGTGCAGGATGCACTGGAGGCCGAAGCGCGGCGCGACCTTCTTGAGCGTCTCCATCGTCAGCATCTGGTGGTCGCAGGCGACGTTGGTGGTCTCGAAGATCGGGGCCAGCTCGTACTGCGCGGGGGCGACCTCGTTGTGACGGGTCTTCACCGGCACGCCAAGGCGGTAGAGCTCGCGCTCGACCTCGCTCATGTACGCCAGCACGCGCGCGGGGATCGAGCCGAAGTAGTGGTCCTCAAGCTGCTGCCCCTTCGACGGGCGGGCGCCAAAGAGCGTGCGGTCGCAGTGGAGCAGGTCGGGCCGGGCAAAGAAGAGGTTGCGGTCAACCAGGAAGTACTCCTGCTCGGGCCCCAGCGTTGTGACAACCCGCGACACGCCCTTGTCGGCGCCGAAGACCTTGAGGATGCGCATCGCCTGTTTGCTCAGCGCATCCATCGAGCGCAGCAGCGGCGTCTTGGTGTCGAGCGCCTCGCCGGTCCACGAGACGAACGCCGTAGGGATGCACAGCGTGACCGTGTTGCCGGCGCGGTTGAGGAAGACCGGCGAGGAAGCGTCCCACGCGGTGTACCCGCGCGCCTCGAACGTGGCGCGGATGCCGCCGGAGGGAAACGACGACGCGTCGGGCTCGCCCTGCGTCAGCGCGCTCCCGGAGAACGTGTTCAGCGCGCCGCCGTGACCGTCGGGGCTGATGAACGCGTCGTGCTTCTCGGCCGTCAGGCCAGTCAGCGGCTGGAACCAGTGCGTGTAGTGCGTTGCGCCCCGGTCGATCGCCCAGTCTTTCATCGCCGAGGCGATCACGTCGGCCAGCTCGGGGTCGAGCCGCACGCCGGTGGTGACCGTCCGCATCAGACGCTGGAACGTTTCCTTCGGCAGGCTCTCACGCATCGCACGTTCGGAAAAGACGTCCTCGCCGTAGAGCTCTTCAAGACGCTGGGCCTCCTGCTGCCCCCCCGTCGTCTGGGCGGGTTCACGCCAGGCGGTGGCGGCAGCGATGGCTTCCATACGCGACTTGATCAGGCTCATTTCGTGAGACTCCATAATGGACCTTGTAGACCAGACTCTGCAAACACCCCGACCGCGTCTGATCCATCCCACGCTTTTGGCAAGTGGGGGAGGGATCGAACGGAACACGGCCCGCCGGGCGGCTCGGAAAGGTCCTTTTCGGTCCCCCGATCATCGCACGAAAGGGCACGGAATCAACTTCGAGGGCTTGTACTGATCGCTGGCGGCGAATTCTTGTCGCAAAGGCCACCAAATGCCCCCCTTTGGACCGCCAGCGAGTGTGGGAAAGATGTCGGAAGAACCTCGGCATAGCCCC
>CAYOGE010000035.1:0-38048 GCA_964403525.1 uncultured Phycisphaeraceae bacterium | reverse complement strand
CAGGGCGCCCGCTTCAGCACCTACGCGAGCTGGTGGATCAAGCAGGCGATCAAGCGCGCGCTGATCAACGCGGTGCAGCCGATCCATGTCCCCGCCTACATGGTCGAGCTCGTCGCCAAGTGGAAGCAGAGCTCACGCAGGCTCGAGCAGCGCCTCGGCCGCCCCCCGACCCTTCAAGAGCTCGCCGACGAGATGCAGCTGCCGCTGAAGAAGCTCCGCATCATCAAGCGCGCGATCCGCGCCGTGCGCGCTCCGCAGCTGGCGCCGACCGACGAGAACGGTGACTCGATGTCGATCAGCGAGATGGTCGCCGACGCCCGCACCGGCTCGCCGGACGACAACATGGAGCGCGACGACGAGCTCACCACGATCCGCAGGCTCCTCGACGCCATCGACGAGCGCGAGGCTCGCATCCTGCGGATGCGCTTCGGCTTCGACGGGCACGAGCCGCTCACGCTCAAAGAGATCGCCCAGGAGATCGGCATCAGCCGCGAGCGCGTCCGTCAGATCGCCGACGAGGCGCTGCGCAAGCTCAACGGCCAGCTCAGCGAGGGTGCGCAGAGCGCCGGGCCGCGCGGCTTCCGCGGGCTCGAGCTCGAAGACGAGAACCAGGACGACACCGCGAGTTCATCCCGCAACGGATCGCGCAGGGCGCGCGTGTTCGGCTGATCGCGGGCATTACCCTCCACAGGCCGCTCCCGCGAGCCCTCTGCCCGTTTACGCTGGAAGCCGGAACCGCACCGCGAAGCGGCGCGTTCTTTGCGCCCGCCCCGTGCAACGTCACAGCCGCCCGCTCGCTACGCTTGCCCAACCATGGGCCGACGCGTGCTGCTGCTTGTAAACCGCTCCAAGAACGACGCCGTTGAGGCTCTCCCGCTCGTCCGCAGGATCATCAAAGAGGGCGGCGGCACCGTCGCCGATGAACACTCGGCGATCGACGACGGGCCGATCAGCGACACAAAGGGCGCCGACTTGATCGTCGTCCTGGGCGGTGACGGCACGCTGCTCACCCAGGCCCGCCGCTGCACGCAGCTCCGGCCGACGCCGCCGCTGCTTGGCGTGAACTTCGGCAAGCTCGGTTTCCTCGCGGAGTTTGACGTTGAGTCAATCGCCGAGCAGAAGCAGGCGCTGTTCGGCGGCGCCGCTCTGAAGCTGCTGGAGCGCCGCCTGCTGAAGGTCTGCGTCGACCGTGGCGGCTCGCCCATCGCGTGCGAGGCGCTCGGCGCCGGTCTCGCCCTCAACGACGCGGTGATCACCGCCGGCCCGCCCTACCGGATGATCTCGATCACCGTGTCGATCGACGGTCACGACGGCCCCACGTTCCAGGGTGACGGCATCATCGTCAGCACGCCCGTCGGCAGCACCGCCTACAACGCCGCCGTCGGCGGGCCGATCCTCGCCCCAGAGACCGTCGCAGTCGTGCTCACGCCGCTCGCCCCACAGACGCTGAGCTTCCGGCCGGTGGTCGTCTCCGGCGGAAGCCGCATCGAGCTCACGCTCAACCGCGTGAACGAGCACAACGGCGACCACGCCGGCACCACGCTGCTGCTGGATGGACGCGCAGCCTGCACCCTCGCCGCGGGCGACAGGCTCACCCTCGGTCTCCACGACCGCCCGGTTGAGTTTGTGAGCAACGCGGGGCGCAACTACTGGCAAACGCTGATCTCAAAGATGGGATGGGCCAGGCCGCTGGTGCGCTGACCCCTCCCG
Organism: uncultured Phycisphaeraceae bacterium; assembly: GCA_964403525.1. Lineage (GTDB taxonomy): Bacteria > Planctomycetota > Phycisphaerae > Phycisphaerales > UBA1924 > JAJTGZ01. The sequence goes on along the minus strand of CAYOGE010000035.1, from coordinate 36,338 downwards.
TAACCCACTACCGTCCGCTGCGGATGCTGATCGTCATGTCTCCGCCCGAGGGCGAGATGAGCCTGATCTTGATGCCGCGCGCCGGCTTCGCCGCTCCGGCCGCCATCGAGAAGGCCTCGATGTCCGGCGTGGGCCTGTCGTTGATGCTCAAGATGACCGCGCCCGGCTCGATGTTCATCCCGGCGATCGGGCTGTCCTGCGCCAGTTCAACAATCTGCACGCCCTTCGCTCCAGGAGGCAGGCTCATCGCGCGCGCGGCCGAGGGTGTCAGTTCACGCACCGAAACGCCGAGGGGGTTGTTGGTTCCAGTCGATGCGTCCACCGGGCGCGAAGCCTCGGACAGTTCCTTGGGGATCGGGGCGAGGATGACGTCAACCATCACGCCCTTGCCGTCACGACTGAGTTGCACCGGCACGGTGCGCCCCGGCGCAATCCGCTGGACAACGGTTCTCAGCGAGAGCTGGTCACGCGTCGCGAGCCCGTCGACGGCCATGATCACGTCTCCAGCCAGAATCCCCGCGCGTTCTGCGGGGGAGCCGCTGATCACCTCGGCGACCAGCACGCCCGGAGTCGCCGGAGCGGTGCTGCTGGCCTGCTGCCACTGATCCTCGGGCCCGAAGTTCACGCCCAGGTAGCTCCCCGAGTTGGCCGAACCCGTCGCCTTGATTGTTTCGGCGACCGTGCGCGCCATGTTGATCGGCACCGCCAGACCCAGCCCCACCGACCCGCCCGACCGCGACAGGATCGCGGTGTTGATGCCCAGCACCTCGCCCCGCAGGTTCACCAGCGGCCCGCCGCTGTTGCCCGGGTTGACCGAAGCATCCGTCTGCAGGAAGTTGTCGTACGCGGTAAGAGCGGCCTGCCTCTCGCTGTGCATGCTCCGCCCGACGGCAGAGATAATGCCGGCGGTGACGGTCTGCGAAAGGTTGTACGGCGAGCCGATCGCCAGCACCCACTGGCCAGGACGCGCGGCGTTGCTGTCGCCCATCTTGGCGGGGGTCAGACCCTTTGCATCGATCTTGATCAGCGCAACCTCGGTCTCCGGGTCCGTTCCGACGACCGTTGCGCGGTAGCGCGAGTCGTCGCTCAGCCGCACTTCCAGCTCGCGCGAGTTGTTCACCACGTGGTTGTTCGTCAGGATGTAGCCGTCAGACGAGATGATGAAGCCCGAGCCCGTGGCTACCTGATTCCCTCGCATGATGCGCCCCGTCCACATGTCGCGCTGCTGGACCGTGCTTGTCGCCGTGATGTTGACGACACTCGGCGAAACCTCGGCCGCTACGCGCTCAAACGCCGCCGAAAAACCCATGGCCAGCTCGAGCTGCTTGTCCGCCGTCACGTCGGCGGCGGGCGGCGCGGCCACTGGTTTGGCGTCGGCGCCGGCCACCTCCGCCGCGGCCCCTTGCACGGCGAAGTACGGCAGCCCGAGCAGACCGGCTGAGAGTGCGGCGATCACTGGCGGCGTGAACTTAAACGGGTTGATGGTCATGGTCATGCCTTCGTTTGCGGGTGCGTGTTCGATTCCGCCGCTGATCGCGGCGACGACTTTTTACGAAGCGGGTAGCCCGTCCGTTCGGGCGCTCAGGCTGACGGGGAACCAGACAACCGCCGTGCCACGCCCGTCCGCATCCGGTGCGGGCGGAGCCGGGACCAATTCCGGGGAGGCCGGGCATTTGACGGCCGGGTGCACCTGCCGACGCTATCGCCTTAGGGTGTAGAACGGGTGCCAGTTTGGCAGAGCCAGCTTGCCGGCCGCCCGCCTGCACGGTCTGCCAGCGTGAACGATGTTGGCACGCTGTTCGTATTATCCGGACGGGCTGCCAGCTGGCCTCCGCTGCCAGCCCGAACGTGGAGGACCGCATGCTGTTTGATCCGCTCTATCTCATCATCGCCGCCCCCTTCTTCATCCTGGGAATCTGGGCGCAGTTCCGCGTCAAGAGTGCGTACACGCGGGGCTCAAAGGTCCGCTCACGCTCCGGGCTCAGCGGCGGGCAGGTCGCACGGGCGATCCTTGACCGCAACGACATGCGCGGCGTGAGCGTCGAGGTCACCGGTGGAATGCTCAGCGATCACTACGACCCCAAGGAAAAAGTGGTCCGCCTCAGCCGGGAGGTCTATCAGGGAACCGACCTCGCCGCGCTCGGCATCGCCGCCCACGAGGTGGGTCACGCCATCCAGGACCGGACGAACTACCAGATGCTCGCCGTGCGCAACGCCGCCGTGCCGATGGCCAACATCGGCAGCCAGATGTCGTGGATCGTCTTCTTCGTCGGGCTCATCCTTTCGTCGAGCGCTCCGTTCCTCGGCAGAGGGATCATGTGGGCGGGCGTCGGGCTCTTTGCGCTGGTTGTCTTCTTTCAGCTCGTAAACCTGCCGGTGGAGTTCGACGCGTCGAACCGGGCGAAAGCGATCCTGGTCTCCGACCGGTTCATCGGTGAGGACGAACTGCCGGTGGTCAAGAAGGTGCTCGGAGCCGCCGCCATGACCTACGTCGCCGCGACGCTGACGTCCATCGCAACGCTGGTCTACTTCATCCTGAGGGCGCAGGGGGACAGGCGATAAGAGCCTTGTGGGCGAGCACAAGCACGATGACGTCCCGCGACCCGTAGGGTGCGCGAGCCCGGGGTGCAGCCGTCTACTTCACGCGCCAGGCGATAAGTACGTCGTTGACATTCACGCCGGTTGGGCCCAAGAGAAGGTGCGCGGGGGGCTCTCCTTTGGGGCGGTGAGCGTCGCGGCGGGCAACGCGGGTGTAGCTGTTGGCGGCCAGATCGTCTTCGTCCTCATCCGCCTCGTCGGGCCAGTACATGCCGGTCCAGACGACCGCGCCGGCCGCAGGAGACTCGCCGGGCGGAGCGAGTCCGTCAACGCCGTCAGACGCGAGCACGAGTCCAACAGCGGGCACCGTGAGTGTTTGTGCGAGCGACACGGCCGCGGCCTGGGCTCGGCCTCCGAAGCCGCGGCGCGGTAGGGCAACATCCCATTCTCCGCCCCATGTCACCGCTTCACCGGCCTTTGCGGCAGAGAGAGCCTCGCTTGCCGACTCCCCCACTCCTGTCATGTAGGCCGTGACGTCCCACGCGTCGCTGGCGACCGACAACCCCTCGGCCCGCAGCGCTGCGCCGGCTGCGCGGACCGCCGCGGCGTTGTTGAGCGCAACGACGCTGCGCCGGGGAGGGGCCACGCGCGGTGGCGAAGGCTGACAGGAAAGGGCGGTGAGGATCGCCGCGTGTCGGTCGCCGAACCCGCGCTCAAGGAGGTCGCGGGCGTCGGGTGCACATGTCGGGCTCCGCACGAACGGCCCACTCCCGACATCGTGCAGCGCGTCGCCGATCACGTCACTGATCACCACAAGATCAACCGGAAGGGACGCGGCTAACCCGGCGAGCCTGCCTCCTTTCAGTCTGTCGACCGCCCTGCGCACCGTGTTCATCCGCTGAATATCCCACCCGCTCTCCAGCATCCCACGGACGGCGTCGCGATACTCCTCAAGTTCCAGCCCCGGGATCGGCTCGCAGATCAGCGCAGACGCGCCGCCAGACATCAGCACGGTCAGCCCCGGCGCATGCGCGGACCTTGCCTCCTCGACAAACCGCTTAACCGCCCCCCCGGCTTCGATGCTGCGCAGAGTGGGGAGCGGATGGTCGCTGCGATGGATGTTCGCGAGTGATCCAGCGGGCGGTCCCTCGACCGTCACGATCAGGTGCCGGCGCGGCTCGCCGCACACGTCCTTCATCCCCTCGGCCATGCCGATCGCCGCCTTGCCGATCGCCAGCACCCACGGCGCACCGCCCTTGGCGAAGCCCTCGGCCCGTGCCGCTCGGGCTGTAGCGGCCCGGGCATCGCAGGCGACCAAGACCGCCTTGACGATCCGCATCGCCCTGGCGTGCTCGGCAGCAACTTCGGCGGGGGTGAGCATGCGTGCGTTCCCGGCTGGCGAGACAATGCTCAGAGCGTTCGGAGCTTCTGGAGGCGGGCGACGCCGTCATCGATCGTCTCCGGCTTTTTGCAGAAGGCAAACCGCACCAGCGACCGCCCGAGTCCGGGCTCATTGTAAAACACACTCGGCGGGATCGCCGCGACGCCGCACTGTTTGATCAGAGCCAAACAGAACGACTGGTCATCGGTCGCTCCCAGCTTCGCCGCCACTGCGGAAAAGTCGGCGCAGATGAAGTACGTCCCGGCTGGCACATGCACCGCAAACCCCAAGTCAGCGAGCGCCGACGCGAGCTTGTCGCGGTTATCCCGCAGCACGGGGATCAGTCCCTCGACCGCCTCCTCTTCCCGAGCGAGGGCCGCCGCCGCCGCGTGCTGCAGCGGCGTCGCCACGGCGAACGTGATGAACTGATGGGCCGCCCGAACGGCCGCGGTCAGCGCCGGCGACGCGACCGACCACCCGATCTTCCACCCCGTGAAACTGAAGGTCTTTCCGAGGCTCGAGAGCGTCACCGTCCGCTCCGCCATGCCCGGCAGCGATGCGATCGATACGTGCGGCTGCGCAGGGTCAAACAGCAGCCGCTCGTACACCTCGTCGGCGATCGCCACGGCGTTGTGCTCAACGCACAACTCCGCGATCTGCGCCAGCTCTTGCCGTGAGAAGACCTTGCCCGTTGGGTTGTGCGGCGTGTTCACCAGCACTGCGCGCGTGCGAGGCCCAAACGCCGCCCGCAGCAGCGCCGAGTCGAACCCGAACGACGTGATCACCCGCCTCCCCTCCACTTCCGCAATCGTCGGCGTGAGCGCCACGTACTTCGCCGTCGCGCCCGCCATCGCCACCGCCGCCCGGTAGCTGTCGTAAAACGGCTCGAACAGGACAACCTCGTCGCCGGGGTTGCACAAGCCGATCAGGGCCGCGGCGATCGCCTCTGTGCAGCCGGATGTGACAACAACCTGCGTGTCGGGGTCGCACGGCAAGGCCGTGTCGCGGGCGTACCTGCGGGCGATCGCCTGCCGCAGCGCGGGCAGGCCCGGCATCGGCGCGTACTGGTTTGGCTGGCGGTCGATCGCGTCCTTCGCCGCCTGCTTGATGAAGTCCGGCCCATCAAAGTCTGGGAACCCCTGCGAGAGGTTCACCGCGCCGTGCTCCTGGGCGAGCCTCGTCATCGTCGTAAAGATGGTGGTACCAAACGGCGCGAGCCGCTCGCTCACGCCGCGGGGGAGCGGTTGCCCGCCGGGAGCGTCCACTAGTAGACCTCCAGCGTGATCCGCCTGGTCAGCCTCACCTGCTTGTGCAGCATCGTGCGCGACCAGCCGTCGACGTTCGAGAGCGCCTCCGCGTCGGCCTCGATAAACGCCTCCCGCGCCGACGCGGGGAGCGTGCGCGCAAGCTGGCGGATGATGCCGATCTCCATGCCCGCCAGGCCGCAGACGTAGATCAGGCTGCGTTCGCTCACCAGCAGCGGCTCGAGCGTCGCGTAGTCGCTGGCGATACGGTCCTGCACGTACATCGGCCCGAGCGTTGAGCCCCCGGAGCTCGCCTGATTTGGCTCACGCGAGATCGCGGTGATGTACGTGAAGTTCTCGTGCCTGCCCGCCATCTCACGCAGCCACCCGTCGTAGAGCAGGTCGGTCGCGTAGGGCGAGCCCATGATCAGCGCGACACGGCTCTTCACCCCCGACTCGAGGATGTCGGTGACCATGCCACGGAACGGCGCCACGCCCGTGCCCGTGGCAAAGAACACATAGTCGTGAGCCGCGGTATCGACGGGGAGAACAAACCGCTTGCCGTTTGGGCCGGTGAGCCGCACCTTGTCGCCCACCTTCCGGTCGCACAGCCAGTTGCTCGCGACGCCGAGAAAGAGCCCGCCCCCGTTCCAGTCCTCATCGATGAGCCGCTTGACCGTCGTGCTCAGCACGCACCCTTTGCCGTCCTCACCGCGCGTCGGGCTCGCCAGCGAATAGAGACGCAGCTTGTGCTCGCGCCCATCCTTGTCGACCCCCTCGGGCAGCACACCGATCGCCTGACCGGGAAGACAGCGCCCCACCAGCTCAGTGCCGGAGACATCAAACTCCACGTGCCTCACAAACCCCGAGGCCTTTCGCCCCGCGGTGCACGGCTCGTTCTTGACGATTGTCGCGACCGCCGGCGCGGCCGGCTTGTACAGGTGCATCTGCGCCGGACGCAGTTGAATCTCAGGGCCGGTGGACATGCCCCAACGATTGACCCCCCCATAGGGGCAGGTCAACTGCAGGACATAGAGATGTTTCGCCGCCGCGCGGCAACCAGCAACCCGGGTCGAACGCCGAAGGGCAAACGACCAGCCCTCTGACGGAGCCCAAGCGATGCCTTATCGGCCGAACCCGTGAGGGATATTGGTCATGCACGGGTGCCCGGGGGGCAGCGAACCGAAGAACTGGCTCAGCGCCCCGTTCACGCCGTTGGACTGGTTGTAGTGATCGGCAATCGCGTTGCTGAGGCCGGTGTTCAACGCCGCAGAGACTGCGCACTCGGCAGGATTGCTCGCGACCGAGAGGACCGAGTCGCGCATCATGCGGCGGAACGTCTGGCTGCTGGCGACGTTGCGTGAGTACGACGTGCTGAGCCACAGCGGATCGATCCCCGGGATCGCGGTGTTCTTGCGGTCGGCCGCGGCGAGGGGGAATGACGATGACCCGTTGAACCCACCCTCGCCGGCGAGGGCGTTCGCCGCGGCGGCGTCAGGGCCGTAGCGGGCTGAAGTCACCATCTGCGTGTTGCGCCCCGAAGCGCTCGGCCTGACGGTAAACGTCTCGGCCGTGCCCGCGCTGGTGCCGGTCACCACGACCTGTCCGTTCACAAACGCCAGGCCGGTTGGGACAAAGCCGCTGTCGATGCCCGCACCGCCGGAGCTCGAGGCGAAGTCACCATCCGCCACAGACCATGCGTTGGCGATGTAGTTGTTGCGCGGATCAATCTCCAGCAGCACCATCCCGGGCACTGCCCCCGAGCTGAGGTGAAACTGGGCCGTTGCGAACATCGTGCCGCGGCTGTTGGCGCCCGTCAGGCCGCCGCCGCTTGAGAGCATCGGGAACGACATCCGCTGCTGAGCCTGGAACGAACCGCCGCGCAGCGAGGGGTAGGTCAGGCTGAAGATGCCAAAGCTCCCCGTCGTCACGTCGCTCAGCGCCGGGTTGATGCCCGAGGCGTACAGCCCGCCCGCGAGGTTGCCCAGACCATCAAACGAGTAGGCAGACTCAACAAAGTGCCCCTCACTCGCGCCGTAGTTGTCGCCCGAGCTGCCCGGCTCCCAGATCATCAGCGGTGACAGCGTGCCCAGCAGCGTCCACCGCTTGAGCCCGGCGTTCCACTGCCTCACGGCCATCGTGCCCGACGAGTAACCCGGCCCCGCGTTGTCATCGATCGCCACGATCGCCGGCCCAGATTCCGTATTGACAAGGGCCGCACCCTGGGGCGTGCCGAAGAACCCGCGCAGCCCCGACGCGACCGAGTTCCAAGGACCGTCGTTGGCGTCAAAGAACCTGATCGTGGCGCCCTGGCGGCGGTCAACCGCGGCGTACTGGTTGCTCCCCAGCGGCGTCTCGCCCTGCGGTATCACCTGCGGCGGGAAGAACTGCTTCAGGAAGCGGCCCGCGGCGGTGCGCCCGTCCTGCTCGTGCTGCCCGCCGAGCGAGGGCGTCCAGCCCGCCGACTGGCGAGAGGTTTCGTCCGCCGAACGCTCGTCGCCGGTCTGCACGTAGGTGCCGGCGTCCGCGTCCTCGGCCGTCTGCGGGTGGTCGCCCGAGGATGAGCCGTCACGCTTGACGTCGACGTTCACGCCGCCGAGGTACATCACGTTGACGATGCCCGCGTTCAACTCGCCGCCGTACGCGCGGGTCGGCTGGCCGGGGATCTTCTCGATCACACCGTGCGTCCCCTTGACGGCCAGCGTGGCGTCGGGCGTCTGGATCTTCACGTCGTTGGCGACCTTGGTCGAGGTAACGTCAAAGCGGATGCGTCCGTACGGAAGCTGCAGCACCGAGGTGCCCTTGCCGTTGGCCGAACGAAGCGCATCCTTGATCAGCACGCGGCTGATGCGGTCGATGGTGAAAACCTGGCCTTCACCGATCTTGATCTGGGCGATCGAATTCAGGCCGGTGAAAATCTCTGCGCCCTCAGACAGACGCTGTCCGGCCTTGAGCTCAGCAAGGTTGTCGCCCGAGTTGCCCTTGAACTGGACCTTGCCCGACACCGCCAGCACGATGATCGAATTGGTCGCGACCGCCGGCGCTGGTGCCGTTGCCTGCGCGCCCGCGGTTGCCGGCCCCGCAACTCCACTCACCTGAGCGAGTGTCAGCGATGATCCAGCCAGCATGGCGACAGTTACAGCCGACAGCGTGGCAGCACGAGCGAGGACGCAGTTCTGGGCAAACATTTCGAAAGCCTCCGTTGGTACTGACAAGTCTACGGAGAAAACCGGGCTCAGCATCCAATCATGCGTAGATTAAGGCCTCACGGCTGCCGAATTCCTTGTTTTTTCGATCAGATCGGCCCATCTTAACCCTAGGGATTATTTTTCCGTTAGGGTAAGACTGCCATCAAATTCGCCCTCGACCAGCCCCGCTTGACGGGCGGCGATTGCCTCTCCATAGGCGGACGCAAACCCCTCATCTCGGTACTCTTCCCGCAGTTTAACGGCCTTGGCAAGGGCTGCCTCGAAGCGCTCCGCCTGAAAGTCGGCGATCAGATCATCGCAAAGGCTGAGCCAGGCCGTGGTCTGCTCCCCCTTCACAGGACCGGGCAGGAGTTCGTGCACCCAGATCCCGCTCTGCTTGCCTTTGACCTTGATGACCCCGATCCGCCGCCACAGGAAGCCCTCTCCGGCAAGCTGGCGCGTCAGGTCGGAGACGAGCGTGCGCGTCCCGAAGACCTTGTTCGCTCCTTCAAGCCGGGAACTGAGGTTGGCCGTATCGCCGATGACGGTGTAGGAGGAGTTCCGGGGCGGATTCCCGAAGTCGCCCACCATCAAGTCGCCCGTTGCAAGCCCGATGCGAATCGACAGCACACCGGCAGCACCAAAGGCCTTCTCACGGTTGAGGCGGTCGAGCGTGTTCATCATCTCGACGGCCGCGGTGCAGGCGTGGCGCGCGTGGAGCGGGTCGTCGATCGGCGCACCCCAGAAGGCCATGATGGCGTCGCCGATGTACTTGTCGAGCGTCGCGCCGTGGCGCTGCACCACCTCGGTCATGGTGCCGAGGAAGACCGCCAGCAGCTCGGCCGTCCCCTGGCTGCCGAGACGTTCGGCAGTGGTCGTGAAGCCGGCGATGTCGGTGAACATCACCGTCAGCTCTTTGTGCTGAGGTGCCATCGAGCTGAGCGAGGGGTTCTGCACCAGGATGTCGACAACCGCCGGCGACACGTAGCTCTTGAAGCGCTCCTCTGTCTTGCGCCTGGATCGCTGTTCCACCAGCAGGCGGTGGAGCACCACAACGAGCCATCCGGCCGATGCGGCGAACAGCGGGCCGGCGATCGACCAGATCGAGTCGTACATCCCCCAGAGCACTTTCGACGCGAAATAGCCCCACAGCAAACCGGCACCGATGATCAGCAGCGGGCCCGCCACCACCGACGACCGCACGCCGATCCACGTGCCAACCAGTCCCATCGCCACCACGATCAGCAACTGCCCGATCAGCGGCCCAGGCACGCGCTGGTAGCCGGTGAGCAGGCTGTTGCAGACGGCGGCGTGGACGTGCACGCCGGGCATCCTCGGATCGACGCTTGTGGTCACAAAGTCGGCCAGACTGCCGGTGGCCGTCCAGCCCACAAAGCAAACTGTTCCGCTGAGTCGGGCTCGCAATTCGTGACGTAGTTCGCCGATCGCGGCCGCACCGTCCTTGATCGCCTTGAAGGCGTTCACAGACGCCGCCCGCGCCGCAATGAGGTTCGCCGTGCGGTCCTGATCGTCCTTCGGCAGCTTCTCGAGCGGCTCGCCGCCGAGGCTGAGGTCAATCAGCGTCTGAGCATCCGCGTTCGCTGCTTCGAGCAGGGCCCCCGCTCGGACGATGGCCGCGTTCCAGGCCGGCGCGTCAACCGGGGCTGCCGCAAGGTCGGCGTCAATAGCGTGCCATTGGGCAAGCCGCTCGTCATCCATCACGCCCTGGGCCCGATAGACCTTTTCAATCACAAGCGACCGCAACACCGCGAGGTTCTCAGCAACGGCCGTTGCGATCCGTGCCGGCTCGTACAGCCGACCGATCGGGACCTCCGCGGGCCGTCCAGCGCGTTCGTCGTAGAACTGCCGCTGCCAGCCCGTTACGGGCACGCCCGCTCCCGAAATCCCGCGCGGCCAGCTCACAAGGTGCAATCCGGCGACGTTGCTGTTCTCAACCCGTTGCGTGAACGCCGAGAGCGAGCGGCTCTCACCGTCGGCGCTCCGGATGCGAACCTCGTCGGCACTCACCGCCACCCCCCCTTCGCCCTCTGCCGACTGCACGTTAAGGAACTCGATCGCGGCGGCGACGCCGAGCGTGGGCCAGAGCCGTTCGTGGTGCCGCACCACCAGCGGGATGCGTCTGGTGAGCCCGTCGGGGTCGTAGGAGTTGAACGTGACGTTTGCGAGCCGTTTGCTGGCGTCCGCGACTGGCTTTACGGGCACACCCGGTTCGGCTGAGACGGCCCACGGTGTGCTGCGGGCAAACGCCGGTAGCGGGAATGACGAGTCGTTCTCCCGCGACGCGAGCGTGCCCGCCGCCTCCCAGCGGAGTCGCAGCTTGTCGATTCCCTTTCCGCGCGTGAACGGAAGGTCTTTGAAGCGTGGGATCTCGCCGATCACACCGTCTGCCACACCCCCGGGCCCGTCCCAGGGCTTGCCGACCAGGTCGGGACGCTGAGCCATCAGTTCGTAAAGTTGCGAAAGGGCGACCTGGAACGCGGCCGCCCCTTCATCCGCCTTGAGAAACCTGAACGAGACGGCCGAGATCACCCGCCCGTGCCGCTTGATCGCCGCGGCGAGGATGTCGTCATCGGGGATGTACGTCACGCCTCCGTCGGTCGAGACCGGGCGCGGAGCCTGCCGGTCATCGAGGAGCAAGTCGAGCGCCACAACGCTCACCCCCGCGTTGGTCAGTTCGTCGATCACCGCGGCCAGTTTCTGCCGGTCCCACGGCCAGCGCCCCACGTTCTCGATCGCGGCATCGTCGATCGCGATAATGGCGATGCGGTCGGAAGGGTGAGCGTTGGCCGACTGAAAGAACTTGGCGCGGAAATCGATGGAGTCGCGCTCGTACTTGTCGAGCAGCCCGTAGGCCCAGACCGTCGCGACCGCGATCGTCACCGCGATGCCGATCGCCCACTGGATGCGCTGCATGGCGGCGGCGCGCTTGCCGCCGGCGAGCGGCTTGCCGCGGAGTTTGGCCCAGAAGGACATGGGTGGAGGATAAGCGAAATCGACGACGGGTACGTGCGCCTGCCCCGCGGGGCGAGAGCCGCCGTCGGCGTGCTAGCGGTCCTTCTGCAGCGGCTCGAACCCGGTGCCCCGAACGGCGATGTAGTCTTGAACCTTGGAGACAACGCCCACGAAGTCGAGGCCGGAGATCGACTGGTTGTCGGTCGAGTCTTCGGGGAGGATGCCCAGGTAGGTAAGCTCGCGGGTCGCGTACCGCCCGCTGCTGCCCGACAAACGCATCATGACGCCCCCCTTGATGTCCAGGTAGCGTGCCAGCGCAAACGAGAGCGTTCCCTTGGTCATCGTGGCGTTGAACGGCTCGCTGAATCCGGCCGGGAGCAGCCCCTTCTCGATCGCCAGGCGCACGCGCCCGTCGTAGTCCTTGGCGGTGTCGTCGCCGAGGATGAACCCCAGCAGGCCGTGCAGGCCCTCGTCGTTGGTGATCGCCGACCGCTCCGGCAGGCGGTGCCAGAACGCGACGTCGCGTGTGATGTCCTGCGGGTTGTAGGCGGTGTCGAGCCCGCCGCTGACGAGTGTCCGCGTGCACGAACTCATCGCCAGCGCCGGGCCGATCCCCAGCAAGGCACAGATGAGCGGGATGGAGCGTGAGCGGTGCATCAGGCCGGGGAGCGTGCGGACGTTGAGTGAGGGGTGGGGAGAAGTGCGATCTGAAAGGGGGTACCGGAGGGGTTTGCGCCGGGTCAGAAGGCCAGCGTCACGCCCACGTAGATGAAGTGCCGTGGATCGTCCGGCTCGGGGATCGCCGAGCCGGGGAAGAACAAGCCGTACCGCGCTGTAACCGCCAGGTCGCTGGTGAGGCGCCAGTTCGAGTAGAGGTCAATCTCTGAGCCCAGGTAGCGGCTGGCGGTGGTCGGTTCATCCACCGCGCCCGTGCGGCGCTGCTTGAAGCTGGAGATCAAGTCGACGCCCACCTGCAGGTCGCGGAACGTCTCAGACGACCGCGCCGGGAACGTGGCAGCGCCAAGGCGGAGCGAGATGAGGTTCGAGAGTGAAGGCGCAAAGGCCACGCCCGTGAACGCAAAGCCCAGCGACGAGAACGCCTGGTCGGTGGTGTCGGGAGCGTTTCCGCCGATGGTGTCGCTGGCCGAGCGGCGGTCGGGGTCGCCGCTGGCCACCAGCAGCTCGGCCTGGATGCGAGAGTCGTTCTCGTCACGGAACGCGCAGGTGAGCTGAACGCGCCCCGCCCACGCGGCGAGCGTCTCGCTCTGCTGCGGGCCCAGCAGCGGGTCCGATGCGCTGCTCCCGGTGAGGTACACGCCCTCAACGAGGTAGAGCCACCGATCGCTGAGCGTGCCCTTCGCGCCGAGCCCGAGGTACGTGCCCTCTCGCTCGAAGCTGACGCCCGTGAGCCCGCCGACCCGCGAGTTGCTCTCCGACGAGTGGTCGTCCATTCCAAGCGCGTAGGCGAACGCCTCGTCGCCCCCGTCGAAAGTGTGCGAGAAGATCGCCCCGTAGTAGAACCGCCGCGTTTTCCTGTCGTTGTTCCGCCGGCTCGAATCAAAGTCGGGGGTGTGGTCGGGGGTGATCCCCACCATCATCTCAAGACGGTTGCGCTTGTCAAACTCCACCGTCGGCTTGACGGCGTAGAGCGTTTCAGAGAGCGAGAGGCCACTCGCCCAGTCGACGAACTGGCGCCCCACGCGAACGTTGAAGTTCCCTTCGAGCGTCTCGCTGTGGTACACGTCCATCGCGCGGCGCAGGTCGAACTCGTACCAGTAGCGGTCAGCGAACGGCTGGGTCCACCGGTCGCCGCGCCCGTCGAACGAGTCCCCCACGCTGAAGTCGCGGTAGGTGAACTGCGCCCGCGCGTAGAAGCCGTGCGCGCCGTCGATGTTCAGCCGACCGTACAGCGTCAGTTCCGGCTGGAACAGCGCCACCGAGTTCCCGCCCGCCTGGTTGAGGTTGAGGTAGGTAAGCGCGACCGAGCCGCCGTAATCAAGCTGAGCCCGTTCCCAGAGCGTGAGCCCGGTGTCAATCCGGGGCGTAAAGGTCCCCTCCCCTTCTACCGACCGCAGCACGCGGTCGAGCCGGCGCTGGTTGTCCTGCGCGAACGCCCCGGCGGACAGCAGCCCGCCCGCGCAGAGGAAGAGAGCGGTGTACTTTGCAGGCGCTTGCGGCATGGGACAACCTTGAAAGCGGTGACTCGGCCCGGACCAGCCTACCAAACGGCAGCCGGCGCGACCGGGGTTCATTCTTATCGGCCTCTCGGGGGCTAGCCTCAAGGTGTGAGCCGTGCGCACGCCGAATAGTGGCTGGCAACCACTTTGGACCGGGCAAGCGGGCCGAATCCGCTTGACAGCACCCGAACATCGACCGTCGAAATTGCGCGTGCGGCGGAGATTCGAGGTAGGGTTTTCGAGAGCGAGTGTGCACAGCGGCCCTGTGGCGGAACGGCAGACGCATCGGATTTAAAATCCGTAGCCCCGAAAGGGGCGTGTGGGTTCGAGTCCCACCGGGGCCACGTTCGGATGGAAACTGACGGTGTATCGTCCCGGCCCCAGTAGTCAGGCGGGGTGCTGGTGCCTATTGTCTCGGCCCGTTTCAGCCAGGAGATTCTTACCGATGGTCCGTATCCGCATGAGCCGCCTTGGGCGCCCGCACCGCCCCTTCTACCGCATCAACGCCGTTGACTCCCGCGTCAAGCGCGACGGGGCTGTCATCGAGAACCTCGGGTGGTACAACCCGATGGCCAAGGGTGCCGAGAAGCCCGCCGACTTGAACGTCGAGCGGATCAAGTACTGGATCTCGAAGGGGGCCCAGCCCTCGCTGACGGTCATGAACATGCTCGCCAAAAACGGCGTCGTCGACGCCGCAAAGGTGAAGGCCGCCCACGCCAAGCGCGTCGCCGCCAAGATCGCCGGCGCCGAGAAGAAGGCCGCGATCGCCGCCAGCGCCAAGAAGCCCGAAGAGAAGGCCTGAGAGGCGGGGCGCGAGCCACGAGGGGCAGGGCACGAGTGAAGACTTTGACGCCGCGCCGTTTGGTGCGGCGTTTTTCTTTTGCGGGGTGAGCATGACGCTGCGAGTAGACATCCTGACGACGTTCCCGGAGATGTTCGATCCTTCGGCGGAGTCCGCTGCGCTGAACGCGTCGATCCCCGGACGGGCACGCGCCGCGGGGCTGATCGAGTGGCACGCGACAAACATCCGCGCCTACGCCCAGAACAAGCACGACAAGACCGACGACCGCCCCTTCGGCGGCGGGCCCGGCATGGTGATGATGTGCCAGCCGCTGTGGGACGCGGTGACGGCCGTCGAGGCGATGGACCCGCGCCCCGCGACCCGCATCGTGCTCACCCCGCAGGGCGTGCCGCTCTCGCAGGCCATGGTCAAAGACCTGGCCACCCGCCCGCGCCTGCTGCTGATCGCCGGGCACTACGAAGGAATCGACGAGCGCGTGATCGAGAAGCTCGCGCCGCTCGAAATCTCGATCGGCGACTACGTGCTCAGCGGCGGTGAACTGGCCGCGATGGTGCTGATCGACGCCGTCGCCCGCCTGCTGCCGGGAGCGCTGGGGCACGAACTCTCCGCGGAAGAGGACAGCTTCGCCGAGCACGCGGGCCAGCGCTTGCTCGACTGCCCCCACTACACCCGGCCGCGCGAGTGGAGCGGTATGCCCGTGCCCGAGGTGCTGCTCGGCGGCGACCACGGAGCGGTGGCGGAGTGGCGTCTGGAACAGAAACTCGCGAGGACCAGGGCGCGGCGGCCGGACCTGCTCGGCAGCTAGCGGGCACAGTTGTCGAAGAACAGGTCCAGGTACACAACCCAGTCGTTGGTGTCGACCGCACCATCTGGGACATGCACCCCGCCGATGCCGCCCACGTCCGCTCGCAGATCGCCTTGAACGAAGTAATCGGCAAACAGCGCAAGATCATGCTGGTTGACGCGTTCGTCCGGGATCGGCTGGCCAAGGTAGTTGGCGATATCCGCCTGGCACTGCCGGCCGGGAACCAGTTTGAGCGTGGCGTATGGGCTCGTCGCTGCCCCGCAGCGGTTAGAGACGACGACGTCGTAGCGTCCGACATCGGCGGGCTCAACACCAAAGACCGTCAACAAGTCCGTGTCCACTCCGCGGTAATTCGCGCCCTCCTGCAGGGCCACGCCGTCGCGTCGCCACTGGTAGTGCAGCACACCCCCGCCACGAGCGACCACTTCGAACGCCGTGTTCTGTCCGAGCAAGACCGTGACCGCAGCGGGTGGAATCCCGATACTTGCCGGACCCTTGGCGAGTTTCCAAGTGTCCCTGAAGTAGGCTTCGGTGTGCTGACTGCCGCCGGAGTAGACGACGCGCTGCGCGTCGGGGTCCCAGACCAGGCGGGCGTACTTGCGCGACGGTGGCGTGCGGAGCGGAAGCGTCTGCCACGCGGCGCCGCCCGACGGAAGAAACAGGGTTACCTGCGGGTAGGTCATGTAGCCGGGCTGAATGCGCCACCCGCCGGCGGCAATCACGCCGTTGCGTGTGGGGTCAAACACAAGCCGGGGGTAGCCGTCGATGTGCAGGCTCGTCTGAATGGTCGACCACGCACCGTCACGAAACTGGTACGTTCCGCCGATGCAGTTCATCACGAACGCGCCCCGGTTCGGGTCGTAGGCCATCCCTCCCTCGTCAGAAGGTGGGAGCGGTCCTGTCAGCGGGAACGTCGCCGCCGCGTCTGGTGCGATCCGGTAGCCGAGCGGACCGGCAAGGCACAGGTCAAACCCGCCCACTGGGTCCGATGCGTACGGATAGTCCTTCGCTGAGTTGTTGGCAGCGGTCAGGATCGGCGTCCGCACCCAGCCGCTCTCAGACAACTCATACACCCGGCTGTTGTATACCAAACGGGCCCTGCCGTTCTGGGCGTTCTGGCCTCCAATTACGCGGTCCCGAAAGTCGAGCCCTCCAGAGATGGGCGCCCACCGTTCTCCACGCAGCAGCCACGTCCCCTTTGGAAGATACGAATCAGGTCCAAACCCACCACGAGTGCCGCCGACGCACACCACTCCGCCCCGCGTGCGGTCATAGACCAGACCGTGCATCCCGGTTGTCGGCGGGTGCGGCGGCCCGGGCTGGATCTCAGCGACCCAGTGGTCGCCGACATTCCGCAGGCTGGCGAACCGGAGAAGGTCCTGATCCGAAGAGCCGTCGGTTGCGTAGGTCGGCGGATCGCCAAGGCTGCCCGCCAGCCACAGTGCGCCACGGAACGCGATGAGGTTCATCTGCCTCACGGGCTGCGAGCTCGGGACTGAGACGCCTTGGATAGCCCCGAGATTTGTCCAACTCGTGCCATCCCAACTGTACAGCCGAAGCGTTGTTGGCCCGCCACAGCCGGCGATCGCCAAGGTCTGGCCAGATGCCGGGTCAAACGTCATCGCGAGAGAACCACCGCACGGGTTCCCCCCGGGCGGTGTCAACCGCGTCCACTCGTTTTCAACCCACTCCCAGACGGTCGATGACCCGTCGACGACAATCAGGCGTCTGCGAGTTCGATCGAACACCGTGGGCCTGACCGATCCAAACTGTTGAAGCGGCGGCCCATTCGCGGCGTTGCCGCGCGGATACTCATGCCAGCCTGCAACATCGCGCGACCAAACACTCAACGTTTCATACGATCCGTTCGGAGCATACCCGCCGAAGCGAAGGAGCCGCCCGCGTTCCGGATCGGCGCAGAGCGCGCCATCAACCGTGCCAGGTGGCCCACCTTGCCCCAACGACTGCTGCCAACCCTCCCCGCTCCAACTCCACACCTCGGAACTGATGAGCGTGCCGCTGCCTGTTGCCGAACCAGCCAGGGCCTCCCCGCCTGCCAGTACGACTCGCCGCGTAAGCGGATCGAAGCACGCCGCCACGCCGACTCTGGACGTCGGCCCCGCCAGTTCCTGCGCGTACCACCGGTTGCCATCCCACTCCCAGGTATCCCCGAGGATCGAGTAGCTCTGTACCCCGATTACTCCGGCTGAAAGGTCCGATGCACGACCGCCGAAGACGACGATCCGATCTCGAGCCTCGTCCACAACGACCGCCGCCCGCTGCCGTTCGACCGGTGCCCCAATCGGCACCCACCCGTCACAATCTGGGACAGAAGGCTGTCCCGACGCGCGGCAGGCACACCACAAAACGAACGCCCACACGGCTCCCGATCGCATGCGAGGAATCCCCTTACGAGTGACGAGCATCTATTCGCAGCTTTCTGCCCGTGGTTCCTACCAAATGCCGATCATTGCCCAAACAAGTGTGCGATCCAGGCGACTTGAACTGACAGGGTGCCTATCCTCTCGGCCCTGCCCAGACCGGGCGGGGCACACGAATCAAAGGTAGAAACATGGGCATCCAGGACATTCTCGCTTCACTCAACGCCGACATCATCAAGAAGGACCTCCCGGTCCTTGACGTCGGTGACACGATCAACGTTCACTGCCGCATCGTCGAAGGTGACAAGGAGCGCATCCAGGTCTTCTCCGGCGTGCTGATCTCGCGCTCAAAGGGTGGCATCAGCGAGACGATCGTCGTCCGCCGCATGGTCGAGGGCGTCGGCGTCGAGCGCATCTTCCCGATCAACAGCCCGCGCATCGCGATGTTCGAGGTTGTCCGCCGCGGCGACGCCCGGCGCGCCAAGCTCTACTACCTCCGCGACCGCAAGGGCAAGAGCCAGCGTCTGCGCGACCGCCGCCGCGGCGCCAAGCACATCGTCGGTCAGAAGCTCGCCGGCCACGGCGGCTGAACCGACCGATCACCTGCACAAGCAAACCCCGGGTTCGTCCCGGGGTTTTTTCATTGCCAGCCCTCACACCCCCAGCCGCGGGGGAGCGGGAGTGTTGAGCAGTCACTATCCTGCCGCCATGCGAGCAATCGTTCTCCTGCGCAAGGGCACACCCGTCACGCCGAACATCGAGTTCCAGACCAACTGGAAGGAACTCGACGCCCCGAAGCAGGGCGAGGCCGTGATCAAGACGCTCGCCAGCGCCTTCAACCACATGGACCTTTGGGTGGGCATGGGCCTGCCGGGCATCGACGGCTACCCGCGCATCACCGGCTGCGATGCCTGTGGCGTCGTCGAGTCGGTCGGGCCCGGCGTGAGCGACAAGTGGGTCGGCCAGCGTGTCATCGTCAACGCGGCCTACCAGCTCCCCGAGCGCCAGTCACCCGGCGACCCACCCGCCAGCACGCTCGCACCGCAGTACGAGCTGATCGGCGAGCACATCGACGGCATGTTCCGCGAGAGGTTCTGTGCCCCGGTGAGCAACCTCGCGCCGGTCGGTGATGCCGACCCGATCGAGGCTGCGGCGTTCGGCCTCTGCTTCCTGACGGCCTACAGCGGGCTGGTCACCAAAGCGGGCCTGCGCCCGGGCCAGGCGCTGCTCGTCACGGGGATCGGCGGCGGCGTCGCCACCAGTGCGCTGGCCATCGGCAAGATGCTCGGCTGCCGCGTCGTCGTCACCAGCCGCCACCAGTGGAAGCTCGACGCGGCGAAGAAACTCGGCGCCGACTTCGGCGTGCTCGACTCCGGCCAGGACTGGAGCAAAGAGGTGCGGGCCTGGACCGACAAACGCGGTGTCGACTGCTGCTACGACAGCACCGGCAAGGCGACCCACCTCAACGCCATCAAGTCGCTCGCACGCGGCGGCGCGTACGTCTCACCCGGCGCGACCACCGGCGGCGACGCCACGACCGACCTCACCCGGCTCTTCTGGAACCAGCTGCGCATCCTCGGCACCACGATGGGCAGCAACGACGAATTCCGCGAGCTCGCCGCGCTCTTCCGCGCCGGCAAGCTCAAACCGGTTGTCGACAGGGTCTTCAAGCCCGAGCAGGCAAAGGACGCCTACACGCGCCTGGAAGCGAGCGAACAGTTCGGCAAGATCGTCATCGATTGGCGCTGAACGCCCCGCTTACGCCGCCCTGGCACGCCGCGGCTTTTGACGAACGCTCGCCAGCTTGCGGGGCTTGGGCTTTGGCGTGCGGGCCTGCTTGGCTCGGGGCGCGTCTGGAGAAGCCTGGTGGTACGCAACGTATGGAATCACGTCGACCTGATCCTTTCCACCGTACGGGTCGTGCTCTTGCCTTCGACCACGTCCAGAAGTTCGACGCGCCCACCTGAGGCTTGAACAAAGGCTGCGCCGGGAATGTCTTCGAGCCGGTACTGCCGGCCCTTGACCAGTACGTCGGGATTCACCGTTTGGATCAACTTCTCGGGCGTGTCCTGATCGAAAATGACGACCGCACCCACACACTCAAGCTCCCCTAAGAGCTGCGCGCGGTCAGCCGCCGAATAGATCGGGCGGGTCGGCCCTTTCAGACGCCGTACCGATTCATCGGCGTTGATGGCCACCACCAGAAAGTCACCGAGTGCGGCGGCCCGCCGCAGCAGGCTCACGTGCCCCGCGTGCAGCACGTCGAAGCAGCCGTTGGCCAGGACGACCTCCGGGCGCTTCTTGCCGTTTGACGTGTGGTTGCGCAGCGCCGCGACCTCAACCACCAGCTCGTCCCACGTGCGCAGCTTGCCGCGCGTGTCGCGCTCGCGCAGCAGCAAGTCGCGGTGGATGCGCTCCAGCGCGATCGGCACGCAGCCGAACTCCTCCACCTCAAGGCCCGCCGCGGCGTTCGCGAACCGCACGCTGTCGTACCAGTCAATCCCGTTCGCCCGCGCCGCGGCGAGCGCAGCGAGCACAATGTCACCCGCCCCGGTCACGTCGTAGATCGTGCGCGCGACCGTCGGCACCGCACGCGCTTCCTCCCCCGACTCAAGGAGCAACGCGCCGCTCTTGTCCAGCGTGATCACCGCCGCCTCCAGGCCGAGCTGCTCGACGAGCTTCGCGGCGACCTCGTTGTACGCCTCCGGCGGCGCGCCGTCCGGCCGCGCCAGGCCGGTCGCCTTCTCCGCCTCGTTGCGGTTGGGCGTGATCGTCGTCGCGCCCGCGTAACGAGCGTAATCGGCGATCGCGGCGGGGTCGACAAACACCGGCTTGTTCGCAAGCCGCGCCCGCTCGATCACCGCCTGGCAGAACGCCGGCGTGCACACCCCTTTCCCGTAGTCCTCGATGCACACCACCTCCGCGCCGCCGAGCGCCCGGTCGAGCACGTCAAGCAGCCGCGCCGCGGTCAACGACGAGATCGGTTCGCGGCTCTCCTCGTCGACGCGGAACATCTTCTGCGCGTGCCGGTGCTGCGCGAGCCCGATCAGGTTCCGCTTGGTCGTCGTCGGGCGCGACGGATCGGCCAGCAGCCCCGCCGAATCCACACCGATCTTCGCGAGTTCGCTCCGCAGGGCCGCCCCCGCGGCGTCGTCACCCACCACGCCGATCGCCACCACCGCCCCCTTCAACGCGATCAAGTCAGCGCACACGTTCGCCGACCCGCCCGCGCGACGCTCGGTCCGCTGCACGTGCAGCACAGGCACCGGCGCGTCGTTCGCCAGCCGGTCCACGTTCCCGTAGACCATCTCGTCGAGCATGTAGTCGCCCACAACGACGGCCCGGAAGGGCTTCCACGCGGCCAGTTTCTCAAGCAGGTGGCTCATTGCGCCATCGTAGGTTTCAGCGGTTGGCGGGGCGGGAGCCGCCCCCTCGCACGGTCCGCAACACTTCCTGCAGCAGCGCATCAGGCCGGTCGAGCGAGAGCTGAACACGCGGCGCAGCGAGCGTCAGCCCCCTCAGCCCCTCCGGCAGCTGCTCCATGCGGGCCAGGTCCTTCTCGGTCGTGAGCACGACGTCCGCCCCGCCCGCCGACGACAGCTCGCGCACGCGCTGCACGGCGGCCCCGGTGACAGGGGCGTGATCGGCCAGAACGACCGTGCCCACGACGTCTGCGCCCGCGTCCCTCGCTGCATCGATAAACCGCTGCGGCCGCCCGATGCCGCACAGCAGCACCACCCGCCTGCCCGCGAGCCACGAGACAGGTTCAAACGTCTCCGCCCCGTCACCGGTCGCACACACCGACACACCCTCCCAGCGATAGGCCGCGCTGACCACAACGGCGCGAGGGTCCACCAGTCCTTGCAGAGAAGCACACTCCGCCGGCCCGTCCGCGTGCGAAAGCACGACCACCCCGGCGCGGCGCAGCGACGATACACCCTCGCGCAGGTCGCCCATCGGCAGCAAGCGGTCCGTCAACGTGCCCGCCTGCGCATCGATGAGCACGATGTCCAGACCTCTGTGCAACCTTCGGTGTTGAAACCCATCGTCGAGGACGACCACGTCAGCCAAACCGCCGCCGGCGAGAAACGCGGTGATCCCCGCGTGCCGGTCCGGGCTCACGATCACAGGCACATCCGGCAGGGCTGCGCGATACTCCTCGGCCTCGTCGCTCCGGCCACCAGTCGCCGCCGACCCGTACCCGCGCAGCGCGATCGCGGGCTTGACGCCGCGCTCGCCGAGCTCGCGGCAGAGCCACATCACAAACGGCGTCTTGCCGGTCCCCCCCACCGTCAAGTTGCCGACCGAGACAACCGGCAGCGGCACACGCCGAACGCCGATCCCCCGGTCGAAGCGCCGGTTCCGCCACCCCACCACCGCCCCGTACAACGGCGCGGCAAGCGGGCCGATGATCTTCCGCAACGCGTCGTATGGCCGCTTTGTACCGTCCGCGTGGGCGCTCACGCCGGCGGCCCCCCACCTTGCGGCCGGCCCGCGCCGCCCCGCTCTCGCCGGGCTTCAAGCACCGACTTTGCCAGCTCCTCCGCGGCCCGCTTCGCCTCGTCACGCCGCTCACGCAGCGCGAGCCTGAGCGTCACCGCCGCGTCAACCACTGCGAGCATCACCGACGCGCCGACAAGCCCGATCACCAGCAGCCAGACGATCGCCGACGTCTTCTTGTCTTCGATCGTCGCGATCGAAACGCCGTAGGCCAGCGCCGCGAGCATGAAGATGTGCAGCAACCCAAGCGCCGTTCGCACCTTGCGACGCGCCCGCGGAACATCATCACGCTGAATCCCCAGTGTGTACCCCGCCGCGAGCACCATCCCCGTCGCGGCCAACGGGATGCCGATCCACGGTGAGACCATCGGACCAGCAGCAAGGAGGTTCACGCGCAAGCCCCCTGTCGCAGCGATCCGGCGAACGCTTCCAACCTCGCCATCAGCGAGCGCGTCGGCAGGCCGGTGACG
This sequence comes from uncultured Phycisphaeraceae bacterium, assembly GCA_964403525.1. GTDB lineage: Bacteria > Planctomycetota > Phycisphaerae > Phycisphaerales > UBA1924 > JAJTGZ01. The sequence goes on along the minus strand of CAYOGE010000035.1, from coordinate 13,879 downwards.
CACCCCGGATCACCCTCGGTTGTCAGCGGCCACCCCGCATCAAGCCGTTCCTGAAGGTTGTACGCGCCCGACTTGCCCCGCCAGCCGCCGCCGGCGACGTACGCGGCGATCGTCGCGTCGCTGATGTCACCGACCGTCACCACCGCGCGGTCCGCGTAGACGTCGCGCCGCCCAGTCGCCGGGTGCAGGATCGCTACACCCGTCAGCACCTCGTGCGAGCGGTTCCGCACCATCGCGATCATCCGGGCCGCGTCGGCCGCGTCCACAGCCTTGCTCAGAACTGCGCCATCCTGATCGACAAGCGTGTCTGCGCCGATCACAAGGCAATCGGCCGCCCCGCCGGCCTTGACAAACGCCTCCGCGCCCGCTTTGGCCTTCAGGTACGCGAGCGCTGCCACCCACTGCCGCAGCGGAACGCCCTTTCCGTTCTCCCCCTGCTTCGCGGACCCACTCCCACACCCCATCAGCAGGTCCGAGTCCTCCAGCCCGGGGCTGACCACCGTAAACCCCGTCCCTTCGGGCTGCCCGAGCGCGCGGGCCAGCAACTCACGACGCCGGGGCGAGGTTGACGCCAGCACGATGGGGAGCCCGAAGCGGTTCACGCGGTGAGTTTAGGGGAACCGGCCCGGCATTGCCCCGGGCGGTTTCCGCTACCATCCGCCGATGCGTGTGCACATGGTCCAGCTCGACGTCGTCTGGGAGGACAAGCCGGCGAACTTCCGGCGTGTGCTGCGCCTGCTGGACCGGGCCGCGCTTCCCCCCGCCCCGGGCGAGATGATCGTGCTGCCGGAGATGTTCGACACCGGCTTCTCCTTCAACCTCGACAAGACCGCCGACCGAGACGGCACCACCGTGCGGTTCCTCCAGTCGCTGGGCAAGGAGACCGGCTGCTACATCGTCGGCGCCCGCACGACGCTCGGGCACGAGGGAAAGGGGCGCAACCGCTGCCCCATCATCGGCCCCACCGGCGAGCTGATCGACGAGTACGAGAAGATCCACCCCTTCAGCTACGGTGACGAGGAGAAGCACTTCGTCGGCGGCACGCGGCTCGTGACGTTCGACTGGGAAGGTTCAGACGGCGCACCGCCACCACTCAAGGTCTGCCCCACCATCTGCTACGACCTGCGCTTCCCCGAGCTCTACCGGCACGGCCTGCTCGCGGGCGCTGAAGTCTTCACGGTGATCGCTTCCTGGCCGGCACCGCGCAAGGTGCACCGCCGCGCCCTCGCCGTCGCGCGGGCGATCGAGAACCAGGCCTTCGTGCTCTGCCTCAACCGCGCCGGCAGCGATCCGAAGTTCACCTACCAGGGCGAGAGCTTCGCTGTGGGACCAAAGGGTGACATCATCGGCGAAGCGGGCGGCGAAGAGTGCATCCTCAGCGTCCAGCTCGACCCCAACGCCGTGCGCTCGTGGCGCCGCGACTTCCCCGCGTGGCGTGACATCAAGCTGATCGGGAACTGACTCGACCGGGTGCCACCACGCTCGCCGCTCTGGGCGAGCGTGGTGTTCCGGCTGCTTAAGGCGGCATCAGTCTCGCAAAGCCGAGCCTGATGGCACCCATGCGTCAACCCTTCGTGATCGTCTCAATCCCACCCATGTACGGCACCAGCACCTTCGGCACCTTCACCGTGCCGTCCTTCTGCTGGTGCATCTCCAAGATCGGGATCATCAAGCGCGGCGAAGCCGCAACCGTGTTGTTGAGACTGTGGCAGAAGACCGTGTGCTTCACGGCGGGGTCTGCGCTCTTGTAGCGCATGTTCAACCGGCGGCACTGGTAGTCGTAGAGCCGGCTGGCCGAGTGCGTCTCGCCGAACTCGCCGCTTTCGCCACGCCCCGGCATCCAGCACTCAACGTCGATCATGTCGGCGTTCTTCACGCCAAGGTCGCCCGTGCAGCACTGCAGCAGCCGGTACGGCAGCTCAAGGCTCTGCAGCAGCGACTCGACAAAGCCCAGCATGGTCTTGTGCCACGCGCGGCTCTCCGCCTCGTCGGCCTTGCAGATGATCACCTGCTCGACCTTGTCAAAGACGTGCACGCGGTAGAGGCCCGCGGTGTCCTTGCCCGCTGCGCCGGCCTCGCGCCGGAAGCAGGTGCTCACCGTCACGTACTTCAGCGGCAGCTGGCTCTCATCGAGGATCTCATCCTGGTGCAGGCCCATCAGGCCCACCTCGCCCGTACCGGTAAGGTAAAGATCGTGCGCCGCGTGGGGCAGGTTTCCAACCTGCCCGTCCTCAGCGTCGGCGTTCTGCCGCACGCTCTCGTTGATGTGGTACGCCTGCTCGCGCCCGGCGGGGAAGAACCCCGTACCGACCATGCACTCCTCGCGCACCAGCACCGGCACGCTCATGGGCTTGAAGCCGTTCTTGTGCACCATGAAATCAACAGCGTACCGCAGGATCGCCTGGTGCAGCAGCATCCCCGCGCCGGTCAGCACATACGACCGCGTGCCGCTCATCTTCACGCCGCGCGGGAAGTCGACCAGCCCCAGGTCCTTGCACAGCTCGATGTGGCTCTTGGGCTTGAACCCCCTCACCGCCTCGAACCCCTTGGCGTAGTCCCACCCGCCCGGCCCCCACTTGCGCACCTCGACGTTGTCCTCGCTCCCCTTCCCCACCGGCACATCGGCATCGGGCGGCAGCGGGATCGCCAGCAGCAGCGCGTGCAGCTTCGGCTCCACCGCCTTCTCCTGCTCCTCGAGCGCCTGCACCTTCGCCTTGATCGCGGCCGGCATCGCCCGCAGCTCGGCGATCTGCGCCTCGATCGCGGCCCTCGCCTCGGGGGCCGCCTTCTTCAGTTCCCCGCTCAGCTTCCCCAGCTGCGGGCCGACCTCCTTCTCGATCTTCCCCTGCTCGGCGGCGAGTGTCTGCCGCTGCGTCTGCAGGGCGCGACGCTCCTCGTCGAGCCTCAGCACAGCGTCGATGTCCACGCTGACGCGCTTCTTCGACGCGCCGTCCTTGAAATGCTGGGGGTTTTCACGCAGAGCCTTGAGGTCGATCATGAGGGCCGAGTTTAGCCCTCGACATGCCCCTTCCGACCCTTCCCCGCAACCCCGCGGGGTGCCTTTGCGTATGCTCACCCGCTCATGGCGACCCTCTCATTGTCCTCAACCGACGGCCGCGGCTACGTCGTCCCCCTCGGACGCGAGCCGATCACCATCGGCCGCAACAAAGACAACATCCTCCCTATCAACGACGAGGCCGCCTCGCGCTACCACTGCATCATCGAGCCCGACGGCAAGGGCGGCTACATCGTCAAGGACCTCGGCTCCAAGAACGGCACCAAGCACAACAACGAGAAGCTCATCGGCCAGGCCGCCGCCGTCGCCGCGGGCGACAACATCAAGGTCGGCACCCACACCTTCACCATCGAGGCCGAGCAGAGCATCGGCGAGGCCCGTGCCACCGCCCGCGCCATGTCCATGGACATCGAGGCCGGCGCCGGCCCCGCCTCCAACTGGGCCACCGAGATCCGCGCCATGCTCGACCTGCTCCCCCCCAAGGGTGAGGGCGACTGCGCGATGCAGATGATCGACGCCCAGAACCAGCCCTCCGGCGCGCTCGGCTCGGACCAGCCCGGCCCCCTCGCCGTCCGCTGCATGCTGCTGCTCTGCTCCAAGAGCCGCGCCACCGACCTGCACGTTGAGCCCAAGCACAACACCTACTCCGTCCGCATGCGCGTCGACGGCCAGATGGTCAGCGTCATCGACATCCCCAGCAAGGTCGGCCAGTTCGCAGTCAACCTCGTCAAGACCGCCTGCCTCATGCGCATGGAGGCCAACGACGCCGTCCAGGACGGCCACTTCGCCGCCAAGTTCAAGGGCAAGCGCGTCGACTACCGCGTCAGCATCACGCCCTCCGTCCACGGCCAGAAGCTCGTCGTCCGCGTCCTCGACTCCTCCAACGCCCCCCGCTCGCTCGGAGACCTTGGCCTCCCCGTCTACATGCACGAGCGCGTCAAGAAGGTCTGCAACAAAGAGCAGGGCTTCGTGCTCGTCTGCGGCCCAACCGGCAGCGGCAAGACCACCACGCTCTACAACGCCCTGCGCGAGATCGACCGCGAGACGACCAACATCGTCACCATCGAAGACCCCGTGGAGTACCAGCTCGAGGGGACCACGCAGATCCCCATCGACTCCGCCAAGGGCAACTCCTTCAGCCAGCTCCTCCGCTCCGTCCTCCGACAGGACCCCGATGTGATCCTCGTGGGAGAGATCCGCGATGAGGAGACCGCCCGCACCGCGATGCAGGCCGCCATGACCGGCCACCTCGTCTTCTCCACCGTCCACTCGAAAGACTCGATCTCCGCCGTCTTCCGCATCCTCGACCTCAAGGTTGAGCCGTTCCTCATCGCCTCCTCGCTCGACCTTGTCCTCGCCCAGCGCCTCGTCCGCACGCTCTGCGACAACTGCAAGCGCCCCATCAAGGTCTCCCCCGGCCAGGCCTCGCGCATCGGCAAGTACCTCGGAACCTCGGGCGAGGTCTTCGTCCCCGTCGGCTGCGGCATGTGCTTCAAGACCGGCTACCGCGGCCGCAAGGCGATGTTCGAGCTGCTCGACGTCAACGATGAACTCCGCGACGTGATCCTCAAGGACCCCTCCATCGCCGCGATCAAGCGCGTCATCGAGAAGGGGCTCTTCACCACCCTGGTCCAGAGCGGCTGGGGCCTCGCCGGTAAGGGCGTCACCGATCTCGACGAGATCGAGCGCGTCTGCGGCACCGGGGCATAAGAGCCTTGTGCGCAAGCACAATGTAACGCCCAGCTAGGCCCGCCTCGAGTGACTACGGATCAAGACCGAGACCGTTCGCCGACTGAGCACAAGACATTTGCCGCGACGGTAGAGCAAGCGGCTTCAATGCTGTGCTGGCCCGCACTCCCGCATCGCCTCGCTTCCTGCCTGGTTCGGGTGCGAGCGTGCTGTCTGTCGCGAGCAGACAGAAGGGTGGTCACCAGCGCATCCCCGGAGGACACCCGCAACCAGTAGCTCCTGACCTCTGCTACAAACCCTGGGCCGTTTGGCCCTTCCCCCACTTGCGCCCCGCCTCCACCGCAACCAATACGACCATCGCAGGCAGCAGCACCCACTTCGTCTCGCTCCAGAGGATGTCGAGCCCCCGCGATGTGAAAAACCGCCCGATCGACAGCGGCGAAACCTCCACCGGCCGGAACGCCCACTTCGCGCGCCACGATGTCGCCGGTGAAAAGAGCGCGATGTCCGAGCCGCCGTTGGTCAGCATGTCGGTCAGCCCGTGCGAGGCCATCGCCAGCGCGAGGATCAACCACACCCGCCAGCGGTGGATCGGGCTCGCCCACCCGAGGTTTGCCGGCGCAACACCGCTCGCATCGATGCCGAGCCTCCGCGGGAAGAGCAGCAGCGTCGCGATGCCCGCCGTCAGCAGCGCGAAGGGGATCGAGTGCGTCAGGCCGCGGTGGCTCCACAGCGAGGCCTCGCCCGGCAGGTGAAAGCCCGCCGAGTACCCGATCGCGTCAAGGTCCGGCGCGGCCGCCAGCACCGCGGCGGCGAGCCAGTACCGCGCGGGCATCCGCGCCGATGTGCCGATGCGGGCGATGGCAAGGCCCACCAGGCTGTGGGTGATGGCGCTGCACACGGTCCAGTCCCCTCCTGACCCTTGCGCTGCCGCTTCAGGCCTTAAGCGCTGCGCGGGCCGTGGCGACGTCGGGGTAAAGGTCAAAGAGCTCATCCAGCCGCGTGAAACGGAGGCTCTGGTTGATCCCCTTCGCCGCCCCGGCGATGACCACGCGCCCCGCCTCACCGCTCGACTCGGTCTCAACCCGCACCGACTTGCGGAAGGTAATCAGCTCGCCGATGCAGATGCTGGTGAGCAGTTCCAGACCCGTGAAGTCAAAGACCACGCGCCGCGGCCGGCCCGCCGCGATGCCGGTGAGCAGCATCTCCAGCTGGTCGGCCTCGGCCATGCCGGCCGTGCCGGCCATGTGCACGATCACTCCGTCGATATCGGGGGCTGCGGTCGTTGAAGCTCGGAGCACGTCGTGGCCTCCCTGCGTTGACACCGTTCGAGCCGGCGTTGGAATCGGCTGCGAGGGAAACGTAGCACCGCCGATGGCCGCGCGGCCGCGCTGGGCTACACCCGCGTTGCGCCGCCCACCCCGCTCATTCCCCCCGCCCCACCGCGTGCCTCCTCCACCGTGCGGAAACACTGGAAGAGCGCAGACACCCGCGTGAAGCGCATCGACTTGACGATCGGCTCGGGGACGGCGGCCATCACCACCGTGCCGCTGCGCTGAAGCACACGGGCGCGGAAGCCCACCAGCACACCGATCGCCAGGCTCGTCAGGATGTCAAGGCCGCTCAAGTCCAGCACGATGCGCCGTGGCCTGGCGACCTCGACCCGTGCCAGCGCTTCTTCAAGCACTGCGTCGCTGTGGATATCCGCCGAGCCCCGCAGTGCGACCACCACCACACCGTCTGGTCCCGGTGGCCCGGCTTGAACCGTCAGCTTCGTTGAACTGTCGTGTGTGTGCGTCATGGGAAGCCCCTGGTCGCTCCTCCCGCGATCCATGCTAGCGACTTTTCACGGTGACGGGCAGGCCAACCAGAGCATCAAATACACCGCAAAGAGGGGGGTGCACCAGCGGCCGCCCAGTGTGGCTGTGGAAGGGCCAGGGCGGGGTCGCCAAGAGGGGGGCCAAGGCACGGGCGGGCTCAGGGGGGATGGGGGTGAGGAAGGGGCTTGCCCCGAACGTGGGGACCCGTTATCCTTGCCCGCCGAGTTCGTCCGCGTCCTTGTGAAGGCGCGGCTGGTTTGGTCGGATCGACGCACGGCCTCGCCCGAGTTCCTGCACCGTACCCGTTCTATCTCGCTCCCTCGGGCTTTGAGGTTTCGCATGAAGCTTTACGTCGGCAATCTTTCGTTCAAGACCACTGAGGGCGAGCTGCAGGAGCTCTTCGGTCAGCACGGTCAGGTCGCGTCCGCCTCGCTGGTCATGGACCGCGAGACCGGTCGTCCCCGCGGGTTCGGCTTCGTCGAGATGCCGAATGACGCCGAGGCCAACGCCGCGATTGCGGCCCTCAACGGCCAGAACTTCGGTGGCCGTGACCTCACGGTCAACGAGGCCAAGCCCCGCGAGGATCGTCCCCGCTCCGGCGGCGGCGGTGGTGGCGGCTGGGGCGGCGGTGGTGGCGGCGGCCGTGGTGGCCGTGGCGGCGGTGGTGGCGGCGGCGGTGGCCGCGGCAGCTGGTAATCCACGCTCGCCCGAACAACAGATTTGAACCGCAGGGGCCGGCGCAAGCCGGCCCCTGTTCTTTTCCTCTCCGCGGCTTGCCGACTGCCGATAATGCCCTCCCTGCTGCCCAGCTTCACCCCCATGACGCTTGCACTGTCTGCGCTGGATTCCTGGCTCGTCGGCATCGTTGCGTTCGCGACGCTGCTGGCGATCGGGCACCTGGCCGCCCGCTGGGGGAAGCACACCGGCCCGCAAAGCCCGCCCGCAAAGCCCAAGAGCCGGCCAAAGCGCGTGACGCCCGCCGCTGCGGCACCCGCCGGCGCAGAAGGTGGCGACCTGCTCCAGCGCCGAGCCTGGGCGAGCGAGCGCGTGGTGCACTGGTGGGTCGTGGCCAACCGGGCCCACAACGCAACCCTCGACGACGTCCCGACGGTGCAGTTCTCGCCGCGCCTCCGGCACGCGCTTGGATGGGCCGACAGCCGGCGCAACCTCATCAAGATCAGCGACTGGCACCTGATGGACAAGCCGCAGCGCGTCGCGGATGAGACCGTGGCCCACGAGGTCGCCCACATCTTCGCTGACCGTCACTACGGCAAGCCCTGCCGGCACGGAAAGCTCTGGAAGAAAACCATGCTCGCCATGGGCCAGAAACCAGACGTCACCTTCAAAGACACGCCCGAGGACGGCCCGGAAGAGGAGTCGCAGGGGGCGGTGGCCACCCCCTCCGCGGCCGCCCCGTGAGCCTGTTTTCCGGCAATCTTTGCCCACCGTCGGCGTTACGCCTGTACGCCTAGCGGTGACGCTGCGCGCCCGCAGTGGATGGGTCGACGTTTATTCCACAGCCGCGCATCTGCCGATATGCCCTGCACACCCGGAGACCGGCCATGAACCCATTGCCCGCGAGCCCGCCCCCCTCCACTCACGCCCGCCGTCGCGGCTTCACGCTCATCGAGCTCCTGGTCGTCGTCGCGATCATCGCCATCCTTGCGGGCATCCTCCTCCCCGCCCTCAGTGCTGCCCGGCGCCGCGCCATGGTCACCGTGGGCCTGGCGAACCTCAAGTCGGGTGCGCAGGTCATGGCCACGTGGGGCAACGACCATCAGAGCAAGTTCCTCTATCCGTGGGGCGGCTGCGCAGACACGAGCCCTTGCAACCCGGTCTTCACCTGTCCCGGCGGCGGCATCGGCTGGAACGTCGCGATCCAGGGGGACGACCCGCAGAACGTGGCGGGGCTCTTCGACTTCCGAAACGACGCCAACCCGCTCCACCACACCGAGTACTTCGCCGTCTACTGGTACCACTTCCTCTCAACCTACACCGGCCTGCAGGCGGCTGGCCCGAGCCTGATCTCCCCCGCCGACGGCGAGTTGGCACCGCTGATGCGCGACAAGCCGCCGACCGGTCTGCTGGCACCGTCGTCGTTCCTCTACTCCCCAACGTTTTGGCAGAACGCGGGGCGCTTCAACATGAACAACAACGGCGGCACGTTTGCGCCCGTCTGCGCCGACACGCTCCGCCAGAACGGCTGGGAGTCGGTCTCCTACCCGTCGCAGAAGGTCATGCTCTGGGAGCGGGCCGACTTCATGCAGACGCGTCACGTGCAGGTCAACGGCGGTAACTCGCAGGAGGTTGGCACGTCGCCGCCGTGGGGGAACATCCGCGCAAAGGTCCACACCGCGACCGCCGACGGCTCGGCGCGGCTCACCGACATGAGCGACATCATCAACCGCGCTGCGGGCAACACGCTCAGCGATCAGCAGCTCGTGCCCGTCGGCGAGGTCTTCGAGCTCCCCCTCGGCTGGAAGGGCTCGGGCTCGGGCTTCAGCAACATGACCACCGTCTCGACAACCGGCTTCTTCTGGTGGACGCGCAACGGCATCCAGGGCCGGGACCTGGTGCAATAGGCCACCGGAAGCGCCGCGCCGATCGCTAGGATTGGCCCGGTCCCTCACGAGCAGCGGCTCGCGAACCGCGGTTGACACTCCTCATGGGCTTTGAAGAACGATTCTCGAAAGTTGGCCGGGCGCTCGACGACGCCAAGGAGAAGGTGCGCGGTTCGGTCGTGCCGTCCGGTGCTGAGCCGCTGGTCGACCGCGAGCGCATCCGCGAGAGGTACGCCGCGTTCAAGGTCGCCACTGCTGAGAGAGCCGCCAAACTGTGGGAGGCATACCAGGGAATGCCCAAGGCCAAGGCGGCCGCGGTCGCTCTCGGCTCGCTCTGCGTGCTGCTGCTGGTGACGGTCGTCGTGCTGCTCAACACCGGCCCGAGTGACGCCCCCCCCTCAAGGGCAAAGGCCGACGAGATCGCCACCATGGCCGCACTCCGCGCCAAGATGAGCCCCAATGCCAACGCGAGCGGCGGCGCCAAGCCCAACCGGTGAGATTGCGCTTACCCGGCGCGAGCCGCTTCATTCCCTGTTGCGGACCCGCTGGGGATGACGGCGCAACCGCTCGCGTGCCTCGCCCGCCTCGAAGGTGCTGCCGCACTCTGAGCACGTCAGCCTCGCCCGGTCATCTGCGCGCTTGTCGAACGGGTAGCCGCACTTCAAGCAGTGCGAGAAGTTGTTCGCGGCCAGGTAACGGTTCGCCGCAAACGAGCGCAGACAGAGCCCCCCGACGCCCACGCTGCACCCCGCCAGCAGCAGCAGCGATCCGAGCAACCCCTTGTTTGAATCCCCGAAGGCACCCTGCGCATACTCGATCGCCCCGAGCGTCCAGAACACCGCGCCCACAAGGCAGAGGGCTGCGCCGACCCACGCCATCACCCTGCCGATCAGAACCACGCGTGACTCCTGCACCCCACAGGCTCGCCGCTCAGCCCGCTGCCGCCTCGCCGTCCTTGCGGTAGGTCATCACCAGCCTGCGCCCGCCCATCTCGTGGCGAACGCCGGACATGAACGAGCGGATCAGCATCAGCCCCCGGCCGCTGGTCTTCTCCAGGTTCTCATCCAACGTGCAGTCGGGGACTCGGACTGGGTCAAACCCCGGGCCCTGGTCGGTAACGGCGATCACCGCCTCCTCAGGCCCGATGCGCAACGAAATGTCAGCAGGAGTGTCGGCGGGCAGCCCCTTGTGCCCGTGCCGGAAGGCGTTGATCACGGCCTCCTCGAACGCCAGGCGCACGGCGAATCGCGCCGCCTCTCCGTACCCCTGGCCCTCCATCAACGTCAGCAGGCGCTCTTCCGCGGAATCGATATCGCCGCGCGCGTTACGGATGCGCAGGTCGGCGGAATCAGAAGCAGGCTTCTCAGCGGGCTGGGTCAAAGGAGGAAGTGCTCCGTCGGTTCAATCTACCCCCACGACCGCCACCACGCCACCCCGAACGCACACTCACCGCAGAAAGGGGCGGAAATCCCCAAGATCCACGCCGGTCGCTCACTTGAACGAGGCGCGGGCCTTCTCGGCGGTCTCGTGGATCTCGAACAGCTTGTTCAGTTTGGTGATCACGAACACCTGGTAGATCTGGGGGTCGATGTTCGACAGCCGCAGCTGCCCCTTAAGGGCCCGCACGCGGTTGTTGATCGTGATGAGCGTGCCCAGCGCCGCCGACGAGAGGTGGTCCACGTCGGTGAAGTTGATCAGGAGTTTCGGGGCCGTCTCGGCCTCGATGATCGCCTTGACCTCGTCGCCGATCTGCTGGATGTTCGCCTCGTCGAGGATGTTCCGATCGCGGAACTGGACCTCCACGATGGCCCCGTCGCGTTTGACTTTCAACCGGGAATCGCTGGTGGGCATATGGGCGTGCTCAGGACAGGAAGAGGAAATGGGTGTCAGCCGCAAACATGAACGTGCTTCACGCAGAGTGTAGCCGATCCGCCCGCGTCGTTCCCTTTCGCGGCGCGTCCTGTAAGCATCGCCGGAAAACGCGTGAAAAGCAACAAAAAAGGGCGTCCCGGATGGGACGCCCGAAGGTGCACTTCATGCCGATCGCCGCACCTGCCAGCGCCGGTCCGGCCGGCCGCCGCTTAGTTGCCCGCGCCGCGGAGGCTGTCGTTGAGGCCCGGGAACGCCTTCTCCTCTTCCTCGCTCTGCACCAGCACGGTGGGCTTCATGAGGATCAGCAGCGAGCGGTCCTTGCGGGACTGCACGCGGTTGGTGAAGAAGCGGTTGATGATGGGGATCTTGCTCAGCACCGGCACGCCGGTCTCGAGCTCGACTTCTTCCGTCACGCGCTGGCCGCCGAGCATGATGGTCCCCTGGTCGGGCACCGTCACGGTTGTGTTCACGCGGGTCACCTGCAGCGTGGGGAGCTGGAACGTGCCGATGACGGGCTGGCTGCCGCCGCCACCACCGCCGCCGCCGCGACCGCCGGCCTGGGCCTGCTGGGTGAACGTTTCGAGGCGGATCAGGGCCGCGATCGAGGTCTCGATGTTCATCGTCACGTACCGCCGGTCGGCCGACGCAACGCCCTCAACCAGCAGCGTCACACCCTCGGTCAACGTCTGTGGGACGGGGTCGAAGGCGACCGAGCCGTCGCCCGTTACCGGGTCAAGGTCACCGACGAACGCACGCTGCGTGCCGACGACGACGTTGGCGATCTGGCCGTTGGTGAACGTCAGTCGCGGGGCGGTCAGCGTCACGGTCCGCTGGTCGGCCTGCGTCGCCTTGATCAGGAAGTCGACCTGGATGTCGTCGAGGTATTGACCCGCGATGCCCAGCGCAGGGGCCTGGTTGAGCAACTGGCCGGTGAACGAGTCGGCCGGCACAAGGAACCGAGCCAGGTCGCCGTTTGAGGTTGTCCCGATGGGCGAGAAGTTACGCGGCGGCGCCACGTTCTGCACGAAGCGGTCCTGCGCACCCGGCGGGATCTGCTGAGGGGTGCCCGAACCGCCGGCTGCGTAAATGTCGCTGTCGAGCACGCGGCGGAGGCGGCCCGTCGCGGGGTCGAACAGGTCGCTGGGGATGATGTTCGGATCAAGGCCGCGGGCGGCGGTGATCTGGCTGCTGTTGGCGTTGAAGTAGACGTCGAGATCGAAGTTGATCTGCTCGAAGAAGTTCTGGTCAACCAGCAGGAAGCGAGCCTCGACCGAGAGCTGCGTCTGGCGGATCTCGCGGAGCTTGCTGAGCAGGCCCGTGATCTCCTTGTGGTTCTTGGCCGTGTTGGTGATGACCAGCAGGCCGTTGAGCTCGGTGATCGAGCCGACGTCTCCGCCGTTCTCCTTCCACGAGTCGGCGTCCACGCCCTGCTGGATCACCGTCACGATCTGGCGGATGCGTTCCTTCTTGTCCGGCACCATCGCCTTGCGGTCGCCGCGGAAGGGGTCGCTGGCCGTGACGCGCTTGGCGGCCTTGTTGCCGATCTTGCTCTCAAGGTCGAGCACGGGGATGTCGGTGTAGTCGGGCGCGAACAGGAGCATGTCGGCGATCGGATAGGTCACCGTCACCGTCTGCTGCTTGATCGCGTCGGCCGAGCCGACGGCGATGATGCCGTCGTTGACCGCGAAGTCGGCCTTGTTGAAGCGGTCCTTGCTGACCTGCTTGAGCAGACGCTCGAGCACGACCTTGGCCGGCTGCTCGCCGAGCGCCATCGTGACGGTCGTGCCGGGCTCGACGTTGACGGTCTCAAGGCTCTTCCAGTCGGTGTCGATCTGGACGTTGGCCGCCTTGCCGATGTACGCAAGCGCGTTGGCGAGGGGGACCTTTTCGAGTACCGCGGGGATGACCTTGCTCATCGCGGCGTCGGCGCGGCGGTTCTCGGGGCTCTCGAAAAACCCGCCCGAGCCGGTGCGCGTCATCGAGATGCGTGCCCAGTCGTCGGGGTACTCGATGATGCCCAGCGGGGGGCGCGTCGCGAGGAGGTTCTCGATCCGCATCGCCACCATTGAGTTCTGGTTGCGGGCGACGTTGATGTCGCGCTGCTGGAACGCGCGGATCTCAAGGAGCATGTCGCGCAGCAGTTCGGCCGTGGGGTTGGTCGGGTCCATGAACAGGACGTTGTTGACAACCTCCAGCGCCTCGTTGTACTTCTGCTCCTTCTGCAGAGCACGCACGCGCTTGAGGCTCTCCTCAACGCGACGGGTCCGGTCGGCGGCGAGCTGAGACTCAAGGGCCTGGGTCTTCTCGCGGGCCTTCTGCTGCTCGATCTGGGCCTGCTTGACGCGCGCCTTCTCGGCCTCGTCGTCGATGGTGCGGCCGAGGTCGGCGGCCTTCTTGCTCATCGCGTCCATCTCCGCGTCGGAGAAGTAGGCGCGGGCACGGTCGGCGGTGAGGCGGGCGACGCCGACCTGGTCCTTCGCCTTGGCGAAGTCACCGGCCTTGATCGCGCTGTTGGCCTCGTTCATCGCGTTGGTGAACTCGGCGGTCGTCTTCTCACGCACGAGCCGGTAGGTGTCGGCCACCTGGCCCTCGAGCGAGCCTGCGCCCGCGGTGCCCATGTGCACCTTGCACTCGGCAAGCTTCTTGTCGGTCGAGGCGATCTCGTCGGCGCTGAGGTACTCGCGGTAGCCGCCGAGCGACTTCTCGTAGAGGCGTGCGGCCTCGGCGTACTTGGCCTCGGCGTAGGCCGCGTCACCCTCGGCGATCAGACGCTGCGCATCGGCCTTGAAGGCCATCTGCATCAGCTTGTCGGCGTCGCTCATCGGCGGGGTTGCGGGGGCAGCAGCGGGCGCGGCCGGAGCCTCGGCCGGAGCCGCGGCCGGCGGCTGGTCGGCGGCCTTGGGTGCCTCGGGCGCCTTGGG
>CAYOGE010000034.1:0-40032 GCA_964403525.1 uncultured Phycisphaeraceae bacterium | reverse complement strand
CGCGCAACCCGATCATGCGCCGTACGCGCACGAGTTTTTTCGGGGTTCCGTATGACTTACGGCTCTGATCGGCGGCGCCTCCCGCCGCGCGGTGCCTGCGGCAGTAAGGATGGAGGAATTCTGTTCTTGGTTTCCGGTGGCGGCGCGGCCCGCGGGACCTGCTTGCCACCGGCTACGAACTTGCACCCCGCCGGGGTGCTCGGAGCGGCCCGCGAGCGGGCCTTGCTTGCGTGGGCTTCTTGATGTCGGCGGGATTGGCGAGGGCGTGCAGCGGTTCTTTGAGCGAGTGCTGATGGAGTGAAGACGCAGAGTCCTCAAGGCGGGACTCTGCGGCACCCTGATTCACTGCCCGCTCTTTGCCTACGCCTGCTTCTTCACCACCGGCGCCGGTGCGTAGGTCCCTTCGAGGATCGACTTCGCGTCGGCCTTCAGCCAGCCGCCGAGGATGCCGGCGTAGACGCTGCGGAAGTCGGTGTTGAACTTGAGGTCGCCCTGGTCAAGGTCCGTGAGGGACGGGTGCCTGGTGGCAACGCCGGCCTGGACCATGGGGCCGAAGAGGAACATGGGGGCGGCCGTGCCGTGGTCGGTGCCGTTGCTGCCGTTCTGGGCGACGCGCCGGCCGAACTCGCTGAAGACCATGGTGAGGACGCGGGCGTCGTTCTTGGTCGACTTGAGGTCGGCATAGAAGGCCTTGACGGCGCTTGCGAGCTGTGTGAGCAACTGGGCCTGGCGGCCCTGCGCGCCGCCCTGGTTGTCGTGGGTGTCGAAGCCGCCGAGGGTGACGTAGTAGACGCGCGTCTTGAGGTTCGCGTTGACCATCGACGCGACCATCTGCAGCTGCTCGCCGAGCTTGTTGTTGCCGGGGTACTGCACGCGCGACTTCGACGCGACCGCCTTTCGGATCATCTCGCTGCTCACCTGGGCATCGAGGGCGGTGCGCGTGAGGAAGTTGCTGTTGGCGTCGCGGACGGCCGTCTTGGCGTCGCCCTCGTTCTGGGTGAGCTTGTCGTAGTACTTGCTCAGTTCCTTGCGCTCAAGACCGCCCGTCCAGCGGAACGCCTCGGCGCTCTCGAAGGCGATCGGCTGGACCTTTCGGCCGCGCATCGCCAGGGGGGCGTCGCGCTGCACGGCGATGCCGGGCTGGCCGATCGGCTCGGGCTTGCTGCCGTCGGGCCGGCCGCTCTCACCCTTGCCGTAGCCGCAGCACTCGGCGTCGAAGTACCGACCGAGCCAGCCGTCGCCGGTGGCGGTGGTGTCGGCGGTCTGCCAGATGTCCATGCTCTTGAAGTGGGAGCGGTTGGGGTTTGGGTAGCCGACGCCCTGCACGATGGTCATGGTGCCGTCGTCGTAGAGGTCCTTGAAGCCCGCCAGCGCCGGGTGGAGCCCGACGTCGTTGTTGCCGAGCTTGAGCACCTGGTCGGGCTTGATGCCGATGACCGGGCGCGAGCGGTAGTAGGCGTCGTCGCGGAAAGGGACGACGGTGTTCAGGCCGTCGTTGCCGCCCGAGAGCTGGATGACCACCAGCACGTGCTCCTCGGGCACGCCGGGGATGCTGCTTAGGCCCGCCGAGGGCTGCATGCCCAGCGCGCTGCGCTGGATGAACGACGGCACCGCCACCGCGGCGGAGGCGAGCGTCAGGCCGGTGAAGAGGAACTCGCGGCGGGTGAAGGCGATCAATTCGCGGTCGGACACGGGTGGACTCCTTGGGAGGAGGGGATCGGGGCGGGAGCAGAGAGCGGTGGGGAACGGGGGGGGGCGGTGCGGTGCGGTGCGGTGCGGGGCGGGGCGGTGCGGGGCGGTAGTTCAGCAGAGCTGGTATTCGGGGAGGCTGGTGACCAGGAGCATCAGGTCGACCATGAACGCGTCGTCGAACGTGCCGGTCGGGGCGCGGTCGGCGACGAACTGGTCGAGCGCTGGGCGGGCGGCGGGTGTGGCGGTGCCGACGGCGAACTTGAGGATCGCGTCGAGCTTGCCCTTCGCCGATCCGTCCTTGAAGTCTTCGGGGTAGGCGTCTGCAAGCTGGGCGAGCAGCGCAGCGCCGCTGAACTTCTCCTGGTCGGCCATGCCGTCGCGCCCCTGCATGCGCCGGCCGGTGAGCAGGAAGACCATCAGGTTCTGACGGACGAACATCGTGCTGGTGTTGATCCACGCGCGACCGCCGTCCCACCCCTTGACCGACGGTGGGAAGAAGACGTTCTGGCCCATACGGTCGCAGCCGTCGACGAGCACGTTGATGTCGCGCACGGGGGTGTTCAATGAGCGGATCGCGCCGACGGTGAGCGTGATGGGGTTCTTGATCTGCTCGTTGCGGATGGCCGGGTCGTAGAAGTGCTCGCTCATGAGCACTTTCTTGAGCAGCTTGCCGACGTGATAGTTGCTCCGGAAGCTGGTGGCCATCTCGTTGACGACGGTGTTGGCGGCGGAATCGATCTCGCGGTTGCCGGTGGGGAAGTCGCCGACGAAGTAGCGGTAGAGCTTTGCGGAGATGAACTGTGCGCAGGCGCGCTGGCGCAGGATGACGTCAACAAACCCGTGCCCGTCGAGCTTTCCCGAGGCGCCGAGGATGCTCTTGTTGCCGTCGTCGTGGTTGTTCTTGTCGAACTGGAAGCTGTCGTCACGGAAGGTGAACCCGGTGAGGGCCTTTGCGCCCTCCTTGATGTCGTTCTCGGTGTAGTTGCCGACGCCGAGGCTGAAGAGCTCCATGAGCTCGCGGGCGAGGTTCTCGTTGGGCTTGTTCTTGCGGCTGTCGTTGTTGTCGAGGTAGGCGATCATCGCCGGGTCTTCGACGATCTTGTGGAGGAACTCGGCGAAGTTGCCGGCGGCGTACTTGCGGAAGAGCTCGTTCTGCGCGAACATGTGGTACGAGTCTTCGATCGTGCGGTACGACGTGGCGAAGTGCCCGTGCCAGAAAAGGGTCAGCTTCTCCTGCATCGGGCGGCTGGTCTCGATCATCTTCTTCAGCCACCACTGCTGGAGGCGCTTCATCTGCTCGCGGTCGTTGCGCTCGGCCTGCTGGCGGCGCAGGCGCACCTCGGCGAGCTTGTCCTCGTCGCGCGACGCCTGAGCGCGGCGGGCCTCGGCGCGCTCGTCGGCCGAGGGAGGACGCATGATGTCCTTGTCGAACAGGTCGGGCGCCACCGCGTCGTCTGCGACCTTGTCGAAGTTGATGAGGTAGTCAACCGACTTCTCCAGGCCCCAGGTCTGCAGCGCTTGAACCTGCTGCGGCGTGCCGCCGAAGCCGGCGCGCCAAAGCAGGTGGCGCGCCTCGTCGAAGCCGAACTTCCTTGGCGAGAGTTGCGAGAGCGAGGACGACACGCCGCGGCGGACGGGCTGGGCTGGTGCGGCCGTCGCGTTTCCTGAAGCTGGCTGGGTGAGCATTCGGTGGACCCTCCGTGTCATGCCGTCTCCGGGGCTGCCAGGCAGATCGAGGCGTGGCAAGAACACCGGGCCGAACACGTACAGACTATCGGGAAAACGAGTCCGGGCCTGCTCTATTGCACGCCCGAAATGGTGCTGGCGGTGGTGCTCCGATAGCTCGATCACGCCCGGCACGTTGCTGCGCTGGCAGGAATGGCCATGAAATAAGCCCGCTTTCGCGGGCTTGTGGGATAAGCAGATGGGGCGCGATCGGCCGACTGGACGGCCGGTGGGCGTTACTTCGCCTTCTTTTCGCCCTTAGGGGCCTTGGCGGGCTTTTCAGCCGGCTCTTCCTTCTTCTGCACCGGCTTGGCGGTCTCGAACTTGGCCGACTTGTCCTTTGAGCGCTTTTCGCCCGTCTCGGCGGTCGCGGCGGCCTCTTCGGCGCCCTCGGCCTTGGGGGCCTCGTCGCGGTCGCGACGGCCGGTGCTCAGCTCGCGGTCGGGCTTGACGTGCAGCTTGACCTCGGCCTCGAGCGGGGCGTTTTCTTCCTTCTTGGCAGCCTTGGGCTTCGCCTTGGCGACGACGTCCTCATCGGGGACCGCCTGAAGCTGGAACTTGATGGTGACGGTGTAGTCACCGACGCGCTTGATGGGCTGGCCGAGGCGGACCTCGCGGTCCGCGATGCCTTTAAAGCCGGACTTCTCGAGCTCCGCGGCGATCTCGTGCTGGGTGACCGCGGCGTAGAGGATGCCCAGGTCGTTGCACGAGCGGATCATCGTCATCTCGTGGTTCGCCAGCTTCTCGACGAGGACCTCGCGGCTCTTGCGCAGCTCGGCGAGGTGCTTGATGGCCTCCTTGCGCTTGCCCTGGAGGTCCTTGATCTTGGCTTCGGAGGGCGTCTCAGCGAGGCTGCGGGGGAGCAGGTAGTTGCGTGCGAAGCCCTTGCGGACGTTGACGACATCGCCGACGATTCCGGTGGATTCGACGGTCTCAAGGAGCAGGATCTGAACGTTGCGTGCCATGTGGCTGTCCTTTCCGCCGCCGGGATGTCCCGCCACGTTGAAGGTGTGGGGACCGGCTGGCGAGAGAGTTAGGAGCGGCCGAGGGTGCGCCACATGGCGAACCCTTACACCGCCCCAGCGGGTGGGAGAGGAGCATAGACACCCGACACTCCGGCGGCTTCTGAGGCCAGCGGATTGAGGAGTCGGTTAATGTTTGGGTGCACTGCTTCGGTGCAGTGGTTCTCGTTGCCGTCTGGGCGAAGGCTGAGCGCGAAGGTCTACTTGCGGCCGAGAATGATGGTGGGGCCATCGCTCTTTTCGGCGATCAGTTTTCCACCGCTGGAGATGAAGACCCATGTGACCTCGCCCCCTTGCTCCAAGGCGATCCTCGTGCCGGTCATGCTCCAGTTCCCGAAGACGATCGACCGGGAGGTGCTGCTGTAGTTGCTGATCAGCGAGAACGTGCCGTCGTCTGCCAGTGAGAGCGCAAGCATCGGGCGGCTCTCGTGGAGCGTTTCGTCGTAGATGGCAGCCAACGAATAACTGGCTGCCTGACCGGGGGCCTTGGATGGTGTTCGGATGATCTGCGACACCCATTCACCGAAGATGCCGTCGTTGACCGCGGCCGAGCGGGCACCGACCGCCGCGAAGGCGATCGGTGATTCATCAGCCCTGGTGCCGGCGTGGTTGGCGCAGCCGCAGAGTGCCAAGGCGAGAACGGCGGGGGCAACGGCGTGTCTCATGTTGGAAGTGTAACCGGGCAGCCCGTACGGTTGGGGTAGCCGAGCTTTGGCCCTCGACAGGCTGGGTTTGGCCCCGGCGAGCGAGGATTCTGGTAGCATCGCCGGAGATGGCGAATCCCGGATATCTGGCGTCACAGCGCTTTGACCATGCCCGCATCGGTGCCGCGGCGATCTATTGCTCCGACGGGCGCTACAACGAGCAGTTCGACGAGTTTCTGCATCGGCACCTGCTGCTGCCTCGCTATGACCGCCTGGTCATCCCGGGGGGGCCGGCGGCACTGGCGGGGCACTTTGCGGCGTACCGGGACGAAGAGGCGATGGTGGAACAGCTCCGTTTTCTTATCGACGGGCACGGGCTGGACCGCGTGGTGCTGATCGCACACGAAGGGTGCGGCTTCTATCGCAAGCGGCTGATGGTGAACGAGAAGCGGATGCGTTCGCTGCAGGTGGAAGACCTGGCCAAGGCGGCGGCACGGGTTCGGGTGATCTCAAGCCGGGTCAGCGTGTCTGGGTTTGTTGCTTCCTTGGCGGAAGACGACGGCGGCGGGCGCGTGGTGATCGAGCCTGTCGACGTGGGGTGAGCCGGCTTGTGCAGCTCAAGCGGCGGCGCGGACCGTGCTCGTGGCGACCCCTTTTCTTAGCCACTCTGCGCACACGGCCAGGAGCTTCGCCTTGTCGATCGGCTTGCTTGCGTAACCGTCGCATCCGGCGTCGATGCACCTGCGGCGGTCTTCGGCCATCGCGTGCGCGGTGAGAGCGACGATGGGCATTGTGCGTAAGCGTGGGTTTGAGCGGACCGCTGAGGCGAGTGCGTAGCCGTCCATTTCCGGCATCTGAATGTCTGTGATGAGAAGGTCGTACGGCGTGCCGGCGTCGGCGGCGCGGCCGATCATCTCGAGAGCGGTGCGCCCGTTCTCGGCGATTTCGACCTCTGCGCCGGCTCTGTGCAGGTGGTAAGCGATCAGGCGCTGGTTGTCTGGACCGTCTTCAGCGAGCAGGATCCGCCCGTGCAGATCTGGGAGCGGCGCGGCTTCTCCGCCGGGAATTGCTCGACGAACATCTTCGATCGAGGAGACCATTGGGCTGCCTTCGACCGCCACGATCGGGATGTCGAGCCTGAAGCACGATCCCTTGCCGATGTCCGTGCGTGCGAGGAGCACATCGCCGCCCATGAGGCGGGCGAGTCGGCGGCTGATGGTGAGCCCCAGCCCTGTCCCGCCGTGCTGGCGGGTGATCGTGGCGTCCGCCTGCGAGAAAGCGGCGAAGAGACGCCCGGCCTGCTCGGGCGTCATGCCCGCGCCGGTGTCTGTGACATCGACCTGCAGGCGTTGGGCGGTGTGTTCGTGGACGATGCGGCCAGCCAGCGTGACGGTTCCGCGTTCGGTGAACTTGATGGCGTTGCCGGCCAGGTTCATCAGGATCTGGCGCAGGCGTGTCGGGTCGCCGAGGACGGTTTGCGGGACGGGTGTTTGGAGCACGGTGTTGAGGACGATCCCCTTGCCGGCGGCGCGCGAGGCGAGCAGGCTCTCGACCTCCAGGAGAACGGTGACGATCGGGGTCGGCACGGCTTCGACGGTCATCCGCTCCGCTTCGATCTTTGACAGGTCGAGGATGTCGTTGATTAGCGTGAGGAGGTGGTGCCCCGCGTTCTTGATGGTGTCGATGGTCTCCAGGCGGCGACGCGGTGCCGTTTCGATGTCTCCATCTTCTCGTAGCAGGTCGGCGTAGCCGAGCACGGCGGTGAGCGGCGTGCGGATTTCGTGGCTCATGTTGGCGAGGAACTCACTCTTTGTGCGGCTCGCGGCCTCGGCGCGGGCCTGGGCTTCGATCAACAGGGCCTCGTTGCGCTTGCGGTCGGTGATGTCGATCATCACCCCGCGGAGCACCGTGCTCTGCCCGGGGAGCCGTTCAACGTTGACGATGTCGTCGATCCACACGACGGTGCCGTCGGCCTTGTGCATGCGGTACTGGAACCGGTGGCTGCGTCCGGCGGTCGACTCCTCCGTGCAGAATCGGATTGCTTCTGCGCGGTCGCTGTCGTGCAGACGCTGGGCCCAGAACCCCGGCTTGAGCCAGTCACTGAGCGGGAATCCAAACCGGGCTGCCTGCGGCGAGACGTAGGTGAACGCCTGGCGCTGTGGGTCGAACTCCCAGACGATCACGTCTGTGCCCTCAACGAGCGTGCGGAACCGCGCCTCGCTCTTCTCAAGGCGTCGCAGCGCGAGGATGCGGCCGATCGCCACTCCTGCGAACGCGGCCGCACCTTCGGCCGTCCTGAGCAGGTCGGGAGTGATCGCCCCGGGCGCGTCGCCGTAGAGCATGATCTTGCCGACAACCCCGCGCTCGGTTGAAAGGGGGATGAACGCGAGCGAGCCGATGCCCTCGTTGGTGAACAACGTGCGGAAGGGCTCAAGGGCCTTGTCGTTGAGCACATCGTCAACGAGGATCGTCGCCGCATCGACGGCGCCCTCCTTCCACGGGCAGTGCCCCTCGACGGCCTCGCGGTAGGCGGGAGAGAGCCCGCGAGATGAAACAAATCTGCAGACCCCGTCGTGACCGTACGCGAGGAGGGCAACCCGCTTGAGAGGCCCTGCTGCCTGGAGTGAATCGATCACGGCCGCGGCGGCGTCGCGAACGTGTTCAGCGCGCCCCAGGCGTGTCGCGAGCGCGATGAGAGCGCGATCGTTTGTTGTGTCGATTGCGGTAAGGCACGTTCTGGCCGATTCAGGTTGCTGGGGCGCGCGGTCACCGTGATGCATGTTGACAGACTTCCCGGCAAGCGTGATCGCGCATGCCTGATTGATGGGCAGGTGGCGGCCATTAACGTGTGGGATCGATGGCCGCAGACGTGTTGTATGGAATGGATATCGGAAGCGGAGGTCCGCTCGTTAAGCCATTCCGGTGTCGACTCGTAGCGATTCCGGTCGTGCTACGACAAACCACCGAGAGGTGGGTGTTGATCACGGCAGCGTGGGGAGCGGAGCCCTGCCTCTCGCGCGCCGGCCCTGTCTCTGCAAACAAGGATGCCGTTCTCAGTGCGCACCCATCGCGCCTCGGGTCATTGGTGAATCACTGCGGGATGATGAAGCGGCAGAGCCTCGCGAAAACGCGGCGTTAGAAGGGGATGTCTTCTTCGCTGATATCAGGGGCAGAAGCCTGCGGCTGGCGCGTGGAGCGTGTCTGCACGCGGGGTGGCGCGTCAACTTCGCCGTGATCATATGAACTGGCGTTTGAACGTCCGCCGCCGCCCGAGCCGCCGCTGTCGATGAACTGGAAGGTGTCAACGACCACTTTGAGCTTGCTGAACTTCTGGCCTTCCTTTTCCCACTGGTCGAGGCGCAGATGCCCCTCGATGAAGATCGGTTTTCCCTTGGTGAAGTACTTGCCGATGTTCTCGGCTGTCTTGCCGAAGGCGTCGCAGTCGACGAACGTCACTTCTTCGCGCTTCTCGCCGCTGGCGGTGGTGTAGCGGCGGTTGACGGCGAGACCGATCTTGCAGATCGCGTTGTTGGTGGCGCCGAACTTGAGCTCAGGGTCCCGGGTGAGGTTGCCCATCAGGATGACTTTGTTGAAGTTGCCTGCCATGGTTGAGGCTCCGTATGGAGAAAGGTGAATGGCGGGGATTGAGCCGCACAGCGCGGTTCTCGCGCTGAGTCTAGCAGGGGACGGGAGCGGTATTTGAGTTGAACTCCCCATGCCTGTTGCGCTCTAGAGACGGCGGGGTGGAAGCCATCAGCTCGGGGCAATTCGGGGGGAAGGGCGGTCCCGCTACGATCATACGTTCTGACCGGTTTCGGCTGGCGAGGCGCTGGTTCCTTCTCTGTCCGAAGCCGCCCGGCGGTGCGGCAGCACGACAACGAATCGGCAGCCCCCTCCGGGAAGGTTGGTCGTTGAGATCAGGCCGCCGTGGAGTTCAGCAATCCCCTGAGCAATTGAAAGGCCCAGACCGTGCCCGCGCCCGGGAGCGACGGAAGTGGCCTTCGAGAACCGTTCGAAGATGGTCGGCAGGAGTTCGTCGGGTATTCCCGGGCCGGAGTCGATGACGGAAACCGTCGCCTTTTCCTCGTCTGCGACGATCGTGGTTCTGACGCTGGAGCCCTTGGGGCTGAAGCGCACCGCGTTCCTGAGCAGGTTGTCAAAGAGCACGCGCAGCAGGTGGGCGTCTCCTGTCACCACAAGGTCGTTATCGCCGTCGTAGAGGTCTGAGAGGAGCGTGACATTGTGGAGCTTGGCCATACCGGCGCAGTGGGCGAGCGACTCGAGCAGGACGTCGTTCAGGTACGCCGGCGTGGTGACGGTGAGCGTGCGCCCGGAGCGGACGGCGGCGAGGGTGAGGAAGCTGTCGACCATCATCCCCAGGCGCCTCGTCTCTTCGATGACCGATCGAACAAAGGCCCGCGATTCTGGTGACAGGTCGGTTGCGTCGAGGTTCTGGGCTTCTGCGCGGAGCACCGCGACGGGCGTTTTCAGTTCGTGCGATACGTTGGCGATAAACCGCTCGTTTGCCTGGAGCGCGAGCCGGATGCGCCCTCGCGCGGCCTCGAGCTCGTCGGCGAGCTTGGAAAGCTCGGGGAACTGCGGAACGCTCTGGGCCGGCTGGTTGATCCGATCGAGGCTGAACTCTCTCGCGACCGTGTTCAGCTGCTCCAGCGGCTTGAGCGACAGGCCGGTGATGAACCACGCGGCGCAGCCGGTGGCGAGCAGGCCCAGCACGCTGGCGAGCAGCACCGCCCTGCCGACGAGTTCGTTCATCTGTGAAGCGGCGGAGTTGCTGATGGCCCCCGTGAGGTAGTGCGGCCCAGGGCCGGCGCCGTGGAGCGTCACCGAGATGGTCGCCGTGCGTGCCGGGAACTTCTCGTCGTCGCTGTTGCCGAGGTTGTCCATCGGCACCATCGCAAACCTCACTTCCGCAGGTCCGAGCGGTCGCGGTGGGGGCAGGGCCGAAGTGTCAACGATGGTGTCGGAGGTCGCGACGATGCGCCCGCTCGCGTCGCGGATGACCAGCACGAGCGTGTTGAACGTGACCTGCCGGATCGTGCGGTCGGACAGCGTCTCGAGCATTGCGTTCGACGGCACGGTCCCGCGGGAAGAGGCGGCCGTCAGCTCGGTTGCCGCCCACCGGACGCGCGTCGCCAGGCGCGTCTCGAAGAACTCGTCAACCGTCGAGCGGAAGTACTCGTACACCACCACGCCCAGGATCACCTGGATGATGGCCGTCACCGCGACGACGTTCGCCGCGACGCGCGTGCGCAGTGAAACCCTTGATCGTCTGCGCGGGGGCTGTTCGGGAGTGCCCGCCGTGCTCGGCGGCGTCTCGTTCACTCGATCACCCCGAAGCGATAGCCGGCCCCTTTCACCGTGTGGATGAGCTCGTGCGGGAAGCCCCGGTCGATCTTGCGGCGGAGGGCGGAGACGTAGACGTCCACGACGTTGCTGGTGGGCTCGAACGACAGGTCCCAGACCTTCTCGCCGATCTGCGTGCGCGAGAGGACGCGGTTTGGGTTCCGCATCAGGTACTCCAGCAGCGCAAACTCTTTGTTGGAGAGGTCAACCGTGCCCTCGCCGCGCTTGGCGGTCCGCGAGTACAAGTCGAGTTCCAGGTCGTCGCACTTGAGGTAGCGCGTCTCGGCGGCGTCCCTGCGCAGCAGCGCCCGCAGCCGGGCCGAGAGTTCCTCAAACTCGAACGGCTTCGCCAGGTAGTCGTCGGCCCCGGCGTTGAGCCCGGTGACCTTGTCGTCGGTGCTGGTCAGGGCGGTCAGCATGAGCACCTTGCTCTTGACGCCCCGCCGGCGGATGTTCCGGCAGACTTCGATGCCGTCACGGTCTGGCAGCATCAGGTCCAGCACGATGATGTCGTACACGTTGGTGCACGCCATGTCCTCGCCCTCGAAGCCCGTGGCGGAGATATCTGTAGCGAATCCCTGTTCGCGGAGGCCCTTCTGGATGGCCGCTGACATTTTCGGGTTGTCTTCAATCACGAGCACGCGCATGGCCTTACTCCGGGTGCGGGAGGAGATTGATCGGGAACCGAAGCCCGCTCAGAGCATACGGCCGGTACCACCCCGTTTAAAGGGAGAAACTTTGCGTTGGTGAAGGCGTTTTCATCTGTGCGAGTGATCGACGATTGGCCTCGCCGATCGTTCATTGTCCACGCCCGTGCAGGATTTCGCGGCCAACCGCGCGCCGAAGCTCACCGTTTCCTGTATGAGTCTGCCGGTGGCCGGCGTGAACACGGCCAGTGGAGTCATGCTGCGCGAGCGCAACGCCGGGCCGTTGACGTATTCGATGTGGTCGCTTGCGGGTCGGTGTTTCGACGATCGTCAAAGGGTGACGAGCATCGCCAGCGGGCTTGAGCCGGGTGAGCGATACGCCCACCGCCACGGCTTGCGAGCGCAGCGCTGAGCTCCTTCCCGATACCGGTTCTCGGTCCGGACGGCGGTGCTCGGCCGGGCAGCCCAGACGTCCAGCCCCCGATCTTGGCCGCGATTTCTGGCACCAGGTTCGGTTTCTGATAGATTAGAAGGGTGTTCAGCCGGTCCACCCACATCACGCTGCTTGAACGCCTCGGAGGGGGAGGGGTGGCCGCGCAGGGTGCCGAATCGGCCGGTATTGACCACGAAGCGTGGCGTGCATTCCACGACCGCTACGGTGATCTGATCCGTGGTTTCGGGCGCATGAGGGGGGTTCAGGCCGCTGACTGTGACGACCTTGTCCAAGAGGTGATGGTCTCGCTCTCACGCGTCATGAGCAACGGCTTTGTCTACGACCCGAGCAAGGGGACGTTCCGCTCGTACCTCAAGACCACGGTGCTCAACACAATTGCCAGGAAAGCGCGTCAGAAGCACCCGACAGCCCGCCTAGATGACTTCGACCCGTCGGTGTCCGCCTTGTCGGCGGGCGGTGTGCCCAGCGCGCGCCGGACCGGAGAGCAGGCAGGCGACGACGAGTGGGAGCAGCAATGGCGCCAACACCACACACGCCTGGCGATGAGAACGATCGAGAGCGAGTTCAACGCGACCGACCTCGAAGCGTTCCAGCGCTACGCGCTCATGCAGCACGACCCCGCAACGGTGGCCCGCGAGCTGCACGTGAGCGTCGAGTCTGTGTACCAGGCAAAGTCACGGATCGTCAGGCGGCTGAGCAAGCTGATCGCGCAACAGGTCTCCGAGGAGGGCTGAATGGCTGACGGTGCGCCCGAATCCGAAACCAGCCAAACCAACGCCGACGGCGCCGCCAGGCCGAGCTGGTTCAGCGACGAGACGAGCCTGCTGGGCGAGGTGCGCAGAGTCGTCGTCACGATGGGTGATGCGCCGGAGATCCCCGGCTACACGTCGCTGGTTCGCCTGAAGGCGGGCGGCCAGGCAGTCGTCTACTCCGCAAAGCAGCTGAGCACCGGCCGAAGGGTCGCGGTGAAACTTGTCCGCGCCGACGACGAGCGGGCACGCCAGCGGTTTGCACGTGAGATTGAACTGGCGGCTTCGCTGCGCCACCCCAACATCGTGCGCGTGTACGACAGCGGGCAGGTCCCACCGCCCGACGGTCGCGTGTACCTTGTGATGGAACTGATCGAGGGCCCGAGCCTGGAGCAATTCGCCGAGGGGAAGCCGCCCCGGGCCGTTGCAGAGTTGATGGCGACCGTCGCCGAAGCGGTTGGGTACGCGCACCAGCGCGGCGTGATCCACCGCGACCTCAAGCCCGACAACATTCTCATCGACTCGGAGGGGCAGCCGCGCGTCGTTGACTTTGGGCTCGCGCGGGCCGGCGCTGGGAGCGGCGCCGCCGACGCACGCAGCGTCACGGTGAGCGGCCAGTTTGTCGGGTCGATCGCGTGGAGCAGCCCGGAGCACTCAGCCGGCGCCGTCGACGCCGTGGACACCCGCTCGGACGTCTACTGCCTGGGGGTCGTGTTCTTCCGGCTGCTGACCGGCAAAATGCCCTACGACACCAGCGGCGGCCTTACGGCCGCGTTCGCGAATATCGCCGGCGCAGAACCGGGCCCGATGGGGCGCAGCGCAACCGGCGCGGGGCTCGACGCCGACTTGAAGACCATCACCCTCACGTGCCTGCGAAAGAACCCCGCGCAGCGATACGCGACGGCGATGGACCTTGCAAAGGACCTGCGTCACTACCTCGCGGGCGAGCCGATCGAGGCGCAGCGCGAGACCGCCTGGCGCGCGGTGAACCGCCGCGCACGCCGCTTCAAGGCTGCACTGCTGGTGGGCGCTGTGGCGCTGGTGGCGATCAGCGGGCTCGCCGCCTGGTCGATCACAGAGATGCGTGCGGCCAACGAGGCACGCACGCGGGCCGAAGAGTCAAAGGGTGAAGCGCTCAAGGCTCAGGGCGTATCGGAAGAGGCCCGCAGGCAGGCGGTCGCGGCGCAGGCCATCGCCGAGCGACGTGAGAAGCAGGCCGGCACCATCGCCCAGTTCCTCACCACCGTCCTTCGCGCGGCCGACCCGAACAAGCTGAAGAAGGAGACCGGCGGCCGCGACGTACGCGTTGTTGAAGTCCTCGAAAAGGCCGCGGCGCTGATCCCCAAAAAGTTCGCCGACGATCCCGTCATCGCCGCGAGCCTTCACGGAGCCATCGGGCAGTCGTACCGCAGCCTCGGCCAGATCGACGACGCCGAGAAGCAGTTCGCCGCGGCCCTCGACCTCGCGAAGCAGACGGGCGACGACCAGATCGTCTGCGACGCGCTGTGGAACCGCGCGGCGCTGCTCGGCAACACCCGCGGGCGCAACGCCGAAGCCGAACCGCTCATGCGTGAGGTGGTTCAACTGCGCACAAAGCTCAAGGGCCCGGACGATCGAGCGACGATCGAGGCGCGTGACGCCTGGGCGACGCAGCTGCAGGGGCTCGGTCGCTTCGACGAGGCGAGCGCGCTGTTCAAAGAGACGCTCGACCGGCGCGAGCGGCTGTTCGGCGACGAAGACGGCGACACGATCACCAGCCTCAACAACTACGGCACGTTCCTGCGGTCCCAGGGAAAAAGCGAGGAGGCGCTGGTTTACCTCAAGCGGGCCGCCGAGGGTGCCGAGAAGTCGATGGGCCCAGAGCACCCCGCGGCGCTCATCGCCTGGGGGAACTACGCCAACACCCTGGTGCGACTGGACCGCGCGGATGAAGCGGTGCCGATCCTCGAGCGCGTCGTCGCCGGCCAGCTCAAGGTGAACGGCCCGGGCCACCAGCACACCGCCGGCGCGCTCAACCAGCTCGCCGGGGCCCTTGAGTACACCCACCCCCCGCGCAAGGAGGAAGCGGTCGATGTGTTCCGGCGCTGCATCGCGGCGGCCGAGAAGAGCCTTGGGCCGACAGCGCGGAACACCATCGCCTTCCGCAACAACCTCGCGACCTGCCTGAGCGAGCTCGGCAGGCACGACGAGGCGATCATGGAGCAGCGAGGGTGCGTCGCCGCGATCGAGGCGGTCCGCGGACCGGATCACTACGACACGTACGCGATGCGCGGGAACCTTGGAAGGGCCCTGATGCTCGCGGGACAATTCGATGAAGCCGAAGGGCTCATGCGGGCCTCCTACGAAGGTCTTGCAAAGACCTACGGACCCCATCACCCCGAAGTGACCTCACGCGCGGAGGACCTCGCGGAGCTTTACGGAAAGCTGGGCCGGGCCGAGGACGCGGCAAAGTGGACGGCCCTTGCCAAGCCCGAGTAGATACCATCGCTGGGGGTGTTCGCTGTTGCAACCGGTGTAGAAATCGTCTCGAATAGTCGCACCGGGAGGTAGCCGTGAACACCCGTCTTGCCACTGCTGCGTTCGCTTTGCTTGGGGCCGCGCCGATAACGTGCCAGCCGGCCGGGGCGCAGGAATCGCTGCTCCCTTTGCCCCTCGAGCGGACGAGCGTCGCGGAAGCGCTCGCCAAATCGAAGCGTGAGCACCGCCTGTTGATCGTCGTGCGCGAGTGGAAGCGACCGCCCCAGGGACGCCGGCCCTGGTGGGCGAACGACAGCGTGCGGGCGTGGATCGCCTGGCACGCGGTGCTGGTGCAGGTGAACCGCGAGGACCCGGAGGGTCGGCTCTACTTCAACGGCGTGCGCAGGGATGACTCGAACAAGTTCTGGGGTGTTGATGTCTACGTCGATGGTGAACGCACCCGACTGCTCAAGTGCAATCTGCCGGCCATGATCCCCTCCATGTGCCCAAACGACCCGTGTGATCCGGTGGCGTCACCCAGTCCAGACGACTGGGGCTCAGGGGCGTGCGTGGCGCCGACGGGCACAGCGATGCTCGGCCAGCTTGACCTGCAACTGCAGTGCGGCAACGAGCGTGATGCACTCTGGCGCGAACTCCACAAGCTCGATTGCCCCGAGCCTCTCCGCCCGGGGCGCCGCTACTGGTACGCGACAGAGGAGGACGGATTCCCACGCACCAACGACATTCCCGAGCCGATCAAGGGGGATCGCTACGTTGATGTGTTCGCGCGTGTGAAAGAGGCCGACAGGCAGGCCGCCGCGGGCAACCGAGGCGCAGCGCTCGCGCTGCTGGAGTGGGCGTGGGAGCGTGGGCCGGAGGTTGACCCGGGCTTCGCGCTCGCGCGGGTCGGCGTGGTGCTGCCGCGCCTGATCGACCTCCGCCTCGTTGAGCCGGCGGTGACGAAGCGGATGGCGCAGATGGCCGACGCGGAGCTCGCGCTCTACCCCTGGTTCGACGACCACGAGGAGCTCGGCTACCTCTGCCTGCGATGGGCGGGCGACGAGAAAGAGCGCGTCGAGGAACGCCTCGTTGTTGAGAACATTGACATTGATGAAGAGACGATGGGCGGTGTCGTCACCGCGCGGCTCGGCGAGATGAAAGCCCGCATTACCGAGCTCTCGCTCTTTGTGCCGGTTACGCAGGAAAAGTGGAGAGAACTGACAAGGGTGTCGCAGCGGCAGCTCCCGCGGTACACCGACCCCGAGCCGAAGAAACGCTGGACGCAGCGTCGCATCGAACTGCTCACGATCGGCGCTGTCCGGCAGTACGGCCTCCTCCTGGCGAGCAACGACCCGGCCGAGCGTGCCCGCGCTGAGAAACTCGCCGCGGACGTGCTCAACGAAGCGGAGAAATCCGAGCCGGCCTTGCGCGCCTCGGTGTTGCGTGCGATGGCGTTCGGCGCAGCGTCGGTCGGCAAGGCGGGTGACAAGCAGCGAGCGTGGCTGGCGGAAGCCGCAGCGATCGACCCGCCGGCGGAGGGCAAGGATAAGGGAAGTGTGGACCCACTCGCTCGTGCGATCGGCGGTGCGACCAAGTAGGCTCAACTCAACGGATTGGGTCCTTGCGGTGCCCCCGCCCGATGAGACCGGCGATTCGAAGGACGGCGGCGATGGTCGGCGCGGCGTTCGATCTGGTACTCGTCGGCGTGGTCTGCGCTTTGGAGGTTCTGATCCCGCCTTCGCTCGATGAGATCGGCGTGTCAACGGCTCTGGCAAGGAGCTGGCGCCAGCACAAACGGCTGATCGTCGTCAATATGCGGAGGCCCCCCGCCGGAAGGGCGTCGGCCCTGGTGGGTAACGACAAGCTGGAAGCGTGGATCAAGCGGCACGCGATCTTCATCGAATCTGAAATGATGGATCCAGAATCGAAGGGGTGACTCCGCGTTACCCAACAACGCGACGACCGACAACTGGGGCCGTAGACCCGCAGGCCCGCTCCATCGCCTCACCGCGGACGTACCCGGCGGGCGACCGGCCAGCTTCCGCGCGGGCCTCGTGCACGCTAAACTCGGCTTCGTCCTCTACCCGCGGCCCGGGCCGCGGACCCTTCCGCATACTCCCAAGGGACCATCTATGGCCGCCAGCATCGCTCCCACCATCAACGTCAAGTCCACCCTCGGCGGGGCAGCCGACGGGCTGCTCTCTCACACCAGCAAGACGATCAGCCGGGAGAGCCTCTACCTGCCCGGGCCTGACTTCATCGATCGGGTCGTGAGCCAGAGTGATCGGCCGGTCCCGGTGCTCCGCAACTTCCAGACTTTGCTGAACCACGGTCGGCTCGGCGGCACCGGCTATGTAAGCATCCTCCCCGTTGACCAGGGCATCGAGCACTCCGCCGGCGCCAGCTTCGCCCCCAACCCCATCTACTTCGATCCAGAGAGCATCGTCAAGCTCGCGATCGAAGGGGGCTGCAACGCCGTCGCCAGCACCGTCGGCGGCCTGGCGAGCTGCGCCCGGAAATACGCCCACAAGATCCCGTTCCTGGTGAAGTTCAACCACAACGAGATGCTGACCTATCCGAACATCTTCAAGGAGTCGTACTTCGGTTCCATCAAGCAGTGCTACGAGATGGGCGCGGTAGCGGTGGGGGCCACGATCTACTTCGGCAGCCCCGACTCTCGCGAGGAGATCAAGTACGTCAGCCAGATGTTCGAAGAGGCCCACAGCTTGGGCATGGTGACGGTGCTCTGGTGCTACACCCGCAACAACGCCTTCAAGGTCAAGGGGGCGGACGGCAAGAGCACCGACTACCACGCGAGCGCCGACCTCACCGGGCAGGCCGACCACCTGGGCGCAACGATCAAGGCCGACATCATCAAGCAGAAGCTCCCGGTCAACAACGGCGGCTACGCGGCCCTCAACAGCGGTGGCTCGTCGTACGGCAAGTTCGATAAGCGCGTCTACACCCAGCTCTGCGGCAGCGACGAGAACGGCAACGGCGGCCACCCCATCGACCTCTGCCGCTACCAGCTCGCCAACGGCTACATGGGTCGAATCCCGCTGATCAACAGCGGCGGCGAGAGCAAGGGCGCGGGCGACCTGGAGGAGGCGGTGACCACGGCTGTCATCAATAAGCGAGCCGGTGGCATGGGCCTGATCTCAGGACGCAAGGCCTTCCAGAAGCCCATGAAGGACGGCGTCGCCCTGCTGAACGCGGTTCAGGACGTCTATCTGGACAAGTCGATCACGGTCGCCTGACCGCAGGTCCGTTTCTTCGATGAAGAAATAAACACGTGTTGCCCCGGCGAAACCCTTGCCGGGGCTTCTTTTTGGCCTTTGGTGCTTGCCGACCAACCGGTTGGTCGGTACCATCGTCCTCCCCCCCCCCGCTATGGCACGTGCGCGACCAAACCCGAGCCGCCCGATCCGCCAGGCGAGCGTCCCCGCCGCCTCTGTGCTGCCACCGGCACAAGGCCGAGCGAAGGCCCCAACCGCCAGGACACCCGCCTGCCTTCCCGCGAGCGACCCGATACTCGACGCGGCCGAGCGCGTCGCACAGCGTGACGGCGTCGGCCGCGTGACGCTCGACGCCGTGGCTGGCGAGGCCGGGCTTAGCAAGAGCGGCCTGATCCACCACTACCCGACCAAAGACGCGCTGATCGGCGCGATGGTGCTGCGCATGATCGACGCGTGGGGCAACGCTTGCGACGAGTCGATCTCGCGCAGAGCGGGTCAGCGTGCCGGCGCCGCGAGAGGGCTGATCGAGGCCTGCTTCGAGTGCCCGCACGCAGAAAAGAGCAGCGGCGGCACCGACGACGACGACACGCGCCGAGGGTGCATCGTTATCGCCGCTCTGGTGCACGACGCCAAGCACATCGAGCCCGTCCGCAAGGTCCACCGCAGGATCGACGCCAAACTCGCCGCCGACCGCCTCCCCGCCGGGCTGGCCGATGTTGTGCACCTGGCCCTCAACGGGATGTGGTTCAACTGGGTCTTCAACCTCAGCGACCTCACCCCGCAACGCCTGAAGAACGTGCGCGATCTTCTCGAGCGCTTGATCGACCACCCCAAGCTGCTGCAAGCCCGGCAGCCCGTCGGCACGAACCACAGCACGCCCTCGGGCAACCGGCCCATCACTACCCGTTCAAGAAAGCGAGCCTCATCGTGAAGCGTTCTGCAGTTATCGCGGCGGTTGTGCTCTTCGGCGTCATCGGCGCTGCCGGGGCGGGGCTCTTCATCGCCAAGAAGATACAGATACGGCGAGCCGAAGAAGCCAAGGTCCCGCACGAGATGCCCGGCTTTGTCGAGGTTGTCCCGGCGAAGACCGTCACGTTCCAGCAGACGGCCGACCTGACCGGCACCGTGTTCTCGCGCCGAAGCGTGCGCGTGCAGAACGAAGTGTCCGGCTACGTCAAGTCGGTGAACTTTCAGTCGGGCGACACCGTGCAGGCCGGGCAGGTGCTCGTCACGATCGACGACTCGACCGACATGGCAGACCTTCACGCCGCCGAGGCATCCGTCCGCGTGAAGCAGGCAGACCTGCAGATCGTCGACGCCCGCATCCGCCTGGCGGAGGCCGAGTTCAGGCGGCAGCAGGAAGCGCACGACGTCGCCGCCACCAGCGCAATGGAAGTTGACCGGGCCAGGGCCGAGCTCGACAAGGCCACGGCCGACCGCCTGCGGGCCCAGGCGGAGATTGAAGAAGCGCAGGCCAAGGTTGAGCAGATGCGTGTCCGCCTCAGCAAGTTCACGCTCAAGGCCCCCTTCAAGGGCCGGGTCGGCATGCGGAACGTGCACGAAGGGCAGTTCCTTCCGCCGCAGATGGGCATGGGCGGTGACGACGGCGCGGTGGTCGTTATCGAGGAGGTGGCCGACACGATCTACCTCGATTTCGCGATCCCGCAGGAGTACATGCCGCGCGTCGTCGTCGGAATGACCGTCGCCGGCTCGAGCGCCCTCTACGGCGACAAGCCGCTGCTGCTCAAGGTGGTGGCGATCGACGCGACCGCAAGCCGAGAGACGCGGAACGTCCGTGTCCGCAGCGAGGTTGACAACAAGGGCGGCAAGCTTCGTGCCGGCATGAGTGTGCAGGTCCGCGTGCCGCTGGGCCTTCCCGCCAACTACGTTGCCGTTCCCGTCACGGCCATCCAACGGTCATCCTCCGGCGAGTCGCTCTACGTCGCGGTGAAAGACGACAAGGGCGCGCTCCGCGCTCAACAGCGGTTCGTGAAGCTCGGCCCCGTGCTTCCAGACGCCGACCCGGCCCATCCCGGCTCAAGCTGGGTCGCGGTGATCGAGGGCGTGAAAGACGGCGAACTCGTGGCGGCCGCCGGCAGCTTCAAGCTGAAAATCCCCAACATGCTGATCATCCCGGCAGAGCCCAAGCGCGCGATGGAGCCGGACGACCAGCCCGGCGGCCCGGGCAGCGCTCCGGCGCAACCAGACGCATCTCCCGACAAGCACGAGCCAAAGCCCGCCGCCACCGCCCACGGCGACGTCGCCGAGTCCAGGTAACTCAGCGCCCCCCAGCCCCTCCGCCGCACCCGTACAGCCCCTTGGTCTGCGCGACTCATCCTGCTGATCAGACCTTCTCCGCGTTCATGCCGGCCTTTCCTCCGGGCCACGCCGCCGCCAGGCACACACCATGAAGTCCTTCACCGACATATTCATCCGTAAGCCCGTGCTCGCGTTCGTCGTCAGCCTCATTATCCTGGCGACGGGGTTCCGATCGATTCAGTCGCTGCCGGTGCGTCAGTACCCGCGGATCGAGTCTTCCAAGATCCTCATCACCACCGTCTACGTGGGTGCAAACGCCGAGGACATGCGCGGCTACATCACCACGCCGATCGAGCGTGCGGTCTCGGCGATCGACGGCATCGACTACATCGAGAGCAACTCAACCGCCGGCATGAGCGTGGTGACGGTGCAGCTGCGGCTCAACCACAGCAGCGTTGACGCGCTCGCCGAGATCTCTGCGCGCCTGAACCAGGTGCGTTCAGAGCTGCCGCCCGAGGCGGAGAGCCCGGTCATCGACATCCAACGCGCCGACAAGCCCTACGCGACGTTCTACATCTCCTTCGCGAGCAAGGAGCTTGGGCTGACGCGGCTGAACGACTATCTGGTGCGCGAGATCCAGCCCGAGCTCGCCACGATCGAGGGTGTTCAACGGGTCGGGATCGAGGGCAAGCGCGACCTGGCCATGCGCGTGTGGCTCAACGCCGACAGGCTCGACGCGCTGAACGTCACGCCCACAGAAGTGTTCGATGCGCTGCGCAAGAACAACTTCCTCGCCGCGGTCGGCCGCACCAAGAGCAGCCAGGTGCAGGTCGACCTCATCACCAACACGGGCCTGAGCACCCCGCAGGAGTTCGAGCAGCTCATCGTCAGAGAGCAGGACGGCTCGATCGTCCGGCTGCGCGACGTCGCACGGGTGGAACTCGGCAGCGAGGAGCCCATCGGCGAGGCCGGGTTCAACGACGACCCCGGGATCTACCTCTCCGTCTGGCCGCTGCCCAAGTCGAACGAGCTTGAAGTCGCGGCGCGCCTGCGGTCGAAAATGGCAGAACTGAGCGAGAAGCTCCCGCCCACGATCAAGATGGAGATGGCGTTCGACGGCACGTACTTCATGAGCCACGCCATCAAGGACATCACCAAAACACTGACCGAGACGATCATCATCGTCGCGTTCGTGGTCTTCCTCTTCATGGGGTCGATCCGGACCGTGATCGTTCCGCTGGTGGCAATGCCGGTCTCGCTGATCGGCGCGGTGCTGCTGATGATGCTGATGGGCTTCTCCATCAACCTCCTCACCATCCTGGCGATCGTCCTCTCGGTCGGCCTGGTCGTCGACGACGCGATCGTGATGGTCGAGAACGTCGAGCGCCACATCCGCGAGGGCAAGAGCAAGATCGACGCCGCTCTCATCGGCGCCCGCGAGCTGTTCTACCCCGTCATCGCGATGACGATCACCCTCGCCGCCGTGTACGCCCCCATCGGCTTCCAGGGGGGCCTCACCGGCGTGCTGTTCAAGGAGTTCGCGTTCACCCTTGCGGCGGCCGTGATTGTGTCGGGCGTGGTCGCGATCACGCTCAGCCCGATCATGAGCGCCATGCTCGTGCCCGCTCACGGCAAAGAAGGCTGGATGTCCCGCGTCGTCAACCGGATATTCAGCCGAATCCGCGACGTGTACGCCTCGCTCCTGTCTGTCACCATCGGCCTGCGCTGGTCGATGGCCGTCGCAGCGGTGCTGATCGGCGCGGGCGCGATCCCGCTCTACAGCATGTCCGCTAAGGAACTCGCTCCGACCGAGGACCAGGGCATCGTGATGACGATGCTCTTCGCATCGCCCGACGCCTCGCTCGCTTCAACGCGCCTCGCGGCGGCGCAGGTCGCCGAGCAACTCAAGAAGATCCCGGAGCAGCGCGTCCGCTGGCGGCTCATCATGTCGCCGAGCCAGGCGTTCGGCGGGGCCAACCTCGTCGAGTGGCAGGACCGGCCGGGCCGGTCCGCGCAGAAGATCCTCCCCGAGGCGTTCGGTCTCGTGATGCAGGTCCCCGGGGTTCAGGCCGCGGCGATCCTGCCGCCCCCGCTGCCCGGCGCCGGGTTCTACGACGTCGAACTCGTCGTGACCAGCAGCGAAGAGCCCGAGAAAATGGCCAGGTACGCCGAGGCTCTGCTCGGCGCCGCTTACGGCTCGGGAATGTTCATGTTCGCCGACACCGACCTGAAGATCGACCTGCCGCAGGCCCACGTCATCATCGATCGGGAGAAGGTCGCCGACATGGGCCTCGACCTGCAGTCGGTCGGGCGCGATCTGGCGGTCCTTCTGTCAGGAGGCTACGTCAACCGCTTCAACTACGAGGGCCGAAGCTACAAGGTCATCCCGCAGGTCGAAGAGCTCGGCCGGCTCGACCCCGCTCAGCTCCTGCAGCTCAAGGTGCGCACGCGAAACGGCGGAACGGTTCAGATCGGTTCGTTCGTCAAGATCGAGATGACCGCCGCTCCGCGTTCACTCGCCCGCTTCCAGCAGCGCAACGCCTTCCGCATCAACGGCGTCCTTGCACCGGGCATCACCAAGGCCGACGCCCTGACAAAGCTCGAGGAGATCGCTCGCGGCATCATCCCCAAGGCCGGCTACTCGCTCGACTACGCGGGCGAGTCTCGTCAGATCAAGCAGGAGGGCTCTTCGCTGGTCGTGACGCTCGGCTTCGCCATCGGTTTGATCTACCTCGTTCTCGCCGCGCAGTTCTCGTCGTTCCGAGACCCGCTCATCGTGCTGCTCGGTTCTGTGCCGCTGGCCATCACCGGGGCCTTGATCTTCACGTTCCTCGGTGTGAAGGACACGACGATCAACATCTATTCCCAGGTTGGACTGATCACGCTGGTGGGCCTGGTGACCAAGAACGGCATCCTGATCGTTGAGTTCGCCAACCACCTGCAGGAGCAGGGGTTGAGCAAGGTTGAGGCCGCGCAGCAGGCCGCGATCACGCGTTTCCGGCCGGTGCTGATGACGAGCGTCGCGACCGTCGCCGGGCACGCGCCGCTCATCTTCGTGACCGGTGCCGGTGCCATGGCCCGCAACAGCATCGGCGTGGTGCTGGTTTCTGGCATGATCATCTCGACCTTCTTCACGCTCATCTTCGTGCCCAGCATGTACGTGCTCATCGCCGGCACGCACAGGAAGCACGAGCACCACGAGCCCGACACCAAGCCCGTGCAAGCCTCCGTCAACGGGGCGGTCGTCGCGCACCAGCCCGCGATGGCCTGAGAGCGTGGCCCGTCGGAGCGTCCGGATGGAAAACGAGCCCCGGGCATCGCCCGGGGCTCGTTCATCTGTCCCATCTCTTCGCTCGCTTCAAGCCCGGCGTGCCTTGTTGATCACCACCGGCTCAACGGGCACATCGCCCATCCCGCGCGTGTTCCCGGTCCGCACGCCCTTGATCTTGTCAACCACGTCCGTCCCTGCCGTCACCTTGCCGAACACCGCGTAACCAGCCCCGTCACGCGGCTGATCGAGGAAGGCGTTGTCGGCCACGTTGATAAAGAACTGCGCTGTGGCGCTGTCCGGCTGGTTCCCCAGGCGCGCCATGGCGACTGTGTACTTCGTGTTCGACACCTTGTTGGTCCACTCGTTCTTGATCTGGTTGCCGGTCTTCTTCTGGTCCATGTCGGCGGTGTAGCCGCCGCCTTGAATCATGAAGTTGCCGATGACGCGGTGAAAGATCGTTCCGTCGTAGTGCCCGCTGTCGACGTACCCGAGGAAGTTCGCCGTGCTCAGCGGGGCCCGGGCCTGGTCAAGCTCGATGGAGATGCTGCCCATCGAGGTCTCAAGCACAACGGTGGGGTTCGCAGCGGTGGGGGGGGTTGAGGAGTTGCTCATGGGCGAGCGTAGCGCACGCGCAAACAAAAAGGCCGCCCGTTTCGGGCGGCCCTGATCTGCGGGTTCGAATCAGTGTTCCGCCGGAGCTACTTCTTGTCGTCGCCCTTCTTCTCGTCGGCCTTGGCGCCGCCGTTCTTGATCTTGGCCGCCTCGTCCTCGCTCAGCTTCTTGACGGTCTTGATCTGCACCTCTGTAACGGGGACGTCGGGGATCTGCCCCTTCAGACCCGTCTTGACGGCCTTGATCTTGTCGACAACGTCGAAGCCCGCGATCACCTTGCCGAAGACCGCGTACCCCGCGCCGCCGGTCTGCGGGCTGGCGCGGTCGAGCGAGCCGTTGTCGGCGACGTTAATAAAGAACTGAGCGGTGGCGCTGTCGGGGTTGTTTGTGCGTGCCATCGCGATCGTGTAGCGCTGGTTCTTCAGGCCGTTGGCGTACTCGTTCTTGATCGGTGCATCCGTCGGTTTCTGCGTCATCGAGCTGTCGAACCCGCCGCCCTGGATCATGAAGCCGTTGATCACGCGGTGAAAGATCGTGCCGTTGTAGTGCCCCTTCTCGACGTACCGCATGAAGTTCTCGACCGTCAGGGGCGCCTTTGTCTGGTTCAGCTCAAGCAGGATGTCCCCCATCGAGGTCTGCATCTGCACGTAGACCAGTTGCTCCTTCGCCGGCGCCTCGGCCTTCTTCTCTTCCCCCTTCACAGGGACCACACTCGGCGGCTGGGTCGGCGCCTTCTTGGCATCGCCAGACCCCGCCTGAGCCAGCGCAGATGCGCTGGTCACCATCGCCGCCAGAACCGCCGCCACCGTCATCAAACGCTTGCTGTGTGTCATTCGAGGCTCCAGAAGTACCGCACCATCGCGGGCACCCGTGTGATTCCGTCCAATCCGTATATCCAACGGCACGAGGGTACACGTCCGCTGGTGTATTCGCTCCGCCCGCTCCGCGGATTCGAGACCGCCCTGCCGGCGTACGGCCGTGCCGGGTCCTAAAAACCGATCCGGAACTCCAGCAGGATCGCGTCCTCACGCAGCGTCGATTCCGGCTGCTCGTTGCTCAGGACCCCACGCAGGTGCCGCCACCCAAGGCTGCACGATGCGTCAGGGCCCACCTTCCAGACCTGCTCCAGGCGGACGTCAAGATAATCGCGATCGGTCCCCGGAGCGTCGCTGAGGGCACTGGCCCTCAGCATCGAACGGCCGCTGTCGGTCCACTTCCACTTCGCATCGCCCCCTGTCCCCGGCGCCGGCGCAACCTCCGCCGGGCGAAAGCTCCCAATGGCCTTGTCCCAGATGCCCTGCGCCTGCAGGCCGGCGATCACGCCCAGGTTCAGCGGGCTGAAAACCGTCACTTCACTCAGGGTGTCTACGAGCGCTGAAAAGTCGTACGCGCCGGACCCGCCCCTGGCCTGGTCTGCACCCGAGCCCGTGCTCGCGCTCGCCGGGCTGATCACAATCGGCTGCGCAACGTGCAGCGTCCCCGCTGTTCGGGCCGCGTTGTACGCCAGGATCTCATCGACAAACGCATGACCGCCATGCTCGGCGTCCGCCGGTTTCGGCTGGTCGTCACTCCGCAGCAACGATGCCGCAACCGGCTCGCGCCCCTGGCCACTCTGCTGGGCCCGCCGCCGCGCCTCTTCAGCGCTCCCCGAGGCGACGATCCCGGGCCAGCGTGCGGCTTGCTTCGGCTGTGCAGCACCGTTGACAAGGTCCCTTGCGCTCGGCTCCGCTGCCTCTGCTCCAGCCCACAGATCCGAGCCCGCGAGCGACCCGCCGCTCCGCCCGTTCACCGCGCTCTGTCGCTCCGAGACCACAATGGTTGCGGTGGTGCCCAGCGCAAGCACAACCACCGCCGCGCCGCCGCGCCACCAAAGACCCCATCGTGCGGGCCGAGCCGGGCTGGAACGCCGAAGTTCCATGCCCTCATTCTTCGCCCATCGTCCGTCTGTCGATGCACAACTCCCCCCCCTTCTCCCCCTTCCCTCCCCAGCGGTCGTTCCTGGCATCCGATTGCCTGCCCCGGCCAAATACCTGTCCGATCCCTAGGGGTTACTCGAGGAGTGCTTCAAGCCGCAGGATCGACCCCGGAGGTGCCGCCGGCTCGTCCGCTCCTTCCCCCGTCCGACGGAGGCCCTTCAGCAGGCTCTTCAAGTCGGCCGGCAGTGGCGCGACAAACTCCAT
Organism: uncultured Phycisphaeraceae bacterium; assembly: GCA_964403525.1. GTDB lineage: Bacteria > Planctomycetota > Phycisphaerae > Phycisphaerales > UBA1924 > JAJTGZ01. The sequence goes on along the minus strand of CAYOGE010000034.1, from coordinate 13,720 downwards.
CACCTTTCCTGTAATCGGGTGCCTGATCTTGAGCATCGCCGCGTGCAGCGCTACCCGCTCGATCGACACCGCCCCGTGCCCTGCCCCGACGGCGGCAACGATCGCCCGCCCCTCGTACATGTCGTCCGCCAGCAGCGGGTGCTGGCGGTGCTGAAAGTGCACGCGGATCTGGTGCGTACGCCCCGTCTTGAGTTCGACCTCAACGACGCTGATCCAGGGCGAGTCGCGCCCCATGGTTGGCGCCGCGTGTGCTGGGGCGTCGCCCGCCGCGCCCGCCGCCGCCCATCCGCCGCGTTTCCTTTTCGCCAGCGGCTGCTCGTCCGGCCGGGCGCCCGCGATCCGGTAACACCCAAGCACGCGGTAGACGCTCACCGCCGACTTGCCAAGGTGGTCGTGGCGCACAACTTGCTTCTCGCGGAACCCCTTCTCACGCGACGGGTGCGGCCCGATCGGCACGTCGATCACATCGACCAGCGGCTCGACCTTGCCGTGCACGAACGCGACGTACCGCTTGTCGGTGCTGCGTTTTTCGAACTGCTCGGCGAGCTTCCAGTGGGCGGTATCGCTCTTGGCGAAAACGATCACGCCGCTGGTCTGCCGGTCGAGGCGGTGCACCACGCCGGGGCGGGCGAACTCGCCGCCGACGCCCGAGAGACCGCCGCCCGTCTTCGACCGGTGCCGGAAGTGGTACGCCAGCGCGTTGATCATCGTCCCCTCTGTGTGCGTTCGAGCGGGGTGGACGATGATGTCGGGGCTCTTGTTGATCACGATCATGTGCTCGTCCTCGTAGAGCACATCCAGCGGGATGTCCTGCGGCGGATAGTCCTCGCTCGGTGGGGCGTCGATCAGCACCTCCACCACGTCGCCCAGACGGAGCTTGGTGCTCGACTTGGCGACCCGCTCGTTCACGTTCACACGCCCGGCGTCGATCAGCTCCTGCAGCTTGTTGCGGCTCAAGAAGGTGATTCGGTCAACAAGGTACTTGTCCAGGCGTTTCTCGAGGTCGCGTGTGAGCGTGAACGACACACGCTGCATCCGCGACGGCTGCACCGCGACCACATCGCCGTCGTCGTTCAATTCACCATCATCAACATCATCGAGTTCAACGCCTGCCTTCGCTGTCTGGCCCGCGGCGGCGTCGACGTTTGTTCCCGCCGCTTCGGCCGCGCGGAACAGCGCCCCCGGATCAACCTTTCCCCCCGGCCCGATGAGCGGATCGCCCCCCCGTGACTCGTTCCTGCTCACGTTTCTCCGCTTGCGGTGCGCCATTCGTCGGTTCTCACCGCTTCCCCCTTCCGCCCTTCCGCCCCGCTCCCGTAGGCCCGATTCAGGGCTGCTTGGGCGGGTCCTTCTTTTCGGGCTCTGCCGGTGCAGGCTCGGGCGTGGACGGTTTCGCCGGGTCGGTCGCCGGTGCGGCGGGCGTGATTGGGGCTGAGGGCGGTGTACCGGTTCCACCCGCGGGAACGGTGATCGTCGTCGGCAGCGAACTCCCAGGCAGGCCACCCGCACCGAGGTCTCCGATGGGCGAGAGCAGCGACCCGACAGGCGACTGCGGCGCCGGCTGCACCGGTGCAACCGGCGCGGGCTTGTCCCAGGACATCACCATCGACTCCGGCAGCAGCGCTGTCGGCACAACGTATTTATCAACTGTTTCGAGCCGCGCCTTGGCCAGCGCCGCGTACTCGGGGAACTCAGCCGCCTCCGCGAGTTCCTGAGCACGCTTGTACGCCGCCTTCGCCTCGTCCGCCTTGCCCGACGTCTCGGCGATTGCCGCGAGCCCCATCAGGCCCGTCAGCGTGAACGTCGCCTTCGCCTTGCTGCCGCTGGTCTGGTCGACCACGATCTGATACTGGGTGCGGGCCTTTTCGAGGAACTCCTTCTTGCCCTCGGGCGTGAGGTAGTCGTCCTGGTTCGCCACCGTGCGGGTGCGCGGGTCGAGCGAGCCGGGTCGGTACCCCATCATCGCGCTGCTGCGCCACTGCTCGGCCGCCGCGAGCCGTGCCATGATCGGCACCGCGCCCTGGCCTTGGTTGTCCTCGGCGATGCGCACTAGCACCTCGGGGTTCACATCGCCGGTCGTGCCCGCGGTCATCGCCTGGTCCACATCGCCGAACGCGACGCCCGCCTTGGCCTCTTTGTTCTCACGGTACTTCTGCAGCCCCCAGAACGCCATCGCCGCCGCGGCGATGACCAGCATCACCGTCGAGCCCCACTTGCGCAGGAAGTCGACGAACTCGACGTTGTAACGGGCATCTTCCATGCCCGCGCCGACCTTGATCTGCCGCTGACGTTTGTCGAGCCCACCCTTGTTGTTCTGTTCGGCCATAGGGGGTGAGTTTAGGAGCCCGAACGGCCCCCCGCCCAGAACCGCCAAGGGCCGCCATCCTCTAGATACCTGCGCGGCACGACCGCCTCTCGCACCATTTCAACCAATCGCTCCAGCCCACCCCCACCCGCGCCCGACGCCCCCGCCTCTATCACGCTCACCGAGGAATCCACCCCCGTCGCACACCCCAGGTCAGAACGAAGGCCAACCCGCACCACCACGCAGCCCTTTCGCGCGGCTGGCACCGCCGAGAGCGCACCACGCGCACCGGCATCACTGCAGACCAGCAGCACATCCGCCCTCGCCGCCATCGCCCGCGCCAGCCGTTGGGCCGAACGCTGAATCTCCGCGTCCTCCCCATCTTTGCCACTCTCACCCTCGTCCAAACCCGGCGTATCAATCCACCGCACCACAACCCCGGCAAGGTCGATCAACGCCCCTACGTGGTCGCGGGTAGTTCCCGTTTCATCGGCGACAACCGCCACGCTGCGCCCAGCCAGGGCGTTAAGCAGCGATGACTTTCCGATATTCGGCGGGCCCACGGCGACCACCAGGGCGGGCTCGATGAGCCGCCCAAGGGCGGCGTCGCGCCGCGGGTCGGACGGCAGGCGCCTGTTGCCTGCCTGTCGCCAGCGGCGAGGCTGGTCGAGCAACAGATCTACCGCCGCGGGGCTCTGCGCTCGCGCCAGCGCGTCGAGCATCTGTGCTTCCGCGTCATCGGTTGCTTCAATGTACTCGCTGTTGGCGTCAATTCTGTTTTCGACACGTCTAACCCCAGCCGCCCATAGCGCCGCAAGGAACGCCTCAACAACGGCACGCCCGCCGTGGGTCATCACAGTGGCGCGGTCAATCGTCCAGCGTGCGATAACGGCATCGTCGTTCACATCGGCCGACCTCAGCGGCACCGCTCTTCGTCGTACGTGTCCCGAGTGAACCGCCGCGATGTTCAACGCGGCCAGAACGGCGTCGATCTCGCCGATCAGCTCAATGCAAGCGATCGCCCCGGCCGCTTGCCCTTCGATGAACCCACCTCCCGCGCTGACCCAGCACCGAGCCTGCATCATGCGCAATAAAAGCCACTCCGCGCGAGCCCAGAGCGGGCGTGCGTCTAGCACCCCGCGAAGAACTGATTGATGAAGACAATGAAGTCGTTGTTGTCGAATTGGCCATCGGCGCCGGCGACTCCCCCCTGCATCCCGCGGTCGGCGAGCGGGTTGGCGGCAAAGAAGTAGCTGATAAAGACTACAAAGTCGTTGTTGTTGAGCTGGCCGTCAGCGCCGGGCACTCCGCCTTGTTGACCGATGTCAGCCGGGCCGCACGCGGCGACCAGCGGGCGCGACCAGAGCACCGCCTCGTCACGCCCGGTGAAGGTGTTGTACGCCCGGCCGCCTACGTACACCGTTCCGCCCGCAACGCCGATGCTCAGCGCGGCGGAGTAGCTGTAGCCGATCGGCAGCACGGCGTGCAGGTCTGTCCACGAGGCTGCGGTGCCGCTCCAGACCACAGCGTGCTCGACCGTGCCGAATCGCGCTGAGCCCGCCTGCATGCCGCCGCTGGCCGCAAAGGCTGATGAGAACGATGACCCCGAGGGATTCAGGTCTACCCACGATGCCGGCGTGCCGCTCCACAGCGCGGCGTGGCGCTGCCCACTGGCGACGATCGCCCACCCGACTTGTTGCCCGTTGCCGACGCCCATCCCCCTCGACGACGAAGCGCCGGCGGGGTTCAGATCGACCCACGACGCCGCGCTGCCGCTCCACACGCCAGCATGGTCTGAGCCGGCGATGAGCGCGCTGCCCACCTGCTGCCCATTCCCAACGCCAAGCGCTTCGGAGCTGACCGCCCCGGAAGGGTGGAGGCTCACCCACGACGCTGCGGTGCCGCTCCACAGGCTTGCTCGCGATACCCCGAAGCCCGTCGAAATCGCCCCTGCCTGCTGCGACCCGCTCACGCCATAGGCGATCGAATTGGCCGCCGACGCCGGGTGGATGTCAACCCACGATGCCGCGCTACCCGACCAGATGCACGCTCTATCGACGCCGGAACTGTTGCGTGCAGAGCCGACCTGTAGCACACCATCGGTCGCGAACGCGTTCGAGTTGGCAGCGCCGGCGGGGTTGAGATCGACCCACGAGGCTGCGGTCCCATTCCATACCGCCGCATGTTGAACTCCGCCCACCTGCGCGAGGCCCGTCTGCACGCCTGGACCCACGCCTTGAGCCATCGATGTTGACGCAGCGGGTGGGTGCAGGTTGACGAAAGTCCACTGCGCGGACGCCCGCCCGCAGAGGGCGGTGCCACAGCAAGCAAGCGTAATCACGATTGAAAGTGCAGGGTTTTTCATCGCCGCTCCCTTTGACCGGCGGACCCGCATCGGGCAGCAGCGGCGGCCGATCGCTGTCACAAACGTACCTCAAGTGCCGCGGATTCGCAAGGACCACGAGCGAACTCTGTGCGGTTTTCCAGTGCGAACAGCCACCAACCAGGCCTGGGCGGCAACGGTCGTATGTGGGAGCGAATGGTTGTCTAGCGCAGGCCCGCCAGAGCTCCTCACGGGGGCGATGCTCGTTTGTGCGCAGCAAGAAACCCCGGCCGTTGGACCGGGGTCGAGTGTGCGGACGCGAGAGTAGGTATTAGGGACAGCCGCCAAAGAACAGATTGATAAACGCGACAAAGTCGTTGTTGTTCAGCAGGCCGTCGTGACCGGGGCCGCCGCCCTGCACGCCGAGGTCTGCGCGCAGGTCGCCGGTAAAGAAGAAGTCGATGAAGACGACGAAGTCATTGTTGTTGAGCAGCCCGTCCTGGCCGGGGGTGCCGCCCTGCACGCCCAGGTCGGCGGGGCAGCCCGGGGGGAACTCCATGTGCGCGCTGCTGATGACGATGTCGCTGAGGCTGGTTCCGGTGAACATGACCTCGTTGATCGGCTCAACGATGCGCGTGATGCTGAACGGGTTGAAGGTGACCTTGCTCGCGCTCACGGGCGGGCTGCCCGGGAGCGTGATGGTGTAGCAGGCGTTGCCGACGCCCGGCAGCTGCAGGAAGCACTCGTTGCCGTGGTTGCCGAAGGTGGGCATCTGCTGCGTGTTGCAGTATCCGACAGAGATCGGCGTGCTGGGCCCGATGACGGCCGTCTGCAGCACGGAACCGCTGGCGCTCAGCACACGCACGATGGTTGAGGGGCTGCCGAACCCGCTTGAGTCGCAGTAGAGGTCCTCGGCGTAGCCCGCCGCGGTCGGGTGGGGGACGAGCCGCTGCTTGATGAGCGTGACGTGCCCGACGTAGTTCTTCCCCGTGCCGAACGAGACGCTCATGCTCCCGATGATCGGCGGGCCGCCCGTCTCGCCCCAGCTGCCGCACCCGGAAACGGCGAAGTCAGTCTGACTGGGGATGTCGCCGTTCTCAAAGTGGGCGCGCAGTCGGACGCCGTCCTGACCCGACGAGCCGATGTTGCTCACCACCAGTTCCTGCGTGTCCCAAGGGCAGGGGTAGATGCTGGCGCAACGCTCGCTCACCACCGCCGCCCCGGTGCCCAGCGCACCGAGGAACCGGTCCGGAGGCGGATAGTTGCTCCCCGCCGCGGCTCGGAGCCGCTCGGGCGAGCGGACGCCGATCTGCGTCACGCTGTGACCGGTCACTTCGAGCGCGGCCAGTTGTGACGCGACCGCGACGCCCGGGGGGTAGATCGCCGTGCACCGGATGGCGTGCACGCCCGGCACCGGGGCAGCCGTGAGCCCCGAAACGGTCACGGAACGCTTGGCGGCGATGTCAAAGAAGCCCTCGTTCGCCGAGCGGGCCACGGCCGAATAGGCCTTGTTGAGCGTTGCGCTGTTGCCCTCGGCGGTGTCGAGCCACGTGGCAACCGCACCGGGCACAGTCACCCGCGCCAGTTCCGCGCCGCTTGCGCTGGTCAAGACCACCTCGACAGCAACGGCCGCCGTGCCCGAGGCGTCGAACGTTTCGGTCATCGCGCCGCCGCTGTCGACGCGGAAGAGCGTCGTCGTTGCTGAGACTGAACCGTCCCAGGCCAGGTGCTTGATCCGGATGCGCGGCCCGCCGCACGGCCGTGCCCCGGCGAAGAGGTCGCCCACCGGCAGGACGACCTGCCCGCCGTTGCCGGTATCAAACCGCACCCTGGCGCCGTCGTTGCCGGTGCAGCTGAGGTTTGAGATATCAACGCCGTCGGTGGTTGGTGTGAGCACCGCGCCGCCCACCGGGCTGATCGCCACGCCGCCCGCGCGGACGTCGAAGCTGAAGGTAACCGCCGTGTCCTCGTTGCGGACACACCTGACCTCCTTCGTCACCGAGTCGAGTGCGCCGGCGGGTGCGCCGGGGCTGACGGGCGTGCAACGGAGCTTCGCGACGCCCGAAACAGCCGTGCCGTCGGGCAGGATGCACTGACCGGTCGAGGCGAACGGCGAGACCGTGCCACGCCCTGAGGCATCGCAGGTGCCGACGTAGCTCAGATGCCCGCCCGAGACCGCTCCGACGCACGTCACCGCTGCGCCGTTATTCGCAGCGGCCGAGGCGAGCACCGCCCCTGCGGAGCTCAGACACTCGACCAGGCACTGCGAAGCCAGACGCCCGGAGGCATCGAACGAGACCAAAGCGACACCGGTGGCCGGGTCGGGCACAACGGCGATCTTCAGCACCGTCACGTGGCCGGGCAGGCCAACCCGCCGCGCCGTGAGGAAGCTCGTGCTGCTGCTGGGGCCGTTCTCAGGCGCGGGGACTGACAGGCAGTCGAGCTTGGCGCTGCAGAAGACCTCAGCCGCGGCCTGGCTGGGAGTAAACGTCACCCCATCCTGGCCGCTGGAGCCGATGTTCATGAGACAGATTCCCTCCCCCGACGCGTCGCAGGGGGCGACGTACGTGCACACGGGGAAGGCTTGCACCTGACCAAACGGCGCGGCGGTGGACACACGCGGGCCCGTCGCAACGGGCGGCGAGGTACCGGCGGCCGCACGCAGCGACATCTTGCACTCGCTGACCTTCATCGAAGAGACGCCGCCGAAGCCCAGGTCCATCGATGCCAAGGCCGTGGTGCCGTCACCTGGGCAGGGCGCGGTGATGCAGACGATGCGTGTAAACGAGAGCGACGATGCGCCGGTGATCGGCGATGAGCCAAGGCCGGTGACGGTGAACGGCGCAACGCGCCCGCCCTTGTTGGTCGCCAGGTTCCAGTCGTCGGCGCTGCAGGCCATCGACCAGTTGGGGGAGCCGCCGGGCGGCGGTGGGCCGCCGCAGCAGGTGGTGTCGATCGCGCAGGCGACCTGCGCACCCGCGACGTCACCTTGAGCCAGCACCGTGCCGATGTTGTCCCGCACGACGTAGTGCACGCTCACCGCGCCCTGCGCGGAGAAGTCGCACAGCACATCGCCGTGACCGCCACCGGCGCCGGTCACGCGGTGGTTGCCGTAGATCAAGCCGTCCCAACCCTTGTTGCGGATGCGCAGCTTCGACCCCGCGGTGGTGAGGCACGAGTCGAGGTCGACGTCGCACGAGACGGCGTTCTTTGTGCCGTACACCAGCGAGACGCCGCTGACGGGCTCGCCGGTGGGCGAGAGTGGGGCGATGTTCGAGAGCGTGGCCGTTGTGGTGCCGCCCGGTGCTCCCGTCACCGTCAGCGATGCGCTCTTGGCCAGCACCGGGATGCCGCCGTTGTACAGCGGGTTCACGCAGTCAACCACGCGCACCGCCGCGTCAGACACGTTCGTGCCCGAGACGCTCAGCGTGGCGCAGCCGACGCCCACGACCGGTGACGAAGGCCGGAACTCGATCCGCGCCACGCCGCCGACGGGCGGCCTGCCGGGGAGCGTGCAGGTCGCCGTGCCCGCCGGGCTGCACTCGACCACACAGGTGTCGGTCGGGTCGATGGTGATGACCGGCGCGGGGACGGCCGACGAGCAGGCGATGGACTGGAAGTCAACCGTTGCGCCCGTCCCCAGAACAGCGCCCGTCGCGCTGAGCAGCCGGACGGTGCACGAGCCGGTCACACCCGGCAGGCGCTCACCCGTCGCCGCCGAAACGCTGGTCATCGCCGCAGCCGAGACCGCCGAGCGGACGACCCAGCGTTTGACGGTCGGGCGTGTGGGGCTCTCGCGCCCGCTGACGGCGCACTCGATCGTCCCGCCGGTTGTGCCCGGTGAGAACGCGCCGGGCGTGACCGAGAACGCAACGCGCGTCGCCTTGGTCGGGCTCTCGCGGATGTGGACCTGGTCGATGGTGAGCTCGTCGGGGTCAAAGTCGACCGAAGCGCTGCGCGGGCCGGGCCCGTCGAGCCCGCGCGCACGCAGCACACGCTCGCCCGTGGTGCAGCCCGCGGCGGCGGGGCACTCCTCGGTGATCGTCGCTCCGCCGCTCCCCCAGCAGGCGGTGCGCCCGGCGCCCGGCCCTCCGCTGGTGAACGTCGGGTTGCTCACACCCCACGAGAACGAAGCGAGCGCGGGGTTGGAGATGCTGATCGGCAACGCCACCGGCGCGCCGCCGTTGCCCGCGGTGATTCGCAGCGCCGACATGTGCGGCCAGCCCGTCGGGCACGGCTCGGTGATGCAGATGATCGGGCTGAACTCCACGCTCGCCGCGTGAGCGATGGCCACCGGGCCAACGCCCGTCACCGTTCCCTGCCCGCTGAGCAGGCGGCACTTGACGTTCGCCTTGACGTTGTAGCCCGTCTTGTTCGTGGATGAGAAGACCCATCCACCTCCCCCCCCTCCACCCCCCGCCGGATCGAAGCCGTTGTCGGCGATCGTGCACGCGCAGGCGTTGGCGCTGCAGGTCTGTGTCGCCAGCGCGTTGCCGTAGCGGTCGCGCACCACGACCGTCACGCTCGTTGCCCCCAGCGATGAGAAGTCCGCGACGCACTCGGCGCTGCCGCCGGCGGTTGAGGTCACCGTCACGTGCGACAGCGCAGAGGATGCGTTCTGCCCCTGCATCAGCTGCCACACGCGCAGGCGCGCCCCGGGTGTGGAGAGCACCGGCGTCATGTCAACGGTGCACTGCGCACCGCCGTCGGTGTCGCAGGGGACCTGCACACCCTGCGTGAGCGAGTTGTCGAAGCAGAAGAAAATCGCTGAGCGGCCGTCGCTCCCCGCCGAGGCCGGCGCGCCGCCGATCGGCTCAACCAGCAGGCCGTTGGCGTAGATTGGGCCTCCCGGACCCCCCGCCCCCCCGGCCTGGGCAAGGCTCATGGTTGAGGCAAGCGAAAGGCCGAGCGCGGCGGTCAGGATGCAGGGGATCGTGCGGTTCATGGCGGACACTCCGGGGCGGGTGCACCGGGCGCGCAAGAGCGCCCGCGGCGACTCGCCATTGGAGTTGGCGTCGGGCCCAGCCACCTTGCATGCAAAAACACGAAAGTCGCAGGGACGGCGCGATATCCCCGATTTAGGGGTTAACGTCCTTTGCCGCGGAGCACTGCGAGGAGGTGATGAGAACAAATGTAGAAGGAGGGCCGTGCGGCACTTTTGCTAGGGTTTCCAGGGACGCTTGCCGAGCCCTCGGGCATCGTTCCCGGGTACCCGGGAGTCGTTGCCGGGTACCCGGGGATCGTCGCTGGGTACCCGGGAGTCGTTGCCGGGTACCCGGGGATCGTCGCTGGGTACCCGGGGGTCGTTGCCGGGTACCCGGGAATCGTTGCTGGGTACCCGGGGATCGTTCCCGGGTACCCGGGAATGAAAAAACCGGCCCGTTCTCGGACGCGATTGGTCGTCCGAGTGACGCACAAGGCACCGGGATTCTGTGGTGAACACGCAGCGATCAGCGTCGAACGTGCATTGATCGTGATGGAATTGAACCCGATCGATTGTCGCTCCTGATCCATGCTCATCCGCAATGATGATCAGGTCGCCTCGGCGGCCCGGCGATCGATCTTCCGGCTCGGCATCCGCTTCGCTCCTGCTCGCACGTTCCGCGGCCCGCCCCCCCTTGGAAAAGCTCAAAGGGCGAGCGATGCGTCACGAGTCACAAGAGGGGGGGAGGGAGGGGGGCGGCGTACGAATGACGCGGGCGGTTGCCAAGGCCCGGGTTACTCCCCCTCACCCTCATCTTCGCGGCCGAACTCGTCGAGCGCTTCATCGTCGGTTGCTTCACCCGCTTCTGCGGCATCGCCTCCTCCCTGAAGCAGCGTCCACGCGGCGACCATGCCGACCAGTTGCAGGTCGGGCACTATGTGCTCAACCAGGTCATCGCCCGCGCCGGCAATGCGCGGGTCAAACAGCAGCGGGGCATCGCCGCCGGTGGCGATCACGCGCGGGTAGCTCCCCGCGGCCTCGGCGAACTTCTCAACCTGCCAGCGCACCAGGCCGCGCACGGCGTTGAGCGCACCGAGCAGCATCGCCTGCTCGGTGTTCTTGCCCATTGCGCCTTTGACCTCGTCGGTGGTGATCCAGGCGGTGTCATCACCCTTGCGCGGCGGGCGCACGCTCGGCAGGGCGGAGGTGCCATCGTGCATCGCCTTGAGCATGAGCCCCACCCCCGGCGCGATGGCGCCGCCCTGAAAGACCGCGTGCCTGTCAACAAAGTCCACGGTTACGCAGGTGCCCGCATCGATCACCGCGCAGGCGGCGCCGCCCGAGCGGGCCGAGGCGGCGAGTGTGCAGAGCAACCGGTCCACACCGACGCTCCCCCCCGATCCTTGCAGGTTCATGACGACGGGAACCCGCACCGTCCCGCCCGAGCCGTTGCCAAGCCGCGTGACCCCCAGCCCCGTGGCGGCCAGCGCAGCGCTGATCCGCGGAAGTTGAGAGTCGTTGACGCTCGCCACCAGCGCCTGCGAGCGGGGGGCATCAAGGCCGGCGGCCGCAGCGCTCACAGCGCTCTCCAGCGCGCCCTCGGCGGCGTTCTCAACCACCACCGAGGGCTCGACGACGGCCTTGGCGAATTCCCCACCCGGCCCCCTGGCGATGGCGATGCGCGTGCGCGTGTTACCGACCGAGACCAGCACCAGCGTTGTCACTTGGCTCATGGTTGACGGTACGCCCGCCCGCGCGGGATGAACGCGTCGCGGCGTTGGCGCGGTTCTCCTTCTATGCTCTGCCCGTGGCCCGAGCCCGCGTAGACACATCGATCAAGCGCCAGACCGCACCGGTTGAAGGTGGTGGTGGCGACTTTGATTTTCCGCTGGGCGTCTACCCCGTCGAGCCGCTGACGCCGATCGAGGGGTACACCATCGCGTTCGAGTCGGCCGACGACGGCCCGCCCGCGGGAGGAGGGGGCGGTGGGGGTGGGAGCGGTGGGGGCGGTGGGGGGCGCGGCAAGGGTGAGCCGGAGCGCGATGAAGACGACGACGAGCCGTGGCGCGCGGGCAGGGATGGTGGCGATGGGTCCGGTGATGAAAGCGGGGGCGGCACCGACGGGCTCAAGGGGTTCGACGACGGCGGCGACGGCATGGGCGAAGGGCTTGAGGATGAAGACCTCGAGCCCTGGCCCGACCGGTACGTCTTTGACATCAACATCCGCGCATCGCGCGTCGAGAGCCTCTGCCGCCAGCTCTACGCCCTGCTTCCGGGGCGCGTCTTCCCGATCCTGGATGTGATGGGCAACGACGGCTACCGCGAGATCGACCCCTACATCGCCTACGACCTGGTCGGGCTGGAGCGGTTCCTCGAGGCGCTGCGCCGCTTCCGCGGCTGGTTCTTCGAGGATGGCATGGTCGGCTTCGGCGCGATGAGCGAAGAACCGTTCGTCTACATCTTTGTCGACGAGCACAAGATCGTCACGGTGCGCGTCGCGGCCGGCGCAAAGGAGCAGGTTGAGAAGATCCTCCAGGCGTTCGACCTCGAAGAGGTGGACAAGATCGCGGGCGCCGATGCGGCGGTGCACGAGCACCGCGGCGTGCTCGATGCGCCGAGCAACCGGCCCGACCTGCTGACGCACGACGAGATCGTCGAGCAGCTCCGCGACGACTGGGGCCTGACGCTCAACGTCGATCCGTTCAACAACAACGACGAGCACGGCAACCCGCTGGGTGTGGTCCCGTGGCGCTGTGTCGTGCGCGTGTTCGACGAAGGTGGCGAAGTGCGCTACACCGAGTCGTTCCTCACCGCCGACAGCCTGCAGAACGCCTCCGAACTTGCGATCTCCGCGGCCGAGTCGCTCCTGGGTGGCGATGACCCGACCGCCCTGCCTGGATTGGGCGATGAACCCGACCTGGATTTCGGCGATCCGCTGACGCCCCCCGCGCCCACCGGGAAGTCACCCGACAGGCCATCCACAACCGGCGAGTTCACTCCACGGGGATTGGGGAGAACCGGTGGACAATCTGTCGATAAGCCGGGTCGCCCCGGGCGTGCGGATACGGGGAATACCCCCGCCGACCGTGATGGCGGCGGCGGGATGGAAGAGATTCCCATGGATGATCTATCGCTGGATATGGAGGAATTCGACATCCTCGTTGCCGATCGGATCCGGCCTGAGGATGTCGACCAGTTCCCCGCTCTGGCCGCCAAACGGCCGCTGGACCTCAAAACCAGCCGGGTTATCGCGGCTCGGTGGATGGAGTAAGGGCTGAAGCGACCAAACGACGCGAATGGGTGCAATGCTCAGCAATCGTGCGGTAGAGCCGGGTTTGGGCAGTGCCGGCGACGGGTGGCGTGGGGGTGCCCTTGTCGTTCCAAGTCTTTGGGGGAGCGAGGGTTGCGAAAGGGGGGTTGGGGGCTGGGCGGGTAAGTTGGCGTTTGCCTTTCTCGGCGGGAGCCGTTACCTTCCCGTCCTTTGCCGGGCCGGGATGGACTCGAAACCGGCCGGATACGGAGTCTTCTGCATGCGCGTTTCCGCTGAACGTACTGCCCGCTCGCTCTTGGTTACTGCTGTGGGCGCGTGGGCGCTTGCGGGTGCTTCGATCGCACTGGCCCAAACGGCCGGCACGACGACCCCCGCGGCCCCCGTCAATTCCGTGACCACCGCGCAGGCGCTGGTCGGCTCCGGCAAGCTCGTTGAAGCGCGTGCGCAACTCGCCGCGATCACCGGTGATGCCAAAGCCACCGCCGACGACCGCGCCAAGGCCGCCGCACTGCTGGCGAGCGTCGAGAAGCGCATCGCCGCGATGGACTCCAACGAGCTTTCGCTCCAGAAGTCGGAGTGGATGCTGAAGACGGGCGACTTCAAGGGCGCGCAGCGCCAGGCATTCGCCGTTGCGACCAGCTCAACCGCCGACACCGCCGCGAAGGCACGCGCCTCGGCGCTGCTCAAGGCGGCCGAGTCGGGCATCGGCAACGCCGGCGAGCTCGCCGAGCCGGGTGAGCCAAAGCCCGGTCAGCCCGCTCCGGTCGATCTGCCCGACATGCCCAAGCTCCCGGGCAAGCCCGCCGACCCGTACTTCCCCGTGCAGCCCAAGCCGGCCACGCCCGCCGCTGAGCCGCAGGCACCGGCCGCTCCGGCCGCCCCCAAGGCGCCCGAGGC